>DATAKE010000115.1:0-115309 GCA_036261745.1 Opitutaceae bacterium
CGGAGTTTGAGTTGCCTTTTTTCAAGGTTTCACGATTTCAAAATTTTCCGACCGGCGTGACGTTTCGGTTTTTCAACCGTCTCCTGTTTTTCCGCTTCCGGCGTTCGACCGTTCCAAATTCCCGTTTCCGCCCGCCTCCCGTTTCCCCGTTTCCCAAATTTCAAGATTTCAGGATTTTCCCATGAAGCTCCTCCGCTCTTCGTTCCTCGTTTTGTTTTTCGCCGCGGCCCTCGCCATGCGTGGCGCCGACGACTTCAAGCTCGAGCCCGGGTTTGTCAGCCTCTTCAACGGAAAGGATTTCACCGGCTGGTGTTTCACCCCGATCGACAAATTCGACGGGCTCACCCAGACGCCCGACAACCGCTACACCGCCAGGGACGGCGTGCTCATCGTGAATCCGGAGACGCCGCGCCGCATCTCGAAGATCTGGACGACGCAGGAATTCCCCAAGGACTTCATCCTCCGCCTCGAGTTTCGCGCGGCGGTGAACGCCGACAGCGGCATCTACGTTCGCGCCCCGCAGCTGCAGTGCCGCGACTATCTCGTCGCCGGTCCCTACAAGGAGCTGAAGCAATACAAGCCGCAGGACTGGAACCAAATTGAAGTCGTCGTGAAGGACGGCGTCGCCCGCTGCACGTGCAATGGCGAGCTGCTCGTCGAAGCGCTGAAGCTGCCCGCGACCGGCCCGATCGGACTCGAAGGAGACCGCGGCCAGATGGAATACCGCCGCCTGCGGATTAAAGAAACGCCGTAGAAAATCCGGATTAAGCGCGAAGACGTAAAGAAGCGAAGGTGCCAAACCAAGATGCGATCGATCTCTTGGGGATTTGCCCGGACCTTCGCGCCTTCGCGTCTTCGCGCTTAGTTCCTGGTCTTGGTTTGCCCGTATCGAAGATTTCGTGGTCTATGACCCCATGAAACGAATCACGCTCGGGGTTGCGTTGTTGTTCGTCGGGACGCTGCGCGCGGCGCCGCTGGTGGAGGTCGAAACGAAAATGGCGCCACCCGCATGGGCCCGGCTCGAGCGGCAGCTGCTCGCGGAAAACGGTCCGGCCTGCCGCGAGTTCTACGAAAAATATTACGACGCCCGCGGCTACCTGCAGTGTTTCGTGCGCTGGGGCGCGAACGACGGGCCGGACGATGCGTTCGAGAACTTCAATGGCTGGCCGGAGCTGCACGCGTTGGGCGGAGCCGATGAGCTGCGTCAGATTTACCTGAAAGCCTGGGAGGGAATGATCCGCCAGTACACCGAGGCGAAAACCACGGATGTGCCGGTCGGACGCGAGGGAATGTTCTACAAGGATTTTGTCGTGCAGTCGGACTGGATGCACCACGGCGAGGGGCTGCAGCTCTTCAACCGCATGGGACTTTCCGTGCCGAAGCTGCCGGTCTACCTCCTGCGCGCGCGGCGGTTCGCGGGTTTCTACATGGGCGAGGATCCGGAGGCGCCGAACTACGATCCGAAATTGAAGCTCATCCGCAGCATGATGAATGGCAGCAGGGGCCCGATGCTCCGTCCGGCAACGGCGCTCGACTGGGTGGGCGATCCGTTCGATGCGAGCGGGTTCGTGGCGCTGCACGGCGAGTCAACCTACGCGCAGTTTCTCGAACACTATCGCGAGTACACCGACGTCGCGGGCGATCACTTCCTGAACCTCGTCGCGACCACGCTCCCCACGACGGCCTACCTCGCCACCGGCGAGGGGAAATACAAGCAGTGGCTCGTCGGCTACATGGACGCGTGGCTGGAGCGCATGCGGCAGAATCGCGGGATCATCCCGAGCTTCGTCGATCTCGACGGCAAAATCGGCGGCGCAGAAAACCGCTGGTGGAACAACGCCTATGGCTGGGGCTTCAGCCCGGTGAATCCCGTCAACGGCAAACGCGAGAACCGCAACCGCATCCCGCGCGCGCTGGTGGGTTTCAGCAACGCGCTTCTGGTGACGGGCGATCAGAAATACGTCGACGCGTGGCGCGCGATGACCGATTCCGTGAACGCGAACGCGCGCACCGTCGAAGGCAAAGTCGAATATCCCACGATGCACGGCGCGGACGGCTGGTACGGCTGGCAGAATCGTCCGTGGAGCGTCGGCGCGCTCGAGGTCTGGTATTGGTCGATGCAGCCGCGGGACCTCGCACGGGTGGGGGAGAATGGCTGGGTCGACTTTCTCGGCGGAAAAAATCCCGGGTTTCCCGAAACGGCGCTGCGGCGCGATTTGGAAACGGTGGCGAAGCGGGTGAAAGAGTTTCGGGCGGACAGGACGCCGCCGGAAAAACGGCTCGCGGACAACATGCTCGACTACAACCCGGCGACGATCACGGCGCTCGTGCAATTGATGTTTGGCGGGTTGGTGCCGAGCCGGGAAGGCGGATTGCTGAATGCGCGCCTGCGTTACTTCGATCCGGTGAACCGCCGCGCGGGAGTACCGGAGGATGTTGCCGCGCTGGTTTCGGAAATCGGCGACAAGCAGACCGTCGTCACGCTGGTGAATCTCCACGCCACGGAACCGCGGATGGTGATCGTGCAGGGCGGCGCGTACGGGGAGCACACGTTCGACTCGGTCCAGCTCGGGGACGGCAAGGTTGTGCCGCTGGACGCGCGCGATTTCACCCTGCGTCTCGGCCCTGGCGCGGGCGCGAAACTCACGCTCGCGACGCGACGCTACGTGAACCAGCCGACGGTGTCGTTTCCCTGGGACAGGGAGTAGAAATGTGGAAAGGTGGAAGAGCGGAAAAGTGGGAGACCCTACCGGGCTACATTGGCCGCATTTCTAACGTTCCGCTGCTTCGTTCGATTTCCTGTTTTCCAATTTTCCACATTCTCAATTTTCCAATTTCCCCCATGCGTTTTCTTTCCTGCCTGTTTTTTCTCTCGGTCACGTTCAGTTTTTCCCCGGCCGCCGAGCCGCAGGTCATCCCGCTCTGGCCGGAAGGCGTGCCGGATCTCAAGGCCGATGGCGGGCCGGAGAAGGACGACCAGGGGCGCTACTCGAACATTCACCATCCCTCGATCACGGTGTTCGCACCGCCGGCGGGGAAGGCGAACGGCACGGCCATCGTGTTTGCCGCGGGCGGCGGTTATCAACGCGTCGCGGTCGGGCTCAACGGCGGTGGCATCACCACCTGGCTGAATTCGCTCGGGGTGACGGTGTTCATGCTCAAATACCGCGCAGTCGAATACGGCCATCCGGCGCCGCTGCGCGATGCGTTGCGGGCGATGCGGGTCGTGCGCTCGCGCGCGGCGGAATGGAACCTCGATCCCAAACGCATCGGCATGCTCGGCGGATCGGCGGGCGCGCATCTGACGGCTTCGGCGGGCACGCTCTTCGACGCACCGGAAGGCCGGCTCGGCGCGGAGATCGACCAGGTGAGTGCGCGGCCGGACTTCATGGTTTTAATTTTTCCCGTGATCACGATGCAGGACCCGTACGCGCATGGCGCCTCGCGGAAAAATCTCCTCGGTGCGGCTCCGTCGGCGGAAGTGAAGCAGCGCATGTCGGTCGACGAACAGGTCACGAAGGACACGTCGCCGGCGTTCCTCGTCCACTCCTCGGAGGACACGACCGCCGTGGTGGAGAACAGCCTGCTGTTCTACCAGGCGATGCGACGCGCGAAGGTGCCGATCGAAATGCATCTCTATCCGAAAGGCCCGCACGGATCGGGCATGGACCCAAAGCTCGGTCCGATTTCCGAGTGGCCGAAACTCTGCGAGAAGTGGATGCGTTTCAATGGCTGGCTGCCGGAGGCGGAGAGCGCGGCGAAAGCGACGGCGGTGGGACCGGCGGTCGCGAAGTGACGGCATCGGCGGCAGGGGAGCTGGGAATTTTTAGTTAGTAGTTCGTAGTTGGTAATTGGACGTCGGTGGGACTCTCTCGGTCGACGTCAGCCCAACTACCAACTACCAACTACCAACTCCTTCCCCAAAGCTTGTCTCGGGTTCGAGGTACAGACCTGCTGAGACGGAATGACCGTCTCGACCACGCCGTCCGCTCCGCTCGCACCGCTGCCGGGAAATCCGGGGACGGATGCCGTGCTCGACCGGTTCCTCGTTGTCGCGGCGGAGCGTGGGTTGCAGCTCTATCCCGAGCAGGAGGAGGCGATGCTCGAATTGTTCGCTGGACGAAACGTGATCCTCAACACGCCAACAGGCTCCGGAAAATCGCTGGTGGCCGCGGCGTTTCATTTCAAGGCGCTCTGTGCGGGCGAGCGCTCGGTCTATACGTGTCCGATCAAGGCGCTGGTGAATGAGAAATTCCTCTCGCTGTGCCGTGACTTCGGGCCGGAAAACGTCGGCATGATGACGGGCGACGCCAGTGTGAATCCGCGGGCGCCCGTGCTCTGCTGCACGGCCGAAATCCTCGCCAACATCGCGCTGGCGCGCGGCGATCGCAGCGATATCCGCGCCGTGATCATGGACGAGTTTCACTACTACTCGGACGCGGAGCGCGGGTACGCGTGGCAGGTTCCGTTGCTGACGATGCCGGGTGCGCGGTTTCTGCTGATGTCCGCCACGCTGGGAGCCACGGATTTTTTTGAAAAGGATCTCACGCGCGTCACGGGCGCACCGACCGTCACGGTGCGAAGCGACCGGCGGCCGGTGCCGCTGGAATTCGAGTATTCGGAGACACCGCTGACCGAGCGCGTGGCGGAGTTGCTGGCCGCGAGCCGGGCGCCGGTTTACCTCGTGTACTTCACGCAACGCTCCGCTTCCGAGGCGGCGCAGAGCCTGATGAGCCTGAACGTGTGCACGAAGGAGGAGAAAGGGGCGTTGCAGGCCGCCTTGGAGTCGGCGCGATTCAACAGTCCGTACGGGAAGGAAATGCGCCGCTGGCTGCGTCATGGCGTGGGCGTGCATCACGCGGGGCTGCTGCCGAAATACCGCATTCTGGTGGAGCAACTCGCGCAGAAAGGATTGCTCAAGCTGATCTGCGGCACGGACACACTGGGCGTAGGAATCAATGTGCCGATTCGCACCGTGTTGTTCACGCAGCTCTGGAAGTACGACGGCACCAAGGCGGCGGTGTTGAGCGTCCGGGATTTCCGGCAGGTGGCGGGACGCGCGGGGCGCAAGGGCTACGACGACAGAGGCTACGTCGTCGCGCAGGCGCCGGAGCACATGATCGAAAACAAGCGCGCGGAGGAAAAAGCGGCGGGCGATCCAAAGAAGCAGAAGAAACTCGTGAAGCAACGCGCGCCGGAAGGCTCGGTGGGCTGGGACGCGAAGACCTTCGAACGATTGCAGACCGCGCCGTCGGAAGGGCTCGTTTCGCGCTTCGAGGTTTCGCACGGGATGCTGCTGCTCGTGCTCAGTCGCGAGACGGACGGGTGTCGCGCGATGAAGCAGCTGATCGCGGATTCGCACGAGACGCCGCACCGGAAGCGGGCGTTGCGCAAGCGGGCGTGGCAGTTGTTTCGCGCGTTGCTCGACCGGAAGATTGTGGAGTTCATCGCGCCGGCGGAGCGGACCTCGGAAAAAAAGCTGCGGGTGAACGTGGCGCTGCAGGACGACTTCTCGCTGCACCAGGCGCTGTCGCTCTATCTCATCGACACCTTGCCGCTGCTGGATCGCGAGTCGCCGGACTATCCGTTCGACGTGCTGACGCTGTGCGAGGCGATCGTCGAGGACCCGGACGCGATTCTGCGGCGGCAGGTGGACAGGTTGAAGACGGAGAAAATCAACCAGCTGAAAGCCGAGGGCGTGCCCTACGAGGAGCGGATGGAAAAACTGGAGGCGGTGGAGCATCCGAAGCCCCTGCGCGAATTTCTCTACGAGACCTTCAACGCGTTTGCCGCGGCGCATCCCTGGGTGCAGCAGGAGAACGTGCGGCCCAAGTCGATCGCGCGGGAAATGTTCGAGCGTTACCTGTCGTTTGCCGATTACGTCCGCGACTACGGTCTGGAACGTTCGGAGGGACTGCTGCTGCGGCATCTCTCGCAGGTGTGGAAAGTTCTTTCGCAGACGGTGCCCGAAGCGGCAAAGACGGAGGCCGTTGTCGAGATGGAGGACTATTTTCGCGAACTGATCCGCGGCATTGACTCGAGTTTGCTCGAGGAATGGGAGCGGCTGCGAAACCCGGAGTTCGTCGCGGCGGAGACGGCGGACAAACCGGTGCGACCGGCGACGTTTGATATCACGCGGGATCAGGCGGCGTTTCGACGGCTGGTGCGCGTGGCAATCTTCGGTTTTTTGCAGGATGTCGCGGCGGGAGAGTGGGAGAGTGCGCTCTCGCGCCTGCGAACGGGCGAGACTGCGGTGTCCGCCGAGGGAGACGTCGTTTCGGCGGAAGGCCGCCAGCTCGAAAAAGCATTCGAGGCGTACTTCGAGGCGAACGGCCGGTTCCGACTCGACCCGGAAGGGCGGTCGGCCAAACACACCCATTGGACGGAAGAGGGCGCAAGTGGAGTGCTGAAGGTGGCGCAGATGCTGATCGATCCCGAAGAGCGGAACGATTGGGAGGCACGCTTCATTGTTTCGCTGGCGGAATCGCGCGCGGCCAACCGGCCGGTCCTTCGATTCGACGGGACGGGTCCGCTATCGGGCTGACGGGTGGTTAATTCGGGATTTCGTCCCGGCGCAGAATAACTCTGTAACTTTTGGCTGCCTCACGGGTGTTGGAGGAAACCGGGCGCTGTGCCCGCAACCTCAACCTCAAGTTATTCGCTCCATGAATCGTTTTATCCGCGCCTCCGTTGTCGCTCTCTCGCTCAGTGCCCTCGGCGCCATCGGCGCCTCCGCTGCAGATCCGGTGGCCCTCGTCGATTTCGGCAAACTCACCCCCTCGGCCAACTGTGAATTCGTCGAGGTCAACATCAGCGGCCCGCTCCTTAAATTCGCCGCCACTTGCGCGAGCAAGCAGGAGCCGCTCGTCGCGGAAATGCTCCGCGGCTTAAAACATGTCAGGGTCAACGTGATCGGCCTCGACGACACCAACCGCGCCGCCACCACCGAACGGGTGACGACGATCCGGAAGGACCTCACGGCTCAGGGCTGGACTCCGATCGTGACGGCCCGCGGCAAAGGCACCGAGGACGTGGTGATCTTTGCCAAGATGCTCGAGGACGAAACCATCGACGGCCTGGTCGTCACCGTGCTCGAGGCAAAAAAGCAGGCGGTGCTGGTTAACATCGTCGGGCAGATCAAGGCCGATCAAATCGCCAGCCTCGCCGAGCACCTGAACATTCCAGAACTCAAGCTCGCCGGAAAAGCCGCCAACCGCTGATGAGCGGCGAGCGCCCCACCTGAGACCCGCTCAATTCCTTCCGCCATGAGTTCCATCCCCCGTCCGCGCGGCCGATATCGCTGGTTGTGGATCTATCTTCTGGGAGCGATGGCCGTGTCGTCGCTCCTGCTCGCCATCGGCGTCTACAATCTTGTCACGCTCACCAGCGAAGCCCGCGTCCTCAAGCGAACGCTGCTGGCCTCGGATGGGTTCAGGGGATCGTTGAAGGTGCAGGGAACGGTTGGACCGATCCTGCTCGGCGGTGCGCGAACCGTGCTGCGATTCCTCCCGGATGTGCCCGCGGAAGTGCGCGAAGGGCTGGCCGCGATGAAATCGGCCAGTGTCGGCGTGTATAAACTCGATACGCTGCCCAGCGCGGAAATGCGCAACGAGGTCTTCGCCGCGGCGGATGCGGCGATGGAGCGATCGGGCTGGGTGCGCATCGTGAGCGTGAGCGAGCGCCACCAGCGTGTCGTGGTCTACGCTCCCGCGAACGACGACGACAGCGATCAGGTGCGGCTCTGTGTCGCGGTTTGCGACCAAAAGCAGCTCGTCGTCGTCTCGGGCCGTGCCGATGCGGAAAAGCTGGGCGAATTCGCGCAGCGACGAATCCCTCGCGTGCTTTAAGCAGGCGACGATGGCGCAGGGTGGACTTTCCGCCCCGCTGCCTTTGCTTAGGCGGAGCGATGCCTGAGCGCCTTCCCACGATTGTCCACCTCGATGCCGACGCGTTTTTCGTGTCCTGCGAGCTGGCGTTGCGGCCGGACCTCCGCGGGACCAAATGCGCGGTCGGCGGACGCGAGCGGGGAATTATTTCGTCGGCGAGCTACGAGGCGAGGGCGTGCGGAGTCTACACGCCGATGCCGACGCAGCGGGCGCTGAAGGTGTGCCCCGATCTGATCATGTTGCCGCACACCTCGGGACTTTACGGAAAAGTCTCCCGGCAGATGTTCGACCTGTGCGAAACGCTCACGCCGCTCGTGCAGCGCAACTCCATCGATGAAGGCTACCTGGATTTGGGCCCCTGCGGTTTCAAGTCGACCGGTGAGCTGGAGCAGAAGGTGAGACTCCTGCAAAAACGGTTGTGGGATGAGTTGCAGGTGCCGTCGTCCTTTGGCCTCGCGACGAACAAGCTCGTGGCGCAAATCGCCTCGAAGCTCCGCAAGCCCCGCGGCTTCGTCACCGTGCCGGCGGGAACGGAGGAAAACTTTCTCGCGCCCCTTTCGATCGGAAAGCTGCCCGGTATCGGCGGAAAAACCGAGGCGGCGCTCACGGAGCGCCACGGGTTGCGGCTGGTGAGCGACATCACCGCGCGCAGCGAAGACGAACTGAAGGCGATCTTTGGCGACGGCTGGCGGGAGATGCTGGCGATGGCACGCGGGGAGGATGACCGCAGCGTGCACGTCGAGCACGAGGACGCGAAAAGCTATTCCCAGCAGGAAACGTTCTTCGAAAACATCGGTGAGTTCGCCGAGATCGAACGCGTCGCGAAGCGCATGGTCGACGAGCTGATGGCCAAGATACGCGAGGATGGGAAACGCGTGCGCACCATGACGGTGAAGGTGCGCTATGGGGATTTCGCGCAGGAGTCGCACGGACGAAGCCTGGAAACCGCGACCGACTTGGAGGGGCCGTTCTACGCCATGGTCGCGCCGCTGCTGCGCGCCGCCTGGAAGAAGCGCCAGCCCCTGCGCCTGGTGAGCGTGCGCTTTTCGTCCGTCGAGGACGGGGCCGGGCAGCTGGAAATGTTCGCGGAGAACGACGAAAAACGGCGGCGCCTTGCGGGTGTGTTGGACAAGTTGAACGATCGCGGACGCGTCGCGATCGTACGACACGGCCACCAGCTGGAAAAAAACAAGCCCGCTCGCTAATTGCACCACACCCCGAACCTCACGATGCCGATCTACGAGTTCTACTGTCCGGAGCACCACACGATCTACCAGTTCTACGCGAAGACCCTCGCGCAGGGGAAAATTGTGCCGACGTGCCCGGCCAATCCGCGGCATCGCCTGCAGAAGGTCGTTTCCACATTTGCGGTCACCAGCGGTGGAAAGAACAGTGCGGAGCCCGCGGCCGCGCCAACGGCGATTGATGCCGGCAGCGATGCGCGGCTCGAAGCGGCGATGGGCGCGATGGAAAAGGAATTTTCCACCGCCGACGAAAACGACCCCAAGACAATGGGCCGGATGATGCGGCGCATGGCCGAGATCAGCGGGGAGAAGATCGATGGCGGACTGGAGGAAGTCGTCCGGAAACTCGAGGAAGGCGCCGATCCCGATGCGCTGGAGGAACAGCTGGGCGGGGAACCCCCTTGCAGCATGGAGGATCCCGATGCGCTGCCGGGCGAACGCGAAGCGGAGGCGAAGGCGCTCAGGGAGGTGAGCCGGCGTTTGCGAGTTCGCCGGGCGGGGCCGGTCCGCGATCCGAAACTTTACGACTACGAGCAGTAGGGTGGGTCTGTGACCCGCTCTTTCCGTCACTTCCGCCCGAGTCAGGGTGGGTCGCAGCCCCGCCCTGGGTGGATGCGCTATTTTTCCCGTCCGCGCTTATTGTTTTGAGGATCGGCGGAGATTAGCGCGGATTAGGGACTCATGTCTTCTCCGGATTTACTCGCCCGCATCGCCGCCGCAAAACGCGCCGTGTCCGCCCAGACCGCGCTCATGCACCGCGAATTCGGCCGGGCCGCCAGCAATTGGAAAAGCGACGGCACGCGCGTCACGCCGGTGGACATCGCGATCTCCGAAGGCATCGTGCGCGAACTCGGCGCGCAGTTTCCGGACGACGACTATTTCAGCGAGGAACTGACCCATGCGCCGGCGCCGATCCCGCTGACGAAGCGTTTTGCCTGGGTGCTGGACCCGATCGACGGGACCAACAACTACGCGATGGGCATCGCGCACTGCGCCATCTCGCTCGCGCTGTTGGAAAACGGGCAGCCCGTCTATGGCGTGATCTACGATCTGGCGCGGCGGAGCTTGATGCACGGCGGCCCGGGATTCGGCGTCGCCGACGGCGAGCGCACGGTGAAAGTGAAGTCCGAGCCGCTCCAGGCCCAGAGCATGATCGGCTTTCACAGCCCCTACGACAAACGCTTCGCCCACCACGCCCAGACGCTCGTGGAGAACATCAAGATTCGCGGCCTCGGCAGCAGCACGCTGCATCTCGCCTATGTGGCTGTGGGGATTCTCGACGGTACCGTCGACCACAACGTGAAGATCTGGGACATCGCCGCGGCCGTCCCGCTCTGCCTCGCGGGCGGCGGGCAGGTTCAGTTTCTGAACGGCGAACAATTTCCCCTGCGCCAGTTCGACCTGAAGATGGGGCGGATCTTCTACGTCGCCGGCAACGCCGCAGTCTGCGCGAAGTTGCGCGCGCTGCTCGGGAGGTGATCGTAAACTGTAGGAGCGGCTTTAGGCCGCGACCGAACGCGCTGGTCGCGGCCTAAAGCCGCTCCTACAGCAGCAGGCCGCACTGCGCTTTACACCTGATAAGTCTGCAGCGGGACCGGATCGAGCACCTTGGACTGCGGTGCTTTCTCGGCGAGTTGTTGCGCGAACCAGGCGCGCGCGAGGGGATCGCCGTGGGTCAGGACGATGCTGCGGGCGCCGGTTTGAATGGCGAATTCGAGCAGTTCCTCGCGGTCGGCGTGACCGCTCAATTCGAAGCGGTCGACCTTGGCCTTGATCTTCGTCTTCACGTTGGCGGTCTCGAAGAGGAAGCTGTCGCCGGATTTCGAAGCGAGCAGTTTGCCGCCCGGGGTGTCGGGATCGCAGTAGCCGACGAAACCGATCGTGTTGCGGGCGTTGCCGAGCAGGCCGGAGGCGAGGGTGTAACTCGGCGTGCGTTCGACGAGCATGCCGGAGCTGATGATGTAGAGTGCGTTTTGCTGCGGGTCTTCGCCGGCCTTCAACACGCGGGGCGTCGGCTTGATCTTGAGCTCCTTGATGATGCCGCGATTGAAGTTCACGTGCTTGGTCTTGCGGGTGATCTCGTCGAAGTAGTCGGCGAGATCCATGCCGAGGCCCGAGGCGAAAATGGGGCAGTTCACGAGCCGGCCGAATTTCCGGGCGTCGTGGACGACCGAGAGAATCTCCTGCATGCGGCCGAGCGCGAAGACCGGGATGAGGAAGGAGCCGCCGCGCTGGATCGTGTCGTTGATGCTTTCGATCAGGCGGGCGACTTCGTTGACGCGCTCCTTGCCCAGCGCGCGTTCCGTCGTGCCGCGCGTCGTTTCCATGATGATCGTGTCGAAATGACCGGCGGGAAACTTGGCGCCGTTGAGCGTGCGCTGGTTTTCGAACAGCACATCGCCGGTGCAGAAGATCTGGCGGTGCTTGTAATGAATTTCCACGGCGGCGGCGCCGGCGACGTGGCCGGCCGGATGGAAGATCACCTCGATGTCGTCTTTCTTGCCGCGGAAGTGTTTCGCGTGGCCGAAGGGAAGACCGACGATGCGTTTGGCGCAGCGGTCGATGTCGTCGTGCGTGAAGAGGGGATATTCGGGGATGTTGTTCTCCTCTTTCTGCCGCATCATCACGTTCGCCGAGTTGTGGAGCATGCGTTCGATGAGCATGCGGCTCGACGTCGTCATGATGACGGGCGTGTTCGGGTGCTCGCGCATCACGACGGGCAGGCTGCCGATGTGATCGAGGTGGCAGTGCGTGATGATGATCAGGTCAAGCGTCACCGACCGGATCTTGGCCAGGTCGGGCGTGGCGCCACGGCCGGCCTTCTTCGGGTGCAAGCCACAATCGAGGAGAATATTGAGATCGCCGAGCTGCAGGAACAGCGAGTTGGCGCCAATGCCGCCATCGCGGTTCAGGTCTGTTAACTTCATTCAGCGCCGAGACAAAACGAGAAAGGAGGGGAGAACGAGAACCAATTTTTCCCGGCGCGCGGCCGCTCAAATATCACAGGGGCCCGCGTGGGGAACCTGCATCTCGAACGGCGGGAGGAGCACGTGGACCTTTTGTCCGAGATCGTCGATCCCGTGGAAACTTCCGTGGGCCCGGCCATCCTGATCGGAGACATGGTAGCTGTTGTAGGAGAACTGTTCTCCCGGAGCGAGGCGCGGGGTCTCGCCGACGATTTTGTCGCCCTCAATCACCAGGCGGGAGCGATCCGCGTGCTCAACGACCCATTTGCGCCCGAGCAGCGTGATGGTGCGGTCCGACTCGTTCCGGATCGTGATGAAATAAACGAAGGCGTGGGGTTTGTCGGTGGGCAGGCTGGCGCCACCGTGGTGATAACACAGTTTGTCGAGACGGGCGGTGAGGCCGGGAACTTCGCGGGAACAGCAGGACACTCCACCAAGAGAGCCGGGATTGCGTGGGCGGCAAGCACCGCCTGCAAACGCGGCCGCCGGTTTCGGACTTGCTGCGCGTCGCGTCGCCGCGCAGAAACGCGCGTTTATGGCAAAACTGGCTCTGCTTTCCGTCAGCGACAAACGCGGTCTGGTCGAGTTCGCCACGGCGCTCGTCCGCACCCACGGCTTCAAGCTGCTCTCGACGGGCGGCACCGCGAAACTCCTCGCGGAAAAAGGCCTGCCGGTGACCGAGGTCAGCCAGCACACCGGTTTCCCCGAAATCATGGAGGGCCGCGTGAAAACCCTGCATCCGAAAATTCACGGCGGACTCCTCTGCCGGCGCGACAAAGCCGACCACCTCGCGCAGGCCACAGCCAACGCAATCGAGCTCATCGAACTCGTCGTGGTGAATCTTTATCCGTTCGAGGAAACCGTCGCGAAACCCGGCGTGCATTTCGAAGAGGCGATTGAAAACATCGACATCGGCGGGCCCTCGATGCTGCGGAGCGCGGCGAAAAACCACGAGAGCGTCACCGTCGTCTGCGATCCGGGCGATTACTCCGCCGTCCTCTCCGCGATGGAGCCGGCCGCGAAGCCGGAGGCGCTGGCCGAGTTGCGGCGGAAACTCGCGCTGAAGGTTTTCCAGCGCACCGGCGCGTACGACACCGCGATCGCCCGTTATCTCGAAACGCAGGCGGCGGGACCGGACATGGACACGTTGAGCGGATTTCCCGCGACGCTGTCGCTCTCCTGGAAAAAGGCGCAGGCGCTGCGCTACGGCGAAAACCCGCACCAGCAGGCCGCGCTCTACGGCACCTTCCACGATCACTACCAGCAGCTGCAGGGGAAGGAACTGAGCTATAACAATATTTTGGACATCACGTCGGCGACTTACCTGATCGGCGAATTCGAGCGACCGACCGTCGCGATCCTCAAGCATACGAATCCCTGCGGCGTCGGCAGCGCGGATTCATTGCTCGAGGCGTGGGACAAAGCCTATGCGACGGACCGGCAGGCTCCGTTTGGCGGCATCATCATCGTCAATCGCACGCTCGAGGGGGACCTGGCCAAGGCCATCGCGGAAATTTTCACGGAGGTCATCATCGCCCCGCGTTTCACCGACGAAGCGCTGGCGGTTTTCGCGAAGAAAAAAAATCTCCGGCTCATGATCGCCAAGGGCGGCATCGGAGCGGATGCGTTGCACGAAATCCGCTCGGTCGTCGGCGGCGTGCTGGTGCAGGACCGAGACCGCACGCTCGGCAAAGTGAGCGAGTTCAAGGTGGTCACGAAGCGCCAGCCCACCCCGGAAGAGTGGGCCGCGATGCTCTTCGGCTGGAAAGTCGGCAAGCACGTGAAGTCGAACTCCATCGTTTACTGCCGCGGCGAACAGACGCTCGGCGTGGGAGCGGGGCAGATGGCGCGCGTCGACAGTTCACGCATCGCCGTGTGGAAAGCCGGCGAGGCGAAACTCGATCTGCGCGGTTCCGTCGTGGCCAGCGAAGCGCTCTTTCCGTTTGCGGACGGCTTGATCGCCGCCGCGGACGCCGGCGCGACGGCGGCGATTCAACCCGGCGGTTCCCTGCGGGACGCCGAGGTGATCGCAGCCGCGGACGAACGCGGGATGACGATGGTGTTCACCGCCAGCCGCCACTTTAAGCACTGACGCTTTGTCCGGAGGACCGTCGTTGGGCTGTAGCGGCGGTCTATTGACCGCCGTGCCTTGGTTGGAGAGAAGTCGAAATCCCGTGGATGTTCCTCGGCGGTCATAGACCGCCGCTACAGAAAACAAGGATTCGGAAAAGTCTTCGTCTCAGCTGGACGGAGGGTTTTCGCGGAGGGTCGATCCGGTTTCCCCGGAACGGAGGCGGGCGGCTTCCTTGCGGCCCTCGAAAATCTTTTTCAGCCACGCCCCGAGCGCGATCACGCCGATGAGGATGAATTTCTTGAACGCGAGAATACCAAGCCAGAGTCCTTTGAAGAGTCCCACCTTGGCGCCGATGCCGCCGGCCACCAATGCGGCCAGCCCATATGTCGCGGTTTTGTCGGTGCCCTGGGTGAAATCGGCGTAGCGGTGGCCGTCCTGGAAATCGACCATGCGCAGCAGCTCGGGCGTCGCCGCTTCGACTTCCTTCAACTGGCCCATGCCGGCAACCGCGTTCAGCACGAGCACACCGCGCCGGCCGAGCATGCGAATGTTGTAGTTCAACGTGTGCTCCGCGGAATCGCCGAACTTCAGCTCCTTCGCCCAGTACATTTTGTGCGTGGCGGCGTCGTAGCGCGGAACCGCCGCCCAGCCGACGAGCTCGATCGGGGAATAGCCGTCCCGCACGCGGGCTTTGCTGGCGGCGCTCGTGTCTTTTTTCATGTCCTTGAGGAGACTCTCGTAGTTGATCTTCGCGGCGTCGTCGTCCTTCACGTAGCCGTCTTCGTCAAAGGTGAGCACGACCGCCCAGCTTTCACCGCCGAGCGCATCGAAGTTGGCGGGAGTAATCATGCCGAGGGTGCCACCGCCGCGGGGATTTCCCCAGATCTTGCTCAGCACCGTTTCCGTCCCGGCTGCGTCGAGGTAGCGAAAGCCGGCGGGCAGCGCGATCTTGGCCACGCCTCCGCGCAGCACGATTTCCCCCTGCTGAAACTTCAAGCCGTCGACGAGTTTTTGGGCGGCTGCGACCTGCGCCGCGCGATCGTCCGCCGGCGTCGGTGCGTCGGCCGAACGGAGGGGAACGACCAGGGCGAACGCGAGCAGCGTGGAGGCGATCAGGGATTTTTTCATGAGGGTTGGGGCGGGTTCAGGTGTAGCGGATGGAGGGGAAAAGAATTTGGCCGGCCGTCAGCAGAAGCTTGGGGAACAGCGGGCCGAGCAGCCGCGACGCGACGATCAGGCCGACGATCTGCAGCATCGGATTGCGCAGCGCCGTGTTGTACTTTTCGGCCATCTCAGGCGGCAGCAAAAGCAACGGGACGCTGCTGCCATCGAGCGGAGGGAAGGGGAGAAGATTGAAGACGCAGAGCAGCAGGTTGAGCGAAAGCGTCACGCTCAGGATCATCGCCACGATGTCCCAGGGACCGGCATTCACCGCGTCGGCGAGATGCATGCTCCCCAGCGAAGCGGGAGCGGTGAGGACGTTCCATTCGACCCCGACGCGAATCAGGAGCGCGGCGCCGAGTACGAGCAGGAGATTGGCCGCCGGACCGGCGAGCGCCATCAACGCGGCGCGGCGCGGCCATTGCCGGGCCCAGGTCGGGTCATAGGGCGCGCTGGCCCAGCCCACCATCCAGCCCGCTGAAAACCAGGCGAGCAGCGGCACCACCACCATGCCGAAGGGTTCGCGCCGCACATGCGGCCACGGATTGAGCGAAACTTGTCCACCCCGCGCGGCGGTGTCGTCACCCAGTTTCAAAGCGCTCCACGCATGGGCCGCTTCGTGACAGCTGGTGGACAAAACGAAGACCAGATACCAGAGGAGGCCCTCGGTCACGCTGGATTGCATGGCCGTGAACGAAGGCAGAGAGCTTTTCCCGACGGAAGCACAAAGTCCGGCAACCGCCTATCTCGCGGCGATTTGTAGTCATTGAGGTTTTCAAAATATTCGTGTGATCATTTCCGTCCGAAGAGAACCCCGCGGTCGCCGCGTGGTCTGCTAGCCCTGGCTTTGTCCCTCCCAATTTATGAAACACCTCGCCCCTGCTTTTTTTGTCGCCGCGCTTGTCGCGTTTTCCGGTTGCTACACCAACCCCGTCACCGGACGCCAGTCCCTCGTGCTCGTTTCCGAAGGGCAGGAGCTGGCCCTGGGTCAGGAGTCGTTTGCCGAGGTGAAGAAAACGGAAAAAATTTCCGATGACCCGGCGGCGAATGCCCGCGTGCAGCGCGTGGGAACGCGCATCGCCCAGGCGGTGGGCGACCAGCTGCCGAATGCGAAATGGGAGTTCGTGGTTTTCGAATCGAAGGACGCAAATGCGTTCGCACTGCCCGGCGGCAAGGTCGGCGTCTACAGCGGTCTTTTGAAGCTGGCGGAAAGTGACGCCGAACTCGCGACCGTGATGGGCCACGAAATCGGTCACGTGATCGCGCGGCACGGCGCGGAACGCATGTCGGAGCAAATGGTGATCGCAGGCGTCGGTGCCGTCGGTGCTGCGGTCGTCGACAACAAATACGATGCGCAGACCCGCAATCTTTTCCTGCTCGGCTATGGCGGCGCCACGACCCTTGGACGCATTCTCCCGCACTCGCGGAACAACGAAAGCGAAGCGGACCGCATGGGCGCGGTCTTCGCCGCCAAGGCCGGTTACGATCCGCGGGCGGCGATCAGCTTCTGGGAAAAAATGCAGCAGCAGAAACAGGAAACCAAGAACGGGGTGAAGATGCCGAATCTTCTTTCCACGCATCCTTCGGACGAGAACCGGATCAAGGCTCTGCAGGCGCTGATGCCGGAGGTCGTGCCGGTTTACGAAGCCAACCGCGCGCGTTTCGCGAATTGAGCGTGTTTGCGATTGGCGGCGGACACGTTTCGCCCACGCTGACCCGATGTTCGATCCCGTCGAAAAACTGAAGGAGTTCATCCGCCACGCCAGCATCTCGGCTGACTCGCAAGCCAAGGCGGGAATGCAGGGTGCGCAGCGGTTCGTGAGCGACCTTCTGGGCTCGATGGGCTTCAAGGTGGACGTCGTCAAAACGGACCTGCATCCGATCATTCTCGCGGCGCGCGGCGACAACCCCGCCTGGCCGCACGTCCTGATTTACGGTCACTACGATGTGCAGCCGGCCGATCCCTTGAATTTGTGGACGACGCCGCCGTTCGAACCGACGATTCGGGGCAACCGCATCTACGGCCGCGGCGCGGCGGACAACAAAGGTCCGCTGCTGTCGATCATCACCGGGGTGGCCCAGCTGCTCGAAGCAAACCCGGCCCTGCCGTTGCGCATTTCATTTCTCATCGAGGGCGAGGAGGAAATGGGCAGCCCCAGCTTTCCGAAATTTTTGGAAACGCACAAAGCGCGGCTGAAGACGGCGGACTTCGTGTACCTGTCCGACACCGCGCTGCCGACGCCCGATCAAGTGGTGATCACGTGCGGGCTTCGCGGACTCGCGCTGTTCGACGTTCAAGTGACGGGAGCGAAAGGCGACCTGCACTCGGGGCTGCATGGCGGAGTGTTGCTCAATCCGATCCAGGCGCTCGCCGAAATCATCGCGACCCTGCACACGCCCGACGGGCGGGTGAACGTCCCCGGTTTCTACGACGACGTGCTCGACGTTCATCCGTGGGAGCGCGAAGAGCTCAAAAAACTCGGAGCCGACGAAAAAGCGTACAAGGAATTCCTCGGCATCGACACCTTTTACACCACGCCGGGCTTCACGCCGTTCGAAGCGCTGCGCTTTCAACCCACGCTCGAGTTCAACGGCATCGGCGGCGGCTATCAGGGGGAGGGGACGAAGACGGTGATTCCCAGCAAAGCGTTCGCCAAAATCAGCTGCCGTCTCGTGCCCAACCAGCAGCCGGATAAAATCAAAAAACTCGTGATCGACGCGATTCGCGCCCGTGCGCCGAAGGGCGTGAAGATCGATTTTGTGGATCAGCACAAAGGCGATCCTTATGTCGTGGTGCCGCCCGGCCGGTCCAACACGCCGAAGGACCAGTCGCCGGTGCTCGCAAAAGCGTTTCGCGCCGCCGACACCGCGGTGACCGAAGTGTGGGGCCGGCCGCCGGTCTACCTGCGCGAAGGCGGCAGCGTGCCGATCATCGCCGACATCAAACGCGTGACTGGCCTCGATTCCGTAATGCTCGGGCTTTTCCTTCCGGAGGATAATCTGCACGCCCCGAACGAAAGCTTTAACCTCGACGTGATGAAGAAGGGGATCGAAACGTCGCGCCGAATTCTCGCCGCACTGGCGAAATAGCGCGATCCCGACCGGGCTAGAATCGCCCGGCCAAAACAAACAAAAAACGCCCCGGGTTACCGGGGCGTCGGGAGCTGAATTTTGTCGCAGAACGGCGACTCAGAGTGCCTTCGGCTTGATGATCACGAGATCAACGCGGCGGTCGTTGGCCGCATCGGCATCGGTCGCGTTCTGTTTGGCCTCGAGGCTGCCTTTGGAATTGGCCTCGAGCTTGGCGCCCGCTGCACCGATCGTGCTCAGATATTTTTTTGCGGCATTGGCGCGTCGATCACCCAGGCCGAGATTGTATTCGGCGGTGCCGCGCCAGTCGGCGTGACCTTCGCAGAGAATTCCCGCACCGGGATTTTTATCCAAATAGTCCTTCGCCGCCTGGAGCTTGGGGCGTTCCGCGGCCTTGACGCTCGCGCTGTCGAAATCGAAATAAACCGCCTGGAGGAGGCCCCGAATCGTGTTGCCGTCATCGATCACACCCGCGGGCAGCTGGTCGGTTAATCCCGAACCCGCCTCGGTCTTGAGATCTGTAACACTCAGCCCGGTGCTGCCACCCGGCGTGGGGCCGAGAGCGGTTTGATCGGGCGAGGGACGCGCGGGTTTCTTGCTGCAGCCCGCGAACACGAGCGCGAAGCCGGCGAGGAGGAGACAAAGTTTCTTCGAAACGTTTTTCATGGAATGGGAGAATGGAGAGCCGTCGAAAACCTATTGGGAAGGCCCATGGCCGCCGCAAGGCTTTACTGAGTTTTCTTCGGCTCGATCAAACCAACATCGAGCGCGTAACGCGTCAGGCTCGCGACGTCGTGCAGATTCAGTTTCCGCATCAGGTTTGTGCGGTGGTTGTCCACCGTCTTCACGCTGATGATGAGCTTCGCCGCAATTTCCTTCGTGCTATGACTCTCGGCCACGAGTTGAAGGATTTCCCGCTCGCGGTCCGTCAGAAAATCCGCCGCACCGCCCACTCCAGGATTGGCCACGACATTCCGCAACAGCGCGGCGACTGCCGGTCCGAAATACGTCCCGCCATTCGCAATCGTCTCGAGGCCTTTCTTGAACTCGAAAAGCCCCGCGGTCTTCTCAACAAAACCATGCGCACCGGCTTCCAGCATTTCGCGGACAAGCACCGGATTTTCGTGTCCGGAGAAAACCAGCACGCGCATGTCCGGAAGTTTTTTGCCGATGCGGCGAAGGATATCCACGCCGTTCAGGCCGGGCAGCTTCGCGTCGAGCACCAGGAGATCCGGCTTTATGTCCATGCAGAGGGTGACCGCCGCCTGACCGTCCCCCGCTTCCCCCACTATCTGATAGTTCGCATCGTGTCGTAAAATTTCCGCCAACATTTCGCGGATGGCGGTTTGGTCTTCGATGATTACGAGGCGTTTCATGCAGGCGATCAAGGCGAGGGGACTAAAGGGTTGGATGGTGGGCCGGCCGGGATTCGAACCCGGAACCAATTGCTTAAAAGGCAACTGCTCTACCATTGAGCTACCAGCCCCCTTCCAGAGGAAGGGGCAAAATGGGTTTCCGTCACCCGGGTTTGCAAGAATTTTCTCCCTCGGGATCGTGCCGTGACGGTTGACCGGCCCAAAACAGCGGCCTATGCACGCGACACCGTCCAAAGATCGTGGGAACAATTCAAAGATATACCCATCAGACCGAGGCAGAACGCATGTCCTCAAAAGCTCACGAAGTAGCCCTCGATCGTATCCTCGTAGATCGCTTCAAGAGCGGTGACCAGTCGGCCTTCGACGAAATGGTCAGCCGTTATTGGGACCGCATTTTTTCCATGGTTCACCAGCTCCTGCGCAACCAGCAGGACGCCGAGGAAGTCACCCAGGACGCCTTCATCCGGGCTCATCGTGGCCTCGTCAATTTCCGCGGAGAATCCGCCTTTTCCACGTGGCTTTACCAGATCGCCACCAATCTCGCCCGGAATCGCTATTGGTATTGGTGGCGCCGGAAACGGGATAAATCGGTCTCGTTCGACGCCCCTCTCGGCGCCGACAACGACTTGACTCTGGCCGACGTCATCCCGGCCGAGGTCGAAACTCCCGGTGATATCACGGTCACCCAGGAATTCGTTTCCCGGATCGGCAAGACGATGGAGCGCCTCAGCGCGAAGCACCGGGAAATCCTTGTTCTGCGAAACATCAAAAATCTGACCTACGAGGAGATTGCCGCCATTCTCAACATCTCCGTTGGAACCGTAAAAAGCCGAATCGCACGCGCTCGCGAGAGCCTCCGCGCTAAACTTGGGGAGGACTTCAAATGAAAGACAACGAGTTCATCGAACTGCTCAACCTTTACCTCGATCACGAGATCTCCCCGGCCGACGCCGCGCGTCTCGAAGCCGAGGTGCAGCGTGATCCCGCGCGTCGCCGGGTCTATGTTGATTATTGCCGCATGCACAAGGCATGCACGCTCCTGGCCGACGAAGTGACGACGGAGGCGCCAGCCCCGGTCGAATTCGAGCCCGCACGCAGCCGTTGGTTCCCGGCATTGTACGCGACCGCCGGACTAGCCGCGGCTGCCTGCGTCGCATTCGTCGTCTTCAATCGGAATTCGCAGCCGACTTCCGCTTCCAGCCCGGCATTGGCAACGAACGTTGCGCCAGCCGCGGTGGCTGCGCCGGTGAGTTCCGCCGCTCCCGCACCGGAAATGGCCCGCAATATCCCCCGCACCGTTACCGTTCTGGCGGCGCGCCAGCTTGAATTTCAGCCGGTCACCACGTCTTTCCGGCTGAGTGACCCGGGAGCTCCCGTACCGGCAGCGCAGGATTTGCGTCTGACTTGGATCGACGAGATTCAGCTTTCATCGCTGCCCAAGGTGCCGGTGGAGTCACTGCGTTTCGACGACAGCAAATCGCCCCTGAGAAACGGAGCGCAACATCTCGGCCCCGGCTTGCAGGAGGCAGCGGAGAGCGCCGCCTGGCAGTTCCAGCGCTGAGCTCAGCTCAGTGCTTTTTTGATCAACGCCTCGGTGGTGGCCTTCGCCCCGAGTGCGAGGGTCGCATGGCGAACCGCTTGGTCGGCATCGACCGCTTTGTAGCCGAGCGCGACGAGCGCCGCCACCGCATCACGGTGCGCGTTCGCCACCGGTGCGGGTGGTCCCCCCCCCAATGCGACCGGGGAATCCGCGGACGTCGCCCCCAGCTTGGCGCGCAGTTCCACCACGAGACGCTCCGCCGTCTTTTTGCCGATCCCGGGGACTTTCGAGAGCGAACCGATGTCGCCGGCGCGAATGGCATTTTCGAGCAGCGGCAGCGAGAGACGGCTCATGATTCCGAGCGCTCCCTTCGGACCGACACCCGTGACGTTCTCGATCATCAGCCGGAAAAAATCCCGCTCCGCCGGCGTGGCGAAGCCGTAGAGCGTCTGCGCGTCCTCGCGATAAATCACGAGGGTGTGCAGCTTCACGTTTGAGCCCGCCGGGGGAAGTTTCTCCGCCGTCGTGACGGGGATGTTCACTTCATAGCCGAAACCATTGAGCTCGACGACCGCGTGCAAGGGAGTCGCGGCGTTCAGCACGCCTTGGATGGAAGTGATCATGTGGCCCGGGAAAACGTGCGGCTATTTCAAGCCGAGCACATCCTGCATGTCGTAAACACCCGCCGGCTGCGTCGAAATCCACTGGGCCGCCCGCAATGCGCCCCGCGCAAAAATTCCGCGGTCGCTCGCCTTGTGCGTGAGCTCAACGCGCTCGCCGAGTGCGGCGAACATCACGGTGTGATCGCCAACGACATCGCCACCGCGCAATGCATGAATGCCGACTTCAGTGTTTGTCCGCTCGCCGGGAATTCCCTGTCGGCCGTGCCGCAACGCGGCCGCGGTCAGCTTGCGTTCTTCGAGGATGATCTCGAGCAGCCGCGCGGCCGTGCCGCTGGGCGCATCCTTCTTGAAGCGATGGTGCATCTCGATGACTTCCGCATCGTAGTCCGCGCCGAGCACACTGGCCGCGCGACGGGTGAGGGCGAAAAGGAGATTCACCCCAACGGAAAAATTTCCCGCCCACACGCACGGCACTTTCGCGGCGAGCGGAAGTAACTCCTGCTTCGATGCCGCGGAATGTCCCGTCGTGCCAATCACCACGGCCTTGCGCTGGGCGACCGCCTGTTCGAGCACCAGCTTCGTGGCATGATGCGAACTGAAATCGACGATGACGTCGCACTGCGCGACGCCTGCGGCGAAATCATCGCCGGCGTCGACCGCCGCGGCAACGGTGAGGCCGAGTGAACCGGCCGCGTCGGCCAGCGCGTGTCCCATGCGGCCCTTCGAGCCATTGATAAGGATGCGGAGTGGCATCGTCGGTGGGTTACTTGTCGAGTGTGACGAGGATTTTTTCGAGGAACTGAGCGTTCGCCGAAGTCATCTCCGAGAGAGGGAGACGCACTTCGCCCGAACCGATGATCCCGGCCCGAACCAATCCCGCCTTGATGGGCACGGGATTGGGCTCGACGAAAATCGCCTTGAACATCGGGTACAGCTTGCGGTGCAGCTTGGCCGCCTTGGCGAATTCGTTTTCAAGCGCGAGGCGCACCAGCTGGGTGACTTCCCGCACGTACAGATTGGAAGCGACGCTGATGACGCCCTCCGCACCCACGGCCATGAAGGGCAGGGTGAGGGAGTCGTCTCCGCTCAGCACGGTGAGATCGGCGCCGAGCGCCTGCTTGAGTTGATCGACGCGATCCACGCTGCCGCCGGATTCCTTGATCCACCGAACGTGCGGGAATTTTGCACGCAAACGTTCCACCACCGGAACGCCAATCTCCACGCCGCAACGTCCCGGGATGGAGTAGAGAATGATGGGTTTATCCGTCGTATCGGCGAGCGTCGCGAAGTGGCGGAAAAGGCCCTCCTGGCTCGGCTTGTTGTAGTAAGGCGCGACGATGAGCATCGCGTCCGCACCCGCGGCGTGAGCCTGCTCGGTGAGCCCGACCGCTTCGCGCGTCGAGTTGGAACCGGTGCCGGCAATCACGGGAACCCGGCCGCGTGCGGCCGCAACTACCGCGCGGATCACATCCAGGTGTTCTTCCGTTGAAAGGGTCGGGGATTCGCCCGTGGTTCCGACCGGGACCAGGCCGTTGATTCCGCCTTTGATCTGGTGCTCGACGAGTTTCCGGAGGTCGTCGTAGGCGACCTGATCGTTGCGGAAAGGCGTGACAAGCGCGGTGATGGCACCGGTGAGCGGACGGAGTTTCATGGATATGTTACCTTGCTGAACAGAGCAGGGCGATTTAGAGAATCCGCAACGCTAATTTGCCCATGGTTACCGCCGTCACTCCCCACACCGAAATCATCAACGAATTGCTCAAGCTTGCCGTGGAAAGCGGCGCGAGCGACGTCATCATCAAGTCCAACAAACCCGGTTACGTCCGTCTTTCCGGGAGGCTCAAGGCGGTGGACATGGATTCGATCACGTGCCCCGAGGCCCAGGCTTTTGTCGACGAACACGTGCCGCGGGTCTTCAAGCAAAAGTGGGAGACCGAGGGGCAGATCGACTTTGCGTATACTTGCGAAGGAGTGGGGCGTTTCCGCGTGAACGGATTCCACCAGCGCGGCCTGGTCAGCATCGTGATGCGTCACATCAAGAGCCGGGTGCCAAACTTCGAGGATCTCGGCCTGGGCCACGCCGCTGACGCGCTGATCAAGCTGGTCCAGGCGAAGGACGGCATTCTCCTGGTGTGCGGAGCCACCGGGTCGGGCAAGAGTTCGACGATGGCAGCGATGCTGAATTGGGTGAATCAGAACATGGACAAGCACATCGTGACGATCGAAGACCCGATCGAGTACACGTTTCAGGACAACAAATCACTTTTTCAGCAGCGGGAAATCGGGCTCGACGTCTCGAGCTTCAGCATGGCGATCACCGCGGTGCTCCGCCAGAACCCCGACGTCATTCTCATCGGCGAAATGCGCGATCGCGAAACGTTCGAGACCGCGATCTCCGCGTCCGAGACGGGACATCTCGTGTTCTCGACGATGCACGCGGCGACCGTCGCTCAATCGCTGACGCGTCTCTTCGAATTTTTTCCGCCGGAGGAACAGATCCAGGCGCGTCGCGCCATCGCCGGCTCGCTGCGCGGCTTCATCTGTCAGAAACTCATCCCCGCGCTGGAAGGCGGCGGCCGCGTCCCCAGCAACGAGATTCTCTACGCCGATGCGACGGTGAAGAACCTGATCCTCGAAGGTCAGTTCGAGAAAATCCAGGGTCTGCTCGAAAGCAGCAGCGACTCCAGCAGCTATTCCTTCAATAAGGATCTCTACCGGCTCATCAAGGCGGGCAAGATCAGCAAGGCCGACGGCATGCGGTTTTCGCCGAATCCCCAGGCGTTGGAAATGAACCTGAAGGGGATATTCATCCGCTCCTGAGGGGCTGGCCGGTTCCCGGGCGTTTTTAGGGCTTGGATTCGCGAGCCGCGGGCGATTGTCTCGCGTGTTTCAAGCATGGCATTGGCACTTTTATTTTCCGGACAAGGATCGCAGAAAGTCGGCATGGGGCAGTCGCTCCACGCCCAATCGCCCGCCGCCCGTGCCCTCTACGAAGAGGCGGACCGCGTTCTCGGCTGGGATCTGGCGAAAATTTGTTTCGAGGGCCCGGAGCCCGAGCTCACCCAGACCAAAATCTGCCAGCCGGCGCTCTTCGTGCACGGTCTCGCGGTTTTGGCAGCTTTGAAGGAGCAGGGTAAACTGCCGGCGGGCGAACCCCGCCATGCGCTCGGATTGAGCCTGGGAGAAGTCACCGCCTATACCTCGGCCGGAGTCTTCGATTTCGCCACGGGACTCCGGGTGGTCGCCGAGCGCGGGCGCCTG
Organism: Opitutaceae bacterium; assembly: GCA_036261745.1. Taxonomy (GTDB): domain Bacteria; phylum Verrucomicrobiota; class Verrucomicrobiia; order Opitutales; family Opitutaceae; genus DATAKE01. The sequence continues at coordinate 25,222 of DATAKE010000115.1, forward strand.
ATGCAGCAAGCCTGTGAGAAAACCGTCGGCGGAATGGCAGCCGTGATCGGCGAGGAGCGCGCGAAAGTCGCCGAGCTTTGCCGCGATTTCGACATCGAGACGGCCAATTTCAACGCACCGGGCCAGATCATCGTCTCCGGCGAGAAAGCCAAAGTTGAAACGGCCGTTGCCGCCGCGAAAGACCGGGGCATGAAGAAGGTGATCCCGTTGAACGTCGCGGGTGCGTATCACTCACGGCTGATGGAGCCGGCGCGCGCTGAGTTTGCGGCGTTTCTGGACACCATCCCGTTCGGTCGCCCGCAGTTCACCGTCTTCACCAACACCACCGGGCAGACCGTGAGCGAGCCCGCGGCGATCAAGGCGGCGTTGGTCAGGCAGGTCGTGTCGTCGGTGCTCTGGGAGGACTGCATGCGCAGCGCCGCGGCCGCGGGAACGACCGAGTTTTGGGAACTCGGGCCGGGCGGCACGCTCGCCGGTCTGGCGCGCCGGACCGACAAAACCTGGAGCGTGAAAAGTTTTTCTGAGTTCGCCGACGTTTCGGCCGCCACCTGAACGCCTGACGATGCCCGCTAAAAACACCCGTAATTTCTGCATTATCGCGCACGTCGACCACGGTAAGACCACGCTCTCCGACCGGCTGCTCGAACACACCAACACGGTCTCGATGCGCTCGATGACCGCGCAGCATCTCGACTCCATGGATCTCGAGAAGGAGCGCGGTATCACGATCAAGTCGCACCCGGTCACGATGACCTACCGCGCGAAGAACGGAAAAGACTACAAGCTGAACCTCATGGACACGCCGGGTCACGTGGACTTCTCGTACGAAGTCTCGCGCAGTCTCGCGGCGTGCGAGGGCGCCGTGCTGTTGATCGATGCTGCGCAAGGCGTCGAGGCGCAGACCGTGGCGAACGCCCACCTGGCGTTCGGCCAGAAGCTCAAGGTCATTCCGGTGATCAACAAGATCGACCTGCCGAGCGCGAATCTCGAACTCTGCACCCGCCAGCTCGAGGACATCCTCACGATTCCCGCCGAGGAGGCGATTCTGGCGAGCGGCAAGTCCGGCATCGGCATCGTCGATATTCTGGAGGCCGTCGTGGAGCGCGTTCCTTCGCCGCGTTGGACCGATTATCCGCAGACGCGCATCCTCGTGTTCGATTCGCTTTACGACGCGTACCGCGGCTGCATCGCTTACGTGCGGGTGTTCTCCGGCTCCATCAAGGCCAACGACATGATGATGCTGATGAGCACCGGTCAAAAGGCCGAGGTGAAGGAAGTGGGAATCTTCACGCCGAAGATGGAGAAATGCGCGATGCTTGGGCCGGGCGACGTCGGCTATATTGTTTCCAGCATCAAGACTCCGGCCGACGTGAAGACCGGCGACACCATCACGCTCGCGGCCCGGCCTGCGACGGAAATGCTGCCCGGGTACAAGGAAGTCCGACCGATGGTTTTCTGCGGACTCTATCCGCTCGAGAGCGACGACTACGAAAAGCTCAAGGCCGGTCTCGGGCGCCTGCAGCTCAATGACGCGGCTTTCGTTTACTCCTCGGAAAGTTCACTGGCGCTCGGCTTCGGGTTCCGCTGTGGGTTCCTCGGCTTGCTGCACATGGAGATCATCCAGGAGCGCGTCCGCCGCGAACACGACGTCGAGATCATCTCCACTTATCCGAGCGTCATTTATCACATCGTGAAACAGGGCGGGGAGGAAATCGACGTGGACAACCCCGTCAACATGCCGGACCCCGGTACAATTCTCGAAATCCGCGAGCCGACGATTCGCGCGTCGATCATCATCCCGAACGACTCCATGGGCGACATGCTCTCGCTCATCATGGAAAAACGCGGCGTGTGCGACCACACCGACACGCTGGACATGAACCGCGTGATGCTGAAATGCGTGCTGCCGCTGAACGAGATCCTCGTCGATTTCAACGACCGGCTCAAAAGCCTCACGCACGGTTACGGGTCGATGGACTACGAGCTGGGAGACTACCAGCCGTCCGACCTCGTGAAGATGGATATCATGATCAACGGCGACCCGGTGGACGCGTTTGCCTGCATCGTGCACCGCGACAAGGCCGAGGCGAAAGGGCGCCAGCTTTGCGAAAAACTCGCCGAGATTATTCCCCCGCAGATGTTCAAGGTCGCGATCCAGGCGGCGATCGGCGGCAAGATCATCGCCCGCGACAACGTCCGGGAAATGAGAAAAGACGTGACCGCCAAGTGCTACGGCGGTGACATCAGCCGCAAGCGCAAGCTCCTCGACAAACAGAAAGAGGGGAAAAAGAAGATGAAGCAGATCGGCAAAGTTTCGATCCCGCCGGATGCCTTCATCAAGGTGCTGCAGAACAATTGATCATTCCACGCCGTGCGCATTTCCCCCGTCGTACCTGAGGTTTCCTTGATCACTCGTGCGACGAAAGCGTTGCTCGGACTGGTCGGGATCCGCGATTCCGAGCAGAAGATGCGCGAGCATGCGGCCAACTGGCTCGAGCTCGCGGACAAGGTCTGGCACTACCGCCGGGACCGGCTGAGTGCCGCCGACGCGGGCGCGCTCAATGCGCGAACGGACGAACTGCGGCAGCGCCTGAAAGAGCGGGCCGACGCGGCGAAGCTGAAGCTCAGCATGGAATCGCTGGAGGCGGTGTTGCAGCGGACCGGCGGGGCGGTTTATCCGAAGACCGCCTTGGTGGAGAACGTGGAATTCTTTCTCGTCGCGGCGATCGTGATCCTGGGAATCCGCACCTATTTCGTGCAGCCCTTCAAAATTCCGACGAATTCGATGTGGCCGAGTTACTACGGCATGACGGCCGAAAATCTTCCACCCGGCACCGAAGCTCCGGGCCTGGCCGCGCGCGCGTTCCGGCTGGCGGCGTTCGGGGCGGTCCGGAAGGAGGCCATCGCGCCGCAGAGCGGTGAAGTTTCCGTGCTCCTGACTGACTATGGGACTCTCGCTGCAACGCCGCGATCCGCCCGGAAGTGGCTGGTGATTCCCACAACGGTCAACGAATACACCTTCTACGTTGGAGATTCGCCAACGACCGTACGCGTGCCCGTCGATTTCAGCGGTCTCGAAAAAATCGTGGCCGAAACCTACTTCGGCAGCCAGGAGGCGTTCATCGCCGAACGGGCACGCCTCGCTCGCGCCGGCCGGCTGTCGCGGGAACCCACGGGCCGGCTGGACCGCGTCGTGCGAATGCCACTCGGAAAAACAGCAAAAGCCGGGGAACCGGTGGTGCGTTTCGACCTCCTGACCGGAGACCAGCTTTTCGTCGATCGCATGAGCTACCATTTCGTCCGTCCCAAGGTGGGGCAGGGTTTCGTTTTCCGCACCGGAAACATCCCTGGCATCGCCGACGTTTACGGCGACCAATACTACATCAAGCGCCTCGTCGGCACGCCCGGCGACACGCTGGAGATCAACGAGCCGGTGCTGTTGAGAAACGGAAGGCCGATCGAAGGCGCCGACGCCTTCGCGAAGAACGCCGGCCGCGAGGGCAAATATCGCGGGTATTTTAATGGCAGCGCCGGCAACGGGGCGCGCTACCTGCTAGATCGGTCCCAAAAACTCACCGTGCCTGCCAATTCCTTTTTCGCGTTGGGTGATAATTCGGGACAGAGCTCGGACGGCCGTTACTGGGGATTCGTTCCAGCCAAGGACGTCGCCGGCCGGCCGCTCTTTATCTATTATCCCTTCACCAGTCGCTGGGGTCCCGCCCGCTAGCCCGCCAATACGATGTCCTACGCACAATGGACATTATGTTAAGTTAATATCTCGACATGTCTGCCCCTCTGTTCAACTGGCTGGATCAACGGAGCGCGGGTGTTCTTTTGCACCCCACCGCACTGCCGAGTTCCTCGGGCGTCGGTGTGCTGGATGAACAGGCGGATGCGTTCCTGGATTTTTTGGTTCGGGCTGGAATCAAATCATGGCAGATCTGCCCGCTCGGTCCGACCGGCTACGGCGATTCCCCCTACCAGTGTTTTTCGGCGTTCGCCGGAAATCCGTATCTAATCGATCCCGTCGCCCTCGTTCGCGCCGGACTTCTCACTGCCGATGCGATCGCGCCGCTGCGTTCGCTGAATATCGACCACGTCGACTTCGGAGCGCTCTATACCCTCAAGCTCCCCATCCTTTTCTCGGCCCACGCCGCCTGGCGACGCACGCCGGCCCGTCCGTTGCCCTACGGCGATTTCGCCGCCTTCAAACGCCGCCATGCCGGCTGGCTCGACGGCTACTGTTTCTTCTCCGCCCTCAAAGATCATTTCCGCGGCGTCCCTTGGTGGGAATGGCCCGCCGAGGTTCGCTCCCTCGCCAAGGCGGAAGCTTCCCCGCTGAGAGCAGAACTCACGGTCCAGGCCGAGGCGTATGCCTTCGTGCAGTATCTCTTCTTCGGACAATGGGCCCGCGTGCGCAGCCGCACGGCACGGCTGGGCATCAGCATCATTGGCGATACTCCCATTTTTGCCGCACGCGACAGCGCCGATGTCTGGGCGCATCCGGAATTGTTCGAGCTCGATTCCCGGACTTCCCATCCGCTCGTCGTCGCCGGTGTGCCGCCTGATTATTTTTCGGCCGACGGCCAGCTTTGGGGCAACCCGCTCTATGCTTGGCCGGCGCACGCCGCCGACGGCTACGCTTGGTGGATCGCCCGCCTGCGGACGAACTTTGAACTCGCCGACATCATCCGCATCGATCACTTCCGCGGCTTCGATTCCTACTGGGCCATTCCCGCGGATGCGCCCAACGCCCGCACGGGTCGCTGGGAACGCGGTCCGGGCATCGCTTTTTTCGAGGCGGTCCGGGCGGCCCTGCCGGAAGCCAAGCTCATCGCGGAGGATCTCGGCGAACTGACGCCTTCCGTCGTCGCCTTGCGCGAGGCCACCGGTCTTCCCGGGATGGCGATTCTCCAATTCGCGTTCGGCGGCAAGGCCGACAACCTTTACCTGCCCCACAATCTTCGCGCCAACACCGTCATCTATCCCGGCACGCACGACAACGACACGACCCGCGGCTGGTATGCGACGGTTGGCGAACACACCCGCGATCACGTGCGGCGCTATCTGCGCGTCGGCGGTGACGACATCAGCTGGGATTTCCTGCGTTCCGCCTATGGCTCGACCGCCAATCTCGCGGTGATCCCGCTGCAGGATTTGTTGAACCTGGGTTCGGCCGCCCGCTTCAACACCCCGGGCCAGAGTCAGGGCAACTGGTCCTGGCGCTACCGGGCCGAACATCTTCGCACCCTTGCGGAAAAATCCGCCGGCTATCTGCGCGAACTCGCTGCGCTCTACGGCCGCGACGGCAGCGACAATCCCCTCAAAAAAGCTGACGCGGCCGGCACGACTTCCTCCGCCGCATCCTCCAGCACGTAGTGACCGGCGTCGCCGATGCGGCGCACCCCGGCTTGCGGAAGATATTTTTGCCAGCGCGCCAGGAAACGATCGTTGAAACAAAAGTCCTGTCCGCCCCAGAGAATCAGCGCGGGCCGATCCTGGAATTTCGCCAGCCCCATTGCCGTTTCCGCCAGCGCCGGCCAGCTCGCATGCCCGGTCTCGAGTGGAATATCCCGCACGAACGCGTGCACCGCCACCCGGCTGGCCCATGAATCGTAGGGAAAAAGGTAGGCCCGCTTTTCATCGGCACTGAGTTTTCGCCGGTACATCGCCATCGAGGCGGCAGGTCCGGCGAAGCCATTCAGGCCGCGCACCAGCAGCGTGCCGAGCACTGGCATTTTGCAGAGGGCAATCCGCGCCGGAATGTCGTTCGAGAGAAACGCCGCCGTGTTGAGGATGACCAGCCGGCCGATGAGCTCAGGATGCTTCGCCGCAAATCCAAAGCCGATGGCCCCGCCCCAGTCGTGCACGACCAGATGCACGCGCCGCAGACCCAGCGACGCGACCAGCGCTTCCACGTCAGCGATCCGGGTGGCGAGCGTGTAGTCGTAGTCCGGTGGTTTTTCCGAGAGCCCCATCCCAACATGGTCCGGAACGATACAGCGCATGTCCGGCGCGAGCGCACGCACGAGATTCCGGTAGTAAAACGACCACGTCGGGTTCCCGTGCAACATCAGCACCGCTTCGTCGCCGCGAGGTCCCTCGTCGAGAAAACTCATCCTTGCGCCATGCGCCGTGACGAACGTCTTCGGCGAAAACGGATATTGCCGCGCAAGCCAGTCGGGAATCTGCCGCGGCGTCACCATTCGAGCGCGAGCATCAGGCAGTTGAGTCCGCTGCCAATCCCCAGCAAGGCCACGCGATTTCCCTCGCGCACGGCTCCCGCCTCGACCGCCGCCGCCAGGGTTGCCGGCAACGCAACGGAACCGGTGTTACCCAACACCTCGAACGTCGAAAAATCCTTCGCCAGGTCGATGCCGAGCGATTCGTAAAGTTTCCGGCGATGCACGCTGCCGACCTGATGGCAGATGAACCGGTCGAAGGCCGCGCCCTGCCCGCCGGTGAAATCGCGCCAGGTTTCCTTCGCCAGATCCACCCCGGCCAGGAGCAGTTGCTCGGAGTCCGTCTGCATCGCGAGCGAATCCGCGCCATGAGTGTCGCCCTGACAAAGCCCGCTGTGCTGCGTCGCCGCCCGCGCCACGCCACCCAGCAACCGGTGCGCGCGGCCTTTCACCAGCGAGCGATGGCACACCACCGCCGCCACCGCCCCGGAGCCGATCGTAAGGTTCGCAAAATACGGTTTGATTTCGTTCCGGCTGAGCGGCTGTCCGAGCAGGGTCGCCAGCGTTTGTTCGACCAGCGGACGGCTGTTTTCCCCGGCCACGACGAGCGCACACCGGATCTGCCCCGACTCGATCATGCCCGCGGCAACCGTCAGGGAATTCAAAAATCCGAGGCAGGCGTTCGAGACATCGAAAATTTGCGTCGTTCCCGGCAGGCCGATTTTGCGGTGGGCAAACGACGCGGTCGCCGGCTCCAGCATGTCACGGCTCACCGCCGAGTGAATGAACAGCTCCACCTGCTCCGCTTTCAGCCCGGATTTTGCCAGGACCGCTTTTCCCGCGGCCGCACTCGCATCAGACGCCCGTGTGCCGGCCGGCCAGATGCGGCGTTCGCGGATGCCAGTCATCAACTCGAGGCGCCCGACCGGCAGCTTCAGCCGCTCGTAGAGCGGACTGAGCCGCTGCTCGATCTGGGCGGAAGTCAGGATCTCGTCCGGCAACGCGACGGCCAGCGACTCGATGCACGTGTGCTCGAACTTCATGCGTGCACCCTACTTTTCCATCCGCATCGCGAGCCGGATGATCTCCTTGTCGAAGAAATTGCTGCCGAGTCCCGCGTCGACCACGAGAGTCGTGCCGTTCACGCCGCTGCTCCGCTCGCTCAGGAGAAAGAGCGCGGTGTTGGCCACTTCCTGTGTCTCGAGGTTGCGCTTCCGGAACGTCAGTTTCTCCGCGTAAAGATAGCTTTCCAGATAGCCGGGAATCCCCGCCGACGCGCTGGTCTTGAGCGGCCCGGAGCCGATCACGTTGAAACGCACCTCGCTGTCCGCGCTGAACGACTTCGCCAGAAAACGCGCGGCGGAATCCAGCGCCGCCTTGATCGGACCCATGTAGCCGTAGTTGTCCGGCGTGACCAGCAGCGACGAGATGCCGATCGTCACGACCGACGCGTTCTTCGCGAGGTGCGGCTTGAAAGCGTTCGCGATTTCCACGAGCGAAAACGCGGAGATCGCCGTGGCCTGGAGAAAATCCGCCCGCTTGGTCTCGTGGAACGCCTTGAAGCCCTCGCTATAGTTCGCGAACGCGATCGAATGCACGACGCCCTGGATGGGCGCGTGGCCGGCCGCCGCGATTTCACCCGCCAGCTTCGCCGCTGCGCCTTCGCGCTCCACGTCGCAGATGAAGGCGGATTTCCCCACCAGCAGGGTCTCGAGCGATTTCTTGCGGGCCTCGGAGCGGACGCTGTAGAGCACCTTCGCCCCCTGCTCTTCCAGGGACCGGGCGATCGCCCACGCCACGCTCTTCCGGTTGGCGACGCCAAAAATGAGAAACGTTTTTCCCGTGAGCTGGAGAAAATCGCTCATGCGGGGACCGCAAGGGCCGGCGCTTTCCATGCGACCGAAAAATCGATGGTCAGGATGCGCGTGCCGTCCGCTTTTTTCACCGACCCGCTCAACATCGTGAATCCAGCCATCGCGTCCTTCTGTTTCACCTCGATGAGCACGGTGTCCCCGGGATAGACCGGGTTGCGGAAGCGCACATCACTGATCTTCGCGATCAGAGGCAGGCCGGTGGCCTCGCCCGCCTGGGCGGCCCTCGCTTTGAGCGACATGAAGCAGCATGCCGTCTGAAAAACCGCCTCGCACAACAACACCCCAGGGGTGATCGGCGCCTTGGGATAGTGTCCCTTGTAAAAATCCTCGTCGGCCCGCCAAGTGCGGCGCGCGACGAGTCCGTCCGGAATCTCGCTCACGATCTCGTCGACGAAGAGAAACGGCGGGCGGTGCGGGATGAGATCGGTGACGAGGTGCATAGTCGTTCAGGCGACGGCCGGGTGCGGCGTGGATTGCTTCAACGCGAAAAGCGCTTTGTCGATTTTGTTGGCGGTGATGACGCCGTAATTGATCGTGCCGAGCCAGCCCGACATGATGATGCCGACCGAGCCCGCGTGGAAGAGACCCGGCAGGTTTTCCGAAAGATCCATCGAAACTTTGAGGCCCTCGAACTTCGTGCCGAACGAGGTGCCGCCGAAGTGAGTCGTATACCGTTCGATCGTTCGCGGCGTCGCCGCCTCCCTCCAGTCGATCTTGCCCCGCACATCCGGAATATACTTCTCGAGCGCCACCAACGACTCCTCGATCAACCGACCCTTGTTCTTTTCGTAGTCCTCCTCCGAGAGGTTTTTCCAGTCCGGATACTGCCCGTTGATCGACACGACCACGGTATACCGCCCCGAACCCGGCCGGGTGTCCGGATAATAAACCGAAAACGTCCGGCTGGTGGTGCGGAAATTCGTCAGCTCCTCGCTGCTGAACCGCGGGGCCGCCGATGTGAAAACCAGGTCGCCGATGTGCGGGATGCTTTCCCCCTTGCGGATGCCGAAATAGACCTGGCAGGAGCTGGAGTTAATGCGGACCGCCCTGGCCGCCGCGATAAAGTCGGCGGGAAAATTCTCCTCCCCCGCGAGCCGGAAGATCGTGTTCTTGATGTTCGCGTTCGAGAGCACGGCTTTCGCGCGAATCACTCGGCCGCCGCCGGCCACAATCCCGCAGGCCACTTTTCGCCCGTCGCGTTCCTCGACGAGGATTTTGTCGACAAGCACTTTCTTGCGGATCTCGACACCGTTCTTCTTCAGCTCCGCGATCATCTTCTCGATCAACAGGTCCGAACCGCCGCGAAACGTATAGACGCCCGCACCCATGAAATTCGAAAACACGATTCCGAAGGTGATCGCGGGATCGTCGAGCGTGGAACCGTTCGCGTAGGCAATCGGCTCCATCAGGAGGCGCTTCACATCGTCGCGCCCGGGGAAGAAGCGCTCCAGCATCGATCCGGTGGTTTCCGGATTGTTGTCGTAGAAATTCATTCCCCGGAGGTAGTCGTAGAATTTCTCCACGTGCGCGCGGTCCAGGCGAAACTGCTCGACCAGCACGCGGGTGTAGTCCTCGCGCGTGAAGGTCGTCCACACATCCATCTGCGGATTCACGAAGCGGATGTCCTTCAGCTGCACGATCAAGTCGGCGATCTCCTTCGTCCAATATTTCCGGCAGGACTTGATCATCCCGACCGGAAACCCGTGCAGGGAAATATCGAAGATGTGTCCGCCCTTGCGCGTGAACCACGTCGCGAGTCCGCCGAACTGGTAGTGGTGTTCCAACAGCAGCACCCGGTGGCCCGCCTTCGCGAGCACGTTGGCGCCCGTGAGACCCCCGAGACCGCTGCCGATGACGATCACGTCATATTCATCAGCCGCACCTTTGAGCCAATCGTAAGCCATGTATGGCGAAAGTGCGCCGGTGATACCGTAAACCCCTCAAAGTTTGAGGCCGCGGAGATACGCGAGGGTCACCGGGATGGTCTCAAGCGGATTCGGGGTTTCGTCCTCCACGAAATAGTATTTCACGCCTGCTTTTTTTGCGGCCGCAAGCACCGCGGGCCAGTCGATCTGGCCCGTGCCAAGAGCCACCTTGTCCGAGGCTAGCAGGGGTTTATTGCGCCCGTTTTCGTCGAAGCCGATCGGGCCGCCTTTGCGCATATCCTTCAAATGCAGCGCAAACCAGCGATTCGAGTATTTATTCAGAAGCTTCACCGGGTCCTGCCCGGCTTGAAAGGTCCAGAGGACGTCCATCTCGTAGGAGACAAGGTCGGGTTTCGTCTCGCGCATGATGATATCAAACAGCGTCTCCCCATTGCCCGCGGCGCTCGCGCGGAACTCGGCGCCATGGGTGTGAAAACCGAAATTCAACCCGGCGGCTTTCAGCGCGGCGCCCCAAGTATTGAAATTGGCCGCAATCTTGTGCGCATCTTCGTCTTTCAAATCCCGGCCGCCCAGGATCGGAACGATCACGTATTTGACGCCAAGCATCTTGGCATCGGCGATGACGGCGGTGACGTCTTTTTCGAAGTCGCCATAGCCCACGTGGGCGCTGACGGGGTTGATTCCGCGGGTCTTGAGCTCCTTGGCCAGCTGGTCCGGTTTGAGGCCGGTGCCACCCCACGTTTCGACGTCGGTGAAGCCGAAGCTCTTGATCAGATCCAGCGTTTCAGCCGGGCCTTTAACCTTAAAGTGGGCCTGAAGACTGTAGAGCTGAAGGCCAACACTCTCACGGAAGTCGGCGGCACAGGCGCTGACGGTGGCGAGAACGGAGAACAATCCGAGACGGAGGGAGGTTTTCATCGGGGAAAGAAAGAAGTTCGTGCAGCCATTAGCCTTTTTGCAAGATGTGATAGTTCGCCATGGAAATGCCGCTCAGCATCGCCCCGACGATGCCAAGAAATCCCTGGTCGGTCCCGCAGAGATAAAGATTGGCGAGCGAGGTGCGGCCCTGCCGGTTTTTCACCGGCGCTCCGTAAATTGCACCCGCGAGATGCCCGGTGAATTTCGTGATCGTGCGCGGCGTAAACATATCGGTTGCCAAAGTGGCCGGGGTGATGGCCGCATCGTCGATGGCCGGCAGGAAACGCCGCGCGCTTTTCTGCACCTCGCCAAACCAGCGCTGCTTCTCTCCTTGGTAGACGTCCTCGGGGAGGTGGGCCCAACGGTCGTAGTTGGCAAGGCAGGTGACGCGAAAAATCCCCTCGGGCAGTTGTTGCTCCGCACCGTAGTCGAAATTGTTGGGCAGGCAGATCACGCCGCTGCGCGGATCCACGGCCGCATCGGGACGGGCGTAGTCAAAGCGCGAGGAATCGTTGAAGAAAACGATCGTGTCCCTCCCCCACCCGAGTTCCGCCGGCTGGCGCTTGAGGATGGTGATCGTCTCGACGAAGGAGAGCCGGCCCGCGGCAATCTTTGGTTTTGATTCCTCGAGTTTCGAATGGCCGGCGAGGAGCGATTCGGTTTCCGGGGCGCCGATGCTGCTGATCACATGGTCGGCGGTGATCTCCTCGCCGGTATCGAGCACGAGCGCCGTGGCGCGATCGTCGCGGGCGACGATGCGTTGCACGCCGCATTTCATCCGACGTTCTCCACCGGCGGCGCGGTATTTCTCGAGGAGGACGCGAAGGATGACCCGTACGCCTTCCAGCGGGCGGGCAAAGCCCTCGAGAAAAAGCGCCTTGAACATGATCACCGCCTGCCCGAACTCCATGTCCCGCTCCTGGGCGCTGCCATAATACATCAGCGGGCAAAACAGCATGTCCTCAAGCAGCGGATCGCTGATGTGCTGCCGGAAAATCTCCCGGGCTGAAACCGGCCGGGCGTCGAGCGAGACATCGTCGTGGGTTTTAATCGCGGCGACCAGCCGGCGAAACCCGTCGATCTGTTGCGGAAATTTTTCGGCAACCTCGGACTCGAACACGGCGAAGTCGTTTGTGAACCGGAGTGAGGTTTCGCCGGCGGGGCCGAACGCGATGCGCGACTGCTTCTGTTCACAAAGCGCAAATTCGTCCCGCTCGATCCGCAGCTGGCGGAGGAGTTTTCCGAGGGGGGTTCCCTTCACGCCGGGACGCACATAGTTGGTCATGGCGTGCAGGCCGACGTCGAATTTCCGCCCGGCGATGCTATAGAAACTGTTCAGGCCGCCGACCGTGTTGTGCCGTTCGAAGATGCAGACGCGCTTTCCGAAGTGCGCGAGCCGGATTCCCGCCGCGAGGCCCGACATGCCGGCGCCGATGATGGCGACATCGTAGTGGGAAGAGCTATTCACCGGAAGGGTTGAAGCGCAAAGACGCGACGACGCAAAGACCAGAGCGAAGTCCAATGCGTGTGGACCTCTTCAGTCTTTGCGTCTTCGCGTCTTTGCGCTTCAAACAAAAGGCCGGGAATTAATCCCGGCCAAAATCGCGAACAATCCCGGTCAGCTCTTCGCGGCGAGCGCGTTGAACTTCGGGGTGAGGTATTCCGCGCTGCTGTCGAGCGAGGCGAGCTGGGCGTACTCCGCCTCGGGCACCTCGATGCCGTGGCGTTTCCGGAGCTCCATGACGATATCGAGGAAGTCCATGCTATCGAGTTCGAGCTGGTCGCGCAGGCGCACGTCCGGCTTCACTTGGCTCAGGTCTTCGTCAGGTGCGATGTCCGCGATAATATCGAGGACCACCTGCTTGCATTCGTCTTTGGTCATGGGTGGTGGGTCGGAACGGGATTAGGGCGCAAAGCGCTTCACAATCAATGTGGAATTGATCCCGAGCATCCCGAAAGAGTTATTAAGAATCGTGTCCACTTTCGCAACTTTGCGGGCCTGATTCAGAACCAACCCGGGCAACGCACACTGCGGGTCGAGGTCGTCGACGTTGATCGTGGCGTGAACCGTGAGGTCGTCGAAGGAAGGCAGATTTCCCGCCAGCTCGAGGGCTCCCGCCGCTCCCATGCAGTGTCCGATGAAGCTCTTGGTGTTGTTGATGTACGTGTCCGGACAGCCTTCGCCAAACACGGCGCGAATCGCCTCGCACTCCTGCACATCGCCGAGCGGCGTCGCCGTGGCATGCGTGTTGACGATGTGGATGTCCCGTGCGGTGAGTCCCGCGCGCGAAATCGCCGCACGCACGCATTCGGCCTGCCGTGTCGGATTCGGCAGCACGTAGTCGCTGGCGTCCGAGTTGACGTGATAGCCCGCGATCTCGCCGTAGATTTTTGCCCCGCGCGCCTGGGCATCCTCAAGGCGCTCCAGGGTGTAGAGCCCGCCACCCTCGGAAACGACGATGCCGTTGCGCGCCTTGTCGAACGGCCGGCTGGCTTTTTTCGGATCTTCGTGGCTCGCGAGCGCGTTCTGGCTCTTGAAACCGGCGAAAATCCCGAAGGTGTGAATGCTTTCGCTCACGCCACCGCAGATCGCAAAATCCACCTCGCCGAGCCGCAGCATCTGCGCGGCGTGAATCAGGCCCATGTTGCCCGCGGCGCAGGCGGCGCCGATCGTGTAGGCCGGTCCGGTGACGCCGAGGTGAAGGGAGGTTTCGCCCGCCGGGTTGTTCGCGACGGTGCGGGGGTTGTGGTAGTGCGACCAGAACTTCGTGTCGTAGTTAAATTTCGAGATGTTGAAGATTTCGTTCTCGGTCTCGACGTTGCCGTGCTCGGTGCACCCGATGTAGATGCCCACGCGGTCCTTCGGCAGCGCGTCGAAGTTCACCTTGCTGTCGGCCAGCGCCTCGCGCGCGCAGTAAATCGAGATCGAGCCGGCCCGGGTGCCGACGCGGACCTCTTTTTTCTTCTGATACTTCAGCGGGTCGTAGTGGCAGACGCCCGCCAGCAGCGTTCCCATGTAGCGCACCTCGAGTTTCTCGATGCCGGCGACGCCTTTCAGCAGATTTTCCCGGAATTCCGCGAGGGTGTTCCCGTTGGGAGCGGTCAAACCAACACCAGTGATGACGATGCGCGACGACGACTTCATTCAGGGAAAACGGAAATCGCTAGCCAACCCCCGCCCGAAAGCAATACAACGCTCGTTCTCATGAACGTTCTTGTCGTCGGAGGAGCTGGTTACATCGGCAGTCATTGCGTCCGCCAACTTGTCGCGGCCGGCCATCGCCCGGTCGTCCTCGACAACCTGGTATTCGGACACCGGGCCGCGGTTGCGCCGGATGTCCCGTTTTACAGCGTCAACCTCGGCAACGAGAGCGAGGTCGGAAAAATCATCCGCAAAGAGCAGATCGAGGTGGTGATGCATTTCGCGGCCTACGCTTTCGTGGGCGAGAGCGTCACCGATCCGCTCAAGTACTACTTCAACAACGTCGCCGCGCCGCTGCACCTGTTGCGCTGCATGCTCGGTCTGGGTGTGAAGAAATTCGTCTTCTCCTCCACGTGCGCGACTTTCGGCGTGCCGCAGGAAATGCCGATCAAGGAAACAACGCCCCAAGCCCCGATCAACCCCTACGGACAGACGAAGCTGGATTTGGAAAACGCCCTCAAATCGCTCGCGCGCGCAACCGGGCTGAGTTTTGCCGCCTTCCGCTACTTCAACGCCGCCGGCGCTTCCGAAGACGGCTCGATCGGAGAAGACCACACCCCTGAGACGCATCTCATCCCGCTCGCGATCGACGCCGCGGTCGGCAAGCGCCCTCCCCTCCAGGTGTTCGGCACCGACTACGCGACACCCGACGGCACGTGCCTTCGCGATTACGTGCATGTCGACGATCTGAGCCGGGCCCACATCGCGGTCTTCGACAAACTTGCGACGCCCAACGCCGCACTGTTCTACAATCTCGGCACCGGCAAACCCACGTCCGTGCTTGAAGTCATCCGGGCCGTCGAAAAAGCCTCCGGCAAAAAGGTGCCCTACGTGATCGCTCCGCGCCGTGCGGGCGATCCGCCCGCGCTCTACGCCGACTCCACGAAGGCGAAGACCGAGCTGGGCTGGGAGGTCAAATTTCCCGATATCGATTCGATCGTCGCCACGGCTTGGAAGTGGCACTCGACGCACCCGGACGGTTACGGGAAGAAACCGCGGACGGCCTGACTGTAGGAGCGGCTTTACGCCGCGATCGCTGACGGGACCGCTGAGGTCGCGGCATAAAGCCGCTCCTACAGTGGGAGCAGGACCCCTTCCTCACATCCGCGGGGCGGGAGGCTTGATCGGCGGCGCCCATGCGTTCACGCCCGTCGCGTTCAGTTTCCGTTTGTAGACCTTCTCGTTGCAGGTCGCGTAGAGCGTGTCGAAATTTTCGCCGCCGAAGCAGAGATTCGTGATTTTGCCGTTCGGCGTCGGGATGATCGCGTTCACCCGGCCCGCCTGGTCGCAGACCTGGATGCCGAGGCGCGTCGCGACATAGAGCCGGCCCAACGTGTCGGCCTTGAGCCCGTCGGCGTAGGACTGGTCATCCGCGTCCGCTTCGTGCAGCCAGTAAAACCGCTGCTTGTTCGCGAGCGTGCCATCCGGCTGGATCACGTAGCTGTAAACCCAGTGCGAGCGATAATCCGCCACGTAGAGCAAGGTTTGATCGGGCGACAGCGTGACACCGTTGGCGTAGCGCACCGCGCCCGAATCCACGACCTGCTTCTCCCCGCTCGGTTTGATCAGCCAGAGTTTGCTCGGATCGTTGCTGTTTCCGCCCGGCGGATTCGTCACGTAGATGTTTCCGTTGTGGGCAACGACGAGGTCGTTTCCCGCAATTCCTTCGGCGATGACCGTCGCGTTGCCCGCGGAGTCGTAGGCGATCACTTGCTGCGTCGCCGTCGCGACCGCGTAGAGGCGGCCGTCGGGACCGAAGGCCTGGCCGTTGGCGCGTTTGGTGTCGGCTTGAAACACGCTCACCGTTCCGTCCGCACCGACCTGGTAGGATTTGCTCGCGGGAATGTCGGTGAAGAAAACCTTGCCCTGGGCGTTGGCGACCGGTCCTTCGGTGAGTCGATAGCCCTCGCCGATCAGCTGCCAGTCTTCGCCGGGAATCACGAGCGGTCCCAGGCGCTCGGTTTTGAACGGCGGTGCTTTCACGGCCTGCGGCCAGTCTTTCCAGAGCCAGCGCATCGCGTCGGGGAACACCATCGTCCCCTGCTTGCCGGTGTGTCCGCCATCGCCCCACGCATGATTCACTTCGTAGCCGGCGAAAATCAGCGCGCGTTCCATCGTCTGGTTGGCCATCCACCAATCGCCGCCGTAGAGGTTGTTGTCCTTCTCGCCGTCCTGCAGGAAAACGCGGATCGGCTTCGGCTCCGTCTTGCGGATCAGCGTCGCGTAACGATCGCCACCGCGCAGCCCGACGTACGTGCCGATCGCGCTGAACACGCGCGTGAAGGCATCCGGCCGCTCCCACGCCGCGGTGAATGCCGCGATCGCTCCGCTGCTTCCGCCGCCGATGGCGCGGTCTTTGCCGAGTTTCGACAACCTGATGGCACGTCCATCGGTCGTGGTTTTCGTTTCCACGACCGGCAGCAATTCATCGAGCAGGAAACGCACATAGGCATCGCCCAACCCGTCGTATTCGAAGCTGCGGTTGAAGCGATCGAGCGCGCCCGCCGAATTCGCGGTCTTCACCACTCCGGGCCGCGCGAAAACGCCGATGATCACCGGCAGTTCCCCGCGCGCGATGAGATTGTCGAAGACGGTGGGCGCGTTCCACTGAATGCCGTCCTGGTTCACGTAAACACAGGCGGGTTTCGCCGGGTCGTATTGCTTGGGAACGTAAACCGTCACCTCGCGCGTCGTGCCCGGGAAGATTTTCGAATCGGCGAATTCGAACTTCAGGAGTTCGCCCTGCGGCACACCCTCCTGCACTTTCGAGTCGGGTCCCGGCAGATAGTCATCGGCCGCGACCAGACGCAGCGAAGCGGAAACGAGCGCAATCAACGCGCCCAGTACGAATCGTGGAATGGGATTCATCGCGATAAAGCGGCGCGAATTACTTTGCCGGCGCAGGTGCCGGGGCGGAAGGAGCGGCCTTCGGCGCCGGCGGCGGAGGAAGCTTGGGCAGCACATTCGCTTCCGGCGTCACCTTCGCGATGTTCGGCGTTACGTCGGCGTCAACGCGGCGGACGGCCCAGTTGATGCCGCCCATCAAGACCGCCTGGAAAGTCGGGTTGGTCCAAACGTCCTCGCGGTGACCCATGCTGGTGTAAAACACGCGGCCGCTGCCATGCATCCGCGCCCACGTGGCGGGAAACGGCGCGCGCGCATACGACGCGCCTTTCATGCCCGCGGTGTCCTGCACAAGCAGCACGTGCAGATCCGGGGAAAAGTTTTTCAGCGAGTACCACTCTTCATTCGGACCGAAATCGGCCGCCACGGCATCCATGCCGGGAAACTTCGCATCGGCCACGATCTGCCGCGATTTCTGCTGGGCGTCGTGCTTGATGAACTCGGCGCCGAGCATCTTCACGAAAAGATCGGCCTTGTCGCCGTCGTTCACGTAGCGGCCGGGCACCTGGTCCTTGTTCCCGGGCGAATGAAACGTGTCCGTCGCGCTGTGGATGCCGATAAAGCCTTTGCCGTTCTCGATCGCTTTCAGGAAAGCGGTTTTTCCGTCGGGCGTCATGGCCGGCTGGTCGTCGCCGTATTTCTCGTCGTTTCGCGCCAGCGTCAGATCGCCGGTCGTGTAGAAAATATAAGCGTCGAACTGCGCGAGATACTCCGGCGTGAAGAGGCTGCCGTCCTTCGAAAAGGTGAAGTCGATGTTGTGTTTCCCGCCGAGTTCCTTGAGCACGTTTTCGGCGAAGCTCGGATTGCCGGTGACGCGCTTGATGACGGAATGCTCGAATCCCGAGGACTTGGAGAAAAAGAGGACTTTCTTTTTCGGGAGCGTCGACGCGTCGGCGGCGAAGCTGGTTGAAAACGCCAGGGCGGACGCCGCCAGCAACGCGAGGATTTTTGGGAGCAGTTTCATGAGGGGAAAAGGGTATGCCCCCGCCTGACGGCTGCGGACGCGATTAGGTTTCTTTTAAACGCTTCTGCAGCGCGGCCTTCGTCAGACCCAGGCGTTTGGCGGCCTTCGCCACGTCGTCGCCCTCGGCCTTCAACACGCGGGGGATCATTTCGTCCTCGAGGCGCGAGAGCAGCGGTTCGTCCGCAGCACTCAATTGCTCGAGCACGAAATCGAGGGCGCTCTCGAGGGTGAGCGGTCCGGCATTTTTCCGTTCCGCCGCTCCCGCCGGAGCGCCTGGGCTCGCCGGTTCCGCCGCCACAAAGGGCGGCGCGCTGCCGCCATCGGTCACGCCGGCCGCGGCGAGGATTTCGCGCGGCAGATCCTTCACGAGAATCGCATCGCCCTGCGCCACGACCGCGCTGCGATAGATCACGTTCTCCAGCTCGCGCACGTTGCCCGGCCATTTGTGACGCGTGAGCACGGCCATCGCCTCGGGCGAAACCTTCGAGACCCGCGACTTCTTTTGTTTGAAAAGATTCTGCACGCAGAAATCGACGATCTGCGGAACGTCTTCGCCGCGCTCCCGCAGGGGGGGCATGCGGATGCGCACCACGTTCAGCCGGTAGTAGAGGTCTTCGCGAAACGTTTTCGCCTTCACCATTTCCTCGAGGTCCTTGTTCGTCGCGGCGACGATGCGCACGTCGACCTTGATGGTGTCGGTGCCGCCGACGCGCTGGATCTCGCCCACCTGCAGGACACGCAGGATCTTCGTCTGGGTGGCGAGCGCCATGTCGCCGATTTCATCGAGGAAGATCGTGCCGCCGTCGCAAAGTTCGAATTTGCCGAGCCGCTGTCCGGTCGCGCCGGTGAACGATCCCTTCTCGTGACCGAACAGTTCGCTCTCGATCAAGTTGTCGGGAATCGCGGCGCAGTTCACCGCGATGAACGGTTTCGCGGCGCGATGGCTGTGTTTCCAAATCGAGCGCGCGACCAGCTCCTTGCCCGAGCCGCTTTCGCCCGTGATCATCACGGTCACATCGCTCGCCGTCACCTGGCCGATGACCTTGAACACGTCCTGCATCACCGCCGAACTGCCGACGATGCCTTCGCGATAGTCGTCGGCGTTGATCGTCGGCTTGTAGTCGCCGACCGCGCGCAGATCGGCGTGGGCCTTGAGCGCCTTCTCCGCGAGCGCCAGCACCTTCTCCGGATCGAAGGGCTTCATCACATAGTCGAAGGCGCCGTACTTCATCGCCTCGATCGCCGTCTGCGCCGTGCCAAACGCGGTCATCAGGATCACCAGCTGCTTCGGATTCGCCGAGCGGATGTGTTGCAACGCTTCGATGCCGCTCATGCCGCCCATCCGCACATCGAGGAAAACGAGATCGGGTGGCGGGCCCTTCTTGACCTGCGCGATGCCCTGTTCGCCGCTGGGCGCCTCGGTCACGACGTATTTGCGCGACGTGAGCACGCGAGAGAGCGAGTAGCGGATCTCGGTGTCATCGTCGATGACGAGGATGGTGGACGGCTTGGCGGCGGGAACGTCGGACATGTGAACGGGAACAGGCAGATGACATGCGGGTCACGAAACGCCACTGGCGATTTCGCAAAGCGCGTATTGATTACCGATTCTCATGCTTGGCTGGTCAATCAACTTGTTCCGCATCCGCGGCATTCAGCTGGCGGTGCACGTCAGTTTTTTTCTGCTGCTCGCCTATGCCGCCAATCTCGGTTGGCGCGAGGACGGGCTCACCGGACTGCTTTGGAGCATCGCGACGCTGGCGGCCTGTTTCACCTGTGTGGTGCTGCACGAGCTCGGGCATTCGTTCACGGCGATGCATTATGGCATCAGGGTGCGCCGGATTCTGCTGATGCCGATCGGTGGGATGGCCGAGCTGGACGAGATGCCGCGCCAGCCCTCGCGAGAACTCTGGATAACGGTGGCGGGGCCGGCGGTTAATTTCGTCATCGCGGGAATTCTGTGGGCGCTGCTCGGAGTGCCCCAGGGCTGGCCGTTCGGCGACTTCGACTACCCGGCGACCGCGCTGGGTTTCGCGCACTTGCTGCTCACGTGGAATTTGCTCATGGGCGTTTTCAACCTCGTGCCGGTCTTCCCCATGGACGGCGGCCGGATCCTTCGGGCGGTGCTGGCGACACGCCTGCCCTATTTGCGCGCGACCTTCTGGGCGGCGAGCGTCGGCAAGGTGCTGGCGGCGACCGGCGCGCTGGTGGCCATCATCGGCTTTGACCGGCCGCTGACCGCGGTGCTGTTCGCGTTTATCTTTTTCGCCGGGGAAGCCGAGTATCGCGCCGCCCGCCGCCGGGAACGCGAGGAAGCGGAGTGGCGGGAAGTGCTGGCGCGGGCCTACGCCCGCATGCCTCCGCCGCTGGAAGAGCCACCGTATCTGCACCTGCGGTCATAGCCTCGGGCAGAGCAAAGAAAACGCCGCCGGGGTTTCCGGCGGCGTTTCCAAATTGGTGGACCCTAGCGGGATCGAACCGCTGACCTCCTCAATGCCATTGAGGCGCTCTACCAACTGAGCTAAGAGCCCTTTCGCTTTCGCGAGAGGCAGGAAAATCAATCTTCCGCGGGTGAACGCAAGGACTTTTTCGGGGAGCAACCACCACTTGGGCTGGGCCCATTCGCCATGGCAGCGGTGCCTCAGCCGTCATCCTTTTCCTTCATGCGAAAAGGCAGATTCAAAACTTCGCTTTTCTTGTCCGGCCGGGCCGGCATGCGGACCGCGGCGACCGCCGCCATCGCCGCCCGATCGAACTCGTCGCTGCCCGACGACTTGGTGATGTGGGCACCGGTAATCGAGCCATCGGCTCCCAGCCGCACCTGAACCACCGTGACGAGCGTGTCGCTCAGTCCGGGAGGTTTTTCCAAGGCTGACCGCAGCCGCTCCTGCAACAGGGCAAAGTACCGGTCCATGATCTCACCGGTCGCAACCATATCCCGTCCTCCGGCTCCCCCGGTTTTGTTTTCGGTCGATCCGCCCACGACCCCCTTGCGAATTCCCTCGGGATCGAGCTTCGCGACTTTGGTCGGGCCGGCCGGTTTCGGGGTCGGCCCGGAATTCTTCTTATTCAACTCGTCGAATTCCTTCTTCGACATTTTTTTTGCCTCGATCTCCCGCTCCTTGGCCACCTGCGCCTTCGCCTTCGTGTCGGCGCGCGCGACCTTCTTCTCGATCATCTTGGTGAGGTTCGTGAGTTTCGGCGGGGGCTTCTCCACGGGCGCCGGTGGAGTTGGGACAACCGGCGCCGGTTCCGGCTGCACCACCGGCTCGGGTGTCGGCGCGGGCGGCGTGGGCACTTCGACTTTGATGCCGCCTGGTTCGCCCAAGGCTGGCGCGACTTCGGCCGCAAAATTATCACCCTCCCCGGCGACGATCTGAAAAACCTTGGTGGTGTCCTGATTCGAAAGGCTCGCGGCGTAGCCGAAGAGCAACATGAGTCCCGCCACCGACGCGTGCAGCGTCAGCGAGAGCATCATGGCGCCTGGAAGCCGGTCGGTCATGAGGTGGGTTGCGGAGGAACGACGAGGGAAAGACGCGAACCTTAGCCTGAAGTTTTGGTGTCCAACGTGAACTTCGACAGATTGTGTTTTTTCATTTCGTCCATGACGGAAACGAACTGCTGCGCCGTGGCCTCCGCATCGACGCGCAGCCGGAAGATCGGGGGACGGGTTTCACCCGCAAAGCGCGCGAACTCGCGCGACAGTTGCGCCAGCGTCAGGGTACGCCCGCCCAACGTGTAGCTTCCGTTCGCGCGGATGGTGATGGTCTCGAATTTGTCGCGCGGATCGGGCTTCGCCTGGGTGCTCGGCGATTCGATTGGCAGATTCACCGGCAGCGTTTGCTCCTGCTGGATTAGCGGAGTGGCGACCATGAAAATGATCAGCAGCATGAACCCGAGATCGATCAGGTTGGTCACGTTCAAGTCCGCAATGGGATGTGCGGTGGCGGAGTGGTGACGGCGAAAATTCCGGGCCATGGCGAGGTTGGTTATGGCTTATTGGTTATCGCTCATCGGTCATTTCGCTGACCGGAGGCGTGCGGTGCGAAGCGACGCTCCCATGATCCGCTTGAGTTCATCGCACTCATTTTGAAGCCCGTTCAAAAGCGTGTCTTTGACGAGCCCGCTTTTGGCGCTGATGCGCAGCCAGAGGGAAGTTTCGTTCAGTTCTTTTACCACGACTCTTAGTTTGTGAATGAAGTCGGCACGGCTCTCGGCGGATCGCCCTTCGGCGTAGTTGGGCGCCGGTGAAGTGCCGGAACGCACCATCTGGTTGGCGATATGCTTGCCGGCAAAAGAAGCGCTCAAACGGTTCGCCAGCGCAATTACGCGCACGGCAAAATCAACGAGCCGCTCCTCCAAAATCTCCGGTGTAATTTTCGCTGCTGGTTCGGACATGGCAGATGAGCGATAAGCAATAACCAATGAGCAATCAGTCGATTCCTTTTCACGTACTCTCCAGCTCGATGCGATCCGCGAGCGAGCTCGCGTAGTTTTCCAGCTCGGTGGTCATCCGGCGCGTGTGGCCGAGCAGAAGGTTGTAGCCGAAAACCGAGGGGATCGCGACGACCAGGCCGGCAATCGTCGCCAGCATCGCGCCGGAAACGCCGGGAGCGAGTTGCTGGATGCCGGCACTTTGCTGGGCCGCGACCGCACTGAACGCCTCCATCACGCCCCAGACGGTGCCGAGCAGGCCGATGAACGGCGCGCCCGAGACGATCGACGCCAGAAAAATCATGCTGCTGTCGTAGCGCATCGTCTGCCGGGCAATGGCGCGCTGGATGGCGTTTTCGGCGTGCTCGAGGCGGGCGCGCGAATCGTCGCGGCCGCGCTCCTTGCCGATCGCCGCGGCGCGCCAGTAACCCTCGACGGCATCGGCAAACAGGTCGGCGTAGGGGATCACCCGCTTGTCGCGAAACGACTCGGGCAGGTCGAGCAGCGTGCGCTGGTCGCGCAGGTGCAGCTCGAAATTATAGTTGAGCAGGCGGAGGCGTTTCAGCTCGGAGTATTTCCCGAACATGATCGTCCACGCGACGAGGCTGAAGATCGCGAGACCGATGACGATGACCTTGTCCACCGTCCCGCACTGGTTGAAAATTTCGATGATGCTGGTCGAGGCGACGACCGGCGAAAAAAAAGACGGCGCGAGCATGAGATGAGGATGAGAGTTGGCGGGTTTGCCGGGCGCGTTCAACGGAAATTCCGGAGAAGATATTCACCGGCGCCGCGCGAATCTGTTTGCGACGTGCAGCCTGTGATTTTTCCTCGGCGTTCCCCTCCTCCATGTTTCGTCAACGCGCCCTTCAAGAACTCCGCACCTGCCGCGCCCAGGCCGGCGCCAAATCCGCCCTCGTCGGCTTCGACGGTTTCGTCGACACCATCGTGACCCCCGTCGGCCTCCGCCGCGGCCAGGGTGAAAATTTCACCGCGATCGGGACGATCAGCGATTTTGGCCAGCGCATCCTCGGCGCCGCGGGCAAGAGCACGAACATCGAGCTCTATCCGCTGATGGACAAACTCGGCGGCAACGGCCCGATCATGGCCAACGCCCTGCTCGCCGCCGGCACGCGCGTGACGTACATCGGCGCGCTCGGCCAGCCGCAGGTGCATCCGGTGTTTGCCGACATGGCCATGCGCGCCCGCACGGTCTCAATCTGCGGCGCCGCCCAGACGACCGCGGTGGAATTCGCCGACGGCAAACTCATGCTCGGCCAGATGCGCAGCCTCGATGAAATCACCTATGACCGCATCTGCGCGGTGATGGGCGAAGCGGCGTTTCAAGCCGAACTCGGCGCCGCCGATCTCGTGGCGCTCGTCAACTGGACGATGATCCCGAACATGACCGCGATCTTCACCGAGCTGGTTGACCGCGTGCTGCCGAAGCTGCCGGCGCGCGAACGCGTTTTCTTTTTCGATCTCGCCGACCCGGAGAAACGCTCGACCGAGGACCTGCGCACGGCGCTCGCGACGATTGCGCGGTTCGAGAAATTCGGCCGCGTCACGCTCGGCCTCAATCTCAAGGAGGCCCAGCAGGTCGGCGACGCGTATGGTCTGGCCGCCTTCGACAGCGACGAACTCGGCCTGCGCCGCATCGCACCCGAGCTTCGCAGCAAGCTGGGGGTTGCCACCGTGGTGATTCATCCGCGCGAGTCCGCGGTGTGCGCCACGGCGGCCGGCACGTGGTGGGTTCCCGGGCCGTACACCACCACGCCGAAGATCACCACCGGCGCCGGCGATCACTTCAATGCCGGCTTCACCGGCGGACAGTTGCTCGGTCTCTCTCCCGAAGCCTGCCTCGCGCTCGGCGTCTGCACGAGCGGTCACTATGTCCGCACCGCAGAGAGCCCCTCACTCGCCGAACTCGAAACCTTCCTCGCCAACTGGCGATGATTTCTCCACCGTACCCGCCCATGCCTCTGAAACAAAAGACCACCGGCAAACTTATCTCTTTCGAAGGTTCTGAGGGGAGCGGCAAATCCACCCAGATTTCCCGCCTCGCCGCCCACCTCCAGAAATCCGGCCGCGATGTGATCAGCACGCGCGAGCCCGGCGGCACCGAGATCGGCGAGCAAATCCGGAACATCATCGTCCATAATTCCAAGGGCGAGGAAATGTGCGCCGAGACCGAGCTCCTCCTTTTCACCGCCGCCCGCGCCCAGCTTGTCCGGGAAGTCATCGCCCCCGCCCTCGTCGAGGGAAAGATTGTCCTGAGCGACCGCTATCTCGACTCCTCCACCGTCTACCAGGGCATCGGCCGCAACCTCGCCGCCGATCCCGTGAACCAGATCAACCGTTTCGCCGTCGGCAACGTGATGCCCGACCTCACGATCGTCATCGACGTGCCGACCGAGGTGAGCCTCTCGCGCCTGAAACAGCGCGCCTCCGACCTGCCCGACCGGATGGAACGCGAGAACATCGATTTCTATAAAAAAGTACGCGAGGGCTACCTCGTGCTCGCGAAGGGCATGCCGGAGCGTTTCATCGTCGTCGACGGCACGAAGACCGAGGACGTCATCGAGAAGAAAATCTGGGCCGAGGTAAAAGCCCGGATCGGGTGACGATTGGTTATTGCTGATTGCTTATCGCTCATCGCGCCATTGTCGGGCCGAGTTCAGCAATGGCCAGATGAGCGATAGCCAATAACCAATAAGCAATTTCCCATGGGCCCCGCCGTTCTTCCCTGGCCTCCCGCTCTCGCCGGCACTCCTGTCATCTCGGTCATCGAGCAGGCGATCGAGCGCCAGCGGCTCTCGCACAGCCTGCTGCTGCAAGGCGACGACCTCGGCACGCTCGTGGGCGTCGCGCACGCCATCGCCGACCGGCTCCTCAATCCGGCCACGGCCAAGGCGCGTTTTGCGGTGAAAGACCATCCCGACTACCTCTCGCTGCGCCCGCGCGGGAAAATGCGGATCATTCCGATCGGCAAATCCGATTCGCCGGAGCAGGGCTCGATGCGGGAATTTCTGCCGAAGCTTTACATGACGCCCGCGGTCGCCCCGCAGAAAGTCGCGATCATCTACGAGGCCGACCGGATGAACACCGAGTCGTCCAACGCGTTTCTCAAAACGCTCGAGGAGCCGCCGCGGAACACCACCCTGCTGCTGCTCACCACCCGCCCCTACGCCCTGCTGCCGACGATCCGGAGCCGGGTGCTGAATTTTCGTTTCTCTTCGACGTCGACTCCTTTGGCCGCGGAAGGCTGGCCCGCCTGGCTCGAGGACTATCGCGCGTGGCTCGGCCGCCTGGTCGAGGGCGCGCCCGACAAACGCGTCCTGGCCGATCATGTTTTCACGCTCTACGGGCTGGTCGCGCGCTTCAGCGCCGTGCTGGACTTCGCGGCCTCGGAGATCTGGAAGCAGCAAAAGGAAAAGCTGCCCGAGGAACTCACCGACGACGAGGAAGCGGCGATCGAGACCGGCATCGCGAACGGACTCCGCTCCCGGCTTTTTGCCGAGATCGAGCAGGCAACGCGTGCTTTTGCACTCCCCCGCCTGAATACCGGCGACGAAACCACCCGCCGCGCCCTGATCGCCAGTGTCGAAAAACTCGAGCACAACGCCGGCCTGCTCCGCCTCAACTTAAACGAGGCGGCCGCCCTGGAAGATTTCCTGTTGTCGTCACTGCGGCTCTGGACAAAACGCTAGGCGGAGTTCCGGGTCTCTGTTCCCCTCTAGCCCGCCCCACAGCCGTTTAGCGCAAACCCCCTTAAGAATCGGCTGCTTCAGCCGATTCTTAGTCCACAACACGTCCGCTTGAGCCCCAACCACCCGCCCCTTTCCAGGGGGGCGCCCGATCATCATGAAAAATTCCGCGCGCTTTTTTCCCTCCGCATCCGCTTGGGCGAAGGCCAGTATCGTCGCC
This sequence comes from Opitutaceae bacterium, assembly GCA_036261745.1. GTDB lineage: Bacteria > Verrucomicrobiota > Verrucomicrobiia > Opitutales > Opitutaceae > DATAKE01. The sequence continues at coordinate 51,513 of DATAKE010000115.1, forward strand.
GTTGCCGCGTTTGCCTTCACCGTCACTCCGGCCATCGCCGCCAGGATTCATGTGAAAATTTCCGCCCCGGCGGCCGCCATTGACGCCTACCAGAATTGGACGGCGGGAGTCGCCTGGGACCAGATCACGAACTTCAAAAACGCGAACGCCATGCGCCCGGTGGTCGACCTCGTCCTCGAACTGCAGGCGCTGAAAGCCGGCGGACTCGATTTCGATTTCGAGCTGGTGCGGACGCTGACCTATGACCTCGCCAAGAAACAGCTGGCGGAAGGCCGCGTCGAGCTCACCGCGGAAACGATCTGGGAAACCGAGATCGATTCGAGCCTCATGCTGAAGACCGACGCCGTCATCCGGCACGGCGAATTTGTGAAGGGAGTCTACGTGTTGCCCGGGAACCAGAAACTTTTGGGAATCTCCTCACTGGGCGAATTGCAGGCCAACACCGGCGGGGTCGTTGCGACTTGGGGCTTGGACGTGAAAACCATGGAGGAGATGAAGCTCAAGGCGCTCACCAAGAGTCCCACCCCAGAAGTAATCTTTACCAACATTCAGAAACAGCAGGTCGATTTCGTCCTCTGGGAGTTTTCCAACAATGCCGACATGAGTGTCGTGCTCGCCGGGGTAAAACTGGTTCCGGTACCCAACAGCAAAGTTGCCATCATGGGCAGCCGCGCCTGGGTCGTTTCGAAGGCCTCCCCCAATGCGGATGCGGTGTACAAGGCGCTCGCCGCCGGCACCAAAATACTGCGCGACAACGGCACCATCGAGCGCGCCTACAAGGAGTCGGGTTTCCACAACCCGCGCGTCGCCGACTGGAAGCGGCTGTTCTGACACCGTCAGCCAGCGTCGCCCTGCGCGACCAGATTCACGAACGCCTCCCGCATCTCCATGTGCGGGTTGTGCCCCGCATCGGCGATCGTTTCCAAACGCGCCGCGGGAAAATGGCGGAGCACGCGCGCCCAATCGCCCGGCTCAACATAACGCGATTTGCCGCCGGCGATGAACAGCGAAGGCCCGGCGAAACGGTCGCCCGTCGAGAGGGGATTTTTCTCCAGGGCGGAAAGCGCCGCGGTGAGGGCGGGTAAATTGACCGTCCAGCGCCAGCCCGTTTCCGGCTCGGGCGCGCGCTCGAGATTCGTGGTGAGAAATTTTCGCATCGCCCAGTCGCCCACCCGCGCCTCGAAACGCAGCTCCGCCTCCCCGCGTGATTTCAGGTGCGTCAGATCGAGTTCGTTCATCGCCGCGAATTCCGCGCGGTGCGCGACCCAGAAATAATCCTTCGGCGCGATGTCCACCACCATCAGCCGCGCCACCCGCTCGGCATGCCGGCACGCCAGCAGCATCGCGATTTTCCCTCCCATGCTGTGGCCCATCAGCGTCACCCGCGGGAGACCTTGGGCATCCAGCCACGCCAGCACATCCTCCACCATGGCCGGATAACCCATGTCCTCGGCATGCGGCGATCCGCCGTGGTTGCGCAGATCGACCGCGAACACATGAAATCTCGTCGACAGGTCGCGCCCGGCCGTCTGCCAGTTGCGGGAGGAGCCCAGCATCCCGTGCAAGATTACCAGCGGCGGGTGCCCGGCGCCGCCAAGATCGCGATGAAAAAGTTTAACCACAGGGAAACACAGGGGACACCGAGTAAAAGTAACTGACAAATCCGAAAAAATCTCTGTGACCTCTTTGCCCGCCCACCGCCATGTCCGTCGAAGCCGCCAAACTCACCCCGATGATGCAGCAATACTTCGAGGTGAAGCGCGGACTCCCGCGTGACACGCTGCTGCTGTTCCGGCTCGGCGATTTCTACGAGATGTTTTTCGACGACGCCGTCGTCGCCTCGAAACTCCTCGGGCTCACGCTGACCAAGCGCCAGGAGCATCCGATGGCGGGCCTGCCCTATCACGCGGCCGATAATTACGTCACCAAGCTTCTTGCCGCCGGAAAAAAAGTCGCGATCTGCGACCAGGCCGAACCCGCGAAGGCCGGCAAACTCGTCCGCCGCCAGCTCACCCGGATCCTGTCGCCCGGCACGACGCTTTCACCCAACCAGCTCGACGCCGCGAAAAACCACTACCTCGGTGCGGTCTCGCTCGACAAACACGGCCTGCACGCCGCGTGGCTCGACCTTTCCACGGGCGAGTTTCGCGTCGCGACCGACACCTCGATTGCCAATCTCCTCCCCATCCTCACCGCGCTCGATCCCGCCGAGCTGCTCGTCACCGAGGGTGAACTCGCCCGCTGGCAGGCCGCCCCCCACGAACAAACCGCGACGCACGCCCTCCACGCGTTCTGCACCGGCCGGCTCGTGACTGAGCTCGCCGCCTATCACTTCGAGACCGCGACCGGCGCCAAGACCGTGATGGACACTCTCGGGGTCCTGAACCTGCAGGGCTTCGGCCTCGCGCATTCGCATTCCGGCCTCGGTCCCGCCGGTGCACTGGTTTACTACGCCGCGGAAAATCTCTGCGCGAAACCGGAAAACCTCCGCGGCCTCCAGGAATATCGCAGTGCACGCACCCTCCTCCTCGACCCGGCGACGCTGCGCAACCTCGAGATTTTTTCCTCCAGCCGCGGCGCCCGCGAAGGATCGCTCATCGCCGCCATCAATCGCACCTCAACCTCCGCGGGTGCGCGGCGGCTCGAGCAGTGGCTCGCGGCCCCCACCCTCGATCTCGCCGCAATCACCCGGCGCCAGTCGCTCGTCGGCGAACTGCTCGCGCACCCGACACCGCTCTCAACCTTGCGCGAACGCCTCGGCAATGTCCGCGACATCCCGCGCATCCTCGGCCGCCTCCAAAACCGGCTGCGCAATCCGCGCGAACTCGGCGGAGTTCGCGACACCCTCGCGCAGATCCCCGAACTGCGCGCCGCGCTGAACTCCTTTGGTTCCGGCTCTCAGCTCTCCGCTCTAAGCTCCCAGCTCCAGGAGCTGCCTTCACTCCGCCAGCTTCTCGCCTCGGCCCTCTGCGACGAACTTCCCAACGATCTCGCCGACGGAAATTTCATCCGCGCCGGCCACGACGCCGAACTCGACCGCCTGCGTTCCCTCACGACGGATAACAAGACGTGGCTCTCCGACCTCGAACGCGGCGAGCAGGAGCGGACCAGCATCCGCAGCCTGAAGGTCAGGTTCACGAATAATTTCGGTTACTACATCGAGATCACGAAGGCCAATCTCCACCTCGTGCCCGCAGACTATGTCCGCCGGCAGACCACGGTCGGCGGCGAGCGCTACGTCACCGAATCGCTGAAGCAAAAGGAAAAGGAAATCCTGCACGCCGAGGAAAACGCGCTCGCCCGGGAACACGAGCTCTTCGCCCACCTGGTCGCCGCGGTCCTCGACGAATCGCTCGCCCTCGCCCACACCGCCGATGCGCTCGCGGAACTGGATGTCCTCGCCGGCTGGGCGGTCCTGGCACGCGAATGGAATTATTGCCGCCCCGACCTCGCCGACGGCGAATCGCTCGAGATCTCCGAGGGCCGCCACCCGGTGGTCGAACAGATGTTGAAGCTCCCCGACGCCACGACCGCGCGCGGCGCCAGCCAGGCCTTTGTACCGAACGACACGCGCCTCAGTTCGGATGAAGCGCAGCTCGCTTTGATCACCGGCCCGAACATGGCCGGAAAATCCACTTACATCCGCCAGGTCGCGTTGATCACGCTGATGGCGCAGATCGGGTGTTGGACGCCCGCGAAGTCCTGTCGCGTGGGACTCGTCGACCGGATTTTCTCCCGCGTCGGCGCGAGCGACGACCTCGCCCGCGGCAATTCGACCTTCATGGTCGAGATGAACGAGACCGCGAACATCCTCAACAATGCCACCGATCGTTCGCTGATCATCCTCGACGAAATCGGCCGCGGAACCTCGACCTACGATGGGCTGAGCATCGCGTGGGCGGTCGTCGAGCACCTGCACCGCGACGCGGCGCGCGGACCGCGCACCTTGTTCGCGACGCACTACCAGGAACTCACCCAGCTCGAAAAACACCTGCCGCGGCTCCGCAACTTTTCCGTGGCGGTGAAGGAGTGGAACGACGAAATCGTTTTTGTGCGGCGCGTAATCCCCGGCGCCGCCGACCGCAGCTACGGCATCCAGGTCGCCCGCCTCGCCGGCCTTCCTCTCAGCGTGATCGATCGCGCGAAAACCATCCTCGCGAAGCTCGAAAGCGACGACACCGAGACGAGCGTCACGCTGCCCGCCGCGCCCGAGGCCAGGCCGAGGAAAAAAATCTCCGTCACGCCGGCCGACGACTCGCAGCTCAATTTGCTGTAGGAGCGGGTTTACCCCGCGACGGTCCGACCCGTGCGACAGAATCGGAGTCGCGGGGTAAACCCGCTGCTACAGTGGAATCAGCCCCGCCGCAGAGCCCAGAGTTGCTTCGCCTGCGCGATCGTTTCCTTCAGCACGCCGGGCAACAGCGCCTGCTTGGGATCGTCGCCGATTCCCTTCGACGGCTCCACGTGCGCCTCGATGCACAGGCCATCCGCACCGTACGCCACCGCCGCCAGCGCACACGCCGGGACGTAGAGCGCCTTCCCAACCGAGTGCGAAGGATCGACCACGACCGGCGCCCAGGTTTTCTCCTTCAACAACGGCGTGATGCTTTCATCGGGATGATTGCGGTAGCCGTCGAGCGTCGGGGTGGTTCCCCGCGGGCAGAGAATGACATTGGGATTGCCGAACGCCGCGATGTATTCGGCGGCGGAAATGAATTCATTCAGCGGTCCCATGTGGATGCTGCGTTTCAACAGCACCGCGACGTCCTTTTCCGCGATCGCGCGGCCGATCTGGCGGAGCAGCGCATAGTTCAGCGCATTGCGTGCGCCGACTTGCAGCGAGTGCACGCCGGCATCGAGCGCGAGTTTGATGTGCGACTCCTCCATCACCTCCGTGTCCACCGGCAGCCCGGTGCGGCGCGAAGCCTCCATCAGGATGTCGAGCGACTTCACGTCGCCCTGGAACGTGTAGGGATTCGTGCGCGGTTTCCACACACCGCCACGCAACACGTGCGCGCCGGCTTCCTTCACCGCCTGGGCGGTCTCGTAGAAATAATTGGGATTCTTCGGATCGATCGTGCACGCCCCGGCAATGATCAGGAGCTCCTCGCCCAGCGTGACCGCACCCAGTTTGATGCGATGCGTCGCGAGGTCGGAGCGTTTGTCCATCAGCTTGAACGGCGACTGGATCCGGTCGATGCGGTCGACGTAACTCAGGCCCTCCAGCCGGTTGATCATGAGCTCCTCGCGCTCGTCGCCGACGATGGCATAGATCGTCCGCACCGCGCCGATGATCGGCTGAACCTTGCAGCCAAACTCGGCCAGGATCGCACTGACCTCAGCGAGTTGCTCCGGCAGCAGGCGGTTGGATTTCGGGAGAATCATGAGGTGGGTGGAATTGTAGGAGCGGCTTTACGCCGCGACCTCAACGCATCCGATTCGAGTCGCGGCGTAAAGCCGCTCCTACAATTAGGAGAACGCGCTAGAGAAACTGCTCGAATTCCGCCGGCAGGGCTGCCTTGGCGGAGAACGAAAATTTTTTTCCGCCGAACTCGTAGTCGAAGCCCGATTCGAGCGAATGGAGGAAAAGCCGTTTCGTGCCCGCGTGTTTGGCGAACTCCCGGTTGCGTGGAAAATCGCCGTACGTCTGGTCGCCGACGATCGGGAGATGCCGCTTTGCGCACTGCACCCGCAGCTGGTGGCTGCGGCCGGTGCGCGGATCGAGCCGTAAAAGGGAAACCCGCGGTTCCTTTTTCCCCGCGCGCACCACGCTCATGCGGCTTTCGGCGGGGACATTGCCCGCGCTCGCATCCGCGCGGATGCGGCCACCGCGTTTGTCCACCGCGAGCAGATCGCGCCAGAGCTCGGTCGAGGCCCGCGGCGTTCCGAACACGAGCGCGAGGTAAACCTTCCGCACCTGCTTCCGCTTGAATTGCGTCCGCACTTCGCGGGCGAGCTCTTCGCTCGCCGCCGCCAGAATCACCCCCGAGGTGGCCGAATCGAGCCGGTTGAGCAGCCAGAGCCGGTGCGCCGCACCCGCCTCGTCGCGCCACTCGAAAAATTCGCCCTCGAGCACGTATCGCGACGTGAACAGCGAACGCGGTTCTTCGCCGCCTTTGTTGGGATGCGACAGCACGCCCGCCGGTTTCGCGAAGGCGGCCAGCCCGTTTGCGTCGCGCTCGACCAGCTCGACGCCGCGACCCAACGGGAGCGACGCCCAATAGCTCTTCCCGCCGCTCACTGATAGAAAAACTTGAACGTCATTTCCTGCTGTTCGCCGAGCACCGCGATCATGTCGTCGGTCCATTTTCCGTAGGGCGAACGCTCCGTGATCGCGCTCATGCAGGCGCGCGAGCCCGAATCCGACGCGGTGCTTTCGACGCTCACCACCCGCGCGACCGCGCCCTCGGAATTCAACACGAACTTCACCTCCACCGTGCTGCCGGAGGTCGGGTAAACTTTGCTGTCGGCGAGGATCCGCTCCCACTGGAGCTGGACCGTCTCGATCAGCCGCTGGAGATAGGCGCCGTAGTTGCTCCACTTCGCGTCGATCGCGATCGGGCCGATGTTCGCGGTGCCAAATTTATTTTCCGCAAAAATCGCGGGCCGCACCTGCTGCTGCTTCACGATCGAGGGACGCGGGCGCGGCCGCTGCGGGTCGATCTGCGGCTGGTTGGCCGTGGCGCCCTGAATCAGCGGAACGTTCTTCTGTCCCTCGACCTTGTCCGGGACGGCCTGCGGGTTTTCCGCAAACTTCGCGATATTGCTGCCGTAAGTGAGCTTGTCCTCGCCCTCGGTCTTCTCGAAGCCCGCCAGCGGATTCTGCTCGAGCTTCGGCGCGGCGACCGCCTGTTCCTGCGGCGGGGTTTCGTTGGCGGGCGGCTCGGGCGGCGGTTGTTCGACGGGTTTGCTGAGCGAGCCGCTGACGATCGGGCTGGAATCCAACTCTTTTTTGCCCTCGAGCTCGGGACGGTCGCTTTTCGCGTCGGGCTGGGGCTTTTCCTGGGCGACCTGCTGGTTGCGGGCGGCGAAGTTGGTGGTCTTGTCGGGCTCGTTCTCCGGCGCGTCGGGATTGGTTTCGACGAACTTGTTCGGCGGCAGGGGCGTCGGCTGTTCCATCGACTCGGGCGCGAGTTCAACGCTGAACTGCGGCGGAGACTCGGTTGGGCGGAATTCCGATTTCGGCCCGAGGCGCATCACCAGCGGGGCGAGGAGAAAGAACAGCAGGTGAATCAGAATCGTTCCGATCGCACCGATCTGCACCGAGCGCGTGTCCGGATCCGTCGACAGGCCGCGCCGGCGCCGTTGGTCGGCGGGCTTGGGCGGCGGAGTAAGAATGGTGCTCATGCGGGAGTCAGGACGGCGCAAATTACCCTCCGAGACCGCACTGCGTCAAAATTTGTTTCGTTGTTTCCATCGGCAATCCCATGATGTTCGAAAACGAGCCCTGCCAGCCGGCGATAATCAGTTCCCGCCCTTCCTGGATTCCGTAGGCGCCCGCCTTGTCGAGCGGGTTCACGATTTTGAAGTAGGCATCGATCACGGCGTCGTCGAAGGCCTTGAACGTCACTTCGCTGGCCACGCCCTCGTCGATGCGCACGCCGTCGCTTGCCCGCCGCACCGCCACGCCGGTGAACACCGTGTGCGTCCGGCCCGCGAGCCGGCGCAGCATCGCCCGGGCGTCGGCGAGGTCGGCGGGTTTGTTGAGCACGGTGTTGTCGATGAACACCGTGGTGTCCGCGCCGAGGACCAGCGCCTCCGGATGTCGCGCGGCCACCCAGTCGGCCTTAAGCGCGGCGTTGTGCGCGACCATCGCGCGCGGCTCGGCCGTGGCCTCCTCGTGCTCGATCACTCCGGCCACGACCACCTCGAACGGCACGCCGAGCTGGGAAAGCAGTTCACGCCGGCGCGGCGAAGCGGAAGCGAGGATCAGGAGCGAAGGCATTTGGGGAGTTGAAAGTTGAAAGGTGAAAGTTGAAAGACCGGAGCAGCCGGTTGTTCGATCTTTCATCGTTCATCGTTCAACCTTCAATTCGCCCGGCTTTAGCGTGGAGTTGAAAGACCGGAGCCGCTCCGGGCGATCGATCCCTCCACTTTCACCTTTCAACTCTCAACTCCTGCGGGGCCTTTGCGGGGGTTGAGAGGTGAGAGCGGGTTGAAAGACCGGAGCCGTCGCGGTGGCCCGGTCCTTCAACTTTCATCTTTCAACTTTCAACTGCGCATAAAGCGCTCCACGTTCCGCGGAAACTTCATGCGCATCGGCCTCGCTCAACTCAACCCAACCGTCGGCGACCTTCCCGGCAATCGTCGCAAGATCCTCGAAGCGTACATTGCCCTGGTCGCGCAGGGGGCCGAGCTGGTGGTGTTTCCCGAGCTGATCGTCTGCGGCTATCCGCCGCGGGACTTGCTTTTCAAACGGCGCTTCGTGCCCGATGTCGTCGATTCGCTGGCGCAGATCGCGGCGCAGGTCGGGGAAGTTCCCGCGCTCATCGGCACGGTCGAGATCAACGGCACGGGTGGCGGGCGCCCGTTCTTCAATTCGGCCGCGTTCTGCCATCGCGGCAAGGTCGCTTCCGTCGCGCGAAAATGCCTCCTGCCCACCTACGATGTTTTTGACGAAGACCGCTATTTCGAGCCGGCCAGCGAACCGTCCGTGATCGAATACGCCGGACTGCGGATCGGCATCACGATTTGTGAGGATCTCTGGACGCATCCGACGATCAGCACGCGCCGCCTCTATCACGGGCTCAACCCTCTCCAGCAGCTGGCCGGACTGAAATGCGATCTGATGGTCAACCTCTCCGCGAGTCCGTGGCACAGCGACAAGGGCGGCGTCCGCCAGATGCTCGTGACCGATGCCGCGCGTTCGCTGCGTTGCCCGGTCGCCTATGTGAATGCGATCGGCGGAAACGATGAGCTTATTTTCGACGGCAGGTCCCTCGTCGCCGATGCCCGCGGCAACGTCACGGCGGGACTAGCCGCCTTCGCCGAGGAACTGCGGGTCGTCGAAGTCGGACGCGCCTCGAACACGCCGGCGGCGCCCGCCGCCACCTCCGCCACCGGCCCCGCGGCCCCGCTCCATCCCACCTTTGCGCAGGAGGAACTCGCCGACATCTATCACGCGCTCGTGCTCGGTCTGCGGGACTACGTGCACAAAACCGGTTTCAAGAAAGCGCTCATCGCGCTGAGCGGCGGCATCGATTCCGCGCTCGTCGCGGTGCTGGCGGCCGAGGCGCTGGGAGCCGGGAACATCACCGGTGTTTCCCTTCCCTCGGCAATTTCCTCGCAACATTCGCGCGACGACGCCCGCAAGCTCGCGGAGAATCTCGGCATTCGCTTCGAGACCGTGCTCATCGCCGATGTCGTCAATGAAGCGGAGAAGGTTCTCTGGCACCTTTTCAACCAGTATCCCCGCGATGTCGCCGAGGAGAACATCCAAGCCCGCGCGCGCGGCCTCATCATGATGGCGCTCTCGAATAAATTCGGCGCCATCCTGCTCACGACCGGCAACAAGAGCGAAATGGCCGTGGGCTACTGCACGCTGTATGGCGACATGTGCGGCGGCCTCGCGGTGATCTCGGATGTTTTCAAGACGCAGGTCTATTCGCTTTGCCGCTGGATCAACCGGGAGCGGGAGATCATTCCGCGCAACACGATCGACAAGCCGCCGAGCGCCGAGCTGCGGCCGGGCCAGGTCGACCAGGACAGTCTTCCGCCCTACGACGAACTCGACGCGATTCTCAAGGCGTACGTCGAGGAAGGCCTCTCGCGCCGCGATCTGGTCGCGCAGGGATTCGCGGAGCCGGTCATCAACGACGTCGCGCGGAAAGTGGATCTCAACGAGTACAAGCGAAAGCAAGCCGCCCCCGGCTTGAAGATCACTCCCCTCGCCTTCGGCGTCGGCCGGAGAATCCCGATCGTGCAGAAATACGTGAGCTGACGGAGCGAAAGAATCCCATGGCCGAACCGACGATCAGCTGCCCGACGTGCAAAACCGAGATCAAGCTGAACGAGTCTCTGGCCGCGCCGCTGATTGAAGCGACCAGGCGGGACTACGAGGCGCGGCTGATCCAGAAGGACACCGACATCGCCGCCCGGCAAAAAACGCTGCAGGAGCGCGAGGAGTTGCTCTCCCGGCAAAGGGAATCGCTGGACAGCCAGGTCGCGGAAAAGATGAAGCTGGAGCGAGCCAGGATCGCCGCCGAAGAGCTGAAGAAAGCGAAGCTGGTGCTCTCCGCGGACCTCGACGAAAAGACCAGGTCGATCGCTGACCTGCAGGAGGTGCTGAAGCAGCGCGACGGAAAACTTGCCGAGGCGCAAAAGGCGCAGGCGGATCTGATCAAAAAACAGCGGGAACTGGACGACGCGAAGCGCGAGCTCGATCTCACGGTGCAAAAGCGGGTCCAGGAGGAATCGGCGGTCGTGCGTCAGCAAGGCCGCAAAGAGGCCGAGGATGAACTGAAACTCAAAGTGTCGGAAAAGGAGCAGGTCATTTCCTCGATGCAAAAGCAGATCGAGGAGTTGAAGCGCCGCGCGGAACAGGGCTCGCAGCAAATGCAGGGCGAAGTCCAGGAACTGGCGCTCGAAGCCCTCCTGCGCGCCAAGTTTCCGTTCGATACGATCGAGCCGGTGCCGAAGGGCGAGTTTGGCGGCGATTCCCTGCACCGCGTTGTCAGCCCGCTCGGTCAGAACTGCGGCACGATTCTTTGGGAGTTCAAGCGGACGAAGTCGTGGAGCGACGGCTGGCTGACAAAACTGCGCGACGACCAGCGCGCGGCGAAGGCGGAAATCTCCGTGCTGATCAGCCACGCCCTGCCGAAGGACGTGGAGAATTTCGACTTGGTGAACCACGTCTGGGTTGCCCATCCGCGGGTGGCCATTCCCGTCGGCATCATTTTGCGTCAGTCGCTGATCGAACTCGCCAATGCGCGCCTCTCCTCCGAGGGGCAGCAAACGAAGATGGAGATGCTCTACTCCTATCTCACCGGCCCGCGCTTCCGACATCGCGTGCAGGCAATCGTCGAGGCGTTTTCGAACATGAAGGAGGACCTCGATAGGGAAAAAAAGGCCATCACCAAGCAATGGGCCAAGCGCGAGGAGCAGATCGACCGCGTGATGCAGGCCACGGTCGGGATGTACGGCGACATGCAGGGCATCGCCGGAAAAACGCTCCAGGAGATCGAGGGACTCGACATCAAGGCGCTGGGTGAGCCCGGAACTCCGAAGCCCGAAATTTAAAATGACTTCCGAGCAACTCTTCGCCCGCGCTCTTCAACTCATTCCCGGCGGCGTAAACTCCCCGGTCCGCGCTTTCCGCTCCGTCGGCGGCGCGCCGTTCTTTGTGAAACGTGCGCAAGGCGCGACGCTCACCACGGCCGACGGGCGCGAGTTGATCGACTTCGTCTGCACGTGGGGGCCCGCGATCCACGGACACAATCACCCGCGCATCAAAGCCGCGATCGCCGCCGCGCTCGAAAACGGCACGTCGTTCGGTACGCCGAATCCGTATGAGGTCGAGATGGCGGAGCTGATCGTGAAGTTCGTGCCCTCGATTCAGAAAGTCCGCATGTGCAACAGCGGCACCGAGGCCACAATGTCCGCCATCCGGCTCGCGCGCGGGTTCACGAAGCGCGACAAGATCATCAAGTTTTCCGGCTGTTATCACGGTCACTCGGATTCTCTGCTCATCAAGGCGGGATCGGGCGCCCTCACCCACGGCCACCCCGACAGCGCGGGCGTGCCGGCGTCGTTTGCCCGCGAAACCGTGGTCCTGCCCTTCAACGACACCGCCGCCCTCGATGCGGCCTTCGCCGCGAACCCGGACCAGATCGCGTGCGTCATCCTCGAGCCCTACTGCGGGAACGTCGGATTCATCATGCCCGACGCGGGTTATCTCCAGCACGTCCGGGCCGCCTGCACCAAGCACGGCACCGTCCTGATTTTTGACGAAGTTATGACCGGCTTCCGCATCGCCAAAGGCGGCGTGCAGGAACGGGAAAAGATCACTCCGGATCTCACCTGCCTCGGCAAAATCATCGGTGGCGGGTTGCCGGTCGGCGCGTTCGGAGGACGAGCCGAAATCATGGACCTGCTCGCACCGCTCGGTCCCGTCTACCAAGCCGGCACGCTCAGCGGAAACCCCCTCGCGATGGCGGCTGGGATCGCGAGCCTGCGCCTGCTCGAGGAACTCGATCCCTATGCGCGACTTGATGCGCTCGGTCGCCAGGTGCGCGACGCGCTGCTCTCCGCCGCCCGGACCAAGGGGATCGCGGTGCAGGTTCCCCAGTGCGGATCGATGTTCAGCCTCTTTTTTACCGATAAACCGGTGCGCGACTGCGACTCGGCATTGAAGGGCGACGCGAAGCTTTACGGAAAATTTTTTCACGCCAGTCTGGCCGCCGGTGTTTACCTCGCGCCGAGTGCCTATGAGGCCGCTTTCGTAAGCACCGCCCATGAGGGTTCCGCGATCGATCGCGCATGCGATGTGCTAACGAAATCGATCAAGGAACTCTAATTTTGTGCCGCTCATACGTCATTGATCACCGATGAAACTTAACCTCAGTTCGCTGCTCTGCATCGCCGGTCTGTTCATCGCCTCGTTTTCGTCGTTCGCGCAGCAGCCGGTTAATGCCGGGATCCTTCCTCTCGACGAACTGAAGGCCGGAATGAAGGGCGAGGTCTGGACCGTCTTCCAAGGCACGCAGCCGGAGCCGTTTGCAGTCGAGGTGACCGGCGTGGTGCGCAACGCCATCGGTCCCGGCAAATCCCTCATCCTCTGCCAGCTCACCGATCCGCGCGTCCAACACATGGGCGCGGTCGCCGGCATGAGCGGGAGTCCGCTCTACATCGAGGGCCGCCTGGCCGGCGCGTTGAGTTATCAGATTCAACGTTTTGAAACGGTTCGTTTCGCCGGTTTCACTCCGGCCGCTGACCTGGCCGAGGTGCAGGCAAAACTGGGCGCGCGTCCCGTGATCACGTCGACTTCCCTCGATCGCACCGCGTCCGCCGACTCTATCTATAAACCCCTTCAGCCTGCGTTTACGCTCAGCGGTTTGAGTCCGGCCGTGACCGAACTCCTCGCCCCGCAGTTTGCCGCGCTCGGCTTGGGCGCGAGCGCCCTCGGCGGCAGCACCAATTCCGGCGGCACCGAAGCAAACTCCGCCGCCGTTTCATCCGCTCCCCTGGTCGGGGGATCCGCGGTGGCCGTTGCGCTCGCCACCGGCGATATCACGCTGGCCGGCACCGGAACGGTTTCGCGCGTCGACGGAAACCAGATCACCGCTTTCGGTCATCCGATGCTCACGCTCGGCGATGTCGCGCTGCCAATGTGTGCCGCGGAAATCGTCACGATTCTCCCGTCCTCGATGAGCTCCATCAAGGTCGCCAACACCGGCCGCATCATCGGCACGATCACGCAGGACCGGCTCTCCGCCGTCTCCGGCACGATCGGCGCCGGTCCGTCCATGACCGAGGTCGAGGTTTTGGTCACCACGGCGGGCGCCGACTCCCGCACCCTGCGTTTCTCCGTGGCGCGCCAGCAACAGCTCACACCCCTTCTGGTCGCCGCAGGTGTCACCCAAGCCATCCTCGGCACCAACGAAGCCGGCTTCTCCAACGGTTTCCGCCTCAGCAGCGACGTCACGTTCGGAAAAAGCCAGACGCTTTCCGCGCAAACACTCTACTCCGGCCCGCAGGGTTTCGCCCAGGGCATCAGCGAATTTGTGAAGGGCCTTTCCGCCGACCTGCAGAATCCCTACGAGAAAACTTTCCCGAGCCGCGTCACCTTCAAGGTCGAGGCGCTCGAACAAAATCCCACGATCACCCTCGAGGTTTTCCAGCTCTCCCGCCGCTACAGCCGCTCCGGCGAAACAGTGCAGGCCACCATCGGCTGGCGCGACTGGCAGGGCGAAACGCATCGCGAGCTGATCGACATCGCGATCGATCCGGCTTGGGCGGGCAAACAACTCGAAATCGTGCTGGCTCCCGGCCGCGCCCTCGACGACCTCACCGGCCGTCCCCGCGTGCTCGCCGCGTCCCAGTTGCGCAGCTTCGAAGCTTATCTCGCGGCGATGCGTGACGACCGCGCCGCCGACGGCCTCTATCTCGCGGTCGCGGAAAAATCCTCCTTCTTCACCGACCAGGGTGCGGCGACCCCCGACACTCCGGGCTCGATCGAGCGCATCGCCCGCGCTGCCGACGAAGCGCGCTTCCGCAAACGCGAAGCCCTCCTCCCGCTTTGGGAACAGCGCATTCTTTCCGGCAAACTTGCCACCGCCACCCTTCACCGTCCCTTGAGCGTCGTGGAATAACGGACCGTTGCGCGCCGGGCGGAGTGGCAAACCGCCTGCGGATTTCGGCCTTCCCGTCCGCAGTCAATCAGCCCTTTTTCTCCTCATGCTTTGTTTTTCCCTTCGCGGTTGCCTCCGGATTTTCATCCCCGTCTTTTTTGCCACCGTCGTGACCAGCCTCGCGGCGGAAACGTTTTCCAAAAAGACCGACATCGATTTTTTCCGCGATGTGCTGAGCCGGAACCTGAAGGGTTTCGCGGCGCGCTCCGATGGACGCCTCGTCGCCGGCCCGGCGCTCACCGAGTTTTCCGGTCCCGACGCCGACATCCTCTGGTGCCTTGCCCCCACCCACGAAGCCAACCGCTGGCTGATCGGCACCGGACCCGACGGCCGGATTTTCGAAACCACGCTCGACCCCGCCGCGGCAAAATCCACCTCGCGCGAAATCATCAAGCTGGAGGAAACCCACGTCTTCTCCCTCACCCGCCTCGCCGACGGCGCCGTGCTCGCGGGGACGTCACCGAAGGGAGCGCTGTGTCTCATTCGCGATGGAAAACTCGCCGCCCGCGTCGCCCTGCCGGTCGATTCCATTTTCGATATTCTTTCGCTCGACGACAAAACCGCCCTCGTCGCAACGGGCAATCCAGCCCGCGTCTACCGCGTCGATCTCGCGAAGTTTTCCAGCGGCGGCGTGATGGTGGACAAGATCACCGACCCGAAATTGCTCGAGGCGCGCGGCATCACCCTTTTCGGAGAAATCCGCGATCGCAACATCCGCCGCCTCGCCCGCCTCGCCGACGGCCGCGTCGTGGCGGGTTCCGCGCCCAAGGGCAGCGTCTACGTTTTCCCGCGCGAGGGCGGCGCGGCGGTTTTTCTGCAGGAGAACCGCGACGCCGAAGTGACCGACTTCCTGCCCCAGCCCAACGGCGATCTCTACGCCACGGTGGTTTTTTCCGGTGGCAGTGGCGAAGCGCGCATCACGCCTCCTGCGAAATCGAAGGACACCAAGGAGGCGGATCCCGTCTTGCTCACGCCGCCGGAAAAATTCGCCGGACGCAGCACGCTGGTCTGGTTTCCCGCCGAAGGTTTTCCGGAAACGCTCACGTCGCGGAGCGGTGTGGCTTTCTACCGGCTGGCGAAACACGGCGACACCCTGATCGTCGCCGGCGGCGAGCAGGGCGAATTTCTCGGCTACGACTTGAATGCCCGCCTCTCCGTCACGTTTCCCGGCAGCATTTCCTCCCAGCTGAATAGTCTCACTCCGATCAGCGGAGCGCCGGGAAAATTTCTCATTCTGCGCAACAACGCCGCGGGCCTCGCCCTGCTCGATTTCAATGCGACCGCCGCCCGTGAAGCCGAAACCCGCCGCATCGATCTCGGATCGCCCGGCCTGCTCGGTGCGCTGCGTTTCAACCGCCTCCGCAACCTCGCGGACGGCCAGCTCGCGCTCGAGGTCAAAACCAGCAGCGGCAGCGACGAAATCGAAGGCTGGGGTCCGTGGACTCCCCTGAAGCCCGGCGACTCGGCCTGGAGCGCCGAGGCGTTGCGCGGGCGCTACGTCAAACTCCGGCTCCGCACGACCGGCGCCGGCCCTTCGTTCGAAATCGACAAGGCCACTCTCTTCTCGCTGCCCCAAAATCACCGGCCGCTGTTGCAGGACTTCCGTGTGCTCTCGCCGAATTTCAGCCTCGTCGTCCAGCCGGAAAGTCCGCGGCCGCCGGTGGTCTCGCTGAGCCAGCTGATGCAGGCGGACAAGGATGAGGAAAAGCCGCGCAAGAGCACCCCGCTCAGCAGCCAGGTCGTGCCGACGCCGGGCACGCAGGTGGTGTTGTGGACCGTGTCCGATTCGGACGGCGACAATCTCACGGCGACGTTCTCGGTGCGGCGCGAGGGCGAGACCGCCTGGACCGACATCGCGATCAACACCCGCGACTCCTACGCCCAGTTCGACACGGCCAACCTGCCCGACGGAGTTTACTTCACGCGCCTCGTCGCCACGGAAACGGAACCGCGTCCGGCAGCCGAGCGGTTGTCCGCGACGTTCGAGACCGACGATCTCATCGTCGACCACACGCGCCCCGAACTTCTCGAGTGCACAGCGAAAAAGACCGCGGACAAAATCGTCGTCTCCGTGCACGGCCGCGACGCGCTTTCGCTGATCGAGGGAATCGAAATCGTCTTCAACAACGGCGTGCACGAAAACCTCGAGCAGCCGGTCGACGGCGTCCGCGACGGACGCCAGGAAAAATTCCTGTTCGAGCTCCCGCTCGCGAAAGCGACCCATGCGACCTCGGTTGAAGTCACGCTCTACGATTCCGCCGGCAACGGCGTGACGAAGCGGCTGACGTGGTGAGCCGTTTTCCCGAGCTGTAGGAGCGGCTTTACGCCGCGACCGTTCGGCTGACGAGTGAAGCATCGCGGCGTAAAGCCAGTTGCGGAGCAAAAACGGCCGCGGCGTAAAGCCGCTCCTACAATTACTTCAATGCTACGCCCGCGGATGCGCCTTGGCGTAGATTTCCTGGAGACGCGCGATGCTCACGTGCGTGTAGACCTGGGTCGTCGCGAGCTGGGCGTGTCCGAGTAGTTCCTGCACCAGCCGCAAATCCGCGCCGGCGTTGAGCAGGTGCGTGGCGTACGAGTGACGAAGCTTGTGGGGCGTGAGATCGCGCGGCAGCTCGGCGAGCGCGAGGTAGCGTTTCAACATGAGCTGCACCGAGCGCACGTTCACGCGCGTGCCGTCCGGATTGCAAAGGACCGGGGCATCGATCCCGGAGCGCGGTGCCAGCTCGTTTTTGAACTTCACCAGAACCTCGAGCGCGACCCGGCCGAGGGGGCAGAGCCGCTCCTTGCGTCCTTTGCCCATCACGCGTGCGACGCCGGACTCGAGGTCGACGTTGCCATAGTTAAGACCGACCGCCTCGCTGACGCGCAGCCCGGCGCCGTAGAGCAGCTCCATTGTGAGCCGGTCGCGCCACGCGGTGAAGGCATCGAGGCTTTGGTTGTCGATCAACCGCTGCGGACCCGCGAGGAGCCGCTTCATCTGGTCCTCGGTGAGGAATTGCGGGAGGCGTTTTTCCAATTTCGGCAGCGGGACGCCGGTGAACGGATTACGGACCACTTTTCCGTGGCGCAGCCAATATTTGAAAAACGTGCGCAGGCCCGAAACGTGATTGTGCAACGTCCGGCGATCGAAGCGGCGCTGCGCCTCGATCACGAAGTCGCGCATCTCGCGGGAACCAAGCCCATCGAAGTTACCCGTCCAGAGCCCGGTGGCGGCGAGCCAGCGGTGAAAATCCTCAAACGCCTGCCGGTAGTTGCGGACGGTATAGGTCGAATAGCGGCGTTCCTTCTCGAGAAAATCCGAGAATGGCGTCCACCACTCCGCCAGCACGGCGGGGGGCAGCGGCTCAGGCGGTGCTGGCTGGGACGCGTTGTTCGACATCGCGCATCACCTTCGTCGCGTGCAACCGCAACGCGCCCTCGGCGTCGAGCCCGCGCGCCTGCGCGGCCGCGGCGATTTCGAACAGCATCCGGCCGAGCGTTGCCTCATCGAGATGCTGCCCGAGGGCCCTGACCTGTGCGGCATCGACCGTGCCTTCCGCCGGCAGCTGCTTTTTTTCGATCTGCTTCCAGACGGCCTCGGCGAACATCAGCGCGGGCAATCGCGGCGGCATGGCTTTGAAAACCGCCGGGGCGCCGGCCGACGCCCCGTTTTTCTTTTCCTGCGCCTTGATTTGATCCCACTGCACCAACACCTGCGCGGAAGTGTCGAGTTTGCCGTCGCCGAAGACGTGCGGATGACGGCGGATGAGTTTGTCGTTCACTTCGCGTGCGACCGCTTCGAGGTCGAAACGCCTGGCCTCTTCCGCGAGCTGGGCGTGAAACACCACCTGGATCAGCACGTCGCCCAGCTCCTCGCGCATGTGGGAAAAATCCTGCTGGTCGATCGTCTCGATGAGTTCGCTGACTTCATCGATCAGGCAGCGCACCAGCGACGCGTGCGTCTGCTCCTGGTCCCACGGACAACCGCCCGGTGCGCGGAGCCGCGCGATGGTTTGCCGCAAGTCTTCGATGGCGCTCATGCGGACTCATGAGACCCATGGGATTCCCGGGGCCAAGGAGAAACCATGCCCCCGCTGAAAATACCGGCTGCGGAGTTAAGAACTGTAGGAGCGGGTTTATCCCGCGATCAGGAGCGTCGAAATCCATCGCGGGGTAAACCCGCTCCTACAACTGGCTGATTCCAACCAACTCTGGTCTGGTTTTCCCCGGCGGCGTCTGTTTCGTGTTGGCTGCATGTCCGACAAACTCACCGAGATCATGGCTTGGAAACGGCAGGAAATCGCCGCCCTCGTGCGGCCGGTTTCCGACCGCGAGCTCACCACCCTCCATGCGGATTTGCCGAAGCCGCCCTCGTTTGCGGAAGCCCTGCGCCGGACGGACGGAAAACTGGCCGTCATTGCGGAAATCAAGCGCCGCTCCCCCTCCGCCGGCGAGATCGCCACCGGAAGATCGGCCACCGAACAGGCCGCAAAGTATCGCTCCGCGGGAGCCAGCGCCCTGTCCGTGCTGACCGACGAAAAATTTTTCGGCGGCACGCTCGATGACCTGCGGGCGGTGACGGCACTCTTCCGGAAGGAACCGCCCGCGATACCGTGCCTGCGAAAAGACTTCATGGTGCACCCGATCCAGGTGCTGAACGCCCGTCAGGCCGGCGCCAGCGCCATCCTGATCATCGTGCGCGCGCTCGAGGACGAGGAGATCACGGCGCTGCATTTCGCGGCCCGGGCCGCAGGGCTGGATGCGTTGTTCGAAATTCACAACGAAGCCGAACTCGCCCGCGCCGTGCGACATGGTGCGAAGCTCATCGGGGTGAACAACCGCGACCTCGCGATCTTCAAAACCGACCTCGGTCTCAGCGAGCGACTCATTCCCCTTTTCCCGAAAGACGTGACCGCGGTGAGCGAGAGCGGGATTTTCACCGTCGAGGATGCCGCCCGCGCGCATGCCGCCGGCGCCCACGCCGTGCTGGTCGGAGAAGCCTTGATGAAGGCGGCGGATCCGCGGGCGTTGATCGAAGGATTCCGGGCGTGAGGGATCTGAGATTGCTCATGGGTGATTGGTTATCGCTCATTGGGTCATCGAAGGTGGCTTGGAGCGTGGCAATGGCCCGATAAGCGATAACCAATAACCCATAACAAATCCTCCTCCCCTCATGCCGCTCTCGCCCACCGCGACCCGCGATCTGCTCGCCGGACTCGGACACCAGCCCAAGCGGTTTCTCGGTCAGAATTTTCTGGTCGACGGCAATATCGTCAAAAAATCCCTCGACCTCGCCGAAGTTCGGCCGGGAGACACCGTGATCGAGATCGGCCCGGGCCTCGGCACGCTGACGACCGCGCTGCTCGAGGCAGGCGCGGAGGTGTGGGCGGTTGAAAAGGATCGCACGCTTCACGCCCATCTCGAGACGACCCTCGTGCCGCGTTTCCCGACGACGTTTCACCTGCTGGAAGGCGATGCCGTCGAGCACCCCCTGGCGGGATGGGAAACGAGCGAACCGAGCCGGGTTTTGGGCGGTGCGCCCGTCCTGAAGATCGTCGCCAACCTCCCCTACGCCATCGCCACGCCCTGGCTCGACGAAGTTCTGGCCGGCCCCCTCCCGGCCCGCATGGTTCTCATGCTGCAGCAGGAGGCCGCCCAGCGTTACAGCGCCCGGCCCGGCACGAAGTCCTTTGGGGCGATCTCGGTGTTCCTTCAGGCGGCGTATGAAATCGCACCCGGGCACAAGGTGGCGGCGGCCTGTTTCTTTCCCCGGCCGGACGTCGAGTCCTACCTGCTGCACTTGGTGCGCAAGCCGGCGCCGGTGGTGTTTCCGGCCAAATTCAAGGCGCTCGTTCGGGCCTGCTTTCAGCAACGCCGGAAACAGATCGGCGCCCTGCTGCGAAACCAGCTGCCGGACTCGGCGCCGGTCTGGCGGGAACTTCTGGTGGCCGAGGGGCTCTCAGAGCAAACGAGGCCGGAAGCAATCCCGGTTACTTGCTGGGTACGCCTCGCCACCACTCTTTCATCGATGGCTTGAAAGCCCGGGCCAGCCTCTTTACCTAAGCAAACCCATGCTCCGTCTTATTTTCTTCCTTTGCTTCGTCACGCCCTTGCTCGCCCTCGCCGAGGACGGCGGCACCGCCTCCGCCCTGCTCGGCCGGGTCGACGGCAACACCTACCTCGCTCCTTCCGGCGCGTTCAAGGTCAGCATCCCCGTGCTCCCTGAATTGGGCGGCACGATTTCCGACACGGAGAACGTCGTCACCTTTCAGGACGACTTTAACACCCACATCAGCATCGCCGCTTTCGCGCAAGACGCCACGCAGCGCTGGGAACTTTCCTCCCGCGGCTTGAAAGACTACCTCGTTTATTTCTTCAGCAATTTCGTGCTGTCGGATTTCAAACAGGCCTTTGAAGGCGTGCAGATCGAGAGCGCGAAATTTGTGCCGGCGCTGCAGGACGGTTCGCTGATCACCTATATTCTCGTTCCCGGCGGCACGATGTTCGCCTCGAAGATCGCCTCGCTCGGCACCGACGACAAACCTCCCGTCGCGAAACGCGGCAATCTCCTCTTCGTGAAGAACGGCCATATTTTTGTGATCAGCATCGAGCTCGCCGAGCGCATCATCGAAGGCCGCGCGTACAAAAAGACGACGGCCGAGGAGGACGAAATTTTGCGGCAGCGGCTGATCGACGTGGTGAGCCGGATCCAGTTGCCGAGACCGGCCGCTCCCGCCGCCGCGCCCACGACGACTACAACGACCACCGCGCCAGCCAAGTAGTCGGACCTCCGCGACGCCGACGCCGGACGCCGAGCTGAGCATGCCACCCACCGGCTTCACGCTCCGCCACGCGACGGAGAGCGATTTGCCGGCCATCGTCGCGATCTACAACGCCACGATTCCCGGCCGCATGGTGACGGCCGATACCGAGCCCGTGAGCGTGGAGAGCCGGATGCCGTGGTTTCGCGCGCACAATCCGCAAACCCGCCCGCTCTGGGTGCTGTGTCTCGAAACGGAGATCTGCGCCTGGCTCAGTTTTAATTCCTTCTACGGCCGGCCCGCCTACAACCCGACCGCCGAGATCAGCGTCTACGTGGCGGAAAATCATCGCCGCCGCGGTCTCGGACGCTGGCTGGTGAACGAGGCCATGGCGCGGGCTCCGGCGTGTGAGGTGCGCACGCTGCTGGGATTTATCTGGGCGCACAACGAGCCGAGCCTGCGGCTTTTTCGCGACCTGGGTTTCGCGTCGTGGGGACATCTGCCCCGCATCGCCGTGCTCGACGGGATCGAACGCGACCTCGTCATCCTCGGCCGGCGGGTGGAGCCAAAAAGTTAATCCCGCGTAAATTCGCGTGTGCTTTTGTGCCCTCCCCGCGGGCGTCTGATATTCGTGGCTGTTTTCTAAGGAATTTCCTGCGAGCGTGTCCTAGTACTGGAATCCCATTCCTTTACTCCGCTTCTCCATGGAACCCCTGGCTTTTCAGAGCGTCCCGTTGCCGTCTTCGAGCGGATCCACCGCGGACACCGCGGCTTCCCCGGCAATCAAACGCGACGCCCAAACCCTGGCCGCATTATTTCAGAGTGAGGAAAGCGGGCTGTTGCGCTTCGCGATCGGGTTGATCGGCCGCCGCATGGTGGCCGAGGACTTGGTGCAGGAAACGTTTCTCCGGCTCCATCAAGTGTGGGACCAGGTCGAAAATCCCCGCGGCTGGCTCTACCGCAGCCTGCGCAATCTCGCCCTCAATCATCTGCGCGATCACGCGCGCGAAACGGAATTCGATGAAGCCACCCAGCCGGCCCAATCGGACCCCGCCCCGGAAATGCTCGGGCAGATGGAAGCCATCGGAATGGTGAAGATGCTCCTCGCCGAAATGACCGAGGAGGACCGGAAACTCATCCGGCTGAAATATCACGAGAATCTAAAATATCAGGCCATCAGCCAGCGGACCGGCATCAGCGTCGGCAATGTTGGCTACCGCCTGCACCACCTGCTCAAAGGCCTCGCGGACACGCTGCGCCGGGCGGGCATCGAAGGGAGCCGTCGGTAAAACCACGGAGGCACACTATGAATCACGACGAAAACAACCCTGATCTGCAGACTTTCATCGAACCCGGGCTGGAGGCGCGGCTGGTCGCCGCGGTACTGGGCGAAACTTCCGCCTTCGAAAACGCGGAGCTCGACCGGCTCGCCACGGAAAAGCCGGAGCTCGCGATCTTCAAGCGCCGCATCGAAGCCGTGCACGGTTTGGTCGGACACGCGGTGCGGCCCGAACAGGCGCCCCTGCGTCTTGCACCCGAGCGTCGCGCGAAAATTCTCCAAGCGATCGGTGCCACGCCGGCGCGTGTGCCGGGTGGCGACACCAACATGCCCATCCTGCTCGCGCTGGCCGAAGCCCGGCGCAAGCGGCGGAAGAAATGGATCTGGGGATCGAGCCTCGCGGCATCGGTGACGCTGGCGTCGTTTTTAACCCTGTCCGCCTTTCAAAAAAATTACATGCGTTCGACCGAAAAAGTCGCGCTCAACAATGCACGGCAGCTCGAGACCCGTGCGAATCAATATCTCATGGAGACAGACCGGATGAAGTCCGTGACAACTGCCGACTCCCTTCGGGTCAACGAACCGCAGGCAGTGCAAGCTCCCGCGGACGACATCATCCAGCTGCAGCCTTTTCAGATCGAAAAAAAGCAGTCGCTCACGTCCAAGCTGCGCAAGGCGCTGACGTCGCCGGCCTCGCCAGCCGAATCGGCTGATATGTCATTCTCGCGCGTGGATGCTCCCTCCCGGACCGAAATGTCCGTCGTTGCCGGGGAAGGCGACAATTTCGCCGCCGCTCCGGCGGCGGTCGGAGGTGCTGCCAGCGCCAGCGCCTGGAAAATCGGCCAGGATAACAATGCCTTTCTCGCGCCGAAGCAGAAAGAATTTGGAGTCAAGGGCGCCACGTCACCTATGAACCGCTCATTCGGCATCGCGGATCAGGAGCGTCGCAGTGCGGCAAAACCCGTGGTCGCCGCCGATGCCTACGGCAAAACCGACGCGCGAGACGTGCGCGGTCTTCTGCAAGCCCTTCCGGGGAGCACGGCAAAAAGGGAAGCCGCACCCGCACCGGATCAAACCGCTCTCGGCCCGATGCCGAAGGATCAGGGCGTGGTAGAAAATGAGATCGTCGTCATGTCACCTCACACGGTCGAAGCCGCCCGCGAAGGCGGCTACGCCGCAGCCAGCTCGCTTGCCGGCTCACGGACACAGTCGGAGCAGCTCCAGCTTAGCCCGTTCTCCGTTTCGTCCAGCCGGTCGGGACGTCGCAGTCCCACTCGCGTGGCCTCGCGGCCGCCACTCGCCGACACGGCCGCCGTCGACATCAACGACAACTTTCTTTTCGACGCCAAGGCCAACACCGAGGGTTCCGCGCTCCGGGCCGAAGAGGGTCTCGGGCTTTCCGCTGCCGCGATGGACGAGCAGCTCTCGCAGCAAAAAGCGGCCGCGACTCCGCCGCCTCCCACTCCAGCTGAGGCTCCGAACGGCGAGATCAGGGCGGCGAAGGAAGCCGTTTCCACGTTCTCGCTCCACGTGAGCGATGTTTCCTTCCGCCTCGCGCAGGCCGCGCTTGCCCGCGGCGAAACGCCCGACCCGGCGCGCATCCGCCCCGAGGAATTTTACAATGCGTTCGACTACGGCGATCCCGCCCCGACCGCGGCCGATAAAATTTCCAGCCGCATCGAACAAGCCGCCCACCCTCTCCTGCAGCAGCGCAATCTCGTGCGCATCGCGGTGAAAGTCGGCGCCACCGGCCGCGGCGCCAGCCAGCCGCTGCACCTCACGGTGTTGCTCGACACCTCGGGCTCGATGGAGCGCGAGGATCGCATCGCCTCCGTCCGCCGCGCGCTCGATGTGCTCGCCTCCCTCCTGGGCGCGAACGACCGCGTGACGCTGATCGGTTTCTCCCGCCAGCCCCACCTGCTCGCCGAACAGCTTCCCGGCAACCAGGCCGCCAATCTGTCCGCGTTCGCCGCCAACACGCCCTACACGGGCGGCACCAATCTCGAGGAAGCGCTGAAACTCGCCGGCCAGCTCGCGCGCCGCCACCAAAGTGCCGCCGCCCAAAACCGCATCGTGCTGATCACCGACGGCGCCGCGAATCTCGGCAACGCCGATCCCGCGCAGCTCGCCAAAATGATCGAGGCGCTGCGCCAGCAGGGCATCGCGTTCGACGCGTGCGGCGTGGGCACCGATGGGCTCGACGATTCGATTCTCGAAGCGCTGACCCGCAAGGGCGACGGACGCTACTACGTCCTCGACAGCGCCGCCGACGCCGATGCGGGTTTCGCCCGCCAGCTCGCCGGTGCGTTTCGTCCCGCCGCGGAAAACGTGAAGGTCCAGGTGCGTTTCAATCCCGCCCGCGTCGGCAGCTACCGCCTGATCGGTTTCGAACAGCACCGGCTGCGCGAGGAGGATTTCCGCAACGACAAGGTCGACGCCGCCGAACTCGCCGCCGAGGAAGCCGCCGTCGCGCTCTACCAGGTCGAAGTGCTGCCCCAAGGCGAAGGCGAAGTGGGCGAAGTGTTCGTCCGCTTCCGCGATGCAGCGGGCAGCAATATGGTCGAACGCTCCTGGACGATCCGCCACGAGCCGCAGGCCAAGGCATTTGACCGAGCGACTCCGACCATGCAGCTCGCCGGCACCGCGGCGCTGATGGCCGAGAAACTCCGCGGCGGCGACAGCGCCAACCTCATCGAGCTCTCCGACCTCGCCCCGGTGGTGAATTCGCTCCGCGGTCAGTACAGCACCGACGTCCGGGTTCAGGAACTGGTCACGATGTTCGAGCGGATGCGTCGGAGGGCCGGAAAATGAATTTCCTTCCGATTGCTGTAGGAGCGGCTTTACGCCGCGACCTGCTGTCGGACGCGTCCCGGAGTCGCGGCGTAAAGCCGCTCCTACAGTTGGGCAGCTCGGCGCAAGGCGTACTCCATGACAAACCCCTGACAATTCGCTGACCCGTCGCTGACAACTCCTCACGCGGCGTCTGCGAGAATCCGTCTGTCAAAATTTCCACCGGCCTCAACAAAACTCCCATGAACTCAATCCCGACCAGAAGCTGTCCTGCGCTCTCCGCCCGCAATTCTGCGGCTCGACCAGTAGGGCAGGTCTGTGACCTGCCCTTTCCGAAGTCTCGCGCTCCCATGGCGGGTCACAGACCCGCCCTACTTCAGTCCGCCACGCGCCATCTGGCCCTGCTCGTGTTCGTTTGCTTCGGCAGCATCGGCGCAGCCTTCGGCGCCGACGCCGGCAAACCCTCCGCTCCACCCCCGGAGGGCGGCGGACGCATCGTCATCGACGGAATCGGCGTGCCGGCTCCGGCGCCGCTGTTTTTCTCCGCGATCGCCGATCAGGTGATCCAGCTCGGCTCCGTGGAAATCACCGGCGAACTGAAGCTGAAACTCCAGGTGGTCCAGGGCCGGCCGGAAGTGTTTTCGCTCGGACTCTTCGGCGACGGTGAGGTGACCGGCGTTTCTGGAAAAGGCCTGCGCGACTGGTCGGTCCGCCAGGGAACCGGCGATGCGAGCGCGAAACGTTTTCTGGACGTGCGGCCGCTCCTCACGCCGGGAACACCCGAACCGCGGGAGCTCGACCTGGTCATCAAGACCCGGCTGCGCAAACCCGTTATCCCGGGCGCGACTGCTGTTTTGATTCTGACGCGCGGAGACGCCGTGGGCTTCTCCTCAAAAATCACGCTGCAGCCGGATGCGACGATCGACCTTCGCGTCACCTCCGCGGTGGGCATGGTCCCGGTCAGCGATGGCAGCGGATCGCGCACGCCCCTCGAGTTCGCGTCGAGCACGGATGGAAAAATCGAGGTGACGCTCACCCAGCGCGGCGCCTCGGTCTCGACCGCGGAAATTCTCGCCGCCCAGCTCACGGGCCGCGTCAACGAGGCCACGAAGAGCGTGGAGTTCCGGCTGCGCGGCCAGTTGCGCGTGCAGAAGATCGGCGCGCGTCTCCGCATGCTGGCCGGGTCCGCGGCCTTGAACGAAAAAGCGGCCGGCGACGGCTGGCACATGGAGCTGGTCGAGGAAGAAGGGGATTTTTTCTACGAGATCGTCGGCGATCGCGAGGGCACCTTGCCGCTGGATCTCAGCTTCACCGCCGCGATCGCGGAGGAAGGCGACTGGCGGAAGGTCGGGTTTGAAACGTCGGCCGGCGCCGTGGTGCCGGTGCGGCTGGAGGGGCTGCCGGAAGGCGTGGAGTTCGACGCGAATTCCGCCGTCGTGCCGAGCAACACCGCGCAAGGCTGGCAGGGTTTTCTCCCGTCCGATGGCGCCGTCGCAGTCGCGTGGAAGCACACGCGCAAGGCGGCGGAAGGCACGTTGTTTTTCACCAGCGTCGAGCAAACCGAGGTGCGCGTCGGCGCCGGTCTGCTCCGCCAGGAATCGCAAATCGCGTTTCGCATCCTCCAGGGAAAACTCACGGGGGCCCGGTTGAAACTCGAAGGCCCCGGCGAAATTCTCGGCGTGATGGGCACGAACGTCGTCGGCTGGAACGTTCTCCCCGGCGGCACGCCTGCCGAAGGGCGCATCCTGGAAGTGCGCCTGAGCCGCCCGTTCGAAGGCGAGGGCTCGCTGATTGTCCGCAGCCAGACGGCATTCGACGGTTTTCCGGTCCGTGCGCAACCGCTGCGCGTGACGCCCGAGGGCGCCGTGCGGCATTCCGGGTTTGTGCGCGTCGCCAACAACGGCGCGGTGCGCCTCGAGGTCGCGGACGCGAACGGCATGCTCCAGCTCGCACCCGCGCAGTTCCCGGGCGCGGCGATCGAAGCCGGGGCGCGCCAGGTTTTCGTCTATCGTTTTCCCTCGGCGAACTACGGCTATCGCATCGTCGCCAACCAGATTCAGTCGGAGGTCGCGGTCTCGCAGGTCGCCACTTATGAGCTCACCGAGACGGATCGCGTGATCAACGCGGACCTCGAACTCGATGTGCGCGAAGCGCCGCTGCGCGACTGGTCGCTGCGCATTCCGGAAGACTACGCCGTCGTCGCGATCACCGGAAGCGACGTCGTCGATCACGCCGCCGAGTCCGAGGTTAAGGACGGCTATCGCACGCTCAAAATTCTTTTCGGGCGTCCCATCGAAGGCCGCCAGCTCCTGAAATTGCGCCTCGAAAAAAACCAGCCCGCGGCCGCCGGTGAATGGCGGCTCGCCGCGCTGACCTTTCCCGGCGCGAAATCCGTGCGCGGTCATCTCGGCGCCGTCTCGGCCCCCGGCTATCGCATGGTCCCGCTCACGACCGAGCGGCTGGTCGAAGTCCCCCTGAGTTTTTTCCCGCGGCAGACGCCGGGGCTACAACAAGCCTGGCGGTTGCGCGATGCGGATTGGACCGCGGCGCTGCGACTCGAGGCTCTGGGCCAGAGCGTGCAGGCCGATGTGTTCCACCTCTACTCGCTCAAGGAAGGCATCGTTTACGGCAGCGTGCTGTTTAACTATTTCGTCGTCGGCGCGCCCGCGGGCGAATGGCGCATCGAGGTGCCGGAGTCGGTCGGCAACATCGACGTCGTCGGCCAGAACGTTCGCCGCGACTGGCGGCGTGAAGGCAACCAGGTGATCGTGACGCTCCACCAGCCGGTGCTCGGCGCCGCCACGCTCCTCATCACCTTCGAGCAGCCGATGAGCGCGCGCGGCGGCACAATCCGCCCCGGCGAACTCCGCCCGCTCGGCGTGCAAAGCGAGCGCGGCTTTCTCCAGGTCGTCAGCCCGCTGCAGGTGAAGCACAAGATCAACACCGCCGACGGCGGCCTGTTGAAACTGGAGCCACTTGAGTTGCCCGCGGAATTTCGTCTCCTCACCAGCTCCCCCTCGCTCGCGGTTTATCAATATACCGCGCGGCCGTTCACCCTCGAGATGGGCGTCGAATGGTATCCGCAGGCGGAGACCGTCGATCAGGTCGTGGACTTCGCGAAGCTGTCGAGCCAGGTCTCGCGCGATGGCCAGGTCGTGACGGATGCCCGCTTCTTCGTGAAGACCCGCGGCCGCAAAGCGCTCCGCCTCGTGCTGCCGGCCGGAATGAAACTCTGGGAAGCGCGCGTCGATCGCGAGGTCGTCACCGCACGGGCCGACGCCGACCAGACGCTCGTGCCGCTGCCCGCCCGTCTGAATCCGAATGAACCGGTCGAGGTCGCGCTGCGGCTGGGACAGGCCGCGACGGGTTCGGCCTCCTCCGTGAAACTGCTCGCGCCAAAAATGATGGTGCCGGTGATCATCGATGAGTGGACGCTGCGCGGCGATTCCGAGCGGCTGCTGGTGCCGCAGGGTGGAAACGCCGAGCTGGTGCGGCCGCCGCTCACGGAAACCGGTTTCGAATGGATCGCGCTGCGCAGTCGCAACGCGGCGGCCGGCCTCCTGGTTCTCCTCGTCCTTGGCGCGTTGTTGTTGCGCGGTTCGTCGGGCGTGAGAATTACAACCGGTCTCGCCGCCTGTGCGATCGCGGCGATCATGACCGCGTTGCTTTCCTTCGAAGCGCTTTCCAGCCGCCGCGTGAATCTCATGGAGCTCACCTACGCCGCCACGATGATGCCCACGGGCGAGCAGATCTCGATTCAAGTCGGCAACATCCCCGAGTGGCGCGCGATGATCTCCTGGTGGGGCGTCGGGGCGCTGGCGGCCGGCATCGCAGCGTTGATCGCCGCGCGGCTGCTCGCGTCGCGGATCGCCGCCGCCGTGGGACTCGTCCTGGTGTGCGGTGGCATTCTCCAGCAGCGCCTGGGCGCCGCGCCGTTTTTTGCCGGCACAACCGCGGTGATCTTTTTCCTGATGGTGGTGCCGGCGGTCATCCGTCTTTTCCGCCACTGGCGCAGCGGCGGTGAAACCGAACCGGAAGCCGGTGCAGGCACCACGGCGGTGGTCTCTTCGCTCGCCCTTCTCTGCTGCCTCGGGGTTGGACTCGGCAGCGCTCCCCGCGCCGAGGCTGCCGAAAAAGCCGCGGTCGCGACCGTGGCAAACCGCGACGGGCCGAAGACCATTCAGTCGATCGTCCAAACCTGGAGCATTCGGGAAGCGCGCTTGTTTGCGGATGTTGAAATCGGCGTGCGCGGCGGAGCGGGCGACAGTTTTCTTTTCCTGAACCGCCGTGCGGTGCTGACGGACTTCAAGGGCGACGGACTGCGCGTCAGCAAAGTGGAGCGCGACGGCCACACCGATTACTACGTCGTGCTGGATCGCGACGGTGTTTTCACCGCCCGCGCGAAATTCGAAATGGCCGTGCCGGATCTCACGAGCGGTTTGCCGCTGCCGACCGGGCCCGCCGCGATGCAACGCGTCACGATCGACCTCGACGAAGCGGGCTGGGAATTCGCAGCCGAGACAGCCGTCCAGGTTGTCCCCACCACCGGTCTGGCCGAGAACCACAGCGGAGCCACGCTGGTTCTCGCGCCCGGTGAGGACGCGAGCATCGAGCTCCGTCCGCGGCAGCGAAATGTTTCCGCCGAAGCCACCTCGTTTTTCGCCGAGGCCTCCACTCTCTATCTTCCCGGTCCGGGCGTCGTGAATGGTCACGCGCGCATCACGGTGCGGCCGGCCCAGGGCCGCGTTTCCGAACTCGATCTCGAAGTGCCCAAGGGCTTCACCGTCGGAGACGTTTCCGGCGGACCGGTCGGCGCGTGGCGCTTCGATCCGGAGAAACGCCGTCTGCACATCGCCGTCGAACCGGCGCAGACCGGAGCGTTTAAATTCAATCTCGAAATGCAGCTCGGGACCGGCGCCCTGCCGCTCGATCTCACGCTCGAGCCGCTGCGCATCCTCGGATCCGCGGGCGAGGTCGGAATGATCGCCGTCGGTTTCGGCGGCGACGCCCAGCCGGAGAGCGTCCGGCCCGGCACGCTGTCACCGGTCAACGTCGAGGATTTCGACAACGGCCTGGTGCCGCGCGGTCGCGACGGCCAGCCGCTCGCCGTCGTGCAACACGTCTGGCGCTACGGCCGTGAAGGCGGCCGGGTCGAATTGAAAGTTGCACCCGTCGCCGCCGAGGTGCGCGTGGCGAGCCGGCATCTGCTTTCGCTCGACGACGACCGTCTCGTCGTCGCGATCGACATGAATGTCGCGATCACGCGGGTGGGACTGTTCAAGCTCAGTTTCGCCCTGCCCGCCGGCCTCGAGATCGAAGCGCTGAGCGGCCCGGCGTTGAATCACTGGACCGAAGCCGGCGAGAACGGCCAGCGCATCATCACGCTCCACCTCAACGGGCGGACCATGGGGGAACAGCGTTTCAACCTGACCCTGGCCGGTGCGGCCCCGCGCGCGCAGGACGCGTGGACGGTGCCTCATTTTCAATTGCGCGAAGCGACGCGCCAGACCGGCGAACTTCTGCTCGTGCCTGGAAAAGGCATCCGCCTCCGCGCGGTCGACCGGCAGAATGCGACGCAGCTCGATCCCCGCACCATCGGGGGCATGCAGCCGGGCACGCTCGCGTTCCGGTTGCTGCAGGAAGACTGGGCCCTGCGCGTCGGCATCGAAACGCTCGAGGCATGGGTCACCACGCAGGCGCTGCAGGAAGTCACGATGCGCGAAGGCCAGACCCTCACCCGCATCGCGCTGCGTTACCGCGTGGAAAACGCCGCGGTGAAACAGATCCGCATCCGCCTCCCCGGTCTCGCGGACGACCAGGTGCGCACGGTGCGCGCGACCGGCCCTGCCGTGAGCGATTTTGTGAAGGTGCCCGGCGAAGCGGATGTCTGGGAAATTCGTTTTCAACGCGGCATCGCCGGCGAGACGAATGTGCAGATCGAGTTCCAGGGCGCGGCGACGCGTGACCAGGAGCGCACGCCGATCGCGACGCCGGTGTTTGTGGGCGCGCGCCAGACGACCCTGTTCGTCGCCGTGCGCGCGGGCGGACGTCTCGAACTGGATGCGGCCGATCTTCCTCGTGGCTGGCAGCGGATCGACTGGAGCGCGGTGCCTTCCAATCTCCAAAGCCCGAGCGACCGGACCGTGCCGGCCCTGTGTTTCCGCGTCGCCGAGCCGGAGCGTCCGCTCGCGGTCGGGGTGCGCCGGCACGATGTGGCGGAAGCGTTGAAACTGCGCGTGACGCGCGGCGCGCTCACCACGCTCTTCTCGCCTGAAGGCGCCTCGCTCACCTCGATCGAACTGCGGGTGGATGTGGTGGAGAAAAGCACGTTGCGCGTGCGGCTGCCGGTGGGAGCGCGGTTGTTCAACACCTTCGTCAATGGCGAGAGTGTCTCGGTGGTGCGCGAATCCGACGCCTGCCTTTTCCATGTTTCCCCCAACACCGGTGCCGATCGCTCCGCGACCGTGCGCCTCGTCTATGCCGTGCCCAGCGCGAATCCCGGCCGCATCTCACTCGTGGGACCGAGCCTGAGCGTGCCGCTCGAAAACGTGACGTGGCGGGTTGTGCTTCCTCCCGGCTATCAACTCGACGACTACCGCGGCAGCCTGCAACTGCACGAGGACCGCGCCGCCGGGTTCTTCGGCGTCGAACAATATCAGGCTCTCGTGTTGTCGACCCACTCGGCCGAGGCGAAAAAAGCCACCGCGCTTTTCGACGAAGCCAACTCGCTCGTGCAACGCGGCGAGCAGCAGCAGGCGAGCGAGGTGCTAAGCCGCGCCGCAAAGAACAGCGCGCTCGACCAGGCCTCGAACGAGGACGCCCGGGTGCAGTTGCGCGAATTGAAAACCCAGCAGGCGGTGCTCGGTCTCAACACCCGCCGTCAACGGCTCTACCTCGACAACCGTGGCGACAGCGCGCGGAACGAACAGCTCGAGCAGGCGGCGAACCTCAATCCGTTCATGCAGGGAAAAACCAACTTCAATCCGCAGCAGGTCGACCAGCTGCTGATGGGCAACACCGTCGAGGAAAACAGCGCGCTGCGCGGAATCGCCGGTCGTTTGGTCGAGCAGCAACTCGCCGCGGAGCCCGCGCCGAGCGCGATCGATGTGACGCTGCCTGAACGCGGACGCGTGCTGACCTTCACGCGCAGCCTTCAGGTCGACGGCGGCGCCCCGCTCAACCTGACATTGGAAATCGAAAAGATGAACCGCACGCCGGTGCTGCTGATGCTGCTGTTCCTCGCCGGAATCGCGGTGGTCGCGGCCGTCGCGCTGCCAAAGCGGGTGCAGGTACAGGGCTGAAGCGGAAAACCTCCACTGATTTTCTAAAACTGTAGCGGCGGTTGCTATGACCGCCGACGAATACCGCTGGCATTCGCAACCTTCCGGACGGCGGTCAAGACGGCCGCTACAGAAAACCAAAGCCCGGGCGGATCGCAGGTCCGCCCTGCTCTTGGCTGAGCTGCTGTAGGAGCGGGTTTATCCCGCGACCCGGGTCCGAAAACGGTCGCGGGATAAACCCGCTCCTACAGCGACCCCGGGCCTGAAAGCGGTCGCGGGATAAACCCGCTCCTACAGCTGGAGACGCCACTTATTTTTTTGCGGGGGCCGGGCGGCCGGAGCCGTCGTCGAGGTCGGGGTCGAGCACGCGCGGACCGCTTGCCGGAGCGGAGGTGGCCGAGGCCGACCACAGGTTGCGCGCCTGCTGCGGCGTGAGATTCGCGGACGGGCGGAATTTGTCTCCACCCGCATAGTCGAGCAGCGAGCGACGCAGCTGCTCTGCGCCGACCGTCGCGTTGGTCGCGGGCAAATCCACCGCGGACACCAGCAGTTTGCCGGAGCCGACGTTGCATTCGAAAATCACCCCGAGGCGCCAGTTGCGGTTCCAGTCGTCGATCGCCGCGACGATCGGCTTCAGGTCGCGGGGAGCTTCGCGGAGATTCACCGAGCGCACCCCGTCGACGAGCGGCGTCCACTGCCAGTCGCAGTTCACATCCGAGGGAAATCCCGCGAGCGCCGGATGCTTGTTATCCACCAGCAACCCGAGCATCGCATCGAAACGCGGCGTGCGGTTCTGCGGCGGACGGACGGTCATCTGAATATTCCAGAATACCGGGACCTTTCGCATCGGTGGACTTTTGGCGGGGTCCAGATCCTTGCCCACGGGCGTGAACAAAACTTTTCCGCCGGCCGCGAGCCGCGTCTCCGCTTCAGTCCAGTTGGACGTGACCAGGACTCCGGCCGGAACGGCCGCATCCACCTGAGCCGGATAGAGCCAGAAATTCCATTCGTTTTCCGCGCTCGTGCCTTTCAGGCCGGACACCAGTTTGTAGGCGGCAGGCGCGGCGAGTTTGGAAAGTTCGGCCGTGACGCGACCGAGCGGAATGTTTTTTCCGACCGGGATTTCCCGCGCGTC
Source organism: Opitutaceae bacterium (assembly GCA_036261745.1). GTDB lineage: Bacteria > Verrucomicrobiota > Verrucomicrobiia > Opitutales > Opitutaceae > DATAKE01. The sequence continues at coordinate 85,088 of DATAKE010000115.1, forward strand.
CCATTCACCCTGGGCGACGCTGCGACCGCCGGCGTCGACGATTTTCCAATAGGGCTGTGCATTCGCGATCGGGTTTTCGGCAAAATGATAAAGCTCCACCTCGCTGGTGAGCGTTTCCGCGGTGGTGAACGTGCGCTGCGCGAGCCGGGCGAGCGGAACCGTTTCGCTGTGGAAGCGGCGGAACTCTTTTCCCGTCACATAACTTTTCGGATCCCAGAAAGCGTCGAGGATGCCGATGAGCGCCGTCCCTTGTCCGAGATAGTCGCGGATATCGAGCATCTGGTGGCCGGCGAGGCCGGGGGTGCGGAGGTTGGCCTCGAGTTCCTCCTTGTAGCACGCGAGCTGGTAGCGGCCGGAGGCGAACGCGAACGCGTGGTTGAACTGAGCCACGCCCTCCTGCTCCGCGATATATTTGAAGATGTTGTAATTGCCCGGGCGGAGGTAGCCGGTGAATTTTCCGATCACCTCGAAGTCCGGGTAGGTGCACCACTGGCCGATCTCGTGGGCGAGCACCGGAATGTTCACGTTGCGCAGGGCATGGCGATAGTCGGCGCCGAACCAGCCGGTGGTGTTGCGCAACTCGCCGCCATCGAAACGCACCAGGCCGGCGAACTGCGCGCCGCCCGTGACCTGCTCGGGACGAAACCAGCCCGTGCCGGCGGAATAAAGGCGCCGGTTGTCCTTTTCGTACCACTCCTTCGCCCACTTCGGCGTGATCTCGGTGTACCGGCCCGCGGGTTCATTGCTCGGCGCCATCATGACGAACGACGCGTAGTTGCCGTAGGCCTTGAGCAGCTTCGGCGTCTCCTCCTCGGCATAGAGCGTATAGGTGCTGCCGGGATTGAAGGGGCCCCAGATCCCGAGTTCGGGGTGCAGATAGAAACCGATCTCATCCGCCGCGATGAATGCGGCTTCCGGCGGACAGCACGAATGGAAGCGCATGCCGTTCAAGCCGAACTCCTGGCAGCGGCGGAAAATCTTCTTCCAGGATTCGACGTCGGTGGCGGGATAGCCCGTCAGCGGGAAATCGAGCCCGAAGTGAGTCGTGCGCAGGTTCACGACCCGGCCGTTGACGAGAAAATCCTTCCCGCGCCACGAGACCTCGCGCAGGCCGAACTTCACCTCGCGCGTGTCGTCCGCCCCCTCGCCTTTCAGCGCGACCGTCAGTGTGTGCAGATGCGGCTGAAACTCGTCCCAGGTTTTTGCATCGGCACCGAGCGCGACGTCGATCTCCGCGCTGCCGCCCCCGGCGGTCCAGCTCACGGGAACGGATTGTGATCCGACCGAGAGCGTGCCGGCGCCGGCGCGGTTGTTCGTGTTGCCAATCCTCACTTTGATCAGCGCGGATTTTTTCGCGACGTTCGGAAACACCTGCACGTCCTCGAGCCAGGACCGGGAAGTCGCGTGGAGTTCGATGCGGCCCGCGATGCCGTTCCACGTCGAGCCGAGCGCATCGGAGACCGCGTGCGAGTCCACGCCGTGACCGTCGTTCTGGGGATCGCGCACGATCTGACGGTTGTCGATGCGGATGCTGAGGCGGTGTTTTCCCGGCGTAAGAACGCCGAGATTATATTCATGGGGCGCGACGAGACTGCGGTCGCTGCCGATTTTCACATCGTCGACCCAGACGGTCGTTTCCCAGCGCGGGCGCTCGAGAAAAAGCGCCACGTGCTTTCCCGTCCACGCGGCTGGCACCTCGACGTCGCGCTGATACCACGCCGCGCCGAGATAGTGCCGCTGCGGCTGGGCGAGGAACGGGACTTCAACCTTGCCGGGCTGCGAGAAATGCTCGCGCAGTTCCGCGGGCTGCAACTTCCACCACGCGTCGCCAAGCGCGACAACCCACGGCGTGTCGGTCGTGATCTCGTTGCCGTAGCCCTGGGACTGCAGGATGCCGGGCAGCGTGATCTTGTCGGCGAGGTCCCGGGCAAACCATTTCTCGTTCACCCCGGCATCGGCGCGGTCGATCGCAAAGCGCCAGGCGCCCGCGAGATTGCGGCGTGCGCCGCTTTCGGCCGCCTGAAGTTGCTGAAGGCAAACTCCGAGGGAAAACAAGGCGGCGAAGGGAAAAAGAAGTTTGTGACTCATGACGAGGAAAGCAGGCGGACAGCCGAAGTGAACCCACTGGCGGTTGAAAGATTAAACGCCGGGAAAATGGCCCCCACTCCACCCGTCCCACGCTCTCCTCACCCGAACATGTCACCTATTAAGTGACGTGTTCGCCGTCAGGGCCGGGTGGAGGCGGATTTATTTGTCGACACGCAGGCGCGTGATCTCGTCGCGGAGTTTCTCGAGGGACACCGGCTTGGTCAGGTGCGTGACGAAGCCGGCGGTTTTCGAATGCGTCACGTCGTCGTCCATGCCAAATCCACTCATCGCAATGCCCGGCCACCCGTGGCGCTGGGTAATTTGCACCCTCAGGTCGCAGCCGTTCCATCCGGGAGACCGATGTCGCTGATCACGGCGTCGCAGGGATGTTTCTCCGCGATGACGAGCGCTCAGCTCTGCCGAGCCGGGGCCGGTTTGAAATGGAAGGTCCCACGGGCTGCGCTTCCTGCGTAAAGTTCGCCCCGAAGAATCCCCTCACCGAATCGCCGCCGGAACAACGGGCGCCAGCGTCACCGGACCGATTAGCCCGGACGCGCGCGGCGTCCATTTCGCCGCGCTAAAATTGCCATCGGGTCCGCGATTGCCGCCGATGCGCGCCGGGTAGTTCGTGTTGTAGAACTTTTTCCAACTTGGATCGCGCCGGTCGAGGTCCGCGATGCGGTTGGCGCTGAGACTCGTCACCGAAACCTCGAGCGTGTTCTGCGCCTGCAGCTGGTCGCGGGGGATCACGAGGTGGAATGGCGGGGTGAACAACACGCCCAGTTCGCGTCCGTTGAGTTTCACCCGCGCGCTCTCCGCCACTTTTCCGAGATCGAGCTGCCACGCCGCCGCGTCGCCCGCCGGGCGGGCGAAAGCCAGCCGATAAACCGCTGTTCCGGAAAACGACTTGTAAGCGTCGCCCGCAAACTCCGTCCAGGATTTCAACTCGTCGCTCGAAATTTCCGCGGGCAACGCGGGACCGCCCGCGGTGAATTTCACGGACCAGGTTCCCTGCAACGGCTGCGGTGAACCTGCCGCATTCCAATACGAGTAGGCGGACCCGCTGGGCGCCGCGGCGAACGTTTTCACGATGACCGTTTCCCCGGGAGCCAGTTTCAGGAAAACCTCGGTTCGGTCCGCCGCGGTCCGGATGGCCGCGACGCCGCTCGCCGCAGTCATCGGATCGAACAGGGCCGCGCCCTTCGCTCCGACCGACAGCGGAAACCAGCCTTCGACGGGGGCGTTGCCGGAATTGAGCAGGAAATAAACAAAGCCGCCGCCGAGCGTGCGCCGTTCGAACCGGATGCCTTGATCGACAAAACTCTCCCGCGCCACCCGCGCGTGCGTGAGCAACTTCTCCATGTCGTCGCCGAGCAGCACGCGTCCGCGATTCCACGCCAGCTCGGTGATGCCGTTCTCCCGCGGTGTGCCGCGCTTGATCGCTTCCTTGTGCACCTGGAACTCCGAGCGGCGCGCCATCAGTTTTCCCAGACCCGACACGTCGTCGGGAAGATTTTTGTGGAAGACAACGGTCGCTCCCGCATCCGCGAGCGCATAGAGCCGCTCGAGCGTCTCGAGCGGCATGAACTTCGTCTCGGGCACGACGATGACGCGATAGCGGTTGCCGCCCGATTGCAGGGAACCCTCGGCGAACGTCACGCCGGCCAGCAGCCGGTCCGTCACGAAGTCGAAGGTGTAGCCGCGATTGAGCAGGTCCTGCCCGAGGTTGTTCTGATTGCCACCCCGCGCCGCGCCGCCGCCGCCGCTGCCGAAGTGAGGCATGGCGCCGTTTCCGCGCTGAGCCCAGACGTCGTGAATCGGATAGTAGAGCAGAATATCGTTCGCCGGTTTCCCCGCCTGCAGGAATGACTGGGTGCGCGCGACGTAGGCATTGAGCGCATCGAAGTCGGCCCAGATCGCGTTCGACGGGTCGAGCTCGACCGAGGCGTAGAAGTGATGGCCCGGCCACGGTTCGCCCGGCGGCGAGAAGACTGTGCCGTGGTAACAATTGTGGTTCACCCCGCCGAGGAACATCGTGTCCACGCGACGCTTGATATCGCCCAAGGTTGAAACCCAGTGCTCGTCGAGCCACGTCGCCGTTTCCGCGGAGGTCAGCGGCTTGCCGGTGACGTGCGCGGCGGACGACGCGAGTTTCATCCCCACGACATTCGTGCCCTCGGTTTCCGGGATGTCGCTTGCGGCGTAGAGATCGATGATGTTGGCGGGCGAACCGTGGGCCTGGTTGCGAATGATCGCGCGATGGGTCTTCGCCCATTTTGCCCAGGGAACCGTGAACTCCTCGAGGAGGAGGTCGGAAATCGTTTCCCGGTGATCGGCCATCACGCGGGCGTTTTTATCCGCGGTGTCCTTTCCGAAGAAGGCGGGCAGTTCGTCGCGCAGGTCGTAGCCGCGCCGGCGCTGAAACTCGGCGAAGAACCGCGGCGTCCAGTTGGATTCGCCCGTGGCGTCGTCGACTTCGTAGGAGTCGTTGAAGTAGGCGCGCAGCCGGTTCGCTTTGTGCCCCGCATAGGCGTCGTCGAATTTTTTCAGGTAATGCGCGAGCGCGGCCGAGGAGAAATGGTCGATGGCATCCCCTTCCCCGCCGGGGCCGGCGCGCTCCACCTGTTTGCCGTGCCAGCCGAGGAAGATGGCGTAGAGGTTCCAAACGCCCGCGGGCGCAACCCAGTCGAGCCTGCCCGTCGAATCGACCTTGTCGGTCAGCGGAATTTTTTCGCCGGTGGCGGAGTGCGCCACAAGCGCCTGCAGCACGAGCCGGCGCGGGAACCGCACCTGGTCGAGCGACAGGTCCTGCTGGTTCGCATTCGAAGCCACGGGATCCTTCAACTCCGCGATCTCGACCCGGCGCGGACCGGCGACACGCACAGCGGGTTCATCCGTTGCGGTGACAAGTTCGGCGAGGCGTTCCCCGCCTTTCACCGAAAACGTTTTTCTCACCACGTGCCGCGCGGAGGTGTCCGGGGTCACCCAAGGTCCGCCGAACGGCCAGCCCGTGCCGGTCGACATGTCGATGCCGAGGCCGAGCCGCTGGCCTTCATCCAGCACGTGGTCGAGCTGCGCCATCCATTCGGGCGAAAGATAATTGGTGAAACGCTTCTCCTCGCCGCGCACGCCATAGATCGGCGTGATCTCGAGTCCGCCGAGTCCCGCCTTCGCATACTTCTCCATCTCGCTCGTGAAATCCGCCTTGGTGCCGATATTCCCGAGCCACCACCAGCGCGACCAGGGTTTGGTTTGCGACGTGATCTCCGGCCAGTCGAGGTCCGCGGCGGAAAGAGGCAGGGCAAAAACCAGGGCGGAAAATAAAAGGAAAGAGCGCATGGGGAAAACAGGGACAGGGCTACCTCTTTGTCATTCCGAGCGCAGCGAAAAATCCGTTGGGATGTTCGCAGCTCTGCACGCACATCGAAGGTCCTGCTGGATTCTTCGCTGCGCTGAATGACAGAGCTAAACAGATTCGTGGAGAAGGACTGATGACGAGGGTCTACATTCCGGTCGGTCGGCCGAACATCATGGCTTCGTCGTTGACGATCGCCTTGCCGGTTTTGGCGAGCGTGATCATTTCCGCGCCGGCCAGCAGAACCGGGCCTGGACCGTGCGGCGCGAGGGGACTGACCGGACGCGCGTAGTAAAACGCCGGGTCGAAACCCATGCCGGTGCCGACACACACATTCTCGATTTGTCCCTGCGCATTCACCTGCGTCGTCACGGCGTTCCAGGCGAGGATCGCCATCGGCGCGTGCGCGAGCGGATCGAGCCAGCCGCGATTGATGCCCCGCGCGACCGCGTAGGCGACCATCGCGGTGATCGACGTTTCAAGATAGGAATCCGGCCGGTCGAGCAACTGGTGCCAGCGTCCATCGCGGCCCTGCGTGTTGGCGAGACCGCGCACATGCGCGCGATAGAGATCGAGCACCGCGGGACGACCGGGATGATTCTCCGGCAACACGTCGAGGAGCTCCGCCATCGCGACAACCGCCCAGCCGTTCGCGCGGCCCCAGCGAAACTCCGGATGCGTTTCCATGCTCTGCACCCAGCCGTGCATCCAGAGACCTTTCTCGCGATTGAACATCCGGCCGGCGAACTGCGTGATCTGCTTCACCGCGTCGTCGAAATAGCGTTGTTCGCCGGTGAGTTTTCCCATCTGCGCGAGCGCGGGCACGCTCATGTAGAGGTCGTCGAGCCAGAGCGAGTGCGGGAGCGGACGGCTCCGCGACAGCGTGCCGTCATCGAGACGCTCCTGCTTCGTGTGAATCCAGGAGAGAAGGTTGTCGATGAGCGGACGCAGCTCGCCACCGACGCCGGCGCGGTGGGCCTTGATCATCGCGGCGCCCATCGAACCGGAATCGTCGAGTGTCCGCGGCGAGTTGATCGCGCGGAAAATTCCGGCTCCCGTGAAGCGGTCGCCCGGGCGGGGCGCCTGAGCTCCGGGGGCACTGGCCGCCGGCAGGCTGCGAAATTTCGGCGCGTACTCCGCGATGAACTTCATGCGCTGGTCAACGTAGTCGCGAAACTTGGCATCCCCGGTCGCCTCGGCGGCGTTGAGCATCCCTGAATAAACGACGCCCCACTCGTAACCGATCACGTTGAATGCGCCACGCTCGAGCGCCGCGTCCGGGCTCGGCACCTCGGTCATTTCCGCGCCGGTGGTGCGATGGACGAACCGGGCGGGGGTGTTGGCGGCGAGATAATCGCGCACGCGGACCAGAACCTGCGTGACCTCCTCCACCTTCGGCGGGCCGTACGGCACGGGATATTCGGCGCGGGGTCGGGAGGTGTTGAAGCGGGGATTGATGATGCCGGTGCCGGTGGTGGGTGCGGGCGAAGCCGCCGGTGTCTCGGGAGCGGAAGCAGCCGCCGCGGCGGATGTGGACGGTGTCGTTTGGGCAAAAGCGGGCGCGCCGATGAAAAACGCCGCAAGGAAGAGAACAGGTTTCATAAGAAAGAAGTTTGAAGAGGTGGAGAATGAGACGGCCGGCGAACAGCCGGCGGAGAACGGATCGTCCGATCAGTTTTTCGTGCGGCTGTTTCCCGCCGGTCCCGGACGCAGGCCCTGCACCGGTCCCGCGCGGGCGGGATCCGCGGGCGGCGCGGCGGTGGGCAGCTTGTCCGCACACATCTCGAGCACCTCGATCAGCGTCAGCGAGGACTGCGCGACGTTGTTCGTGGAAATCTCCGCCTCGTCGCGCGCCGCGACCGCGAACGGCGGCTCGATGCGCCGCAGCGAATAGTCATCGCGCCAGCCTCCGGTGAGATCCTTGATGGCGCGCTGCGCGAACGCGGGATTTTTCGTTTTCAGGTAAACGTAGGCCGCGAGCCGAGCCGCGCCGCGATCGATGTTCGTGTAGGCCGCATCGGCGCCTTCGTTGCCGGTCGTCTTGTCCTTCAGCACGACGTCGGCGGGCGCCATTTCCAGCCGGCAATATTGCAGCCACATTTTCTTCCAGGTGTCGTGCTCGATGAGTTCGTTCAACTCGAAGGCGATCTGGGCGCCGCCCATGATCGTCGTGAGGTTGTAGTTTCCGATCTCCTCGCTGACGCGGTAGAGCTTGCCGGTCGCCGGGTCGTAGCCGTACACGAGATTTTTTCCGGAGCGGAACCAGTAGGGCATTTCCGCGAGGGAGTTCATGCCCGCGAGAATCTTGTCGCGCCACTTCACGTCGCCGGTGCGCTCCCACTCCGTCATCCAGTTGCCGGCAAACGCGAGCCAGTCGGGACCGCCGCGGATGCGACCCGGATATTTTTTCTCTGCCTCGGTGATCGGCTGCGCGAGCCGCATCGGGTCGAGCGCGGAAAGCCGCGCATCGGCGTCGAGCACTTCGCGCATGAGATCGCCGGTGCGCTCGTCGGTGGTGAGGTAATAAAAATACCGCTTCAACGGCGCCATGCTGATGCGCGCTTCCTTGGCGCCGCAGCCCCAGTGGCGGACATTGTGCCGCGAGCCCAGGCTCGCGAACCGCCCGAGATGATAGACATCCACCTCGCTGGTGTGGCGCGTCATCGCCTCCGCCATGCGGAAAATATCCGCGCGACCGGTGCGGAGAAATGAGAACCAGAGCCAGATGTCGCTGCCGAGTTCGGTGTTGTCCCACGCCATGCCGCCGAGGTCGTAGCGCCATTCGTGGCGGACGAAATCGTAGGAGTGCATGATGTCGCCGAAATCCCAGAAGCCGTACCAGTGGTGCTGATCGACCGCGTTTTTGTAGATTGAGATCGCCGCGTCGAGCTGGTCCTCGATCGCGCTCTTAAACGGCGTCGAGCGATCCTGCACGCTCCAGATGCCGAAGGCGCGCTGGGCGTGGAGATATTGAGGCGTGCAGACGAGCAGCGGCGGTTCGGCGCCGGCGCGGGCGAGCTGGGCCACCTCTTCACGCAACGGCGTCGAGGCGCGGGGCCAGAGCGTGAGTTCGCTCGTGCGCGCCACGCCCGTCGCCGTGCTGAAGCCGGGCTGCACGTCTTCGTACACCGCCTCGAGGCCATGGGCCTGGACGTCGTAATGCCGCATGTCCATCGCCTCGCCATCGGGCGACCAGAGCCACACGCGCAGCGCCGCGCTGCCGCTGCGGGCGTTGGCCACCTCGAGCGACGCGGGATACGACTGCCAGAAATTTTTCACACTCACGCCTAGGCCGCCGCTCGCATCGCCGACAAACGCGAGGCCCGCGGAACGTTTGCCCGCACCGGCGCGAATCCATGCGCTCGCGGGATTCGTTCGCTTCGAGATCACGAAGCCATCCGAGCTGAGCTGCGTGAGCTTGAATGAGTCCCACACCGCCCAATCGGTGAGCAGCTTTTGTCCGTCGAAGTTGTATTCCTCCTTGTTCGGCACGCGGCGGCCCGCAGCCTGGTCCGGATAGACATCCGTGCCGCCGGTCGGATGCGCGACGAAAAGATGCCGGCCGATCATCGGCTGGATCGGCTCCGACCACACGCCCTCGCCTTCACCGGCGAAGCGCACGTGGCGGTTGTGGATCTGTTCGCGCATCGGCACGTCGAACTCGAGTCCGAGGCCGCGGATGAAATCCTTTTCCTGGTCACCGTCGTAGACGATCGTGTGCACGAGCCGGATTTCCGCCTGTCCCGCGTAAAAATAAAGCCGCACCACGAAGGGCAGCCATTCGCGGCTCGTGCGCGTGCCGCGATGCATGCCTTCGATCTTCACCACCGCACGCACGGGACCGGATTGTTCCACCGTCACCGTCTGGACTTTGCTCGTGAACGTCTCGCGGACCGGAGGAGTGTCGACGCCGCCATCGGCCCCGTTTTGAACGACGCACACGAGCCGTCCCTGCCGCGCGACTTCGCGTCCGTCGACCGTGAGCGAGTCGATCAGCGCCCCGCCCCACTTCGTGATGCGGGCACGCACCGCCCCCGTGTCGACTTCAAACGTCGTGTCGCTGCGCCGCACCTGAATGCGCGGGCCGTCGGTGGCGGGCGCGCCGGCAGCCAGACTGAGGCGCAAGGCCGCGGGGTTCGTTCCACCGCCGGTCGCGGTCGCGAAACCGCTCCACTTCACCGAGCCATCCGGCCAGTAGGCGAGCGGCCAGTTTTGCAACGGCAACGCCTGGCCCTCGCTGTTGGTGAGCGCGAATGCCTGGGTTTTCGAAACCGCGCCGCGCGGCCACGGCACGCCCCAGCTCACGCCGATGCGGGCCGCCGGCACTTTTCCGCCGAGCCAGTTCAACGAAACGGGCTCCGCGCTGGCCGCACGCGTGAGCGGCACCAGGGTTAAAAGCAAAGCGAAGAGAGGAGCCGCCCGGAGGAGTTTCGATTTCATGGTTCTTTTTCAGATTCGGTTTCAGCGGGAGCGGTGGGTTGTGGACGCGCACCTCTGCCCTGCCCCTGGCCCTGGCCTTGCCGGCCACCGCGCATGCGTGCGGTTTCCTCCGCGGTCAGCGGCGGGATTTCCGCCGGCAAAAGATCACCGACGAAACCGAGCATCGCGATCGCCTCGAGGCCGCTTTGCGCGGCGCCATTGGTGCCGCCGAGGCCTTCGTCGGTGGGGTTGAGCGATTCCGGACCTTCGATCCGCCGCACGGCGCTGCCGCCGGGACGGCGGCCACCGCGGGCGGTCCAGAGCAGCGAATCGATCGCGGGCTTGCTGAACGCAGCATTCTTCGTCTGCTGAAAAACATAGGCCGAGAGCCGGCCGTCGCGCACAAACGCGCCGTCGGCTCCCTCCGCGCCCGTCGTCATGTCGCGCAAAACGGTTTCCCGCGGCGCGCTGTAGAGCCGGCAGTATTGCAGCCAGAGTTTTTGCCAGCGGGGATCGTCGAGCATCAGGTTCAACTCAAAGACCACTTCCGCGCCGCCCATGATCGTCGCGAGATTGTAGAGCCCGAGATCGTCGCTGAGCTGGGAAAGTTTCCCGGTCGCGGGATCGTAGCCGTAGACGAGATTTTTGCCGCTGCGCAAACCGAGGGGCATGGCGTTGAGGCTTTCCACGCCCGCGAGAATTTTGTCGCGCCACTTCGGGTCGCGCGTGCGCTCCCACTCCGTCATCCAGTTGCCGAGGAACGCGAACCAGTCGGGCCCGAGGCGCACGCGGGTCGGCGCGATTTTTTTCTCGGCCTCCGTGATGGGCTGCGCGAGCCGCATGGGATCGAACTCCACGGTCTTGAAATCCGCGTTCACGACCTCGCGCATGAGATCGCCGACGCGTTCGTCGGTCGTGAGGTAATGGTAGTACCGCCGGTAGGCCGCCTGGCTGATGCGCGCCTCTTTCGCGCCGCAGCCCCAGTGGCGGACGTTGTGCCGCGAGCCCAGTCCCGCGAAACGCCCGAGGTGATAAACGTCCACCTCGCCCGTGTGACGCGTCATCGCCTCCGCCATGCGGAACACGTCTGCGCGTCCGCTGCGGAGAAAACTCAACCAGAGCCACATGTCGGGCCCGAGCTCGGAATTCGCCCACGCCATGCCGCCGAGGTCGTAGCGCCACACGTGACGCTCGTTGTCGTAGGAATGCATGACGTCGCCGAAATCCCAAAAGCCATACCAGTTATGCTGGTCCGGTTGTTTCAGATAAAAATTCAACGTCGCATCGAGCCGGTCCTCGATCGCCTGCTTCACCGGCGTCGAGCGGTCCTGCAAGCCCCAGGTGCCGAACGCCTGCGCCGATTGATAATACTGCGGGGTGCAAACGAGCACCGGCGGCTGCGCGCCGATTTGCGCGAGCGCGACCGTGGTCTCGCGCGTCGGCACTTCGACGGTGGGAAACAACGTCAGCTCGCTCGTGCGCCCGACGCCATGCGCCGTGCTGAAACCGGGCTGCACATCCTCGTAAACCGACTCCAGTCCATGCGGCCGGGTGTCGTAGTGCCGCATGTCCATCGCCGGCGCATCGGGCGACCAGAGCCACACCGTCAGTTCCGCGGCACCCGTGCCCGCCTTCTGCACCTCGAGCGCGGACGGATAGGACTGCCAGAAATTTTTAACGCTCACGCCGAGCCCGCCGCTGACATCGCCAGCGAAGACGAAGCCGGACGCGCGTTTGCCGGCTCCGGCGGGAATCCACGCGCTTTCGGCATTCGTGCGTTTCATCACGGTAAAGCCCCCCGCGTTCGGCTGGGAAAGTTTCACCGCGTCCCACACGGCCCAGTCGGCGAGGAGGTTTTGTCCGCGAGGGTTGAGCTCGCTGCGATTCGGAACGCGTTTGCCGTCGACTTGATTCGGGTAGACGTCGTCGCCACCGCCGGGCGCGGCGACAAACCGGCCGCCGCGACCGATCATCGGCTGGACCGGCTCCGCCCAGAGACCCGCACCGTCGCCGGAGAAACGGATGTGACGGTTCTGCAGTTCCTCGCGCATCGGCACGGCGAAGACCAGGCCGAGGCCGCGAATGAAATCCTTCTGCTCGTCGCCATCGTAGACGATCGAATGGACGAGGCGCACATTTTCCTGGCCGGCATAAAAATAAAGCCGGACGACGAACGGCAGCCATTCACGGCTCGTGCGTCCGCCCCGGTGTTTTCCCTCGAGGCGAATCACCGCCCGCACGGGACCGGATTGCTCGAGCGCGGCGGATTCGAGTTTCGTGCCGTAGCGCTCGCGCGGCAGGACGTCGGCATAGCCGCCGTCGGGACCGGTCTGCAGGATGCAGACGAGTTGTCCGGCGCGCGCGACTTCCCGGCCGTCGATGCTGATCGAATCGATGAGGTTGGCGCCCCACTTCGGGATCCGGACCCGCACCCGGCCGGTGTCGATTTCGATCGTCGTGTCCGTGCGGCGCACGGTCACGCGCGGGCCATCGGCCGGGCTGGATGCGGCGGCGGTGTCACTCGGGGCGAGCTTGAACGGCCCGGGGTTCGCCGATCCGGCCACCGTCGCGAACCCGCTCCACTTCAACGAGCCATCCGGCCAGTAAGCGAGCGGCCAGGTTTGCACGGGCAGCACTTTGCCGTCCGCGGTCATCAGCGAAAAAATTTGTTCCTGCGCCACCGTTCCCTTGGGCCACGGGACGCCCCAGCTCACCCCCGCCGGAACCGGCGAGGCGGCACCGCCGAGCCAGCCGATTTGCACTGCCTCGCGATTCGCGGCCTGGGCAGGGCTCAGCGAGGCAAATAAGAATGCGGCAAACCAGGTTCCGACGGAGCGGCGTAAAATCATGCAAGGGTGCTGGGGTACGAGCGACTCGCTGCCTGACGGATAGGAACGGAGGCGGTTGCGGCACTCCCGCCCGCCTCGCTAAAACAAACCGTCCACCCCTCGTGATGAAGGGTGGACGGAAGAAAACCCGCCAAGGGCTGAGTCCGGCGATTACAAATCGAACGTCGCCGAGAGGAATATCTGGCGGGGATCGATGATGCGGAAGGCCCACGGCGAGCCGTCGGGATTGACGGCGATCGGCTGGAGCCGGCCCTTCTCGAACACATTCTTCACGTTTAACTGAATGCGGGTTTTCACGCGGTTGTTCAGCAGCCGGAAGCTGTAGCCCGCCATGAAATCATAGTAGGCACGCGATTTTTCCCAAATTGGGCGGTTGGGATCCAGTTCGCGAATGATGCCGTCCGGGTCGGTCTTGCCGAAAAAGCCGATCGAAGCCTTGTCCTCCCAACGGATGCCGCCGCCGACATCGAGGTTCTTCAGCCAGCGATTCTCGGTGATGCCGCCAACTTTGAAATTAGTGACCATGTTGACGCGCCACTCGCGCGTCTGGGATTTCGGCTTACCCTGCAGCGCGACGGCGAGCTTGGTGGGCGCGATGAGGTTCTGATTGTACCAGCCCTCGGGCGTGAGATTGCCGACCCGGTAGGTGCCGTTCCAATAGGCGGAACCGTCGAAGGGACTCTTGATCGTCCGCCACGTGCCGACGCGGGACTCGATGTATTCCTGCAACGCAGGGGAGACGGTCGAGTTGAACGACTTCGCCTGCACGATCGTGCCCTTGAGCGTCCAAAACGGAGTCGGGTTGTAGGCGATTTCGACTTCCTTGCCCCTCGAGTAGGAGTCAGCGCCGTCGCCGTGCACCCGGCCACGGTGGCCGTCGATATAAGAGGGATCGACGCCCATCAGCTTCACCACCTCGGCATCGATTTCAGCCGTGGTCGCCGTCGGGGTTCTCTTTTGGATTTCCTGGATCAGGAAACCCTCAAGGTCGGGATCGCCGCCGGTGGTGTTGCCGTCGGCATCGAGCCGGATCGCCCGCTGGACGATCGTGTTGAGCTCGCTGGAGCCGCGGCCGATATCGAGCGTTTCGTATTGTTTGGCGATGATGTTGAGGCGCGGGGAACCGTCCCGGTCGCGGAAAAGACCGAGCGTGAAACCATAGTCCTTGGTCTTGCCGCGGGGATCGCTGAGCGGCTTGCCGTAAACGTCATACGCGAGCGAACCAGGGCTGAAGCTGTTCGACTGGCTATAGGTGAGACCGATCCAGCGCAGCGGACGAATGACGATACCGGCGTTGGTCGTGTTGCCGTGGCGGCCGACCCAGTCGTTCTGGCCGAAACTGTACATCGGCGTTTGGTCGTAGAAACCATTTGTCGCGAGTGTGGGATTGATGGCGCTGTTGCCATCCCGGGTGCGGTTGAAATCCCGGCGGGCGCCGAAGGTGGGAACGATGCGACCGTCCCAGAAAAATGCCTGCCACGTGCCACCCGTCGTGCTGAGGAGGCGCTTGTTCAAGCGGTTCGCATAGTAGTATTCGGTGTAGTCCACCGGCTCGTTGAGCCACTGCCCCGTCGCACCATTGAAGTAGCGCAACGTGAGGTTCGTGGGGGCGGCGATGCGCGACGGAGCGTAATCGATGTTCGTCCCGTTCGCGTCACCGACGAAGTAGCGCGGGTAAGCACGGGACGAGGCGTTGTTGCGATTGCCCAGCAGTGTCGCCGTCATCCAGGGCTCGTTGGAGGAGATGGTATCCTTGTAGCCGAGGCTGCCGCCAAAGATTTCGCGGTATTCGGCGTAGCCGGTGATCCGGTGGAGGCCGAGGTGACGCACCCAGTTTTGCTCGCGCGTGAGGTTAAGTTCGTAGCCGAGCGTGCCGCGGTAATTTTCGTTGTTGTTGCGCGCTTTCCGGAAAGCGGGCTCCGAGCCGCCGAGATAAGGCCGCAGGAAGTAAGGATTGGGAGTTCCGTCGAGCAGCTTTTCGTTGATGTCGATAAAGGTCTGCATCCGGCCGCCGTCGTTGTAGCCGAGGAACGCGCGGCTGGCGGTCTGCGTGCGCTCGTAAAGCCAGGCCGCCTGCAACGCGAGGGTGTGGCGCTGGGTGCGGAGGAGATACTGATCGAGTTCGAGGCTCGAAGTCTCGCCTTTCACCGTGGAGAAATTCGGCGCCGCGAGATTGATCGACGAGTAGTCGTAGACCGACTTGTCCGTGATGCCCTTCGTGTTGAAGAGCGGATAGGTCGCGGCGAACTTCGTGTAGAACGTGCCGTTTTGCAGCAACCGTCCCGTGCCCGCGATATCCTGCGGGCCCGTCGCGGTGGCGGTCGTGCCGGGCATGCGGTTGATCATGTAGAGCTGAACGGCGCCGTTATCGATGTACCAGCTCGGGCGGCCGGTGAAGCCGGTGTCCGTCGGCGTGAGGGAGTAAGGCAGCAGCGTGCCTTCGTTTCCGCCGGTGCCGGTGGTGATGGGCCCGATCGAGGAGGCGCCACTGCGGAAGTTCACCGTCTGCGTCGAGGGATCCCACGTCGGCCGGCCGTTCGCGATCCAGTCGGCGAACATGTCGCGCGGCGTGGTCGAATTCGGACGGCTGTTGAAATTGCGGTACGATTCGAAACTGCCGCGCAAGGTCGTGTTCTTGAATGGCCGGAGCGTCATCGCGGCCTGCAGGCGGCGCGTCGTGTCGGCCGACGGCTCGCGCTCGAAACCCTTTTCCTCGTAAACACCGAGGACCCGGACGCCAAATTTGTCCTTCGCGACGGAGCGGTTGATGTCGAAATTCGCGCGGTAGCCGCCGTAGCTGTCGCCACGGGTGCCGAAGGACGTGATATCGCGGTTCGTATTCGCCTTGGAGCCGACGATGTTTACGCCGCCGCCGCTGTTACCGAGGCCGAAGATGCTGGAATTGGGACCGCGGGAGATTTCCACCTGGTCGACGTTATAGGTGTCGAACGGCAGCGTGGTGCTGAATCCGTTGGTCGCCACGTTGGCGCTCGTGAGACCGCGCATGCGGGTGGCGCCGTGGGGATTGGCCGAGATGTCGTCGCTCACCACGCCGCGATCGACCGTGAAGGCGGTGAACTGATAAATGCCCTCGGTGCCGGCCTCATACATGAAGACGTCGTTGATGTCGGTGGACGCCGTGTCCGTGAGCTGCTGTTTGGTCACCACCGAAATGGAGGCCGCGAGATCCTCCAGTTTTGAATTCAGGCGCGTGCCCGAAAGCGTGGAAGTCGCGAGATAGCCGCGGTCACCCGAGGCGTTGACTTCGAAAGGCGTAAGCACGAGGGGGGTCTCGGCGGATTGTTCCGCACTCGCCGCAGCCTTCGAGGTGGGACTGGCTGCCGCCGCGACGGGCCCGGCCGCGCGATTGGAGGCCTCTGCCACGCGTGCCACCGGGACCGGCCGAACGGCCAAGGCACCGGTTTTTTCGTCCTGCACGACGACGAATCCACTGTCCGCGAGCATGCGGACGAGTGCATCGCGTCCGGTCAGGTCTCCGCTGACCGCCTTGGTCTCAATCGCGTGGAGTTTATCCACCGGATAAACGATTTGCTCGCCGGATTGTTCTGAAAACAACTTCAGCGTCGTGTCGGCGTTGCCGGCGGGGATGTTGAATTTTTTCTTCGGCGCGTCCGCGGGTTGCGCGAGCGCCGTGCTGGCCAGAATCAGCGCCGCGGCAAACAGAGTGCAGGCGCGTTTCACAAACAGGCTGGGTTTGGTCATGGGTATACTGGGGTAGATCACCAAGCTGAGACGGGCGAACCGGCGGTTTCCGCTAGGCCCTACCCAATAATTTACCGGATTATTTTGCGCGGAGCAAAAGGGTCGTGCCGTCCGGCTGCCGCTTCGCCGTCACACCAAAACTGGCCTCGAGCAGACGGACGAAGGCATCGACGTTGTCCGCCCGAAAAGTTCCGCCGACGCGCAGACGCCCGGTTTCCGCGTCGGCCACGATCACCCGGTTCGGATTGCGCAGGTTGAACTCCGCCAGCACTTCGGCCAGCGGCAGGCCCGCAAACTCGAGCCGAACTCCCTGCCAGGCGAGGCGGCGTTCGATTTCCGCTTCGCTCACCGGACTCACCAGCGGAGGTTGGGCGCGCGGTGTCGTGTCGACCACCGCCCGTTCCCCGGCGATCAACGGCGTGGCGGGCAGAACGAGGCCGGCGGCCGCCGGCCTTTCGACATGAACCTTTCCCTCGGTCACCAGGACCTCGACTTCCGCGGCGCCGCGCCGCACCTCGAATGCCGTTCCGATCGCGCGCACCGCCACGGTGCCGACTTCGACGATGAAGGGTCGCGCCGCGTTTTTCGCGACGGTGAAGTGGGCTTCGCCGCGGACGAGCCGCACCCGCCGCTCGCCCTCGGTGAAATCGGTTTCGATCTTCCCGCCGTCGTTGAGTTCCACCACCGATCCGTCGGTCAGCGCGAGCCGTTCCGGACGCGGAATTACGCGCACGCCGCGGGAAGCCGGGGCGGGATCGTCCTGGCCGGCGGGGTTGAAGACGAAAATCCCGATCACCACCGCCGCCGCAGCCGCGACCATCAGCGGGCCGGCGAAATTCCGGCGGAACCCGTGGGCGCGCGACGGCCGGGCCAGCAGATCGGGGTTGGGTTGCCGGCTGTGTTCGGGCCGCCACTTCGCCAGCGTATCGAGCGCATTCCAGGTTTTTCCCAAACGCGCAATCGCCCGGCCATGCCGCGGATCCTGCCGCAGCCAGTGCAAATAGTCGTCCTGCTCCGCCGCCGTCAGTTCGCGATCGCGCCGCGCCAGCCACGCGGAGGCGGTTTCCTCGATCGGGGACGGTTCGAAACTGTGCGGCTCGTCCGGCATCGGGATCATCAAGGCAAACCGAAACGCGCCAGAAACTCCGCACAGCGCCGCACGCCATTTCCCACCTGCGCCTCGACGGTGTGCTCGGAGATGCCGAGTTCGGCGGCGATCTCCTTTTGCGACAAGCCGTAGATCTTCCGCAAGGTAAGCACCTGGCGGCATCGCTCCGGAAGTGACTGGATGGCTTGGGTCAAAAGTTCGAGCTCCTGTCGTCTCCCGACGGTTTCAGACACGCCGGGAACATCCTCCAAGACGGACAGCTCCTCGATTTCCGCTAGGGAATCGATGCCGGAAATCTGGTTCCGCCGGAAATGGTCGAACGCCAGGTTGCGGGCGGTCGCGAAGAGAAACGCCTTGACCGATCCGATCGGCGCCGCCGCCCGCGCCCGCAACACCCGCCCGTACGACTCCTGGACCAGGTCATCGATGTCGTGGAGCATCGGATAGCGCGCCCGCAACCACGCGCGCAGGGCGGCTTCGTGGGGGAGGACTTCCTCGGTGAACCAGCGGTCCGGGTTGAATTGGGGCGAATTCACGCAGTTGAGCCCGGCGAATGGAACCCGGCAAACCGGTCAACACAAGCCGGCATCGTTATCATGGCAGGCAGGCGGGCGAGACCGCGGGGCCCGCCTCGTTTGTAGCAGCCGGGGTGACGAGGCTGATTCCAAGGCGACGCTCCGCCTCGTCACCCCGGCTGCTACATATCGAACTTTCAAAGGCGGGCCCAGCGGCCGGGGCTGCGCACTCGTCCCGGGCCCGCCCTACCTCGTAAACGAGGCACGCCGGGTTCCGAAACCGAGAACTGTCAGAGGGCCTGCACGCTCGCGGCTCGACCTGCGCGCCAAGGTACTCTGATCTTTCCGACTTTCACCAAACCCGCCACGGTTCCCTCCCTGCAGATGCCTTCCGCTAAAAAATCCTCCCAACCCTCCGTCAAACCTTCCCTCCGGCCCATCAGGAAACTGATGGCCGCCAATCGCAGCGAGATCGCCGTGCGGATTTTTCGCGCCGGCACCGAGCTCGACCTGCGCACGGTGGCGATTTACGCGCAGGAGGACCGGCTGAGCATCCATCGCTACAAGGCCGATGAGGCCTACCAGGTCGGCGCCGGCAAGGGCCCCGTCGCCGCGTATCTCGACATCGAGAGCATCGTCAACATCGCCAAGGAAAAGGGCGTCGATGCGATTCACCCCGGCTACGGTTTCCTTTCGGAAAACGCCGGGTTCGCCCGCGCCTGCCAGAAGGCCGGCATCATCTTTGTCGGCCCGCGCCCCGAGTTGCTCGACATGATGGGCGACAAAACCGCCGCCCGCGCCCTCGCCCAGAAAATCAAGGTTCCCACCCTCCCCGGCACCGAGGAACCCGTCACCGATCGCGAGGAGGCGCTCAAGGTGGCCAAGCGCATCGGCTTTCCGCTCATCATCAAGGCGGCCTTCGGCGGCGGCGGACGCGGCATGCGCGTCGTGCACAAGGCCGGCGAACTCGACGCGCTGCTCGACGAAGCGCAGGGCGAGGCCGGACGCGCCTTCGGCAATCCCGCCGTCTTTCTCGAGAAATACATCCCCCGCGCGAAACACATCGAGGTGCAGATCCTCGGCGACCAGCACGGCAACGTCATCCATCTCCACGAGCGCGACTGCTCCGTCCAGCGCCGCCACCAGAAGGTGATCGAGGTCGCGCCGAGTTTCGGCCTGCCGGAAAAAATCGTCAGCGAACTCTGCGACGCCGCCGCGCGCATGGCCAAGGCCGTGCGCTACGACAACGCGGGCACGATCGAATTCCTCTACGATCTCGACCGGCACGAATGGTTCTTCATCGAGATGAACCCGCGCATCCAGGTCGAACACACCGTCACGGAAGTGATCACCGGCCTCGATCTCGTGCGCGCGCAGATCCTCATCGCGCAGGGTCACGCCTTGCACGATCCCGTGGTCGGCATGCCGCAACAGGCCGACGTCCCGCGCAACGGCTACGCGATCCAGGCGCGCATCACGACCGAGGATCCGGAAAACAAATTCGTCCCCGACTACGGCCGCATCCTCGCCTACCGCTCGCCCGGCGGCTTCGGCATCCGGCTCGACGGCGGCATGGGTTACGCGAACGCCGTGATCACGCCGTTCTACGACTCGCTCCTCGTGAAGATGATCGTGAGCGGACAGAGCTACGAGATGGTGCTGAACCGCATGCGCCGCGCGCTGAGCGAATTCCGGATTCGCGGCGTGAAGACGAACATCCCGTTCATCGAGAACGTCGTCTCCCACCCGCAGTTCAAGAGCGGCCAGGCCACGACTTCGCTCATCGACACCACGCCCGAGCTTTTCACGTTCAAGCCCCGCCGCGACCGCGCGACGAAGCTGCTCAACTTCCTCGGCAACGTCATCGTCAACGGCAACCCGCACGCCAAAGGCTACCGTCCCGAGAAGGCGTTCATTTCCCCGCCCCCCCTCGCCTACAACGGAAACACCGCTCCCGCCGAGGGCACGCGCCAGCTGCTCCTGAAACTCGGGCCGAAGAAATTTGCCGAGTGGACGCTGAAACAAAAGCGCCTGCTCATCACCGACACGACCTGGCGCGACGCGCACCAGTCGCTGATGGCCACGCGCGTCCGCAGCTACGACATGCTCGCGTGCGCCGACGCGCTCGCGCGCCGCACCCCGAATCTTTTCTCCCTCGAGATGTGGGGCGGCGCGACCTTCGACACCGCGATGCGCTTCCTCAACGAGGATCCGTGGGAGCGCCTGCGGCAGCTGCGCGCGCGCGTGCCGAACATTTGTTTTCAGATGCTCTTCCGCGGGGCGAACGCCGTCGGCTACACGAACTACCCGGACAACGTCGTCACCGGTTTCGTGAAACACGCCGCCCAAAACGGCATGGATATCTTCCGCGTCTTCGACTCGCTCAACTATCTGCCGAACCTCCGCGTCGCGATGGAAGCCGTGAACACCACGCACGGCATCTGCGAAGCGGCCCTCTGCTACACCGGCGACATCCTCGACGAGCGCCGCGATAAATTCTCGCTCAAGTACTACGTCCGCCTCGGCAAGGAGCTCGAGAAAATGGGCGCGCATTTCATCGCCATCAAGGACATGGCCGGACTGTGCCGCCCGTATGCCGCGCAGAAACTGGTCAAGGCCCTGAAGGACGAGATCGGCCTGCCGATTCACTTCCACACGCACGACACGAGCGGCATCGCCGCCGCAAGCGTGCTCCGCGCCGCGGATGCGGGCGTCGATGTCGTCGATCTCGCGATCGCCTCGATGTCCGGCAGTACCGCGCAGCCGAATCTGAACTCGGTCGTCGCCGCGTTGCAGAACACGCCGCGCGACACCGAGCTCGATCTCGGCACGCTCAACGAGTTCTCCGACTACTGGGAGCACGTGCGCGCGTTCTACGCTCCGTTCGACACCGCGCCGAAAACCGGTTCCGCCGAGGTTTACCTCCACGAGATGCCGGGCGGCCAGTACACGAACCTCAAGGAGCAGGCCGTCTCGATGGGCGTTGCGCACCGCTGGCCGGAAATCGCCCGCACGTATGCCGAGGTGAACCAGCTGTTCGGCGACATCGTGAAGGTCACGCCGTCCTCGAAGGTTGTCGGCGACATGGCGCTCTTCCTCTTCAGCCGCGGCATCAAGGCCGCCGACGTCGTGAACCTCGAGCCGGGCTCGATGCCGTTTCCCGAGAGCGTGATCGACATGATGTCCGGCGGACTCGGCTGGCCCGAAGGCGGCTGGCCGGAGAAAGTCTCGTTGGTTGTCCTCGGCCCTGACCGGCATGCGAAGGCGCGGGTGAAGTACCTCGCTGAAACCGGAACCGGAGATGCGAAGTCTAGAGCTAAGAGTCTGGAGTCTAGAGCCGGAACTTCCGGAAAAAAGCTCTCAGCTCTGAGCTCTCAGCTCTCAGCTTCGTCGTCTGCGACCGCCATCGATCTGGCAAAGGTACGTTCCGAGCTGGCCGACAAATTGAAGCGTCCCCCGACGGATGACGACGTGTATTCCCACCTGATGTATCCCCAAGTCTTCGCCGATTTCGCGAAGCACCTCGCAGCGTTCAGCGATGTCAGCGTGCTGCCGACCCCCGCGTTTTTCTACGGCCTGAAGGTCGGCGAGGAAATCTCCGTCGGCATCGAGGAGGGAAAGGTTCTCATCGTCCGGCTCATCTCGGTGAGCCAGCCCGACAAGGACGGACGCCGCACGATCAGCTACGAACTCAACGGCATCGCGCGCGAGACCTTCATCCTCGACAAGGGAGTCGCCCCGAAGACCAAGGCCCGCCCGAAAGCCGACCTCGCCGACCCGAGCCAGATCGCGGCGCCGATTCCCGGATTGATCGCGGTGCTTTCCGTTTCCCTCGGCAGCAAAGTCATGAAGGGCGACAAGCTCCTCATGATGGAGGCGATGAAAATGCAGAACACCGTGTACGCGCCGTGTCCCGGCGTCGTCGCCGAGCTGAACGTCGCCGTCGGCGACACCGTCGAGGCGAAGGACCTGCTCATCAAGATCCGCGAAGGCTGACGACGCGGTGCAGTCTCCCGCCGCGTGCGGGCCTTAATCCGTGCCTCAAGCGCCGCGCTACCCAGAAGTTCCCCGCGCTCGCTGACGCATTTTAGTCTCACGGGCAACTAAGTGCCCAGGGACGGATGCATCTCGAATTTTCGTGTCTTAAAGTGAGAATTCGCTCGACCGGAAAACAGACTCATCCTTCAGATCTCGCCCGCTTTCTGGTTCGGCTTTCTGGTTCGGCTTCCTGGTTCGGTTTCCGTTTCACCCGCCTCGTCCCCGCTTCGTTGTCCCGCCTGGCTCCCAGCTCGGGTTCATCTACCGGATTTCCGGTAGACGTACCGAAAATCCGGTGGGCGCTGTGCTTTTCTTCCCTCCGCCTTTCTCACTCTCTCCGAGCCTCCGCGAGCCCTCCCGCTCACTTCACCCTTCCTGCCATGCTTTCGCTCATCCCTGCCCAGCGGCTTTGCTTCCCATGAAAAATCCGTCGTCGTTCGCTCCCACGCTCCGTTGTTTTTCATTGCTTCTCCTCATCGCATCGCCGCTTCGGTCACAACAATCGGTGACGGGCGCGATCTCCGTTCCCGGCACCGCCGTTCCGACGACGCCGGTGACAACGACATCGCGACCCATCCCGGAAATGCCGCTGGCGCCGACCCTCATCCAGACGGTGAAGATGAATTTGAAGTGGAACGATGCGCAGGCGGGTTTTCGCATCCCCGTTCAGAATTCCTCCGACGAGCCGCTGAAGATCGACGCCATCCAGAGTTCCGGGGATTTATTTATCGTTTCATTTCCCGGCACGATCCCGCCGCGCGGCTCCGACGATGTGATGGCGATCCTCGATGCAAGGCCAGGCACGAGCAGCGACACCGACGTGATCCGGCTTAAAACCAGCCAGGGCGACAAGACGATCCTCGTGGAGCATGTCCGCGAAAAAGTCGTGGCGTTGGATCGGCAGGAGCTTGTTTGGGCCGTCGGAGAACAAGGCGCAAAATCGGCGACGCTCACCATTGCCGGCGGTGTCACGAAACTCACGAAGGTTCGTGCCCTCAAGGGAGCCACAGCCACGCTGACTGATGCCGGTGCGGGCAAAGTGCTCATTACCGTCACGCCGAAATCCACGGACGCCCCCGCGTCGTTTCCGGTCATCCTCGATTTCGATCCCGCGCTTCCCGGTGCGACGCCCGTGATCACGTGCACCATCGGCTCGAAGGGTTGAAACCGCCGTGTCGCTTCCTCTCATGAGAACCCCGTTTTGCCGGTGGTCGTTCATCGCGCTTCTGTTGCTCTCCGCCCTTTGTGGCCGGGCTCAATTGGTGGCGCCGCCCACGTTCACTTCCATCGGGGTTCCTGCCACCGCCTACCTGAACCAATCCGTGACGATCAGTGCGACAGCCCAGGGCACCTATTCCGACAACTCCGACGGCAACAATTGGAATACCGCCGGCCAACTGGCCATCATGCGCATCATCATCAATGTGACGGCGCCGGATACTTCCACGTGGAATATCAATGATTGGATGCCGGGTTATGTGACGCCCAATTCGGCGAGCGTGCCGCTGACGCTCGACCAAAACGGCACCTGGTACATTGCCTTCTACGCAATGGATGGCCGTCCCTGGTGGAACGGGGTTGGACCATACTCCATTACCGTCTCAACCCCTCCGCCCGGTCCCGTTATTACCTCGTCGCTCGGCCTGTCTGTGAATCAGGGACAAAATGTTTCCTATCAAATCACGGCGATCAACACGCCGACGAGTTTCGCGGCCAGCTCCCTTCCGGCCGGGCTCTCGATCAACACCTCCACGGGAGTTATTTCCGGCCGCATCACGGCTTCGAGCAATGTCAGCTCGACGATCCAGGCGACCAACGCCTTCGGCACGGACACGAAAACGCTCAACTGGACAGTGACCGCCGCCAGCATCGCGCCAACCGGCAGTGCATCGCCAGCGATCATCAACCTTGGCCAGTCCGTCGCGCTCACGCGCAATGGCACGGCTAATTTCGGCGTGGCCTACACCGAAAACACGGTCTGGCGGCCCAACGGTTCCACCTATTCCCTCGGAACCCTGGGTTTGGGATCCTCGAACTACACGCCCGACGGCGGCACCGGCCTTTACTCTTATAGGTTTCGCCTCGTCGACTCTCTCGGAAATTACTCGGACCAGTGGATCGCCATCTATGTGGCGGAAATCAACCCGCTCACCGTGACCGTTTCACCCGGCGGCCAGGTCTACGACGCTCGCACGGCAACCCCCGTCATCAGTTTCGGCCAGTCGGTTACCGTCAATGCAACGGCGACCGACGTGGGCGGCCAGATGATCGGCACCCAGATTTCCGGCGATTTTGGCATCACGGGAAATTGGGCAGGTTACGGGGGAACGGCTAGTTTTTCACCGACGTCCACGTATGCGTTTTCCGCCACCTATCAGCCGTCCGCCCGCGGCACGGGCAGTCATTGGATGGCCGCGTTCGGCAATTCCGCGGGTTACGGCTGGTGGGGCCGCGGCTTCGGTCTCACCGTCAACAAAGCCACTCCCACCGGCACCTTCGCCAACCGCTCGCTCGCTCCGAACAGCAGCGGCTACTACGCCGTCGCCTCCGGCGACCTGAACGCGACCTTCGTTAATCCTTACTCCGGAGCCGTAGCCGCGCCGACCGGATCGGTGCCGTATCGCTTCACGAGCACGAGCACAAATGTCACGGCGGGGACACAACTCGCCTCCGGCACCGGCTACTCGATCGACGCCCTCTACCCAGGCGACGCCAACTACAATGCGCTGACGAAAACCGCCGCCTTCACAATTCTCGGTCCGACGCTTCCCTCTTCCTTTCAGCCGGGCACCACCGGATCGACCTTCGTCACCCTGTCGTGGGCCGCGTCCACGTCCTCCGCGGGAATCAATCACTACGAAGTCTATCGCAACGGCGTCCTGATCGGTTCGCCCACCACGACGGCCTTCACCGATTCCACCGCCTCCGCTTCCACCGGCTACGCCTACACGGTCAAGGCCGTGGACAACAGCAGCTACGTTTCCGCCGTCGCCTCTCTCAGCGTCACCACCGCGGTCAGCTTCGAACTCTTCACGCCCACCCCATGAACCTGCTTCGTCTCGCCCTGCTTTCCAGCGCAGTGCTCCTCGGCGGTGCGGCGCTCCACGCGCAGACCAAACCGATCCAGCATCCCACCGAGCGGGTGTATCTCTCGTTCGCGGTGAAAGCCGACGTCAACGTCGGCCTCGACATCAACGGCGTCGGCCAGGCTTCGCTCTCCAACGCCGGCATCACGCAATGGTCGAAGAATGCTCCCCGCGCGTTGGATGTCGTCCCCGGCGAGCGCAACGAGATCCACCTCGCCGCCGGCCAAACCTCCTGGGAACAGACCGACGTCCACATCAGCGCTCCTCCCGGCTACAAGGTCTACATCAAGAGCCCCACCTCCGCCTCGATCTACCGTTGCACGACGAGCTACGTGGCCGCGCCCATCGCCAGCGTGACCGATCATCACTACGCCGAATTCGTCATCGTTCCGGCCGACGGCAGCCAGCGGCTCGGCCCGGGCCAGGTCACCGCGCCCACCGTCGATGGCGAATTCATCTGGTCCGCCGGCCTCGGCTTCGATTCGGCCGGCCGCGAGGTCGGCTCCCTCCAAATCCGCCTCTCGGCGATCGACGCCAACACCTTTACTCCCGCCGTCCTCGGCTTCGAGCCACGCAGCACCGACGTGGCCGTGACCTATGATACGAACGGCGCGATCGAGGAGATCGTCGCTCCACAGGCCACCGTCACGGTGGCTGCCATCACGGGCACGATGCCCGGGTTCTCCCTCACCTACGCCAACGGCGGACCGGTTATCCTCATTCAAAAGGACACGGCCGGCGGCATTGATCGCCTCCGCATCGAACGCCAGATCGGCAGCCGCTCGACAACCTGGCGCATCACTCAGACCGGCATCGCGCTCAAGGATTGGACCATCGAGGAACTCGGTCTCAATCGTGTCTGCACCTACACTTCGACCCAGCTCGGCAACGGCGACCGCCAGGAAGACGTCACGCTCAAGGACGCCGCCAACGTCGTCGCCGGAAAAAGCCGCCGCATCTACCGGCTGTTCGCCTCCAACTCCATCGACGAGCTCATCCAGGAAATTGCCGACCCCAATGGCTCCGCGCTGACGACGACCTACGACTATTATTACGACACCGGCGATGTCGGCACCGGCAGCTACGGAAAGTTGAAATCGATCACCCGTCCCGACGGCTCGTGGATCAAGTACACCTACTACGGCGACGGCTCCGCCGGCGAATACGGCCGCTTCGGCCAGCTCAAGTCCGTCATGAGCCCGTGGCAGGACAGCCCCACCACCGCTTCCGCCGCCACGACGACCAACTGCAAACTCACGCTCTTCGACTACACCGCCGAGCGCAGCGTCTACCAGGAGGATCTTTCGAGCACCGAAACCAAGATCCTCAACCAAACCGTTTCACTCGGCACCGAGGCATCGTCCTTCGGCAGCTCCGCCAACGGCCAGCCGCTCCGCACCGAGACGGTCAACAGCTACACCAGCTCCGGCACTTATCTCACCGCGACGCGCAAGGTCTATCACCGCACCGGCGACCCCGACTACGCGGGCCGGCTTTATTCCCAGACAAGTCCGGACGGCTCGAAAGTTTCCGCGTACTACGCGTTCGACAGCACGTACACGACCTCCACCACACTCCAAGGCTGGAACACCGCCGTGGACGGGAGCGCGGTACAGGTGACGACGATGGACGGAAAAACGATCGACCCCATCTACCTCGTTCCCAATCGCTCCACCCGCCGGATCGAATGGCTGTCGGTTGGCGCCACCACCGACGTGGAAGTCGAAACTCAAATCTATACGAGCAGCGGCACGTGGGAAAAGATCGGCAACGGCAAGACGTGGTACGAGCAGGGCTACAAAATTCGGGAATTTAACTACATCAACAATGTCGAGACCCGCTGGAACCGGGCGGACGGAATCCCGACTTTCGATCTCGCCAACGACGGCACCTTGACCAGCTACAGTTGCGACGCCCTCGGCCGCGTCGTCTGGCAGCGCAAAGACGCTGTCGCCGCCTCCGGCGTTTATCCCGCGCAGGACGGGATCTACACCCATTTCAAATACGACGCCGCCGGCCGCGTCCTCTGGCAGCGCACCAACAACAGCAGCGATCCCAACGCCGCCGGCATCACCACGAGCACGACCTACGATCTCGCCGGCCGCCCGGCGACCAGCACCGATCCCGACGGCCTCGTCACGACTTATTCCTACAACACCGCGAATCGCCAGAGCACGATCACCTTCCCCGGCGGCGCGACGAGGATCACTGAGAGCTGGCGCGATGGCTCCGCAAAATCCGTGACCGGCACCGCCGTCACCGCGGGCTATTCCGCCCTCACCGTCAATGGCGACGGCACCATCACCGGCACTTCCTACGCCCTCCACGCGGGCGATCTCTCCAATCCCACCGCCGCTCCACGCTGGTCGCGTGCGACGACCGACTGGGCCGGCCGCACCGTGAAACAGGAAAACCCCGCGCCCAACGGCTCCACCTTCACGAAGCTCGTTTTCTATGACTCCGTCGGGCGCCTCTCGAAAACCACCGAGCCCGGCCTCGCCGACGCGCTCGTCGCCTACAACGCCTTTGGCGAAGCCTACCGCTCCGGCCTCGACCTCAGCGCCAGCGGCGCACTCGAACCAAACTCCACCGACCGGCTTTCCGAAACCGCCACCGTCCTGGAAAAAGATGGCTCCGGCGCCTGGTGGGCAAAAACCACGGCATACGGCTACAACCAGCCGGGCAGCGCCACGGCGCTTACCATGGGTGTCACGAAGCAGCGGCTCACCGGCTTCAGCGCGAGCGGACAGGTTTACCAGCAGTCCGAAACCATCGCGACGGACATCTTCGGCAACACGACCACGCAGAACCTCGTCGTCGACCGCGGCAACCGCCTCGTCACCGCGACCACCGATGTCTCCGACTCCACGATCGACGTCGTCTCGATCGCGCGCAACGGCCTCCCGCAATCCGTCCAATCCGCGCAAAGCCTGATCTCGCGCACCTACTACGACTCCCTCGGCCGCGTCCTGAAACAAACCGATCCGCGCACCGACCCGAACCCCACTCCCGCCCGCATCGCCTATGCGACGAACAGCCTGCGCGTCACCTCGCAACAGGACACGGCCGGCAACACCACCATCTTCGGCTACGATGGTTCCACCGGTCGCGTCATCAGCACGACCAACCCGCTCAACAAAACGTCCTACGTCAGCTACAACCTCCGCGGTCAAGTCACCCGCAGCTGGGGCCAGACGACCTATCCGACCGAAAACGACTACAACGACTACGGCGAACAAACGACCCTGAGCACCTTCCGCGGTGGCACTGGCTGGGACGCTTCCACCTGGCCCGCCAGTCCGGGACCTGCCGATCTTTCAACTTTCAACTTTCAACCTTCAACCGGCGTTTTGCTCTCCAAGACCGACGCCGCCGGCCGCACCGTCACCTACGCCTACAACGCCCGCGGCCAGCTCGCCACCCGCACCTGGGCCCGCGGCGTCTCCACGACCTACGCCTACAGCACGACGACCGGCGAACAGACGGGCATCGATTATTCCGACAGCACGCCCGACCTCACGTACACCTACAACCGCCTCGGCCAGACCGCCACGATCGCCGACGTCACCGGCACACGCACCTTCGCCTACAGCACCGCGAACACCACGCTCACCTCCGAAACGCTCCCGGGTTATTTCGACGCCCGTGCCATCACCCGCAGCTACGACACGACCACGACCGGTGGCAAAGGCCGCAACCTCGGCTTCACCCTCACCGGCGCCAACGCCACCGGCTCCGACTATTCCGCTTCCTACGGCTACGACGCCTACGGCCGCTTCAACCAGCTCTCAGCTCTCAGCTCTTCGCTCTCGACTTCGCATACCTACGGATTTGCCGCGAACACCAACCTGATCGGCACCATCTCCGAAACCAGCGGTTGGACGGAGACAATGACCTACGAGAGCAACCGCAACCTCCTCGCCTCGATCAACGGTACGTTCGGCGCGTCGTCGAAAGCCCAGTTCGCCTACACGCACGATGTCCTCGGCCGCCGCGCGACCGTCGCCGAATCCGGCGAAGTCTTCAGCCGCTACGTCGGCGCCGGGCTCTCGACCCTCTACGGCTACAACGACCGCAGCGAAGTCACCAGCGCCCAGAGCTACCACGGCTCCAATCCGGCGAATACCAGTTCACCGGTCGCCGGCCGCGGCTTCGGCTACGTCTTCGACAACATCGGCAACCGCACGAGTTCGTCCACGGTCGGCGCGAATCTGTCCGACATCCGCACCACCACCTACGCGAACAACAACCTGAACCAGGTCGCCACCCGCACCGCGCCCGCCTCATCCGACGTCACCGGCCTCGCACCGACTGCCGCGACGATCACGATCAACAGCTCGAGCAGCGGCATCACGCGCCAGGGCGACTACTACTACAAGAACGTGACCGGCACCCCATCGCTCTGGCAGAGCCTCGCCGTTTCCAGCTCCCTCGGCGGCAGCGCCACGCGTTACTCCTATCTCGCGGCCACCCCCGAAAGCTTCACCTACGACCTCGACGGCAACGTGACCGACGACGGCCGCTGGCACTACGTCTGGGACGCCGAGAACCAGCTCGTCTCGATGGAGACAAGCGTCGCAGCTCAAACCATCGGCGTACCGCGCCAGTTCCTCACCTTCAAATACGACTACCTCGGCCGCCGCGTGAGAAAAACGGTAGCCAACTGGAACGGCTCCACCTACGTTGCCGCCGTGGACCGGAAGTTCATCTACAACGGCTGGAACCTCATCGCCGAACACGACGTCCTCGCCTCCAACGCCGCCGTCGCCCGCTACACGTGGGACGGGCAAGGAGCCGGAGCCCTCCTGGCAATTTTCGATATTCCGACGAGCACGACGCACCTGCCCGCGTACGATGGCAACGGCAACATCCACGCTCTCGTTAATCGCGCCACCGGCACACTCACCGCGACGTACGAATATTCCTCGTTCGGAGAAACGCTCCGTGCCACGGGTACTTACGCCGCGACAAACAATTTCCGTTTCTCCACCCAATACACCGACGCCGAGACGGGGCTGCTCTACTACGGGTATCGGTACTA
>DATAKE010000118.1:0-7334 GCA_036261745.1 Opitutaceae bacterium
GGGCGAAGTGGCGAAAGCCTTCCGAGGTAAGCGGCGTCAATGAGTTCCCATCCAGCTAACGGCGATACGAGCGAGGGTCCCACGACTGCTGGCGACATTCCCCGCAGCGTGGAAAGGATTTCGCCGAAGATGCTGTGGCAATCGATGCCGCCGAAGGCCCGGAAGCGATTCATCACGATGGCGGGTTCGACAGCGGCGAGGAGTTTTCCGTTCTTTGCCTTCACCTTGTCGGGGTCGTCCTCGTAGAAGCACCAAATTACATCGAGGGGCGCCTGTTCGTCGTTCATGAGTTCGACAAGGGCCTGAGTGAAGACGTCATCCCAACCGCCGTAGGCTGCCACAACGAGCGTGCGCCGTTGGAGCAGACGTTGCAGGGATTTCGTCAGCTTCAGCCGAGGGTTGGTCAACTGCGCTTGGGTGTGAAGTGTGTCGGAATCGCGCCAGAATCCGTGCAGGTGAACAACGGTGCAGATTCCGGGCTCATCCTCTGCTGCGCCAGCGAGCGTCCCGTCAGCAGTCAGAACGCGCCGGCCCGATCGACCTCCGGCCCTACGAACTGCCAATGAAATGAGCGGGTCGAAGTTCGTGGTCAGGACCGGGCCGAGAAACCGGTCATTTCCACCCGCCACCATCTCACCAAGGCCTGCCGTGCCAGCGGGGATATTCCAATCTACGGGTTCGCCATCTCCACTGGGCAATGCTGGCGCTGCGGCTTTGCGCGCATTGAGCACAGACTTTTTGATAACATCATTGATCGCATCTTGGCCGGCATTCTTGCCGAGCCACTTCATGGCCTCCTGGTAAGCATCCCCGCCCGTTTTGCCAGCCATCGCAGCTTCGAAGCGGTGCAGCGCGAAATTGGCTCGATCGTGAATCTCAGCCCTGACTAGGGCCAGGATTTCCGTGACGCCCGGCACGCCGATGCCATTCTCCACAGACAACGGTGACCCGACGAGGAATGCCACAGGGCGCTTCGTCGCGATGGCCGCAGTCAGGAGTTCCTCTTTGGTGAGCAGCTCAAAGGCCATAGTTATGTGCGGGGGGGTCGCTATCTCGCTGTTCGGTTAGCAGCCATTCGAGCTGCGTGCGTGCAGTGCAGATGAGCGCTTCGCCGAATACCTGGAGGCCTGGCGGGCCATTCTTAGCCGACGCGCTCACATCGTGTCCTTGCCACGGAGCGGCGAGAAAGTCGGGAAGTACGGAGGCGTAGTCTGCGGATTGAGTAGCGACCCCTGAAAGCGTCGTACCCTTTTTCTGAGCCTGGATCACGCCCACGGGCTTGCGGTCGATGATCAGCAAGTAGTCGCTGCAAGGACCAGTTTTGAGCTGGACTTCTCGGAGCGCGATTCCCCGGCACGCGGAGAGATCGACTCTCTTATAGTCCCACAGGCGCCAGCCGCACGCGACAAGGTCGGCGTCGATCTTTTGGCGTGCGTCAGCTCCCGGGGTCATGCTGGAAACGGCGATATCGCCGGAAGTCGGCGTATGACGCAAGCGGCGCGTCTACCGGATTCTCGGTAGGCGTTCTGGGTGGGTCAGAGCTGGGAGCTTAGCGTCTCGAGCTGGGGGTCCGGGAGCGTCTGGCTTTGCGAATTCTGAGCAGCAGCGCGATGGCCGTGGCGGTGATCAGGAAGACGAGGGCGGCGAGGAGCGCCACGTAGACGACGAGGGCGGCGGCGATGCCTACGAGGATGGCCAGACCGGCGAGGAGGGCGAAGCGGGAAGGGGGCATCGGAAAATTGGGAAAGGGTGAAAGGATGAAATCGTGAAACTTCCGGAGCAAGGGCGGAGGGCGGAGCGGAAAAGATGAAACATTGAAAGGATGAAATCGTGAAACGTGGGAGGCCGACGGAGGGCAGACGGAAAATTGGGAAACGGGAAGGTGGGCGGAAAATCTTGAAAGCGTGAAAGGGTGAAATCTTGAAACTCAGGACGTGGGCGCCGGGAAATTTGGCGGTGGCGGGTTCATTTCCGAACGTTTCAACGTTTCACAGTTTCACGCTTTCACTGTTTCACCGGCTCCATCAGGCCTCGGATATCGAGTTCGCCGGTGGCGGTGGCGCGGAGGCGGTTCGTGGCGCTTGTCCCGTCGACCGTGAAGAGCTGGCTTTCAAGGCGGTAGGCGATTGCGGTGGGGGATCTGGAGAACTCGGTGGCTTTCCGGACGAGCGTGAGGTTTTCCAAATAAACGGTGACTTGCTGAGTCGCGGTGCTGAGCGCGGGGATGGTGAGAGAGTCGTTGCTCACGGCGCGGCCGATGGAGCTGCCGTTGAGATAAAGACGATGCGACGAGCCTTTGAGCTGGAGCGGTTCGGGGGAGGCGTTCGTGAAACGCAGGGTGAGGACTGCCGTGGTTTCGAGGAGCGCGGCCTGGGTCGGGCGGATGTCGACGACGCTGACGTCGATCACGCCGCGCGGGGCGAGGGTCGCGCAGGCGGTGAGGAAAACGAAGGGGAGCAGGAAAAGGGGGAGCCGGAAGAGTGGGAAAGGGGC
Organism: Opitutaceae bacterium; assembly: GCA_036261745.1. Classification (GTDB taxonomy): domain Bacteria; phylum Verrucomicrobiota; class Verrucomicrobiia; order Opitutales; family Opitutaceae; genus DATAKE01. Next base: position 2,494 of record DATAKE010000118.1, read on the forward strand.
GGAGGAATGGGAAAGCGGGGACGGAAAAGCGTGAAAGAGTGAAATCGTGAAACTTCGGAAACGGACGGCGGCGGGGCGGGTGTTCATGTCGGGGGATTCGACCGTGGGTAGAGTCAAACGGGCCCAACTATTTCGATCATTGCCACAGAGCGCACAGAGCTCCGACGCAGAGGGCACAGAGTCGGAGTCCGGAAAGTTCAGAGCAGAGAGTCTCGAGCCAGGAGCCTAACGTACTTCTCCGTGAAGTGGGATTTGGGCCTCTGTGTCCTCGATGCGGTCATCCTTCCCGCGAGGGGATCGCGAACCGGCCCGACCGACAGGTCGATCGATGCGAAAATCGCCGTATCCGAAAAGCGAGGTGCCGAACAGTTCGGCCTTAATCGGATGGCTCGCGCCTTGACGGACCCCAGCGGAGCGGTTTGACAGCCAGTCCCGTCCTTTGAATCGCGGACGTAGTCGGCCGACCAAAGTGTCGGTCAAAGCCCCCAACCCCCCTGAAGATGTCATCGTTAAAATCCCTCATATCGGCCACGTACATGGCTGGCGCCGCGTTCCTGTCGTCTGCCTCTCTGCACGCCGCTTCAAACACCAACTGGAAGTTCGATTTCGGCTCTGGTCCCGTGCAGAGCGGTTATACCCAGGTTCTACCTACGACTGCCTACAACTCCACCGCCGGCTACGGCTTCGCCAGCACGTCGGGCCTGAGCTCGGTCAACCGCGGAGCGCCCGACTCGCTGCGCGGCGACTATATCACCGGGTCGTCGTTCAAATTCAGCGCGAATGTGCCGGCCGGAAATTATAACGTGACGGTAATCACGGGCGACAACTCCGGCACCAGCGACACCTCGATCAAATCCGAAGTGGAGCGGATCATCGTGCAGCAGCTCAAGACGACCAGCGGTCAGTTCTCGACCTATTCGATCACGCTGCACATCAAATCGGACGGCGTGCTCGACCTGACGTTTTACGGCACCGCGCCGAAGATCAACGCGGTCGAGATTTCGCCGGCGACGACGGCGATTACGCTCTATATCGCCGGCGACTCGACGGTGTGCGACCAGAACAGCACCACTTATGCGGGCTGGGGACAGATGTTCACCAGCTACCTCACGCAGGGTGCAGCCGTCGCAAACTACGCCGATTCCGGCGAAACCAGCACCAGTTTTTGGGGCGGCTTCTACGTCCCGAACATCCAAGGCAAAATCAAATCGGGCGACTACCTCTTCATTCAGTTCGGACACAACGACGAGAAGTCGCTCACCCTCGCCCAGTACAAGGCCGGTCTGAAACGGTACGTCGACGACGCGAAGGCCAAAGGCGCGAAGCCGGTGCTGATCACTCCGCTCGAGCGGAATGTCTGGAGCGGGGGAACGTTGACGCACTCGCACGGCCAGTATCCCGCCACGGTGCAGCAACTCGCCACGGAGACCAATACGCCCTGCATCGACCTGACGACGAAGAGCTACAATCTCTACTCGTCGATGGGCGCGACGCAGTCGGCCACGCTCTTCGTCTCCGGCGACAAGACGCATACGAATCAAACGGGCGCTCTCCGCGTGGCCGGGCTCGTTCGCGATGGCATCAATGAACTCAACCTGTCTCCGCTGGAGAGCCTCCTTGCGGGTGCGACCCCGGTCGATCCGCTTCCGGCGGGCAGCAACTATCAGGCAGAGAACGCGACGCTCTCGGGTGGTGTCACGATCGACACCAATAGTGCCGGCTACCAAGGCACGGGCTTCGCCAATTTCCCGACCACTGGCGGCACGGTCACGTTCAACAACGTGGCCGGCAACGGCGGCGGCACGAAAAGCCTCGGCATCCGCTACGCCCTGGGCGGCACCACGTCGCGCACCGGCTCCCTCACGGTCAACGGCGTGCCGACGAACATCACCTTTCCAACGACCGGAGCGTTTACGACCTGGGCCACGTTGCAGGTGAACGTCACGCTGAACAACAGCTCGACGAATACGATCAGCCTCGCTTCGACCGGATCCGATCTCGCCAACGTCGACTATATCAACATTCCGCCCGCCGCGGTCGGTGCCGCGGACGTTTATCCGGCCGAGAACGCGACCCGCGGTGGCAGCACGCCCCCGACCGTCGAGACGACGAATGCCGGCTATAACGACACCGGTTACGTCAACTTTGGCACCACGACCTCGACGCTGACGTTCAGCAGCGTAAACCCGAATGGCGGCGGCACCAAGGCCATGACCATCCGCTACGCGCTCAGTGCGACGACATCGCGGACCGGCACAATCACGGTCAACGGGGTGACTTCCAACCTTACGTTCAATCCGACGGCGTCTTGGACGACGTGGACCACGATGACCGTGAACATCACGCTCAGCGCCACAGGCACGAACACCATTCAGATCGCCAGCACCGGCAGCGATCTCGCGAACGTCGACGAGATCAGTATTCCCTGGTGATTGCGGCCGCGCGCTTTTCCGTGCCGGCGCGGCTTGATCCTGCGCCGGCCACGGCCACGCGCCGGTTCCTCACCTGACAAACAACGCCGAATCGAGACCCTCGCCGATGCGCCTTCGTTTCACGGTGATGTTGGCAGCGACTGCGCTGGCGGTCGCGACGCTTCGGTTCGTCCCGACGACACGGCCAACCGGCGTCGCTTCGCCGTCGCATGAACGCACGGCGCCAACGCCGTCTCTGCAAGCGACGGTGGCTCCGCCCGTCACAAGCGGGAACGTTTCGGCGATCGAAGCGCAGGAGCGATCGGAGGCCGTTGAGCCGGAACGCGGTGCTTCCACGGCCGACCAAGACCCGGGCTCAGTGGCGCTCGAAGAGCTCGCGCGCCGCGACCCATTCGCGGCGCTAGCATCCGCGCTGGCGGAGGCCGACGAGACGGTGCGCCGGACTCTGCTTGTCTCCGTGCTGCGCGGTTGGGCCCGGGCCGATGTGGTCGGCGCAGGAACGTGGATTCTCTCGCAATCATACCTCGAGCACAAAGTGGCCTTGGCCGCGCTCTTCAACGGAGCGATGAATCGACCCGACGACGCCATCCGCTTCGCGCGAGAAGCCGTCCGGGCCAATTCGACCGAGGCAAACGCATGTAGCGAGGCGTTGATCTCCGCCTTGTGCAACGCCGGCAAGTTCGAGCCCGCGGCGCTGTTCGCCGCCAACGACGCCCGTCAAATCGCCGCAGGCCTGGCAAGCACGATTTATCGCCGGTGGGGCGAACAGGCTCCGCGACCGGCATGGGAATCCGCGCTCACTTTGAACGAGCCCGGCGTGCGCGTCGCGGCGCTCGAAAGCGCGACGCACGCATGGTCGCTGGTCGATTCGAAGTCGCTCGCCGACGCCGGCCGGCAGCTTGCCGCCGGGCCAGACCGTACGCTAGTGCTGACAATGGCCATACGCGCGTGGCTGGACCAAGATCTCGATGCGGCTTCGGCCTGGGTTCTACGTTGGGTGCCGACCGGAACCCTGGAAGGCGTCGACCTCGATCTCGTCCTCGAAGAATGACGGTCGACTCGCGACGCACCCCTGCCGGACGGAACGGCGCTGCGCGTTAGCCGCGTCGCCGATTTGGCGGGCAAAGATCCGCACGCGTACCAGGCGACGTGCTGAGGCGCTTGCCGTCGCTGACCCCTGTGCGAAGCCCGGATCTCGCAATCCTGACCCGCGCTCAGGCTCGCGGATGCATCGACGTCAACTTGCGTCGGCTTCGCGCTTAGGCGGATCTTCTGACTGGTCGGCTTCGATTCTGGTTTCAGTGCATGGCGCGGCGGAGCAGCGTGCCGCGAACCCCGTTTGGTTACCCACCCATGAAGTCTCTTCCCTTGGTTCTGCGTGTCCTGGCTTTTTTCCTCGCGTCGGCGCTCGTGGCGCGGGCGGCTCATCCGTTCTTCTGCACCGATTCCTATGGCGGCAAGGTCGCGCAGGTTTCGGCGGACGGAAAAATCATCTGGGAGTATGCCTGCAAGCATCCGCAGGACGGCTGGGTGCTCGCCAACGGAAATTTTCTGTTCTGCTACAACACCGGCGTCATCGAGATGACCGGCCAGAAGGAGATCGTCTGGCACTACAAGTCGGACCCGAAGACCGAGATTCACGCGTGTCAGCCCTTGCCCGGCGGTTTGGTGATGATCGTCGAGAGCGGCCCGTGCCGCATCATCGAGGTCGAGCGCAACGGCCGGATCGCGAAGGAAATCAAACTCACGCCGCCGCCGGAAAAGGTGAAGATCCACGATCAGTTCCGCGGGGCGCGCAAGACCAAGGACGGCCGCTACATCGTCGCGCGCAAGGGCGAGCACGTGATCGAGGAACTCGACGCCAGTGGCAAAACCCTCCGCCTCACGCCCGTCCCCGGCGACGTGCACAATGTGCTGCCGCTCCCGAATGGAAACCTGCTCATCTCGCTCGGCGACGGCCACAAGGTCGAGGAGCGCGATGCCAACATGAAGGTCGTTTGGGAGCTGAACGAAAACGACATCCCCGGCCATCCGCTGCGGCTCACGACCGGTTTCCAGCGGCTGCCGAACGGGAACACGATTTTCACGAATTACCTCGGGCACGGCCATATCGGCAAACAGCCGCACTTCTTCGAACTCACGCCCGACCGGAAAGTGGTGTGGTCGTTCGAGGACCACGTGAATTTTAAAACCGTGAATCAGATCCAGGTGATGGATGTGAAAGGCGACCCGACGAAGTGGGAAATCCTGCGCTGAAAACGTTGAAATCTTGAAAGAGTGAAACTTGGAAAACGCGCGAACTTTTTCGCGCCGCCGTCCTCTCTTTCGCGATTTAGAAATTCAGGATTGTTCACTCACGCGGAGTGCCGGGGACACGGAGTTTGAGTTGCCTTTTTTCAAGGTTTCACG
>DATAKE010000127.1:0-3736 GCA_036261745.1 Opitutaceae bacterium
GAGCCAGTTGCTCCGCGGCGATGGGCACGGGCGTTTCACGGCCGTGCCGCCGGGTGAGAGCAACTTGATCGTTCCCGGGGACGCCAAGGCCCTCGCGATGCTGGATTTCAACGCCGACGGCTGGCCGGACTTTCTCGTCACCCGCAACAACGCCACGACGCTGGCATTCCGGAACAATGGCGTCGCCGGCCGGCATTCGCTCGGCGTCAGGCTGCGCGGGCCGTCGGGAAATCCGACCGCGGTGGGCGCGCGCATCACCGTGGAATTCGCCGACGGTTCGAAACGGGCGAGTGAAGTTTATGCGGGCTCGGGCTATTACAGTCAGTCGACCGCTGCCTGCTTCGTCGGTTGGCTCGAAAATAATCCGCCCCGGAAAGTCCAGGTCCGGTGGCCGTCGGGAATCGAGACGGCCCACGCAGTCTCGTCGCCATCGCCGGTCCTCATCGTGTCCGCTCCCGGGTTGTAACGCCGTCATGCGCTTCCCCGGATTGCTTTTCTTTTTGGTCCCCGGGGTCGCCGCCGTCGCGGCCGAACCTGTTGCGCAACCGACCGGACAACCCCTCGCGCCGCGTTCCGCTCCACGCGGGACGACGCTGTTCACCGAGCTCTCCCCGGAGCAGACGGGAATCGTCACCGAAAACCGCTACGACGATCCCGCCATGTGGGTCGAACGTTATGCCGAGTTCGAAGTCGGAGCGGTCGGCACCGGCGTGGCGATCGGCGATTACGACGGCGACGGGCGCCCGGATATTTTTATCGTGAGCAAAACGGAAAGCTGCCGGCTGTTTCGCAACCTCGGGAATTGGAAATTCGCCGACGTGACGGACAAGGCCGGGGTGGGCGACAAGGGCGAGGCGGCCGGCATCTGGAAACAGGGCGCGACGTTTGCCGATGTGAACAACGACGGACGGCTCGATCTCTACCTCTGCCGCTTCGACGCGCCCAATCTCCTCTACGTCAACCAAGGCGACGGCACCTTCAAAGAAGAGGCCACCGCCCGCGGCCTCGCCATCAAGGACGCCTCGGTGATGGCGGCCTTCTGCGACTACGACCGCGACGGCTCGCTCGATGTTTTTATCCAGACAAACATCCTCGCCGTCGCCACGCATCCGAACGGCCAGCGGAATTATCTTTTCCATAACAACGGCCAGGGCGTGTTCACGAACGTGACCGACCGGGCCGGAATCGCCGGCGAAGCCCAGGGGCACTCCGCCACGTGGTGGGACCACGATAGCGACGGCTGGCCCGATCTGTACGTCGCGAATGACTTCGCGGCGCCGGATAAACTCTACCGCAACAATCGCGACGGCACCTTCACCGATCTCATCGACCGCGTGGTGCCGCACATGCCGTACTCCTCGATGGGCTCGGACCTCGGCGACGTGAACAACGACGGGCTGGTCGATCTCCTCGTCGCCGAAATGGCGGCGACCACCCACCAGAAGGACCAGCGGGCAATGGCCCTTTCGCGCAGCCTCCTTTCGCAGGATCCGCCGGAAAACTCCCCGCTCGCCCCCCAATATTTCCGGAACGCGCTTTTTCTGAACACCGGCACCGGGCGCTGCCTCGAGGCGGCCTTCCTCGCCGGACTCGACGCGACCGACTGGACGTGGTCGGTGCGCTTCGAGGATCTCGACAACGACGGCCGCCTCGATCTTCACGTGACCAACGGCATGCACCGCGAACCGCACAATGCGGACCTCATGGCGCGAATGATGACGGCCGCAAATTTCGCGGAGAAGACGCGCATCCAGAAAGCCAGTCCCGTTCTCGCCGAGGCGAATCTCGCCTACCGCAATCTGGGGGACCTGCGCTTCGAAGAATCCGGGACCGCCTGGGGCCTCAATCAAAAAGGCGTGAGTTACGGTGCGGCGTTCGGGGACCTGGACGGGGACGGCGACCTGGATCTGGTTTTTTCGAACTACGAAAAAGGCGTAACGGTGTTGCGCAACGACTCCGACACCGGCCACCGCGTGATTTTTTCCCTGCGCGGCACCCAGTCGAACCGCTTTGGGGTGGGCGCATCGCTGAAGATCGAAACCGAATCGGGCATCCAGGTTCGGCAACTGGTGCTCGCGCGCGGCCTGCTCTCGAACTCCGAACCGGTTCTTCACTTCGGCCTGGGAAACGATCGTGCGATCAAGCGCCTCACCGTGACTTGGCCGAACGGGCGGACCCAATCGTTCACCGATCTCGCGGTCGACCGGAAGTTCACGCTGACGGAACCTGCCGGGCCAGTGATGCCCCTACGCGTCGACGAAACGAAGCCGGCCGCCGCCGGCCAGTTCACTGAAGTGAGCCGGGCCGTGAATTTTTCGCAGCAAAGGCGCGAGGTGAAGCTGGACGAGAGTGGGCAAAATCCGCTTCTCCCAATGCGGCAGAACCGTCGCGGCCCCGCTCTCGCCGTCGGCGATCTGCAGGGAGACGGGAAAGACGACGTGCTCCTCGGAGGTACCCCCCTCGATCCCCCGCAGCTATTCATCGCCGAAGGAGAGGGGCGTTTTGCCAGTGCCGATTCTCCGGCGCTCGCAATCGCCGGACCACTGAGCGACGGACCGCTGCTCGGGTTCGATGCCGATGGCAACGGCACGAGCGATCTCCTTGTGGCCAAGGGCGGCGTCGGATTGCCCGCCGGCGCGGCGGACTATCAACCGAGACTGTTGCTCAATGACGGACGCGGAGGATTTCGTCCCGCACCGGCCGGAGTTTTGCCGTCGCTGCCGTCGAGTGTGGGCGCCGTGGTGGCCGCGGATTTCGATCGCGATGGGAGACTGGATCTTTTCATCGGTGCGCGCGTTTTGCCGGGGCAGTATCCCTTGCCGCCGAAGAGCGCGCTGCTGGCGAATCGCGAGGGCGGCCGCTTTGAAGATGTGACCGGCACCCTTGCGCCGGCGTTGCGCGAGGTGGGCATGGTGACGGCGGCGTTAGCCGGCGATGTCGATGGCGACGGGTGGATCGATCTGCTCGTGGCGCTCGAATGGGGTCAGGTGAAATATTTCCACAATCGCGGTGGCAAAGGCTTTGAGGACTGGACGGAGCGGGCAGGTTTTGCGGCGGCGGGTACCGGGTGGTGGAATTCGCTCGCCGCCGCGGATTTCAACGGCGACGGCCGCACCGATTACGTCGCAGGCAATCTCGGCCTGAACACCCAGTACCGCGCGGACTCCGCGCATCCCGCGCTGCTGTTTTCCGGAGATTTCAAAGGCGACGGCGATGTGCAGCTGATCGAGGCCCACCATGAAGGGGAGAAGATTTATCCGTGGCGCGCGCGCAAGGATCTCGGTGCGGCCATTCCGGGGATCGCGAAACGTTTTCCGCGCAACGATTATTATGCCCGGGCCACGCTCGGCGAAATTCTCGGCGAGGAAAAGCTGGCGGCGGCCCAACGCTTCGCCGCCACGGAATTTCGGAGCGGGGTATTTATGAGCCAGCCGGATGGAACGTTCCGTTTCGAAAGCCTGCCGCGCCTGGCGCAGATCGCGCCGCTGCAAGGCGTCGTTGCCGGCGATTTTGACGGCGACGGTTTTGCCGACATCTACGCGGTGCAGAATTCGTATGCTCCGATTCCGCTGGTCGGGCGCTGCGATGGCGGGCTGAGCCAGTTGCTCCGCGGCGATGGGCACGGGCGTTTCACGGCCGTGCCGCCGGGTGAGAGCAACTTGATCGTTCCCGGGGACGCCAAGGCCCTCGCGATGCTGGATTTCAACGCCGACGGCTGGCCGGACTTTCTCGTCAC
>DATAKE010000001.1:0-62244 GCA_036261745.1 Opitutaceae bacterium
CGATCAGCGATTTCGCCATGGTGAACGTGGTCGATCTCCTCACGTCCCTCGTCAGCTAACCCCCAGCGTCATGTCCAATCCAACGACCGCGCCCGCCGACGCCCAATGGTTCGCCCTTCACACGCTCTCCGGCCAGGAGAACAAGGTGAAGACGTACATTGAGAAGTTCAAAAAGGCCGAGGAGCTCGAAGACGCCATTTTCGAAGTGCTGCTCCCGACCGAGGTCGTTTCGGAAGTGAAGGCCGGCAAGAAGAGCACGAAGGTGCGCAAGCTCTACCCGGGCTACGTTTTCATCCAAATGCGCCTCTACGGTGAGGACAAGAAGGTCATCAACAAGCCGTGGTACTTCGTGAAGGAAGTCGCCGGCGTGATCGGTTTCGTCGGTGGCGATGCTCCGGCCGCCCTCCGCCAGTCCGAGATCGACGAGATCCGCGCCCGCATCGAGGCCGCCAACGGCAAGGAAGTCCCGAAGGTCGTCTACACCGTCGGCGAGGAAGTGAAGATCAACGACGGCGCGTTCGCGAACCTCACGGGCCGGATCGACGAGATCGATCCCGACCGCGGCAAGCTCAAGGTTTCCGTTTCCATTTTCGGCCGGTTCACCCCGGTCGAGCTCGAATACTGGCAGGTGCAGCGCAACACCGAGTGATGCGACGCCTCTCTCAACACCGCACAATATTCGCAACCGTATCCTGAAAGACTGCCCGTCCCTTTACTCACATGGCTAAGAAGATCCAAGGTTACATCCGCCTCCAACTGCCCGCCGGCGCCGCGAATCCCGCGCCCCCCGTCGGTCCCGCGCTCGGTGCGCAGGGCGTCAACATCATGGCGTTCTGCAAAGACTTTAACGCGCGAACCAAGGACCAGAACGGCATGATTCTGCCCGTGGTCATCACGGTTTACACCGACAAGAGCTTCACCTTCATCCTCAAGTCCCCGCCGGCGTCCGTCCTCCTCAAGAAGGCGGCGAACATCGCCAGCGGCTCGGCCAAGCCCAACCAGGACAAGGTCGGCAAGGTCACGAAGAAGCAGCTCGCCGAAATCTGGAAGCTCAAGAGGGCCGACATGAACGCCAATGACGAAGCGGCTGGCATCAAGATCATCGCCGGCACCGCCCGCAACATGGGCATCGAGGTCGTCGACTAATCTGCAAAGCCAAGAGCTAAGAGCGCAGAGTCTAGAGCAAAACTCTGACTCCGTTATCTGGCTCTCAGCACTTAGCTCTCAGCCCTAGACTTTTCTCCGAAACCACCAACCAACTCGCAGCGGGAGTCTTCACGGACGCTTGCACCGCAAGGAGTCATCATGGCAAAAAAACACAGTAAACGTTACGCCAGCGCCCTCAAAGTCGCTGACCTCACCAAGGAATATCCACTGGCGGAAGCCGTGGAGATTCTCGCTAAATTCCCGAAGGCGAAGTTCGACGAGACCGTCGAGCTCTCGTTCCGCCTCGGAGTCGACGGCGCCTCCGGCGACCAGAACGTGCGCGGCACCACGCCGCTCCCGAACGGTTCCGGCAAGAAGGTGCGCATTCTCGTTTTCACCGACAACGCGACCGCGGCACTCGCCGCCGGTGCGGATCACGCCGGTCTCGCCGACTACATGGCGAAGATCAATGAGGGCTGGCTCGACTTCGACGTCGCGATCGCGACGACCGAGGCCATGAAGCAGGTCCGCACGCTCGCCCGCGTCCTCGGCCCGAAGGGCCTGATGCCGAACCCGAAGTCCGGCACCGTGACCGACGACATCCCCGCTGGCATCAAGGCCGTCAAGGCCGGCCGCGTGGAATTCAAAATGGACAAGTCCGCGAACATCGGAGTTGGCATCGGCAAGCGTTCGTTCACGCCGGCGCAGATCATCGAGAACGCCAACGCGGTCCTCGAAGCGGTCGGCAAGGGCAAGCCCGCCACCTACAAGGGCGGCAACTTCATCAAGACGATCGCCATCTCCTCGAGCATGAGCCCGAGCGTGCAGGTCGCCGCCATCGAGTTCAGCAAATACTAAACGGAACCACGACCATGAGAGCTGAAAAAAATTACCTGATCGCCGAGGTCGAGTCCCACCTCAAGAAGTCCGACTACGTCATCCTCGCGAATTTCACGAAGGTCACGGTCGCCGACGTTGCTGATCTGCGTTCGAAGCTCGCCGCTGAGAAAGCCGAGTTTCACGTCGTGAAGAACAGTTCGCTCCGCGTTGCGGCCAAGGCCCTCGGCCTGCCGGAATTCGAGAGCGCGCTGACCGGCCCGACGGCCGTCGTCGTTGGCGGAAAAAATTCCGCCGGGGTCGCGAAGATCCTGAAGAAATTCTTCGCGGACAAACAGAAGCTCGAAGTGAAGGTGGGCGTGCTCGAGAAGAAAATCTTCTCGGCCTCCGATCTCTCGAAGCTGGCCGACCTTCCTTCGTTCGACGCGCTGCGCTCGCAGCTGCTCGGACTCTTCTCGCAGAACGCCGCGGCCTTCGTCCGCGTGCTCGATGCCAAGGTCAAGAAAGACCAGCCCGCCGCCGCGTCCGACGCTGCGCCGGCCGCCTAATCCATCCTTAACCACAACCCATTTTTCCGGCCGCACGTTTCATCGTCGGCCGGAGAGCAAATATCCAAGAGGCAGGCTAGGGGATACGTCTCTTAAACGCGTTTCATTTCCCGAAACCGCTAATCTGCCGCAGGAGAAGTCAACATGAGCAACATCACCAAAGACCAAGTTATCGATTGGCTCTCGAGCCAGTCGGTTCTCGAACTCGCTTCCATCGTCAAAGATCTCGAAGCCAAATGGGGCGTTTCCGCCGCCGCTGCTGTCGCCGCCGCTCCCGCGGGTGGCGCGGGCGGAGCTGCCGCTCCCGCCGCTGAAGCGCAGACCGAGTTCACCGTCGTCCTCAAGGAGGCCGGCGCGAACAAGATCGGCGTCATCAAGGAAGTCCGTGCCATCACGGGTCTCGGCCTCAAGGAGGCCAAGGACCTCGTCGAAGGCGCTCCGAAGAACGTCAAGGAGAACGTTGCCAAGGCCGAGGCCGAGGATCTCAAGAAGAAACTCGAGGCCGCCGGCGCCAAGGTCGAACTCAAGTGACCGAAGGTCATCGCGAGCCGGCAAAGCTGGCGCGGCGATCCAGCTGGATTGCTTCGTCGCTTCGCCCCTCGCAATGACACCCCTTGCTTGGCGACTTCATCCGCAAACATCTCCGTTTTTCACGGGACAGGCCGCGCGTTCGCACGGCCTGTCCTTTGCCTTTTCATTTTTTGTTCTTTCGCTGGTTCTCCGCGCCGCGCTTTGAGCACCGCGCCTGTCTCGTTTCTGTTTTAACCCTCATCGGGAATTCCCATGGCCGACCGCACACATCCTGAACGCATCAACTTCGGCAAGCTCCGCGAAGTCATTCAGCCGCCGAATCTCATCGAGATTCAAATCACCTCCTATCTCGACTTCCTGCAAAAGGGGATTCCCGAGAAGCAGCGCAAGCCGCAGGGTCTCGAGGCCGTCTTCCGCGAGGTGTTTCCGATTTTGTCCTACGACGAGCGCCTGACGCTCGAATACGTTTCCTACACGCTCGGCGATCCGAAGAACAACGAGCTCGAGTGCCTCCGCGAGGGCATCACCTACTCGGTGCCGCTCTACGTGAAGCTCCGCCTCCGTGAGGAAGACTTCATCAAGGACGAGGATATCTACATGGGCGAAATCCCGATGGTGACCGAGCGCGGCTCGTTCATTATCAACGGCGCCGAGCGCGTCGTCGTTTCTCAGCTCCACCGCTCGCCCGGCATCGCGTTCGAAGTCACCCCGCACCCGAACGGCAAGCCGCTCCACTCCTTCCGCATCATCCCCGACCGCGGCACCTGGCTCGAAGTGCAGTTCGACAACAACGACCTGCTCTACGTTTACCTCGACCGCCGCCGCCGCCGCCGGAAATTCCTCATCACCACGCTGCTTCGCGCCGTGGGCTACAGCTCGGACATCGACCTGCTGAATCTCTTCTACGACATCAAGGACCTGAAGGTCTCCAAGGCCCTCGATCTCGAAAACGTCTCCACGCTCGTCCTCGTCGAGGACGCGATCGACGCCCAGAAGGGCGTCGTGCTCGCGCGCGCATTCGAGCCGCTCACGAAGGCGATCGTCCGCACGTTCGAAAAGCACGACATCACCGTCATCCGCGTGATCGACACCGCGGCCGACGAAGGCGCGATCATCCGCGCGCTGAAGAAAGATCCGACGCGCAACGAAGAGGAAGCCCTCAAGGAAATCTACAAGCGCCTCCGCCCCGGCGAGCCGCCGACCACCGCGAACGCGAAAGCCCTTCTCAAGCGCCTGTTCTTCGATCCGAAGCGCTATGACCTCGGCCGCGTCGGTCGCTACAAGATCAACCAGAAGCTCGGCCTCAAGGCCGACCTCGAACAGCGCATCCTCGACAGCGCCGACATCGTCGCCGCCACGAAATATCTCGTCCGCCTCAAAAAGGGCACCGGCGTCGTCGACGACATCGATCACCTCGGTTCCCGCCGCGTCCGCACCGTCGGCGAGTTGCTCGCCAACCAGTGCCGCGTCGGCCTCAGCCGCACGGAGCGTCTCGTGCGCGAGCGCATGACGATGTACGACCAGAGCGTCGACTCGATCACCCCGCAGAAGCTCATCAACCCGAAGGCGCTCACGACCGTCATCCGCGATTTCTTCGCGCGGTCGCAGCTCTCGCAGTTCATGGACCAGATCAACCCGCTCGCCGAGGTCACGCACAAGCGCCGCCTCTCCGCACTCGGGCCCGGCGGTCTCAATCGCGAACGCGCCGGCTTCGAAGTCCGCGACGTCCATCCGTCGCACTACGGCCGCATCTGCCCCATCGAAACGCCGGAAGGTCCGAACATCGGTCTCATCAACTCGCTCTCGACTTACGCCCGCGTAAACGAGTTCGGTTTCATCGAGACGCCCTACCGCCTCGTGAAGGACGGACGCGTTTCCGACAAGATCGAGTATCTCACCGCCGACCAGGAAGAGGGGAAAGTCATCGCCCAGGCCAACGCCGAGATCGATGACAAGAACCACTTCGTCGGCAAGGTCACCGTCCGTCAGGACGGCAACTTCCTCGAAGTGCCCGCCAGCGAAGTCCACCTGATGGACGTCTCGCCGAAGCAGGTCATCTCGATCGCGGCCGGAATGATTCCCTTCCTCGAGCACGACGATGCGAATCGCGCGCTCATGGGTGCGAACATGCAACGCCAGGGCGTGCCGCTGCTCCAGGCCGAGTCGCCGTTCGTCGGCACCGGCATTGAAGAGCGTGTCGCCCGCGACTCGAAGATTGTCGTTGTCGCCGAAGAGGCCGGCATCGTCGCTTCCGTCGACGCGAAGCGGATCATCATCACGAAGGACGGCGAACTGCCGCGCAACGTGAAGAACGACCCGAAGAACCACACCTACGTTTACGAGCTGCGGAAATTCATGCGCTCGAACGCCGGCACCTGCTTCAATCAGAAGCCGATCGTCAAGATCGGTCAGAAGATCAAGAAGGACCAGATCATCGCCGACGGTCCCTCGACGGATCAGGGCGAGATGGCCCTCGGCCGCAACGTGCTCGTGGCGTTCATGCCGTGGAACGGTTACAACTTCGAAGACGCCATTCTCATCTCCGAGAAGGTGCTCCGCGAAGACATCTTCACCTCGATCCACATCCAGGAATTCGAGGTCACCGCCCGCGACACGAAGCTCGGGCCGGAAGAAATCACGCGGGACATCCCGAACGTCGGTGAAGAGGCCCTCAAGAACCTCGATCACAACGGCGTCATTCGCATCGGTGCGGAAGTGAAGCCCGGCGACATCCTCGTCGGCAAAATCACCCCGAAGTCCGAGACCGAGCTCGCGCCCGAGGAAAAGCTCCTCCGCGCCATCTTCGGCGAAAAGGCCGCCGACGTGAAAGACACGTCGCTCATCGTCCCGTCCGGCGTCACCGGCATCATCATGGACGTGAAGGTCTCCTCCCGCATCGACAACCAGGAGGAGAAACTTTCCCCCTCCGACCGTCGGCGCCAGGCGAAGCAGATCCAGGAGGAATACAAGACGCAGATGGACAAGTTGCGCGAAGGTCTCACCGAGGCCCTCTCCAACATCCTCCTCGGCGAAAAAATTCCCCTCGACGTCATCAACGGCGAGACCGGCGAAATCATCATCCCGGCCAACCGCAAGATCACGAAGACCCTCCTCCGCAAACTCGCGGCCGTCTCCAAGCACGTTCAGATCGATCCCTCACCGGTTCGCATCAAGATCATGGAGATCATCGGCTCGTACCAGACGAAGTTCGACGAGCTCGAGAGCGACCGCGAACGCAAGATCGGCAGCATCGAGGCGGGCGAAGGCTCGGCCGATGGCGCGATCAAGCAGGTCAAGGTCTACATCGCCACGAAGCAAAAGCTCGAGGTCGGTGACAAGATGGCCGGTCGTCACGGTAACAAGGGCGTCGTCGCCAAGATCGTTCCCGAGGAAGACATGCCGTTCCTCCCGGACGGCACTCCGATCGAGATCTGCCTCAACCCGCTGGGCGTGCCTTCGCGCATGAACATCGGACAGGTGCTCGAGACGCACCTGGGTTGGGCCTGCAAAAAGCTCGGCCTCAAGATCGCCACGCCTGTATTCGACGGAATTCCGGAAAAGAAAATCCGCGAATACCTCAAGGAAGCGAAACTGCCCACCTCGGGTAAGAGCGCTCTCTTCGATGGACGCACCGGCGAGAAAATCGATCAGGAGGTCGTCGTCGGCTACATCTACATGATGAAGCTGAACCATCTCGTGTCGCATAAGATTCACGCGCGCGCAGTCGGTCCGTACTCGCTCGTCACGCAGCAACCGTTGGGCGGCAAAGCCCAGTACGGCGGCCAGCGTTTCGGCGAAATGGAAGTGTGGGCGCTCGAAGCTTACGGCGCGGCGCACACGCTGCAGGAACTGCTCACCGTCAAATCCGACGACGTGCAGGGCCGCACGAAAATCTACGAGTCGCTCGTCAAGGGCGACAACACGCTGCAGGCCGGCACCCCCGAGTCCTTCAACGTCTTGATCAAGGAAATCCAATCCCTCGGTCTCGACATCAAGCTCCAGAAACGCGACTCGCTCAGCTACGGCTCCTAAGCCGTGGCCCGCGTCGCTTCCCATTTTATTACGACACTGAGTTAGCTTTCAGGGAGACATCATCATGATTCAACCCAACGACACTGCCGCCACCACAGAGGCGCGCGCCGCCCTCGGACTCGAGGAGAGCGCGTTTGACTGCGTTTCCATCACCGTTTCTTCGCCTGAGACCATTCGCAAATGGTCGAAGGGCGAGGTGAAGAACCCGGAGACGATCAACTATCGCACCTTCAAGCCCGAGCCGGGCGGTCTCTTCTGCCAGAAGATTTTCGGACCGGTCCGCGACTACGAGTGCGCCTGCGGAAAGTACAAGCGCATCAAATATAAGGACGTCGTGTGCGACCGCTGCGGCGTCGAAGTGACGATCGCGCGCGTCCGCCGCGAACGCATGGGCCACATCGAGCTCGCCGTTCCGGTTTCGCACATCTGGTTCCTGAAGAGCATGCCGAGCCGCCTCGGTCTCCTTCTCGACCTCACCGCGCGCGCCCTCGAGCGCGTGATCTACTACGAGAACTACATGGTCATCGACGCGGGCAAAACCCCGCTCGAGCCGAAGCAGCTCCTCACCGACACCGAATACCGCCAGGCTCTCGAAGAGTACGGTGACGATTCGTTCGTCGCGAAGATGGGCGCCGAGGCCGTTCGCGATGCCCTCGCGAAGACCGACATGGAAGCGACCGTTGCCGAGCTGCAGGAGCAGATGCGCGCGACGAAATCGAAGCAGATCAAAAAGAAGCTCTCGAAGCGCCTGAAGGTCATCCAGGGCTTCATCCATTCGAAGTCCCGTCCGGAGTGGATGGTTCTCGAGGTGTTGCCCGTCATCCCCCCGGACCTGCGCCCGCTCGTTCCGCTCGAGGGTGGCCGTTTCGCGACTTCCGATCTCAACGATCTCTACCGCCGGGTGATCAACCGCAACAACCGGTTGAAAAACCTGATGCAGCTGAAGACGCCCGATGTGATCATTCACAACGAAAAGCGCATGCTGCAGGAAGCGGTAGACGCCCTCTTCGACAACGGCCGCCATGGCCGCCCGGTCACGGGTGCCGGCAACCGTCCCTTGAAGTCCCTTTCGGACATGCTCAAGGGCAAGCAGGGTCGTTTCCGCCAGAACTTGCTCGGCAAGCGCGTGGATTACTCCGGCCGCTCCGTCATCGTCATCGGTCCTGAGCTCAAGCTCAACCAGTGCGGTCTCCCGAAGAAGATGGCGCTCGTTCTCTTCGAGCCGTTCATCATCCGCCGCCTGAAGGAGCTCGGCTTCGTGCACACCGTCCGCGGTGCGCGCAAGATGATCGAGAAGAAGTCCCCGGAAGTCTGGGACATCCTCGAGGAAGTCACGAAGGGTCACCCGGTGCTGCTCAACCGCGCACCGACGCTCCACCGTCTGTCGATCCAGGCATTCGAGCCCGTCCTCATCGAGGGCGAGGCCATCCGCATTCACCCGCTCGTCTGTACCGCTTACAACGCGGACTTCGACGGTGACCAGATGGCCGTGCACGTGCCGTTGTCCCTCGAAGCGATCATGGAGTGCAAACTCCTCATGATGGCGACGTCGAACATCTTCTCGCCGTCCTCCGGCAAGCCGATCCTCACGCCGTCGCAGGACATCGTCCTCGGCGCGTACTACCTCACCATCGAGCCGCGCACGAAGCCGGCGAAGGGCGTCCGCGTTCCGCTGCTCAGCGGCCTGCAGGAAGTGCTCTACGCCAAGGCGGATGGCGCGCTGAAGATGCACGACTGGGTCGATGTGCCGAATCCGGACTACACCCGTGAAACCGTTTACGGCGACACGAAGCGCAAGATCGTCCGCACGACGGTCGGCCGCGTGATCTTCAACCAGATCTGGCCCGAAGGTCTCGGCTTCATCAACTTCCCGGTGCCGAAGAGCAAACTCGGCGACCTCATCCTCAATACCTACAAGATCTCGGGCAACCTGATCACCGTCGAGACCCTCGACAAGTTGAAGGAGCTCGGTTTCGCGACCGCCATGCAGGCGGGCATCTCGATCGGCATCGATGACATGATCATCCCCGAGTCGAAGAAGGACATCGTCGCCGATTCGCGCAAAAAGATCACCGAGGTCGAGGCCCAGTTCAACAAGGGCATCATCACCGACGGCGAGCGCTACAACAAGGTGGTCGACATCTGGACCGGCGCGACCGACCAGATCGCCAAGCAGGTGTTCGCCAAGCTCGAGAACAACGATGGCAAGACCGAGGTTAACCCGGTCTACATCATGATGGACTCCGGCGCGCGCGGTAACAAACAGCAGGTTCGCCAGCTGTGCGGCACCCGCGGACTCATGGCCAAGCCTTCCGGCGAAATCATCGAGCGCCCGATTCTGTCCTCGTTCCGCGAGGGCCTCACCGTTCTGGAATACTTCATCTCGACGCACGGCGCCCGCAAGGGTCTCGCCGACACCGCGCTGAAGACCGCTGACGCCGGCTATCTCACCCGCAAACTCTGCGACGTGGCGATGGACGTCATCATCGCCGAGGACGATTGCGGCGCCCGCGACGGCGTGTGGAAGAAGGCGATCTTCGAAGGTGACGACGAAATCGTCGGCCTCAAGGAGCGCATCATCGGCCGCTTCTCGAGCGACGACGTCATCAACCCGATCAATCCCTCCGAAGTTCTCGTCGGTTCCGGCGAGCTCATCACCGAGGAAATGGCCGCGAAGATCGACGAGCTCGGCATCGAGCGCGTCAAGGTCATGTCTCCGCTCACGTCGTCCACCAAGGGCGGCATCGATGCGAAGTCCTACGGCATCAATCCCGCGACCTCCAAGGTCGCGAAGATCGGCGACTCCGTCGGCATCATCGCCGCGCAGTCGATCGGCGAACCCGGCACGCAGCTCACGATGCGCACGTTCCACATCGGTGGCGTCGCATCCGGCGGATTCAAAACCCCTGAAATTCGCGTCCGCGCCAGCGGCACCGTGAAGTACAAGGGCCTCCGCCTCGTCGAAACCGCTGACGGTGCGAGCATCGTGCTCAACAAGACCGGCACCATCCAGATCCTCGATTCCGAGGACAAGGAAATCGAAAATTACAACATCGTGGTCGGTTCGTTCCTCCACGTTGCCGACGGCACCAAGATCGAAAAGGGCGCCATCCTTGCCCAATGGGATCCGTACAACATTCCCGTGCTCTCTGAAAAGGGCGGCGCGATTGTGTTCAAGGACATGATCCCCGGCGTCACCGTGAAGCGCGAACTCGACGAATCGTCGGGCCGCATCGCGACCGTCGTCATCGAGCACAAAGAAGATCTCAATCCGCAGGTCGAAATTCGCGACGCGAAGAACAAGCCGCTCGCGGCTTATTCGATTCCCGTCGGCGCGCAGATCGCGGTGGCCGAGGGCGACACGATCGCCCCTGGCGCGCTCCTCGCCAAGACGCCCCGCCAGGCGTCGAAGACGAAGGACATCACCGGTGGTCTCCCCCGCGTCGCCGAGCTCTTCGAAGCCCGTCGTCCGAAGGAAGCCGCGGAAATGTCCCGCATCGACGGCATCGTGTCGTTCGAAGGCACCGTCCGCGGCAAGCGCAAGCTCGTCGTGAAAAACGACGAGACCCAGCAGGAAGAGGAACATCTGATCGCCACCGGCAAGCACATCATCGTGCAGCCCGGTGACGTCGTGCACAAAGGCCAGCACTTGACCGAAGGGGCCGCCGACCCGCACGAGATCCTCGAGATCCTCGGGCCGTCCGCGCTGTACGATTTCCTCATCTCACAGGTGCAGGAAGTCTACCGTCTGCAAGGCGTGACGATTAACGACAAGCACATCGAAATCATCATCCGCCAGATGCTGCGCAAGGTTCGCATCACCGATCCGGGCGACAGCGAATACTTCTGGGGCGAGCAGGTGGATCGCGCGACGTTCCTCAGTGAGAACCGTCGGATGGAAGAAGCCGGTGGTAAACCTGCCGAGGCCGAACCCATCCTGCTCGGCATCACGAAGGCTTCGCTCGAGACCGAGAGCTTCATCTCGGCCGCCTCGTTCCAAGAGACGACGCGCGTCCTCACGGATGCCTCGACCCTGGGCAAGGTGGACATGCTCCGCGGCTTCAAGGAAAACGTCATCATGGGTCACTTGATTCCGGCGGGCACGGGCCTGCCGACCTACAAGCGCCTCAAGATCACGCTGCCCTTCGGCGCCGAGCTTCCCCTCGAGGAGGAAAAGCCGGCCGAAACCAGCGCAGCAAGCTGAGCGACGAAGGCCTCAATCACTTCAAAGCCGCGGACGAAAGTCCGCGGCTTTTTTGTGTGTGAGCGGAAGGAGCGGCTTTACGCCGGGATGGGAAAACGGACTCGTCGAGATCGCGGCGTAAAGCCGCTCCTACAGTTGTCGGGGGTGGGTCCGATGAACCCCGGTCACGGTGGTTGCTGCAGGGTTTGAAAAATCTCCAGCTGTCGCGGCGAAAGTACCCTCGCCGCGGAGGCGATGGTTTCCTTGGTGATGGGCGCACGCTCATTCAGCCCGCCGAAGATCGCTTGGTCGATATTCCGGGAGATCTCCTCGGCGGGAGAATTTTTCAAGAGCAGCAGGAGCTCCTTTTCCTGTTCCGGCCGAAGCGGCTCGGCGGTCGCGGCGAGCCGTTGAGCGAAGTCGCCAACCGAATTCCGCTCGCGGAGAGTGAGATCGAAGTCGCGATAGGCGGTGAAGGCCGCGTCACCGAATTCCTCCCGGAGTTTCGTGTCCACCGCTGTCTGGAATTCCTGGATCGCGCGCTGGATCACGGGCAGATCGCGGACGGGATTCAGTCCGAAAAGCAAAGCCGCGTTGGCCGCGTCGATCGTGACCTGCTGGCGTTCGATCAACAGGGAACGCAGGCGGACGAGGCGGTCGGGCGGAAGCGACAAGGACAGAAAAAACGCGCCGTAGCGCCGCTCGACTATCGCGCTGATCTGTGCAGCGGTGAGCGTGAGCTCGAAGTCTCCGGAGGGTGGGAGTGGGAGGGCGATTTCCGCATCGACAGTCTTGGCGGAGGTGGGGGCGGGCGGCACCGACGGGGCTGGTGTCCAAGGAATCCCCGGTGGCGCGGGGGCTGAAGAGGCGGCGCTCGGCGGCGTTGTGTCGGGCGAGGTTCGTCTTGTCAGATTCGGCGGTGAGGCGATCTCTCGCGGGGCGTGAAAATGAACCGCGAGCCCGAGGACCATGCCGGCGACAACGAGGACTGCCGTCACTTTTTTCATCCGGCTTTTGAAACGAAGGCCGGTTATTTGAGAGACGTCAGCGAGGGCGTCGCCTGCTCGTCGCCACGCGGCGGACCCGAGTAGCGCACACGTCCGAAAATTCCATCCTGCTCCAGATTTGGCCCGGCGGCGAAATAGAGGGAGTCGGAGTCGCCGAGACTCACACCGTTGCCGAAGGCGATTCCCCACAGACCGTCGATTGCGATCGGTTCGCCGGACGCCTCACGGAGATAGTCGAGCGCTTTTCCGGTTGCCAAATCGTAAGCCACCATTGTGCCGTCGCCAAAATTTCCGACCAGCAAGGTGCCGGAAAACGGCCCAAAATTCTTCGGTGCGATGGCGACGCCCCACGGGGAATTTAGCAGCTCGGATTTTCCGAAATCCTGGATGATTTTCCCGTCGAGATCGTAGGCCACGATGCGCCCCACTCCTGCACCGGGCACGTCGGTCGCCGGCTCTTCGGCATTCACGTCGAGCGCCGCGAAGGCGACGTAGAGGCGCCCTTCGAGGAGTTGGATGTTAAAGGGACTGTAGTTGGCGGGAAGACCGGCCGGCCGCGCGAACGGGACTTTCTCAGTGATGTCGACCCAGTGGTTGTCGAGCACGCGGATCGTGCGGTTCTGAAAATCGGCCACGTAGAGACGGTTGTTTCCCTTCGCGTTGGCCGACATCGCCACGCCCGTGAAGGCCGGCAGCGAGCGGAGCGTGCGGATTTGGTCGGGACCGTGCTCCGAGTAGTCCTTCACGATGACGGCGGAATCCATGCTCGCAGAGGTGCTTGAGCGCCACGCGTTGATCGTCCCGTCGGTGGTGACGAAAACAAATTTCGCCGGGCCGGTGATCACGCCGAGCGAGGTCGGCGACGTTTTCGCGAGATTGCTGGCCGGACCTTTCACCGGGAATTCGAGCGGCTGGTCCGGAAAATCGCTCGCGATGTTGTAGACCTGGCCGGTGACATTCGGGACACCGTCTTCGTAAGAGACCAGGGGGCCATCCAATGCGACGAGCTTCAGGCCATCCTGATGGAGCGGGACGCCATTCGCGTCGCCCACGAATGTCGACGTGCTCGCGTTGCCCGCATTGCTGATCCAGATGTGTCCGCCGGCCCCGGGTGGGCGGAGGGCGATGCCCCACGGGTTGATCAGGTGCTGATCGATTAACGCCCCGTCGGCCAGACCCGGGCGGTTCGCGACGAGAATTTTCTGGGTGTAGAGGTTGTTGCGGCTTTCGGCATATCCGATTTGGGCGGACAGGCAAAACGTCAGGCAGGTCAGAGCGAGGGAAGAGGAGAGATCGCGCATGGAAGGAAGAGTTTCGTCGCGATGCTCAATCCAAGGAGAGGGGTGTCAACGGGTGCCGCCGAATCCCGTGTTACGTTTCGGCGACGAGACGCGCTCGAATTTTCCCGACTGAAACTCGCGGTGAGCCCGCGCGAACGGCGCGACGCCGGTCCGTCACATTCGCAACGCGAACTTAACATTGCGCGACTTCACAAGTGCGGGGTGCTTCGCATTTGTTTTTCACGATGAAACTCCCTTCTCATTTCTCGCTTCTTCCTCTCGGTGTGCTCTTCGCGGGCAGCGCCCTTGCCCAATTGACCGGGCCCAGCACGGCCTCATCTCCGTACATTTTGCCGGTGCTGCCGGGCTACGAAACGATTTCCGTGCTTACCGTCGATAATAACGGCGTCACTCCGGACGACGTCGTGCCAAAAATCGGCGGCGGCAGTTATTCCATGAGCGGTCTGCCAGACGGCTCGGGCGCTTTCGACAATGGCGATGGCTCCTTCACCGTCGTGGTGAATCACGAGATTGGGAATACCAACGGCGTGGCGCGCGCCCACGGCGCGATCGGCGCATTCGTTTCTCGATACGTCGTCAACAAGCACACGCTGTCCGTCGTTTCCGGCGAAGATTTGATGAAGCAGGTGTTCGGTTGGAACGTCGCGCTTCAGCAGTCGAATGCGACGCCTGGCACGTTTGCCTTCACGCGGTTTTGTTCGGCGGATCTTCCCGCGCCGACCGCTTTCTTCAACGCCGCCTCCGGTTTTGGTTCCACCGCCCGCATCTTCATGCATGGCGAAGAGGGATCGAGCACGGGTTGGCAGGTGGCCTCCGTTGTCACGGGTCCCGACGCGGGCAAGAGCTACATCCTCGGCAAATTTAATCTCACGACCAACGGGTCCGGCTTGATCGGCGTCGGCGCTTGGGAAAATACCGTCGCCAGCCCGTTCGCGCAGGACAAGACGGTGCTCATCGGTTTGAACGACGGCGGCTCGGGCATCATGAACAATGCGCTGTCCGTGTACGTCGGCACCAAGCTCTCCACCGGCAGCGAAGTCGACAAAGCGGGCCTGACGAACGGTACGCTCAAGCACGTGGTCATCGCCGGCAACCTGGTGGAGATCGTGAACAACACCACGCGCGCCACGAACATCGTCAGCGGCACCGCTTTCACTCTGAGCGCGACAGCTTCGACCGTGTTCTCGCGACCTGAAGACGGCGGATGGGATCCCGTGAATCCGGGCCGCTTTTATTTCGTGACCACGGACCGCCTCGATCAGGTGTCCGATGGTCTGGGTGCGCAGATCGGGCAGACGCGCCTGTGGCGCTTGAACTTCTCCGACATCACCAACCCCGATGCGGGCGGCACGATCGATCTCCTCATCGATGGACGCACGGTCGCCGGCGAGAAGGTGAACATGTTCGACAACCTCACGATCAACGAGAAGTCCGGGCACGTCATCCTTCAGGAAGATGTCGGCGGTGCGGCGCATAACGGAAAAATTTGGGACTACGATCCCGCGACCGACACGCTCGTCAAAGTGCTGAAGCACGACCCCGCGCGTTTCGGCGACCGCGTGAGTGGCGTTACGACGGCGGCGACGTCACCCTACACGAACGACGAGGAGGCTTCGGGCATCATCGACATCACCGCGATCATGTCCGGCAGCACGCGGCACAAGAGCAATCCCCGCGAAGCCTGGTACTTCACCTCTGACCAGGCGCACTACGGCTCGGGTATCACGTCGGCTCAAGTGGAGGGCGGTCAGATCCTGGTCGTCCACGAAATCGCACCGGTGAACAATGTGGCTGTCGCCCGCGGCAGCGTCGTGCGCGATCGCCGTACCGGTCAGTACCTGCAGCAGGTCACGATCACCAACAACAACACGGCTCCGTTGACGGGGCCGTTCTATCTCGCGCTCGATACGCTCAGCGCGAATGCGACGCTCACCAACTCAAGCGGTGTGACGTCGGTGTATGCTCCGATCGGCAGCCCTTACGTCACGGTCGCTGGCGGAAATCTGGCCGCAGGCGCCTCCGGGGTGGTCACGTTGTCGTTCAGCAATCCGTCGGCCGCCGCGATCACTTACACCGCTCGCGTCGTGAACAGCGTCGCCACGCCCTGATCTCCCTTCCTTCCCCTCCGTTATTCCTCCTCACATGAAATCCTCGATTCGTTCCCACTTCCTCGCGGTCGCCTTCACCGGCCTCGCCGGGTTCCTTCTCTCTTCGAGCGCGACCTTCGGTCAGCTCTTTCGCGTCAACATCGCCACCACGCCGCTGACGCTGCCGGCGAACAGCGCCAGCGCGCCGTTCTCGCTCGATTTCCAGCTCAACAGCGGAAGCACGCTCAACAACAACACCGCGCTTCTCAGCAACTTCACCTTTAGTGGCGGCGGTGCGCCTTTCGGGGTGGCGAATACCTTTGGTGGCGCCGGCGGCAGTCTGCCTGGCGCGATCACGCTTTCCGACACGCTCGCGTTCAACGAGTTTTTCCAGAGCTTCACGCCGGGCAGCATTCTGAGTTTCGATCTCCACCTGAGCCAGAATGTGGACGCCGGTCCGACTCCGGACGGATTCTCCGTTTCGCTGCTGGATGGTTCTTTGTTCAACCTCCCGACGACGGGTTTCGCGGATCAATTGCTCACGATTAATATTCTGGGAGCCAATCCCTCGATCCAGACGTTCGCTGGGACGGGCAGCTATGCGGGTGTGAGCCTCAGCATCGTCGCGATCCCCGAACCTTCGACGTATGGATTGATCGCCGCGTCCGTTCTCCTTGTCGGGATCGTCGTGCGACGCCGCCGCGTCGCGAAGATTTCTACCGTGTAGGTCGTAATCGTTAGCCAGACCTCCTTCGCCCAGCCGCGGACGAAAGTGCGCGGCTTTTTGCGGCTTGGGGTCGGGGTTCGATGAACTATACGCGGAGCGGTCGTGACCTGAACCGCTCCTTTTCTCCGCGGATCGCGTCAATTACCTCAATGCTTTCGATCCTCCGGCGTTGCGCTCTTCCGCTAACCCTTTTTGGCGCAGCCTTCCTTTCGCCCTTGGGGGCGAAAGAATTTTTTGTGGCTCCCAACGGCAGCGACACCGCGGCCGGCACGAAGGCGGCGCCGTTTGCGACCGTGCAGCGGGCGCAGCAGGCGGTGGAGGCGGGGGACACCGTTTTCATTCGCGGCGGAACTTACCGGATGACCGGGGCGCAGATTGGCGGACGCGCTGGCGCATATGACTGCATCACGCTCCTTGAGAAAAGCGGTGCTCCGGGGAAACCCATCAGGTATTGGGCGTACCGCGGCGAGCGGCCGGTCTTCGATTGTTCCGACGTGAAACCCGCCGGCCGGCGCGTGACGGCGTTTCGCGTCAACGGCTCGTGGCTCCATCTGAAAGGCATCGAGGTCGTGGGCGTGCAGGTGACGATCACCGGGCACTCGCAATCGATCTGTTTCGACAACGAGGGGAGCAATAATGTGTACGAGCAGCTCAGCATGCACGATGGCATGGCGATCGGTCTGTGGATCGGCGATGGCGCGAACAATCTCGTTTTAAATTGCGACGCCTACCGCAACCACGACCCGGTTTCCTCCGGCGGGCGCGGCGGCAATGTCGATGGCTTCGGCTATCACGGACCGAAGGGCAGCGTGAACAATGTGTTTCGCGGCTGCCGCGCGTGGTTCAACAGCGACGACGGTTTCGATTTCATCCATTCCGGCGAAGTCGCGCGCATCGAAGCCTGCTGGGCATTCTACAATGGTTTTTCGACGGCGTTTGCCCCGCTCGCCGATGGCAATGGTTTCAAAGCGGCCGGCTGGGCCAACCGGCGCCCCGACCAGTTGCCGGACCCGCTGCCGCGCCACGTCGTGACCGGCAGCGTGGCGGTGCGCAACAAGGCGAACGGTTTCTATGCGAATCACCATCCCGGCGGAATCGAGTTCACCGGGAACACGGCGTACAAAAACCCGGTTAACTTCAATCTCCTCGGCCGCGATCCGAAGGACAACGTCACGAAGATCCCGGGGCGCGGTCATCGCTTGAAAAACAATCTCGGCTTCGCCGCCACCGGCTCCGAGGTCGCGGAGCTCGACTCCGCGGCCAGCGATGTGAGCGGAAATTATTTCAACCTGGCGGTGACGATCACGGCCGAAGATTTCCTCGGGCTCGACGAGGCCGATCTGGTGAAGCCCCGGAAGCGCAATGGCGATTTGCCTGACGTGGCGTTCCTGCATCTCGCGCGCGGAAGCGACGCGATCGATCGAGGCGTCGATGTGGGACGCCCGTTCAAAGGCAGGGCGCCGGACCTCGGCGCCTTCGAGTCGAAGCGGCGGGGAATTTTCGGGAGCCTTTCGTCGTTCTTCGGTGCGCGTTCGAAATAAGGATCGGAAGCTTCAAGCTGCAGGAGCGGCTTTACGCCGCGACCGCAGCGGGTCCGTCTCTCGTCGCGGCGTAAAGCCGCTCCTACCGTTCAAGGCTTCGCCGGGCGGATGAGTTCGAGGGCGGCCTCGAGGGCGCGCACGCTGACGGGCTTGGTGATGTGGGCGACAAAACCGGCGGCTTCGCTGCGCGCGATATCGTCCTGCGTGCCGTAACCGCTCATCGCGATGCCCTGCAACTGGTGGCGTCGCTTGAGAACCGTCATCAGCGAATACCCATCGCCGTCCGGCAGGCCGATGTCGGAGACCACCAGCTCGAACTTTCCGGTTTCGGCGGCGTTCAACGCCGCCGCCATCGAGTCGGCGAGCACGACCTCGAAGCCCCGCCGCTTCAACACGCCCGCGAGGGCGAAGCTCGTCGATTCGTGGTCCTCGACCACCAGCACCCGCCGGGGAACCTTGCCCGCCGGTAGTGGCGACGCCGACCCGCGGGATGCGGTCGCGACGGAGGGAAGACCCGAGGAATAACTCACCGCCAGCGGAAGCTTCACGATGAAGGCGGCGCCTTTTTCGCGTCCCGCACTCGCGGCTTCAATGGTGCCCGCGTGGAGTTGCACGAGCATCCGCGAGATCGCCATGCCCAGACCGAGCCCGCCGGCGCGGTGCGCCCCGGACGGAGATTGCTCCGCGTGGGCGGCCGGTTCGAAAACGCGTTCCAGTTCGGCGGGGGTCATGCCGACGCCACTGTCGGTCACCGACGCCACGATCTGGCGGCCCGGCTCGTTCACCTGCGTTTCGATTCGGATGCGGCCGTGGGACGGCGTGAAGTTCACGGCGTTTCTCAGCACGTTCCAAAACACCTGCTGCAAGCGCGCGGAATCGCCGAACACGGGATGAGGCCGCGGATCGAAGGCCGTGGTGCATTCGATTTTTTTCGCCTCGAAGTCCGCGCTCATGGTGGCGAGGGCGTCCTCCAGGACCTGCCGGAGATCGGCGCTCCGGTTGTCGAGCGACATTTTCCCGCGGGTGATGCGGGTGAGGTCGAGCAGGTCGTCGATCAGGCGCGCCTCAATGACGGCGTTCTTCGCGATGGTGGCAAAATCGCCGCGCACCGCGTCGGGGAGGTTGGGATTTTCCGCGGCCTCGCTGGCGATCAGGAGCACCGGATTCAGCGGGGTGCGCAACTCGTGCGAAAGGGCGGCGAGAAAATCGTCCTTGGTCGCGGAAGCGGCCGCCGCCTGCTCCCGCGCGCGCGTGAGCTCGAGGTTTGCACGGGTGAGTTCATCGCCGACCAGTTTCAGCGCCGCGTCGGCGGCCTTGCGCGCGGCGCTTTCGCGATGAGGGAGGGACGGCTCGCCGGAAGAGGGTTCAGGGCGAACCGTGGCTGCGACCAGCGGAAGCAGCAGCTGGAGCTCAGCGAGGACATCCTCCGTCGGCGCCCGCCCCACCAGCACGAGGACGAATTTGTTTTCCCAAGCCAGACCCGTGGCCGGTTTCAATTCTCCTGACGGAGGAAAAGGAAGGTCGGCGACGTGCCGGCCGCGTTCGACGCAAGCTCCGAGAAAAATACGCCAGACGCTGTCGCCCTCGGGTGGCACGGATGGAAACGGGGGAACGGCAAGCATCGCCCCGCCCGCGCGGTCGCTCGCGAAACACAATAGGTTTTCGATTCCAAGGCAGGCGGCGATTTCAGGAAGAGCGGCCGCCCGGTTCTCCGCCGACGCAAACCGTGCGACGGATCGAACGAGTCTGATGCGGTGTGCCTCATTCATTTTTATAATTCGCTACACCCGCGATCCGAGGACGGATGTTGCCGGTCCGCTCGTCGTCATCTCACGAAAGGAAGGGGTCGGACAATGAACGAAGCAAAGGAAACGCATGGCGGCAAAAGCGGGTGATGGACTCGCCCGACGCGGTCTCGTTCCCCTTGCCCGCCTGTAACCCGAGAAGAGGGGAATGATTTACCCGTCGGGATTTTCCTGACGCAGCCTGCGTAAATCAGGGACGAAAGAGGCGAAGGCGGCCTCCGCTTCGGCGCCCGCGGGCAAACGCGCACTCTGCGCGAAACGCACGGCTTCAAAGGTTACCTGCATCTCGAAACGATTCCCGAGGCGAACCAGGCGCTGATCGATGAAGCGGGAACGTGGGCTGACCGCATCAGCATCAACATCGAGCTGCCCACGCCCGCCGATCTCCAATGGCTCGCCCCGGAGAAAAACCAGGCGCGCATCGAGGGCGCGATGACGGCGATCCGCGCCCGCATTGATCAGCCGGCGGCAGTGGCGCACGTACTATGCGAGCATCTTCAATCCCGCGCGGGTAAAGATCGGCGCCATGACGAAAGAGATGCCACGGCACTATTGGAAAAATCTCCCGGACGCCGGATTGATCCCGCAGCTTCTCGCGGAATCCGCGCCCCGGACCGACGCCATGGTTGCCATCAGCAACGCGCGACGGAAAAACGATTCCGCTTTCGCCGCCGCTGCGGTGCCTGACGCCCACGACCTTTCCCTTCACCGCGCCGCCGCCGCGACCTGCCGGGCATGTCCTCTCTGGCAAAACGCGACCTGCACCGTTTTCGGCGAAGGCCCTTCGCGCCCGCGAATCATCGTGGTGGCGCGAACAACCCGGAGATCAGGAAGACCGGACCGGAAAACCCTTCGTCGGACCGGCCGGGCGGCTTTTCAACCGCGCGCTCGACGCCGCAGGGATCGACCGGTCGCAGCTCTGTGCCGGCATCTGCCACAGGCCGCCGGATTGCCGGGAATTGCGGATCGTGGTGCCGCTGCTGGCGCAGGACGCATCATACTTCGCGGCGTCCGCGAGAATCGTGAGCTTCTGTTGCAGGTCCATCCGGGGAAGCCGCAACGTGTGAAACGAAAGGGGGAAGCAATCGCCGCGGCTCACGGTTGGCGGAGTGGGTTGCTGCGCCGAACCTTCGAGCGAAATTTAGTGCTCGCCTGAGCACGTCACGTTTTCCTTGCCAACCGATTTTGGTGCACGCAGACCCGTGTTCATGGCTGAGTGGCGTTACCCCCTTCCGCTGCAACCCCCGCCGGGCGCGGTTGATCCGGAGCCGACCTTGGAAACCGCGGGCTGGGATGCGTGGGCCTACAACGTCGCGCGCAACGAAGCGGCAACGGTCCCGGGTGCGAGGACCCCGCCGGGTTTCACGGTTAAACTCAATGTTTCGTTTGGGCCGTGGTGCTGGCTGGTGCGCAGCGGCGAGGAGCCCGGTGCGTGGCAGGACGATCACGCGACGGTCGAGACGCGACCGCCGGCGGCGTACGAGGACTGGCGCCGGTTTCGTCGCGTCTATCCGCGCATCACTTACTACGAGGGTCGCGAAGTGCGGGTGGAGGTGCAGATCATCGTGCCACCGGCGGCGGCGACGCGCGTGCGCCATTTTCTTTTTCACGAAGTTCGCTCGGGCCCGATCGTCGCGCGCGACGTGTCCCAATACCTTTGGGTGCGGACGAGCTGGAACCGCGAAGCGGCGGGAGGCGCGGTTTGGCGCGAAGAAAACTGGGACGAACTGAAGCAGGCGCCCGGCCCCATTCCCACCCACGGGGATTTCCCGTCGACCCCGGCCCCGCGTCCGCCGGAGATCGAGGAACGGGAGCGCAAGGAATCCGGTTATGATTTCAGCGATGTTCCTCCCGGTGGATTGAAGATGAAGCCCGGTTTCGGCCTCGACCTGAAATGGGATTGGAATCACGGCGGCGTGAAGGTGTGGGGATTTCCGGGAGTCGATGCGGAATACTCCCGCTGGCGCACCGCGGAGGAAATGCGCCGCCGGCTTGGCCAGAATCCGAAGCCGCCGCGGCCGCCGCGCGAAATGGATTACGACGGCGACGCCGACGAGGCGACCGCCGCCGACAAAGAAGATCACGGCGGATAGGTGGCGGTTTTCTGTAGCGGCGGTCTATGACCGCCGTCTGAGCGCTTGCGAAAGCCAGCGATATTCCCCGGCGGTCATAGACCGCCGCTACAGTTACGATCAACGCGGCGCGTTGCGGAGAATTTCCTCCTGCCGGTGCGGTGGAAAATTGGTGTCGCGAAGCAACGCCTCCGCCGCGCGTGGATCGGTGTGAAACAACTCCCGCGCCGTTTTTTCGATCATGTCGTCGCTGCGCGAGGAAGCGGGGAGGGAGCGCAGCCAGTCGGCCGCCGAGGCGGGCGAAGTGCGGACGGTCTGGTCCAGATAGATTTCCATCGCGCGCTGGCGGCTGGGTTCGCCGGCGAGTCCGGCCACCCAGTTTCCAATGGCGCCGAGGTCCGCCGAGCTGCGCTGGCGCACAAACTCAAGGACCGCTTCGTCGTGCGACATCGGGCGCGGCTGCGTGGCGAGCCAGGCCGCGAACGCGGGTGAATTCACCTCGGGGCGAAGCGCGGGGGAAGTCGTGCCCGGATCGGGGAGAGAGGTGAGGGTGCTGAGGCGCGACGAGCCCAGTCCCAATCCGGTATTCACGCCGGCGAAGGCGGCGTCGCGCGCCTCACCGGCGGGCAATTGCGTGGCCCACGTCACGGCGGCTTTGGGGTTCTTCACGATCCAAGTTTGTGCAATTGCCGTGAAAACAAGCCAGCGGTCCCGTCCGGCGGGGATCGACTCGGCGAGGGCGATCGCCTGATCCGGATTTTTCTGCGCGATCTCGAAAGCGACGCTCGCGGTGAGTCGCTGCCGCAGGGGATCGTCGGGTTGCGTACGAAGCCACCGCACGGTTGCCTCGATGTCCTGTCGTGACCACGCAGCGGCGGCGATGGCCAGCATGTCGTCGCGCGCGGGTGTCGGCGGAAGTGCGTTGAGACGTTCGAGTGTCGCCGCGGGATTCTCGCGGACCAATTCCGTCGCCACCGCGCGGCGCAGCTCGTGGGCCGCGGTGGGCTGGGTTGCCGCCAGGGTCCCGTGCAGTGCGGCGGCGGCATCGCGTTGTACCCAGGCCCGCGCGGTGATTTCGGCGGCAGCGGCCTTTCCGAATTCGGGAGGGAGGGCGAGGACGAGGGCGGCGGCGCTGGCCGGGTTTGTCGTGGTGAGGGCGGCGGCGACTCCACTCCCAACGCGGATGCGCGCGGCGGAATCGCGGGCGAGTTGCAGGGTTCGCACCGCGGCGGGCAGATCGCCGCCCAGAGCGTGGCGGGTCGCGAGGGATATGATTTCATCCTCTGTTGCAGCAGGTAGCGACGGAGCGGGCGGCGGCAGGGGACCCATCGTGGGCATGGGCGGAAGTTCCCGCGGCGCCGAGGCCGATGGCAGGGGATCCGCGCTGCAGCCACCCAGTCCGATGCAGCTGGCGCCGATCGCGACGGACGGCAGAAGACGGCTGAGAATCTGGTGAGGAACGCGGCGCACCGGCTGACACGGAAGCGCAGGAAACGTGCAGCGCAACTGGGGCGGGGGATTGGGGTGAAGAATGGAATCCCTGATAATGGTGAATCGTCCGAACGGTAGATTGACTCCAAAAATCTGTGCGGCATGCGTTGTGCATTATAGGGCGAAACCTATCGCCCTTTGATTCGTCTCGTTCCTACCACCCGCTCATGCCCACGCTGTTGATCATCGATGACAACGAATCGGTGAGGGAGTCGTTGAAACATGTGTTCGCTCGCTACGGTTATACGGTCGTCGTCGCCGACAGCGGGGAGAATGGAGTCGTACTTTACGCGAAGGGCGGGATCGATGCGGCGCTCGTCGACATCAACATGCCCGGCATGAATGGCGTGGAGGCCTGCCGGCTTTTGCACGCGGAAGCGCGCGGCTCGGGACGGGAAATTTTTGTGTGGCTGATGACCGGAGCGATCGGATCGCTGATCGAGGGACGCGCCCTCGAGGCCGGGGCGCTCGCGGTGCTGCACAAGCCGTTTAATATTCCCGAATTCGTCCGCGAGCTGGACCGGCGGGTGAAGTCGGAGACGCGGGCGCGCGTCGAGTGCAAGCCCACGAGCTAGTGGCAGAGACAGCGGCGCGAAGCTGCCTGATCTCACGCGGAGCGGCGGAAGCGCGCAGGCTCAATTGGGTGGTGTCCTATTTGAATTTGTCATCGCGAGTCCCGCTCTGCGGGACGTGGCGATCCAGCTGGATTGCTTCGTCGTCCCGCTTCGCGGGACTCCTCGCAATGACAATTAGGACACTACCCTCAATTGGCGGAGGCGGGTTCTCATATCGGTGCGAAACGTTGCGGAGTATCCTGTGACTTCACCCCTGCCGCTGCGTCTGGCGTTCGTACCCCTGCCTCCCCATGACCCCGCTTTCTTCCCGTGTGTTTTCCGTTTCGTTTTTTTTCGCCCGCTGGACGCGTGGCTTTTTCCGCGGGGCGATGGCCTGCGGCTTGGCGGCAGCGGCTCTCGCGGCGTCGGACGATCGCGGTGATTTCACCGATCACACCGACATCGGGGTGATCAAACATCCGGGCACGGTCGCGTTCGATGCGGCCAGGCGCGCGTATACTGTCGGTGGCAGCGGCGTGAACATGTGGGCCAGGGAGGATGCGTTTCACTTCGTGTGGAAAAAAATCTCCGGCGACATCGCGCTCGCGGCGGACATCGCCTTCGTCGGCGCCAGTGCGGAACCGCATCGCAAGGCGTGCCTCATCATTCGCGAGAGTCTCGATGCGGATTCCGTCTACGTTGACGCGGCGCTGCACGGCGACGGGCTGACCTCGCTGCAATTTCGCGACGCCAAAGGCGGCGTCACGCGCGAGGTGCAGACGAACCGTTCGTCGCCGCGGCGGCTGCGCCTCGAGAAAATCGGAGACACGGTTTACCTGTCGCTCGCGGGCGCCGACGGGGAGCTTGCTCCATCCGGCTGCTCTGTGCGCGTGCCGTTCACCGGCGAGTTTTATATCGGGCTCGCCGTTTGCGCGCACAACGCGAACGCGTTTGAGCAGGCGGTTTTTTCCAACGTCGAGTTCAGTCCACCCTCCAAATCCGTCACCGCCGTGCGCAGTTCCCTCGAAACCATCGTCATCGCGTCGCAAGACCGCCGCAGCGTCTACCACACCAATGAACTCATCGAGGCGCCCAACTGGACGCGCGATGGCACCGCGCTTTATTTCAATGGCGGCGGCCGCATCTACCGGCTTCCGCTGGCGGGCGTCGCGCAACCGGAGCGGATCGACACGGGCTTCGCGGTGAAGTGCAACAACGACCACGGTCTCTCGCCCGATGGCACGCAGCTCGTCATCAGCGATCAGACGAAGGACAACCGCTCGCGCATTTATGTTCTGCCCGCCACGGGTGGAACGCCGCGCGAAGTCACGCCGGCGGCGCCTTCCTACTGGCACGGCTGGTCGCCGGACGGACAGACGCTCGCGTACTGCGCCCAGCGCGATGGCAAATACGGCATCTTCACCGTCCCGGTCGCAGGCGGTGGCGAACGGCGCCTCACGATCACCGACGGGCTCGACGACGGCCCGGACTATTCGCCCGACGGCAAATGGATTTACTTCAACTCCGACCGCTCCGGCCGCATGCAGATCTGGCGGATGCACGCCGACGGCACCGCGATGGAGCAGGTCACGAAAGACGAATTCAACAACTGGTTCCCGCATCCCTCGCCGAATGGGAGGTGGATCGCGTTTCTCAGTTATGCTCCCGATGTGAAAGGACACCCCGCGGACAAAGACGTGACGCTCCGCCTCATGCCCGCCGCGGGCGGTGAAGCGACCGTGCTCGTGAAACTTTTCGGAGGGCAGGGGACGATCAACGTTCCGTCGTGGTCGCCGGACAGCCGCCAGCTCGCGTACGTGCGCTACCAGCCGCTCGTGAAGAAGTGAGGCGTCCGGATTGGCTGTAGGAGCGGCTTTATACTGCGCCTGGCCGGCGGACGCGCGCGGCGCGCGGACGCCGAACACAAGGTTCCGCGCTACTCACCACCCTGCGCGATAACTCTTTACCCGTCTGAGTCTGCGCGCTCATTTACCGCCGCCCCGTCAATCCCCATCCCCATGCCCTCCACCCTCAACCTCGCTCTCGATTCCGCCTTTCTCGTGCTCACCGTGCGTGGAAAGTCGTTCACCCTGACCGCACCCGAAGCCCATCTCACGATCGAGCCTGATGCGGGCGGCGGAGGCGGGCCTGCGACGAAGCAGCACATTCATTGGAAGTACCACGCGTCGTATGACGACGCCGTCGATCTCGGGACGCTCGCGAACGCCGCGGATGTGCTGGCGGAGATTCAGGCGATGCTTCCCCCGCCGCCGACGGGCCCCGCGGCGACCGGATATCAGACGCTCATGACGCAGTGGGATGCTTTGAAGGTGAAACTCGCGAATCTCCCCGTCATCAGCAACGCCGCGAGCTCGGCGCTCAACGCGATCGCCAACACCTCCGTCAAGATCACCGACCTCGGGCTCGAACTCGACAAGGACGGCATCAACTGGAAAGGCGCGTTCACGGTCGGCCTCGCGTTTACGCCGGCGCCCGGGAGCATTCGCCTCTTCAGTGTCGGCATCACGGCTTTCGGCGCGGTGATCTCCGCCAAACTCGACGGACTCAAAGTCACCGGCGGCCAGCTTATCTGGGGCTGATCCGACCGCGGATTTCCGCGTATGGCCGCTTCGTTTGGCAGTCACCTCACGCTCTGGGGTGAGGGCACGATCGCCCCGTCGTCGACGGACTGGGCGGAGGTGGTGCGCCGGCTGGGATTGTCGCTGCCCGCGGACTTTCCGTGGCCGCAGGGCACGGCTGGGGTGCGCGTGTCGCTGGAGCTTTCCACTCTTCCAGGCGAGCCGCTGTTCCAACTCGTCTTCACGGCGACGGCGCATCCCGCGCCAGACTGCACCTTCGGCGGACTGACGATGGGCGGCCCGGTGCGGGTGCGGATCGCGGCTGAATTCGTCACGGAGGGCGGGATGCAGGCGGCGGTTGCCGCGTGGGACAGCGGCGGTTCGCTCAGTTTCAGCGGCCGGCTTTCGCTGGAGCTGCCGGTGCGTTTGCCCGCCCTGCCCGAGTGGGATTTTTTCCGGCTCCGCACCGGCGACCGGGACGGATGGATCAAGCTGAAGCTGGAAGCGGGTTTCACGACGACCGCCAGCGGCGGCGCGGCCGAGCTGGATTTCGGCGTGAGCGTGGTCGATCTCTTTTCCGCCGAGCTGCGCATGCCTGGCGCCGCGCCCGACGCGGTTTGGTTGAGATTCGCATTCGAGTCCCTGGAAGGCCGGCTCCGCGTGCGTGCGGGGCAGGTCAGCGGCAGCCTCACTCTCCGCGGAAGTTTCTCGGCGCAGCTGCGCAGCGAGTGGCTCATCACGCGCGAGACGGCGGCGCTCGAGCCGCTGGTGGTGTTGCTGCAGCGAAAGCTTCCCGACGAGGCGCGCCTCGCCGGCACGGTCGAGGGCACGCTGAGTTTCACGAACAATGTGCCGGAGCTGCTCGTCGCGTGCTCCATCGACGATGCGGAAATCAACGTGGGCCTGCACGAGCTGCTCGATTTTCTCCGCACCATCGTGCGGGGCCAGACACCGGATCTCGCGGCGTTGAAAAACTCCGAGCCCTCGGAAGCCGACGTGAAGCTCACGCTCGGTTCGCTGCAGGTGCGCATCAGCCGCGAGCCGATGATCGCTTTCGAACTCGAGGGGACGCTGCCGGGCATGGAGCGGCCGCTGCCGGCGTTCATCAGCGTCGGCTACCGGCAGATCGGCGGCTTCGAGCTGAATCTCGGACTCGGCCGCGCGCTGCCGAAGACGGAGTTCGACGGCGCGGTGAGTTTCCCGCTGCGCATCCCGCACATTGCGCGCGAGCCGCTGGAAAAAATCGCGGACCTCTATCGCGAACGACTGAAGCCTCATCAGGACGGACTCGACCGTTTCAACACGGTGATCGAGGCGTATTTCGACGCGATCGAAAGTGCGTTCGATCTGCTCTCGTCGGCCAATTCCACGGTCGTGGCCGAAAAAATCGCGGACGAGTGGCAGATCGCACCGTCGCCCGGCGCGCCGGTACCCTCGCCGAAATGTCCGGTGGTGGTGGCGACCGGCTCGACCCAGGGCAGCCGCGAATTCGTCGTGGCCTACAACAGCGGCGCCGGGTGGAGGCCGCTCCTGATCAAGCCGGCGATTCATTTCAAAAAACTCTCGCTCTCGATTCCGTTTCAAAACGTGCGCGATATCCGCGTGAGCGGCACGGTGCAGATGACGTGTGAGGGACCGTTGCAGGACATCAGCCGGCTGCCGCTGACGCTCGGCCTCTCGACCGACATGGTGTACGCCTCGGTCGACACCGAGGGTGGCGTGAGCATCGAGGTGCCGGAGCTGCTGCCGGGCTACGACAAAGGCCGCATTACGATCGGGCAGTGCCGCATCGGTTTCGGCTACACGAAGCGCTCGTTCGCGTTTTCGTTTGCGGGCGAACTCGTGCTGCCGCGGCAACTGCTCGACGATCTCGACACCTCGGACGAGATCGGCGTCGGCATCCGCGTGCCGGAAAAGACGAACCTCGCGGTGCGTTTCGATCTCATCCCGATGGTGTTTGGGAAGCTGGTGATTCCGCTGCCGATGTTTCAGCTCAACCTCGACCTGCGGCAGGGAACGCGCGGGCTGTTGCGCAACCACAGCACCTGCGAGCCGGGCTGGGACGGGCTGCAACTGATCGTGCCGGGGGCGCTGCGCGCGGGCATTGAGCGCTTCTCGTTCAACCCACTGCTCGGCGGGATCGTGGCCTATTGGAATTCCGATTTCGCGGGCGACCTGCTCGTGGGCGACGAGCGCAACGGACTCACGCTGTGTCTCGATAACGGCTTCTGGGCGTATGCCGGCGATCCCTCCATTTATACGATCCCGCTCATCCCGATCATGAGCGTCCCGTTCTGCGACGATGCGTGCGTGTCGCTGCGGCTGGGTGGATTCACGTTCGCGCTCGATGTGCAGCGGCCGCTGCCGACGTTTTCACCGATGGCGCTCTTCGAGCTGCTCGCGCTGGCGAGCGATCCGTTGCATTACGAAGTGGCGCCGCGGGGCGAGCTCGCGGACATGGTGCGCGTCACACTGGCCGACACGCGGCTGCAGTTGCCGGAGCCGGTGTATCGGATTTTCCCGGGCGCGGCGTCGATCCCGCTGCCGCGACGCGAAGCAACGATCAATCTCGCGACCTACATCCGCCTGCTGCAGCACATCGGCCGCGCGGTGAGTCCGGTGGTGGAGAAAGCGATCAAGGCTGCGCGCGAGCAGCGGACGCGGCAGTTGGATTGGAAGTCGATCAGCTCGTCCTTGCGCGGAGCGTCGCTTGGCACGCTCACGCGCGGACTCGCGGAGCAGATTCCGCCCGGGATGCGGCAGTTCGGTTTCACGGCGGATTTCGCGGGCTTTCACGGGAGCGCGAGCCTCGGGTTCACGAGCCGGCAGGAATTGCTGCGGGCCACGCATGCGGCGAAACCGGCTCCCAAAGCCGGGGAGACCATGCAGGGAATGGCGTGGGATGCGGAGGCGATGGAAGGTTTCCAGCCGAAATTCCGCGGCGGTGCACCGGTAACGGAGCCGTTGCAGGTGGGCGTGTGGCTGCAGGCCGGGGCGTTTGCCGGTGTCACGGAGGCGGACATCAACGACGTTCCGCTGCCGCTGCCGGAGCCGCAGTTTTCCCCCGAGGACATCACGGACGAATTCATCCACTGGATCCTCGACAACAAAAGTCCGCTGGCGAATTACCTGCGGCGCCAGATCCCCAGCAAGGTGGGAAAGAACGATCCGAAACCGAAGAAGGATCTGGACGAAGGCCTGCGTCCGGTGGCGGCGCCGTCGCGCGCCGCCGCGGTGTTGTTTCTGAATCGCGAGCTGGCCGACGCGGAATTTTTCACGCCGAGCCGGTTTCCCCGGCTGCCCGGCTGGCTGCAGCAGCGGGTCGATGCGTTGAAAGTGGGGAAACCGAAAAAAGGCGAACACACGCGCGAACGCGTGCACCGGCAGTTGTTGGAGCTGGCGCTCCCGCAATTTTTTTCGGCGGAGCCGGGTCTCTGGTGCGCGGCGAGCGTGCGGGTTTTCGAAGCTGACCTCAGTTTTATCGGGTGGATCGACGGGGAGGGTCGGTTCGCGCTCGCGACGCGCGGGGATCTCATGTCACCGCAGCTGTCGATCGCCGGCGCGAACGTTTCGCTGCCGTTGCAGCTGCAGGGTCGCGCGCTGCTCGAAGGCCGGGCGACGCCGCAGGGACTCGCGGCTTCTTTCAGTGGACAGGCCTCGGCGGCGGCGGATTTGCTGCCGGGGATTTTGAGTGTGACCGTTGGCACGAACAAGGATCCGGTCCGCTTTCAATTGTGGAGCGACGGGCGCTTTCGCGGCGCGGGCGCGGTGCAGATCAGT
Organism: Opitutaceae bacterium; assembly: GCA_036261745.1. GTDB lineage: Bacteria > Verrucomicrobiota > Verrucomicrobiia > Opitutales > Opitutaceae > DATAKE01. Next base: position 30,222 of record DATAKE010000001.1, read on the forward strand.
CTGCTCGGCGGCCAGGCCACGGGCGGTTTCGAAATGGAGCTGACGCAACGTTCCTTAGCGGCGCGCGGGGAGCTCCACGCGTTTGGCGCCATTTCCGCGGAAACGCGGGTGCAACTTGATGCCGGCGGTCTTTTCGTGGCGGCGAAATTCAAGCAGACCCTCTCGAACCGGCTGCCCCTGGGTTTCGAGGCGCAGTGCGAGTTGCGCGTTCAACCGGGCTCCGGAGTGATGGCCTTGCGCGGAAGCGGCCGCGCGGTTGTCGCGCCGCTGGATCTGGAGATCGCGGGCACGTGCGCTTGGGAGGGCGGCGCGGAGGTGTCGAGCCGTCAGCTCGCGTTCGCAGGTGAACTGACCTGGCAGGGGATCCGGTGGGCGCAGGGCAGCCTGGTCTGGCGGAGCGACGGAGGAAACTTGGAAACGCGGGGCAGGGTGTCGCTCAGCTTGCGCGAAATTCTCGAGCGCCAAAACCGGCTGGGCGATCTCGGTCGTTTCCTGCCGCCGCTGTTTGAGGATCTCGTGGTGCAGTTCGATTTGTCGGTGGAGGCGGGATTCTCGAGGGTCCGCGCCACGAATTTTGCGATCGCGGGCTCGTGGCAGATCGCGCTGCGGCTCAAGGGCGGTTCGCACGATCACATCCTGGCGGGCAGCCGCTTTGGCTTCGCGGCGGGTGCGAGCGGCTGGCCGGATCTGTTCGATCTGAGCGGGCTGAAGATTTTCCCGGTGCCGACGTTTCCGAAGCCGGACATCACGCACGTGAAAGAGCTGCGCCTGATGAGAGGCGACGTGGCGGGGATTCCGGCCGTTGGGATTCATTGGGACGATGAGACCTTTCCGCCGGGATTTTCGGAGGAGGCGGGGATATCCCTTCCCGGACATTTCGATCTGAGGCTCGGCGACGTCGCGCTGCCCGGTCTGACGGGCAAGGTGGCGCTGGCGTGGGAAAACCGGCGGCTGGGCGTGCGGTTCAAGGCCGGATCGCTGACGCCGATTTTCGCTCCGTTTGCGCCGTGACCGAAATAAAAAGCCCCGGTTTTTAAGACCGGGGCGGAAGCTGGACAAATTTACTTCCGAATCAGGAAGTGTGGCGGCGGGAGAGGCGAACCACCAGAAAGTGCATCACGATGGCGCCGAGGAGCGCGGGGAAAACCATCGACTCGGAGGTCACCATGAGGTGCACGACATAGCCGAGGCTCAGGGCGGCGAGGATGGCGATCCAGTCAGGTTTGGTTTTCATAGGTGGTCCCGGTTGAAGGTGTTAATTTGGACTGGGCGGATTATCGGCGAAGGGGGAGCGAGGTCCGGTAAATTCCGTTTTTGGGCCCTGCTTTGACGGGATTTTCGCAGCGACTAGGTGCATCCGGACGTGGATTTGCGTCAGCAGGCGCGATTTAGCCCTCCTTTGAAAATGGCCGAGCGTCTCCCCGCGTCTCGGCCGGCGGGTAGCCCTAAGGGCCGTATTCGGACGGTCGGCGGGGGAAAATCATTGCCGCTATCGCCAGAGCGGCGAGCAGCAGTGCCCCCTGAAGGAGGAAGGAATCGTTCGCCATCCAAGGGCCGAACGACATGAGCGAGTATTGCACCGGATAGGTGTGAAATTTTTCAAAGTCGGCGGCGCCGGCAGGGAAGGGCAGCCAGATTTTCGAACTAAGAGCCTGGCACGCGGCGATGAAGATCCAGTGGAGACGGGTGAGCCGGTGGTGTTGCAGCGCGAGCACGAGCACCAGGACAAAAAAAGGCGCGAGGGTCAGCGTCATGCGCGCCTCGGGATAGAGGTTCAGCGCGAGACCGAACCCCAGTGCGAGCAGCAGGCCCGTCCCGAGTTCAGCGGCGGCACGCAGCAGGAGCGGCAGGAACAAGGCGCCCAGCACGGCCATCGCGCCGTAGTAGCTGGCGTCGCCGACCAGAAACAAACCCGGCCGCGTGATGCCTCCGATGAGGAACTGTTCAAGGGAAAGAGTTCCCGACGGCGCGGCGGGTGCCATCAGTCGTTGGAGAATCAAAACGCCGGGAACGATCAGCGACCAGTCGAGGAGACGTTTCCACGCGAAGCCGGAGAAAAGCGCGCTCTCTCCGCCCGCTCCCGCTGCGCGGAAAAAAGCGCGCGCAACGAAAAAAACATACGCCGCGGCAATGAGGAGGGAAACCGGCAGGGCCCTCTGCCACGTCGCGACCGGCATGATCTCTCCGTCCGGAAAAAGTTTTGCGGCCTGGTACACGCATGCACTCGCGTAGACGAGTGCCAGCGCGAGGGCCGCGCCGGTGAACGCACGGGAGAAACGAGCGGGATTGATGCGCGAGCCTCGCGGACAGAGGAGCAGAAACGTTCCCAGCAATGCGGTGCTCGCCCAGCAGAACATCGAGACGAGAATCGCGATCGCGAGCCCGAGTCTTTTTCCGCGAATCCAGCAGTCCAGCATCGCGGCCGAAGCAGCGAGGGCGAACAAGTCGGTGAGCACGCCGGAATATCCGGATTGTTTTGTGACGGGATAAGTGGCGAGCAGCAGGATCACTCCCAGCAGCGTGTGCGCGCCGGAAATCCGGAGTGCGTTGCAGGCGCGCAGAAAGAACAGACCGGTCAGGTAAGCACAGAGGGAGTTCGCGATGCAGAAACCGTAGACCACATAGCCGCTCGTCACGGGAATTCCGAAAAGACGCGCGGGAATCGAAACCAGAAACGAAGGAAAAATCCTTCCGATGTAGTAGGAATCGACGCGCCCCGCCGCCAGGTCTTCGGACAGGTTTTGCACCCACCAGGCGTAGCGCACGCCGTCCCAGCCGAACCCGTGATTGAGCGGAGTTTTGGGGGTGAACCAGAGATAGAGCAGCAGGAGGATTGCCCCACCAATGAGAAGCGCATGCGAATACGCGGTGAGTCCCTTCGAGGCGGGGATCCAAATCCGGCGGCTCTGCGCCGCTGTGGAATCGGCATCCGCATCGAGTTTCGTCATGGGTTCTCGCGGCGGATGCTCTCTTCCATCGCTCGGGAACAGCAAGCGGCGAGTTTCGGGCTTCGAGTCGCTTTTCCGAGGAGGTTGTCCCGCGAAACCGTCGATTTTTCACGGCGAAAATTGCGTTGTGTGCATCGAGCCCGGCAGAGATCGCCACTTTTAGCCAAAAAGTTCTTGCCGAGCTTAGGGTGCAAGGTAGCGTTCACCTCTTTTCCCAAATTCTCACTCTGTAATTCACCGTCTCCTCGTATGCCGACCATCAACCAACTCGTGCGCAAAGGCCGCCGCAAGGTGCGCATCAAGTCGAAGTCTCCGGCTTTGGATGGCAACCCGTTTCGCCGCGGCGTGTGCGTGCAAGTGATGACCCGCACCCCCAAGAAGCCGAATTCGGCTATCCGTAAGGTCGCCAAGGTTCGTCTCACGAATGGTAACGAAGTGATTTCGTACATTCCCGACGAAGGCCACAACCTCCAGGAGCACTCGATTGTGCTCGTCCGCGGTGGCCGTGTGAAGGACTTGCCCGGTGTGCGTTATCACATCGTTCGCGGCACCCTCGACGCGACGGGCGTCGAAAAGCGTCGCCGCAGTCGTTCGAAGTACGGCGTGAAGCGCCCGAAAGAGGCCAAGAAGTAATTTTATCCGAGGAGAATCTGCACCATGTCACGTCGTCACAGAGCTGAGAAACGCCAGGTCGTCCCGGATGCGCGCTACAAGAGCCCGCTCGTCGCCCACCTCGTCAATGTCATCATGAAGAGCGGCAAGAAGAATCTTGCCCAGCGCATCGTCTACGGTGCGTTCGAGAAGGTCTCGGAGAAGCTCGAAAAGGGCGATCCCGTGGATCTCCTCCTCGGCGCGCTTGAGAACGCGCGTCCCCGCCTCGAGGTGAAGAGCCGCCGCGTCGGTGGCGCCACCTACCAGGTGCCGATCGAAATTTCGTTTGAGCGTCAGGAGAGCCTCGCGTTGCGCTGGATCGTCGACGCCGCTTCCGCCCGCAAGGGTGTGACGATGAAGGACGCCCTCGCGGCGGAGATCATCGACGCTTACAACAACACGGGTGGGGTCGTGAAGAAGAAGGAAGACACCCACAAGATGGCTCAGGCGAATCGCGCCTTTGCCCACCTCCGTTGGTAATCCGTTAGGACCCTTTTGCTCATGTCTGCTGCTGCTGCACCTGTCATTACTGTCGTTACCGACAAGGCCAAGGTTTCCCCGGTCAACTCGAAGGACCGGCCGTTCCCGCTGGAATGGACGCGAAACATCGGTATTGCCGCGCACATCGATGCGGGCAAGACGACCACGACCGAGCGTATTCTTTTCTACTCCGGCGCCGTCCACAAGATGGGCGAAGTCCATGAAGGCACCACGGTGACCGACTGGATGGAGCAGGAGCGCGAGCGCGGCATCACGATCACCGCCGCCGCCATTTCCTGTGCCTGGAACGCCTCCTGGGGTCCCTGGAAGGGAATCAAGCAGCGCATCAACATCATCGACACGCCCGGACACGTGGACTTCACGGCCGAGGTGGAGCGCTCGCTCCGCGTGCTCGACGGTGCGGTCGCGGTGTTCGACGCCGTTGCCGGCGTGCAGCCCCAGTCCGAGACGGTCTGGCGCCAGGCCAACAAGTACAAGGTTCCGCGCATCGCCTTCATCAACAAGATGGACCGCGTCGGCGCCGATTTCTTCCGTTGCATCGAGGACATCCGCACGAAGCTGAAGGCGAACGCCCACGCCCTCTATCTTCCGATCGGTGCCGAGGAAAATTTCACCGGCCTCATCGATCTCGTGCAGAACGTCGCCTATTCCTTCGAGGAAAACCCGGCTGATCCGCTCGGCATGAAGCCGACGACGATCGAGATCCCGGACGCGATGAAGGCGCAGGCGAAGGAATATCGCGACAAGCTCATCGAGGCCGTTTCCGATTTCGACGACGTCATCGCGGAGAAATATCTCAATGGTGAAGATATTTCCGTCAACGAGCTGCTGCTCGGTGTTCGCAAGGCGACGATTTCACTTCAGTTCACCGGCGTTTTCCCCGGTTCCGCATTCAAGAAGAAGGGCGTTCAGCGTCTCCTCGATTGCGTCGTCAATTACCTCCCGAGCCCCATCGACGTTCCGCCGATGCAAGGCCAGGACAGCGACGGCAAGACGGTTGAAGCGGTCGTCAGCGACAAGGCCAAGCTCGCCGGTCTCGCGTTCAAGCTCTGGAACGATCCGTTCGTGGGTCGCTTGGTGTTCTTCCGCGTTTACACCGGCCAGTTGCCGCGCGGCATGTCCCTCTACAATCCCCGCACCCGCCGCACCGAGCGCGTTTCGCGTCTCGTGTTGATGCGCGCGATCGAGCGCGAGGAAATCGATGTCGCCTACGCGGGAGACATCTGTGCGGTCGTCGGCGTCAAGGACGTCATCACCGGTGACACGCTGTGTGACGAAGATTTCGACATCCGCCTCGAGCCGCCGTCCTTCCCGGAGCCCGTCATCTCGATGTCGATCGAGCCGAACTCGAAGGCCGACCAGGAAAAGCTTGGCGTCGCGCTGCAGCGCCTGGTGGCGGAAGATCCGACCCTGCGCGTCAAGACGGACCAAGACACGGGTCAGACCATTCTTGCAGGCATGGGCGAGCTTCACCTCGAAATCATCATCGATCGCATGAAGCGCGAGTTCAAGGTGGAGGCCACCTCGGGCAAGCCGCAGATCGCTTATCGCGAGACGATCGCGAAGTCGGCCGATGGCGAAGGCAAATTCATCCGTCAGTCGGGTGGCAAGGGCCAGTACGGCCACGTCGTCATCAAGCTCGAGCCGAACGAAAAGGGCAAAGGCGTCGAAATCCTCAACGAAACCGTTGGCGGCTCGATCCCGAAGGAATTTATCAAGCCTGCGACCGAAGGCATCCGCGAAGGTACAAACAATGGTGTCGTCGCCGGTTTCCCGGTGGTCGATGTCATCGTCCGCATCGTCGATGGCTCCTTCCACGAAGTGGACTCGTCCGAGCTCGCGTTCAAGATGGCCGGCATCTTCGCGTTCAAGGACGCGATGAAAAAGGCCAACCCGATCCTGCTCGAGCCGATCATGGGCGTCGAAGTCACCACGCCTGAGGAATACCAGGGCGATCTCATGGGTGATATCAATCGCCGCCGCGGTCAGATCCAGGGCATGGAAAACAAAGCGGGCGCCTGCATCATCAACGCGCACGTGCCGCTCGAACTCCTCTTCGGTTACGTCACGGACATTCGCTCGCTCTCCAAGGGCCGCGCCAGTGCCGGCATCACGCCGTCGCACTTCGAACAAGTCCCGAACTCTCTTCTCGCCAAAATCGTCGAGACCAACGCCAAGGGGCCCGCTCGCAGCTAAACCCTCGTTCTTTTTCCGCCATGAAAGGCCAACGCATTCGCATCAAACTCCAGGGCTTCGACTACCGGGTCATCGACCAGTCGGCCTTGGACATCGTCGAGACCGCCAAGCGCTCGGGCGCCCGTGTTTCCGGCCCCATTCCGCTGCCCACGCGCATCGAAAAACTTTCGGTGAACCGCTCGCCGCACGTCGACAAGAAGTCGATGGAGCAGTTCGAGACGCGCACGCACAAGCGTCTCATCGATATCATTGAGCCCACCGCCCAGACGGTGGACGAGCTCAAGAAACTCAACCTGCCTTCGGGCGTAGACATTACCATTAACGTCTAAGACTCACTCTTAACTCTCAACGTTAGCAGTTGCCTGTGTCCCGCACCGCGGGACCGCCAGGTTTCGACTAATGTAGGTCGTTAAACGGAAATCTTTCCACCTACCACTTAGCCCATGATCTCATCGCTCCTCGGCAAAAAAATCGGGATGACGCAGGTCTACGACGCTCAAAACGTCCTAGTTCCCGTCTCCGTGGTCGAAGCCGGACCCTGTTCAGTCGTCCAGGTCAAGACCGTCGAAACTGACGGCTACAACGCCGTCCAGATCGGCTTCTCCCAGAAGAAGCCGAAAAACACCGCCTCCGGCGAACTCGGCCACGCCAAAAAAGCGGGCCTCGATCTCGCTCCCCGCGTGCTCAGCGAAGTCCGCCTTGCGGAAGCGTCCACGCTCAAGGTTGGCGACGTCGTCACCGTGGCTGCTTTCTCTGAAGGCATGCTGGTTGACGTCAGCGGCATCTCGAAGGGCAAAGGCTTCCAAGGCGTCGTGAAACGTTTCCGGGTCGCAGGCGGTCCCGCCTCGCACGGTTCGATGTTCCACCGCCGCATCGGTTCGGTCGGCATGCGCCAGACTCCCGGTCGCGTTTGGAAAAACCAGGCGATGCCCGGTCACATGGGCCAGGACGCCCGCACGGTGCAGAACCTGCGCGTCGTGAAAATCATCGCCGAGAAGAATCTCATCCTCGTGAAGGGTGCGATCCCCGGTGCCAACGGTGACGATGTCGTCGTCCGTTCCGCCATCAAAGGACAGCACGCGCTTCCCGTTGTCGCCGCCCCGGCGCCCGCCGCCGCTGCCGCCAAGCCCGCCGCCAAGCCGGCGGCTGCCAAGAAATAACCCGGAGAACCTGAGTCATGAAACTTACCGTATTTAGCTCCGACGGCACCAACAGCCACGAACAAGATTTCGACGGTCTCCCGACCTTCGAAGGCGACAAGGGCCTCCAGGCCGTGAAGGAAGTCGTCGTCGCGATCAACGCCAACAACCGGCAGGGCACGCACTCCACGAAAACCCGTGGCGAAGTCCGCGGCGGTGGCAAAAAGCCGTGGCGCCAGAAGGGCACCGGCCGCGCCCGCGCCGGTTCCATCCGCTCGCCCTTGTGGTCCGGCGGTGGCGTTGTGTTCGGCCCGAAGCCCCGCGACTACTCGAAGAAGATCAACGCCAAGGTGAAGAACCTCGCGTTCAGCCGCGCTCTCTTTGACCGCCTGTCCGCCGGCGAAATCGCCGTGATCGAGGCCTTCGACGCCCCGACCGCGAAGACCAAGGCTTTCAATGCCATCGTCTCGCTCATCGCTCCGAAGGGCAAAGTGCTCCTCGTCGATGCTCCTTTCGCTCCCGAGGCTGCCCGCGCCACGCGGAATCTCGAGCGCGTCACCACCCAGGAAGCCGCCAAGCTCAACACCCTCGATCTCTGCCAATACCAGAAGATCGTGGTGAGCTCGAAGGCGCTGGAAACCATTATCGCCCGCATCGCCGGAGGGAAAAACTGATGAACGCCGACCGAGTTCTCAAACAGATGCTTCTCTCCGAGAAGTCGAACAAGCTGAGCTCCGAGCTCGGCCAGTACACCTTCGAGGTGTTCAAATACGCGAACAAGCACGCCATCGCCGAGGCCGTCGAACAGACGTTCAAGGTCACGGTGCGCCGCGTGAACGTCCAAAACTACCGCGGTAAAAACAAGAAGAGCCGCCAGGGTCGCCCTTCCATCGGTTCCGATTTCAAGAAGGCGATCGTGACGCTCAAAGCCGGCGACAAGATCGAGCTCGTCTAACCGAACCCGCCCCAACCGGAGACACACCAACATGCCTATCCATTCATTTCGTCCGCTCACGCCGTCGGGCCGGTTCACCCAGCTGAACAAGCAGCCGACGCTCTCGAAAGAACGCCCCCAGAAGGCGCTCACCGAGCGGAAATACAAGTCCGGCGGTCGCAACGTCTATGGTCGCGTCACCTCGCGCCATCGCGGCGGTGGTCACAAGCAGCTCTACCGCATCATCGACTTCAAGCGGAACGTCCTCGACATGCCCGCCAAGGTGCAGGCCATCGAGTACGATCCGAACCGCAGCGCGAACATTGCGCTCGTCGCCTACACGAATGGAGACAAGCGCTACATCATCGCCCCCGAGGGCTTGGAAGTCGGCGCGATGATCGTTTCCGCGAACAAGGCCACGACGAACGATTTTGTGGTGGGAAACAGTTTCCCCCTCCGCCTCATCCCGCCGTCGACTTTGCTGAATTGCGTTGAACTCCTCCCGGGTCGCGGCGCCCAGATTGCGCGCTGTGCCGGCGCGAGCGTCGAACTGATCGGCATCGAGGGCGACAAGGCCCAGCTGAAGATGACTTCCGGCGAATTGCGCTATGTACACGCCAACTGCCGCGCCACCATCGGCACGGTGGGCAATGGCGATCACAACAAGCAGTCCCTCGGCAAGGCCGGCCGCGCCCGCTGGCTCGGACGCCGTCCGCATGTCCGCGGTGTGGCGATGAACCCGGTCGATCACCCCAACGGTGGCGGTCAGGGCAAGTCCAAGGGTGGTGGCGGTCGCCAGCAGCTCGTCTCCCCGTGGGGCCAGCTCGCGAAGGGTTTCCCGACGCGCAAGCGCACGAAGCTCTCGAATAACTCGATCATTCTTCACCACAACGGCCGTAAGGTCCGCAACAAGAAGTAAGCCGCCCCTTTTCGCACCATGGCACGTTCCATCAAAAAAGGTTTCTTTGTCGACTACCACCTGCTCGAGAAAATCGAGAAGGCGGTCAAGGCCGGCGCCAAGAAGCCCATCCAGACCTGGTCCCGCCGCTCGACGATCACGCCCGACTTCATCGGCCACACGTTCAGCGTTCACAACGGCAAGATCTTCACCGCCGTGCACGTCACCGAAAACATGGTCGGGCACAAGCTCGGCGAGTTCGCGCCCACGCGCATCTTCAAGTCGCACGGCGGCCTGACGCGCAAGGAAATCTAAGTTCATTTTTAACCCGAATCCGAAACGAAATCAAAGGGTAGGGTCCCGCATCCGCGGGACTGCTATCGCCGGCCTCAGAACCGGAATCTTCACCAACACCATGGAAGTCCAAGCCCTCACCCGCTACGCGCGGATGTCACCGAAAAAAGTGCGCGAAGTCGTGCGCACGATCCAAGGCCGCAAGGCATCCCAAGCCGTCGATCTCCTCGGGCTCATCCCGCGCAAATCCGCGAAGCTCATCCAGAAGACGCTGCTGAGCGCGATCGCGAACGCCGAGAACAACAACAACCTCTCGGCCGACACGCTCACCGTGAAGAGCGCCATCGTGGAAAACGGTCCCGTGTTGAAGCGTTTCAAGGCCGGCGCCCGCGGCACCGCGATGCCCCGCCGCAAGAAAATGTCCCACATCCGCATCATCCTCTCGGACGGCAACGCCGCCTAATTTACCACCATGGGCCAAAAAACCAATCCGATCGGTTTCCGTCTCGCCGTCCGCCGCAACTGGCAGTCGCGCTGGTTCGCCACGAAGAAGGAATTTCCGAAGCTGCTGCTCGAAGACTCGATCATCCGCGAGAAACTCATGGAGAAGCTGAAGCAGGCCTCCGTGCCGCGCATCTTCATCGAGCGCGCCTCGAACCGCGTCCGCGTCAAGATTTACACCGCCCGCCCGGGCATCGTCATCGGCCGCAAGGGCGCCGAGATCGAGAACATCAAGGCCGAGCTCGCGAAGCTCACCGGCAAGGAAATCCTCCTCGACATCCAGGAGGTGAAGAAGCCCGAGATCGAAGCCGCCCTGGTGGCCGAGAACGTCGCGCTCCAGCTCGAACGGCGCATCGCCTTCCGTCGCGCGATGAAGAAGGCCGTTGAAATGGCCATGGCGCTCGGCGCCGAGGGCATCCGGATTCAGTGCTCCGGCCGCCTCGGTGGCGCGGACATCGCCCGTCGCGAGTGGCAGCGCAAGGGCCGCGTGCCGTTGCACACCCTCCGCGAAAACATCGATTACGGCTTCTTCGAAGCCCACACGCTCTACGGCAAAATCGGCGTGAAGGTCTGGATCTGCAAAAAAGAAGCCGACAACAACTGACCCAAACCATTTTAGAATTTCGATTCTCGATTTTCGACTGAGCAGCGGCCCCGGCCGCGCCGCGAAAGTCAGCCCAATCGAAAATCCGAAATCCAAAATCGAAAATCACCATGGCTCTCGCTCCCGCCCGCACCAAATACCGCAAGTCGATGAAAGGCTCCCGCGCTGGCAATGCCAAGCGCGGCAACACGCTCGCCTTCGGCGATTACGGCCTGCAGTCCCTCACCCGCGGACCGATGACCGGCCAGCAGATCGAAGCGGCCCGCGTCACGATTTCCCGCCACTTGAAGCGCAAGGGCAAACTCTGGATCCGCGTTTTCCCGCACAAGCCGGTCACCAAGAAGCCCGCCGAAACCCGCATGGGCCAGGGCAAGGGCCCGGTCGAGTTCTACGTCGCCGTCATCAAGCCGGGTGCCGTGCTCTTCGAGCTCGCCGGCGTGACCGTGACGATCGCCAAGGAAGCCTTCCGTCTCGCCGACGCGAAGCTCCCGTTCCACTGCCGCTTCATCGTTCGCGAAGGCCTGGTTGCCTAAGCGCTGAAATTTTAAACACGTCCGCCATCATGACCGCCAAAGAAATTCGCGAGCTCTCGCCCGCCGAGATCACCACCAAGATTCGCGAGACGCGCGAACAGCTCCTCCAGCTCCGGATGCGCAAGCAGACCGGTCAGGTCGAGAAGACCCACGAGCTGCGCACCCTCCGCAAGGACATCGCCCGCCTCGAGACCGTCGCCAACCAAAAGAAGAACCAGGCCGCTCCCGCCGCCGCTTAACCCTCTCCGCCATGTCCATTGCCACTCCCGGCGCCCGCGCCACCCGCAAGACCCAGATCGGTTTCGTCACGAGCCGTTCCGGCGACAAATCCGTCAAGGTCACGATCGCCTACAAGACGCCGCACCCGCTTTACCACAAGGTCGTCAACCGCCAGACCGTGCTTCACGTCCACGACGAGAAGAACGAGACGAAGGTCGGCGACAAGGTTCAGGTCATGGAGACGCGTCCGCTCAGCCGCCTCAAGCGCTGGCGCATCGTGTCCGTTGTCCAGGCCGCCGTCGTCAGCATCGGCGATGCGATTTCCGAGACGGATGTCGCCGCCTCCGTTCCGACCAAGGTCAAAGCCGAGCAGCCCACCACCACGGAAAACGCCTGAGCGTTCCCATCTAAAATTCCAAAACCAGGAAGCCCGCCATGATCCAACTGCGCTCCATTCTCGAAGTCGCCGACAACACCGGCGCCCGGAAGGCCGCCATGATCAGCCGTAAAGGCCAGATCACCGCCACCGCCGGCGTCGGCGACATCATCACTGTCCACATCAAGCAGAGTGCGACGGAAGCCACCGTGAAGAAGGGCGAGGTCGCGAAGGCGGTCGTCGTTCGCACGAAGGCCCCGGTCCGCCGCGCCGACGGCAGCTACCTGCGTTTCGACAGCAACGCGATCGTCATCATCGACGCGACGAACAACCCGAAGGGCACCCGCATCTTTGGCCCGGTTGCCCGCGAACTGCGTGCGAAGAACTTCATGAAGATCATCTCGCTCGCTCCGGAGGTCCTCTAACATGTCCCAGAAATTTCACGTCAAACGCAACGACGTCGTCGTTGTCATCTCCGGCTCCCACAAGGGGAAGTCGGGCAAGATCCTTGAAGTGCTGCCCGCCAAACAGCGCGCGCGCGTCGAGGGTGTCGCCATGATGAAGCGCCACCTCAAGAAATCGCAGGAGCATCCCCAGGGCACGATCTCCGAGCGCGAAGGCTCCGTGCACATCTCCAACCTGATGCTCCAGTCGGTCTTCGACGCGAGCAAACGCAAGAAGTCCACGCCCGCGGCGGCCACCACCTGAGTTGCCGCGACTGCGCGCTTGCCAAACCGGCGGGCCGCCTGCGTTATTGGCCGCTTTTCCACTTAAATCACCACACTCAACGCCTCCGGGTCGGTCATCCGGTCGCAACGAAAATGAGCTACGTTCCCTCTCTTAAAAAAGCCTACATCGAGCAAGTTGTGCCCGAGCTCGTGAAGACGCGCGGCTATAAAAACAAGCACCAGGTTCCGAAGGTCGTTAAGATCAACGTCAACACCGGCATCGATGCCGAGGCGGACAAGAACCAGATCGCTGACATCGCCCGCGACATCGGCGCCCTCACCGGCCAGAAGCCGGTCCTCACGAAATCGCGCAAGGCGATCGCGAGCTTCAAGCTCCGCGCCGGCCAGGTCGTGGGCTGCACCGTCACCCTCCGTGGCAATGCCATGTGGGAATTCCTTTACCGCCTGGTGGCCGTGGCGCTCCCGACCATTCGCGACTTCCGCGGCGTGCCGCCGAAGCTCGATGGCCAGGGCAACTACAACCTCGGCATCACCGACTTCACGATCTTCCCGGAGATCACCGTGGAGAACGTCAAGAAGACGATGGGCCTGGACGTCACGATCGTGACCAGCGCCAAGGACGACGAAGAGGGTCGGGAGCTCCTGAAGCTCCTCGGCATGCCTTTCCGCCGCGTCGAACAGCAAGCTCCCAAGCCGCAGCACGCCGCCTAAACCTTTCCGCCATGCCGAAAACCTCCGCCATCCAGCGCAACGAAAAGCGCAAGAAGCTCTCCGCGAAACACGCCAAGGTGCGTGCCGAGCTGAAGGCGATCCTCAAGGATCCCGCCACCACCGACGACGCGTTTTACGCCGCCCAGAAGAAGCTGCAGAAGCTCCCGCGCAATTCGTCGCCCACCCGCATCCGCAACCGTTGCTCGATGAGCGGCCGCCCGCGCGCCTTCATCGGCAAGTTCGGCGTGTCCCGCATCCAGTTCCGCGAACTCGCCCTTAACGGCAAGATCCCGGGCGTGACCAAATCCTCCTGGTAAATTTTCCCGACCGCGGGGGTTTATGCGCTTCGGCGCATCGGATATGACCCACGGTCCTTTTTAAAACTACATCCACCATGACAGACCCGATCAGCGACTTCCTCACGCGCCTCCGCAACGGCAGCAAAGCGCGCCTCGATGAGTGCATCATGCCGCACTCCACCCTCAAGGAGGGCATCGCCAACATCCTCAAGACCGAGGGCTACGTTTCCGAGGTCTCCACGAGCCTCGACCCCGCCGGCCACAAGACGCTCGTCGTGAAGATGAAGTACGTCGACGGCGCCCCCGCCATCACCGGCCTCACCCGCGTCTCCTCGCCGGGCCGCCGCCTTTACTCTGGCTACACTGAAATTCCGCGCGTCCTCAACGGCCTCGGCATCAGCATCGTCTCGACCTCGAAAGGGTTGATGAAGGACGCCGACTGCCGCCGCCAAAAGGCCGGTGGCGAACTGCTCTGCAACATCTGGTAAACCGCCACTCTCATGAGCCGCATCGGCAAACAACCCGTTCCCATCCCCGACAAGGTCAAGGTCGACATCAAAGGCCACACCGTTTCCGTCGAGGGCCCCAAGGGCAAAGTCACCAAGACTTTCGCGCCCGTCGTTAATATTTCCATCGCTGACAAGAAGGTCACCGTCTCGCCGACCGAGGATGACAGCCGTTTCGCGAAAGCGATGTACGGTACCGTCCGCTCGGTCATCGCCGGCATGGTGAAAGGCGCCAGCGAAGGCTACATGAAGGAACTCGAGATCCAGGGCGTCGGCTTCAAGGCCAACCTCAAGGGCACGACCCTCGACCTCGCGCTGGGCTACTCCCATCCGATTTTCATGGAGATTCCGGCCGGGATTAAACTCACCGTCACTGACCAGACGAAATTGAAGGTCGAGGGCGCGGACAAGCAGCTCGTCGGCGCCGTCACCGCGGAAATCCGCAGCTACTATCCACCCGAGCCCTACAAGGGCAAAGGTGTCCGCATCGTCGGCGAACACGCCGAACGCGTCCGCCGCAAAGAAGGCAAGACCGTCGCCTAACGCCCGTCCTCCGCAACGAAATCCTTTTCGGGAATCATCCCATGAGCACCTCTTCCAAAGCCACCCTCCTCCAGAAACGTCGCTGGAGAATCCGCAAAAAAGTCAATGGCACCGCCCTCCGTCCGCGTCTCTGCGTCCGCTTCACCGCGAAGCATGTCTACGCGCAGGCGATCGACGACGATGCCGGCCACACGCTGGTGTTTCTCGGCAGCCTCGATCCCGAGCTCCGCAAGCAGAAGCTGAAAGCCAACCTCGCCAGCGCCAAAACGCTTGGCGTCGCTTTCGCCGAAAAGGCGAAGGCCGCCGGCATCGCCTCGGTCGTCTTCGACCGCAGCGGCGCTCCCTATCACGGTAAAGTCAAAGTATTCGCCGACGCCGCCCGCGAAGGCGGTCTCCAATTCTAAAAGCATGAGCACTGAATCTACGCCCGCCGCCACGCCCGCTCCTGAAGCCGCAGCTCCCGCTGCCGCACCTGCTGCAGCGCCCGCGCGCGAGGAACGCGCTCCGCGCCAGTTCAACCGTGGTCCGAACCGCGGTGGTGGTCCCGGCGGCCAGCGCCGCGACGGTCAGCGCCGCGACAATCGCGACAAGAAGGATCCAGGCGACGGCCCGACGATGATCGAGAAGGTCGTCTTCATCAACCGCTGCGCCAAGGTCGTGAAGGGCGGACGCCGCTTCAGCTTCTCCGCGCTCGCCGTTGTCGGCGATGGCAAGGGCAAGGTCGGCATCGGCTACGGCAAGGCCAACGAAGTTCCGGACGCCATCAAGAAAGGCACCGCGAACGCCCACAAGCATCTCGTCAGCGTGAAGCTCAAGGGCGACACGATCCCGCACGATGTCCTCGGTGTTTACGACGGCGGTCGCGTCATGTTGAAGCCCGCATCGCCCGGCACCGGCCTGATCGCCGGCGGCGGCGTGCGTGCGGTCCTCGAGGCGGCCGGCGTGAAGAACATTCTCACCAAGTCGATGGGTTCCTCGAACCACATCGCGGTCGTCCACGCCACGCTCAACGGTCTGCTGCAGCTCCGGCTCGCGGAGACCATTGCCAACGTCCGCAAGACGACCGTCTGATCGATTCAGCGTAATTTATTATCCGAGTTCTGCTCCTCGTTTCCGAGGGCAGGGCGCCCCCATCAGGAATCCTATGAAACTCCACGAACTCAAGAACGTCCCCGGTGCGATCCACCGCAAGAAGCGTGTCGGCTGCGGCGAAGGCGGCGGCCACGGCAAGACCTCCGGTCGCGGCGGCAAGGGCCAGTCGGCCCGTTCCGGCAGCAGCATCCGCCCGGGCTTTGAAGGCGGCCAGATGCCCCTTTACCGCAAACTTCCGCACCGCGGGTTCAACAATTACGAGCACCGCACCGAGATCGCGGTCCTCAACGTCGGCGAACTCGCCGGGCTCGATGCGAGCGTGACGGACGTCAATGCGGAGTTGCTGGCCAGCGCCGGCCTCATCCGCAGTGGCGAGAAGACCGTGAAGATCCTCGGCGACGGCGAACTGACGCGTGCACTCAATGTGACCGCGGCGAAGTTCTCCGCGTCCGCCAAGGCCAAGATCGAACAAGCCGGCGGTCAGGCGATCGTGGGCTAACGAATTTTCGATTTTCGATTCTGGAATTTCGATTCAGGCGCACGCCAAGCCAGTCGAGACCCAAGCGAAAATCGGAAATCCAAAATCGAAACTCCTTCCCCCGTGTTTTCCGCTTTCACGAACTCCCTGAAAATCCCCGAGCTTCGCTCGCGGATTTTCTACACGCTCTCGCTGCTGTTCGTCGCACGCGTGGGTGCGCACATTCCGCTGCCGGGAATCGATCCGAAGCCGCTGCAGACTTTCTTTGCCGAACAGGCGGGAACCGCCGGCGGCGCCTTGGTCGGGCTTTACAGCATGTTCACCGGCGGCGCCCTCCAGAAGGGTGCCGTTTGCGCGCTGGGCATTCTGCCCTACATCAGCGCCTCGATTATTTTTCAGCTGATGACCGCGGTGGTCCCGGCGCTCAGCCGCCTGCAGCAGGAAGGCGACGTCGGCCGCCAGAAGCTCACCCAGTACACGCGTTATGCGACGGTGCTGATCTGTCTCATCCAGGGCACCCTGATGATTCTCGCGCTGCAGAATCCGAACGATCTTTTCCCGGGCTACGATGTGAATCGCTACGGCTCCATCGTGATCATCAACAACAGCTGGTTCCTGGTGCAGTCGGTGATTCTGATGACGGCTGGTACGATGCTGACGATGTGGCTGGGTGAACAGATCACGCAGCGTGGCATCGGCAATGGCGTCTCGCTCCTCATCACGGTCGGCATTCTCGCCGGTATCCCGGATGCGGCCAAGATGGCCTACAACCTCTTCTTTGGTCCCGTCGGCACGACCTCCCTCGGCGTTCCGCAGGCTGTCATCATGATCGCGCTTTTCGTCCTCGTGACGATGGGCATCATCATGGTCGTCCAGGGCCAGCGCAAAATCCCGGTGCAGTACGCGAAGCGCGTCGTCGGCAACAAGGTCATGGGCGGTCAGAGCTCTTTCCTCCCGCTCAAGGTCAACTACTCCGGCGTCATGCCCGTGATTTTTGCCCAGGCGATCCTGATGTTCCCGCAGCAGATTCTGGCATATCTCGGAGCGAGTTTTAACCTGAAGTTCCTGACGGACATCTCGCACAAGTTTTCCGGTGGCACCCCGACCTACTATGTCATCGATGCGATCCTGATCCTCTTCTTCAGCTATTTCTGGGTGTCGGTCATGTTCAAGCCGATCCAGATTGCCGACGACCTGAAGAAATACGGCGGCTACATCCCGGGCGTCCGCCCGGGTTCGCCCACGGCGCAGTTCCTCGATTTCATCATGACGCGCCTCACCCTCGCGGGTGCGGTGTTCCTCACGATCATCGCGGTCATGCCGGACATGATGTTGAAGTTCCTGCGGGTTCCGCAGCCGATCGCGGTGTTCTTCGGCGGCACCGGCATGCTGATCACCGTCGGCGTCATTCTCGACACCATGCGGCAGATCGAAACCTTCCTGTTGCAGCGTCACTACGACGGCTTCCTGAAGAAGGGCCGCGTCCGCTCCCGCGCCGACATGCGGCAGGGTATGACGGGCGAGGCGTTGAGCTCCGATGCAGTGCTGAAACTCGCATTGCCAATGCTTGGCTTGCTGGTGCTCGGCACCTCGATCTGGGCTTACCGGACATTCCTGCAATAAACCTTTACTTCGGTCGTGATGGCGGCCATCAACGACCTCTTTTCTGGTTTTGGCCCTCCCGCCAGAACCAAGCTCCTTCTCCTCGGTTCCCCCGATTTTCGTTCTGAAAACCTGATGGACCGGGTTCGTTCTTTGAATCTTGAGCACGTCTCTCCCGCCAAATTGATGCGGTCGGAGATTTCGCGCCGCGCCGGCTCTGCCGCTGCGGAAGAAGCGATCACGCTGGCGCATCTGCGCCACTGGTTCTTCACGCGTAAACCTGATGCGGGTTTTGTCCTCGCGGACTTCCCGGCTACGCTGCTCCAAGCAAAAGTGTTCGACGAATGGCTCGATGCCCGCGACGAGGCGCTCAGCGCCGCGATTCACGCGGGCTCCGGCTCCAACGAGTCCGTCGTCCAACACTATCGCACGCTCGGCCTCCTCATCGAGGCGGGCGACCTCGTCGCATGACGATTCCCATCAAAAACAAAGAGGGGATCGCCAAAATGCGCGAGGCGTGTGCCATTGCCGCCACGGTGCTTGATTCCCTCAAGCTCTTGGTCCGGCCGGGCATCACGACGCAAGACTTGGAAGAAGCAGGCCGCGACATGATCGCGCGCCTCGGAGCCCGCAGCGCCTGTTATGGCTATCAACACGGTTCACGCCGTTATCCAGCCCACACCTGCATCTCGGTTAACGACGAAATCGTCCACGGCATCCCGTCCTTCAAGCGCATCCTGCGCGAAGGCGATATTGTCTCCCTCGACATTGTCGTCTGGCACAAAGGCTACGTCGGCGACAACGCCTACACGGTTCCGGTCGGCCCGGTTTCCGCTCCCGTAGAGAAACTTCTCCGCGTGACGCGCGAGGCCCTCGACCTCGGAATCCGCCAGGCCCAGGTTGGCAATCGCATCGGCGACATCTCGCACGCGATCCAAACGTACGTCGAAAGCAACGGTTTCAGCGTGGTGCGCGACATGGTTGGCCACGGGGTCGGCACCTCGATGCACGAGCCGCCGGAACTTCCGAACTTCGGACGCAAAGGTACCGGTGACAAAATCAAACCCGGCATGACCCTCGCGATCGAACCGATGGTAAACCTCGGCGGCTACAAAACCAAAATCCTCAGCGATGGCTGGACGTGCGTCACCGCCGATGGCTCTCCCTCCGCCCACTTCGAGCACACGGTGCTCACCACGGAAACCGGCCCGGAGATCCTGACCCTCCCGCGCATCGTGTCCGCCTAGGATTCAGTCCCCTTTTTCATTCTCTCATTTTTTCAAATCTTCAACTTTCACCTTTTAACCTAATCCATCATGCCACGTCTCCTCGGTGTAGAAATCCCCGCGAAAAAGAAAGTCGCGTTCTCCCTCCGTTACATCAACGGCATCGGCCCCACGCGCGCCGATCTTATCGTCAAGGAGGTTGGCCTGAATCCCGACATGCGGGCGCAGGACCTCACGGAGGAGCAGCTGAACAAGATCCTCCATTTCATCACCGAGCACAAATGGGTCCTCGAGGGTGATCTCCGCCGCGAGATCGCGGCCAATCTCAAGCGCCTGCAGGCGATCAACTGCTACCGTGGCATCCGCCATCGCCGCAGCCTCCCCGTCCGCGGTCAGCGCACCAGCACCAATGCTCGTACCCGCAAGGGCCCGCGCAAGACCGTCGGCGTCTCCAAAGCCGCCGCCAAAGAATAAAATAATTACCCGCCATGGCTGAAGAAAAGTCCGCTCCCAAGAAAGAAAAACCGGCCAAGGCCGCCGCGCCCGCCGCCGATGGCGCCGCCGCTGCCGCCCAAACGCCCGCCGAAAAGAAGGCGAAAGGCCTCAAGGCCGCCGCTGAAAAAGCCGCTGCTGGCGAAGGCGCCGCTCCCGGTGCCGCCGGCGATGCCGCTCCCGCCCCGAAGGCTCCTTCCGACAAGCCCGTCGAAATGGTCGGCGGAGTCGTCAAGCAGCCCACCGCTGAAGATCTCCTCAAGGAAGAGCTCGGCACGATCAAGGTCCGCAAGGCCAAGGGTTCGAAGAACGTCACGTCCGGTTACGCCAACGTGCTCGCGTCCTTCAACAACACGATCGTCTCGATCACCGACCACAAGGGCCAGGTCATCGCCTGGTCGAGCGCCGGTAAGTGCAATTTCCGCGGCTCCCGCAAATCCACCGCCTACGCCGCGCAGGTCGTCGCCCAGGACGCCGCCCGCAATGCGATGTCGCACGGCCTCAAGGACGTCGTCATCCGCGTTTCCGGTCCCGGCCTCGGCCGCGACTCCGCGATCCGCGCGCTGCAGGCGATCGGCCTCGAGATCACCTCGATCGTCGACGTCACGCCGATCCCGCACAACGGCTGCCGCCCCCGCAAACGCCGCCGCGTCTAAAAAAAGTGGTGTGCGACGTGTGACTTGTGACCCGCTCACAATCCACGGCACACCGCCAAGAACATCACTCGTCACAAGTCACTCGTCACAACTCACACTTTACCACCATGGCTCGTTACACCGGCCCCACCACCCGCATCAGCCGCCGCTTCGGACAACACATCCTTGGTTCCGGCAAAGCCTTCGAGCGCCGCAGCTATCCGCCGGGCGTTCACGGCCCGAAGATGCGCCGCAAGCTCTCGGAATACGCCGTCGGCCTCAACGAAAAGCAGAAGCTCCGTTACATCTACGGCCTGCTCGAGCGCCAGTTCCGCCGCGTCTTCGAGATCGCCAAGCGCGAGCGCGGCGTCACCGGCGAACGCTTCCTCCAGCTCCTCGAGACGCGTCTCGACAGCACGATCTATCTCCTCGGCCTCGCCAAGAGCCGCGCGGCCGCCCGCCAGTTCGTCAACCACGGCCACATCCGCGTCAACGGCCACAAGGTCGACATCGCGAGCTACAACGTGCAGCCCGGCGACGAGATCGAGGTCAAGAATTCGCCCGCTTCGCGCCAGCTCGGCACGCGCTGCCTCGAGGAAAACCGCATTCGCAACGTCCCCGGCTGGCTCACGATGAACGCGGAGACCTTCAAGGCCACCGTCGTCCGTCTCCCCACGCGCGATGAAATGACGCAGGACGTCAACGAACAGCTCATCGTCGAGTTCTACTCGCGCTTCTAATCAATCTTTGTTCGAGCCACTAAAATCCTCTCCTCCTCACCGCCATGCCCAAACGTCTCGGAAAGTTCGAACTCCCCAACAAGCTCACCAAAGTCGAGGAAGGCGCCACGCCGACCTACAGCAAGTTCATCGCTGAGCCTTTCGAAGCCGGTTACGGCCACACCGTCGGCAACTCCCTGCGTCGCGTGCTGCTCAGCTCCATTGAGGGCGCCGCCATTTCGTCGATCAAGATCGACAGCGTGAATCACGAGTTCCAATCCATCGACAACGTGGTCGAGGACGTCACCGACATCGTTCTCAACCTGAAGAAGGTCCTCATCGTTTCGACCAAGCGCGAGCCGATCACCCTTTCGATCAAGGCGAACAAGGCCGGTCCCGTGACCGCCGCCGACATCCAGGCCGACGCGAACATCACGATCATCAATCCCGACCAGCTGATCTGCACGCTCGACAGCAAGCGTTCCTTCGAGGCCGAGATCGAGATCAAGACCGGCCGCGGCTACTACCCCGGCGTCGACAACAAGAAGGAAGAACAGGCCATCGGCGTCATCCCGATCGACTCGCTCTTCTCGCCTGTCCGCCTCGTGAAGTACTCGGTCGAAGCGACCCGCGTCGGCCAGATCACCGATTACGACAAGCTCATCCTCGAGATCTGGACCGATGGCCGCATCACTCCGGACGACGCGCTCAAGCAGTCCGCCTCGATCCTCAAGCATCACCTCGATGTCTTCGATCGCGTCAGCGAGGAAGCCTACGAGTTCGAGAACCAGCAGTCCGAGGTCAGCGAAGAGCAGAACAAGCTGCGCAAGCTCCTCAACATGTCGGTCAACGAAATCGAGCTTTCCGTCCGCGCGGCGAACTGCCTCAACAACGCGAACATCACCACCGTCGGCGAACTCGCGATGAAGACCGAGCAGGAGATGCTCAAGTACCGCAACTTCGGCAAAAAGTCCCTCAACGAAATCAAGGAGAAGCTCGAAGCCCTCGGCCTGTCACTCGGCATGAAGTTCGACGAGCGCCTCCTCGACACGAAGAAGGAAGGCTGAGGACATTCTCGATTTTCGATTGGCGATTTTCGATCGCCAGTCACGGCGCCGCCTTCGGACGGCGCTGAAATCGAAAGTCGAAATTCAGAATTCGAAAATAACTTTGGTTCTCGCGCCGTCCGCTGCCGCGCCACGCTGCGACCGGATTGCCGATCGGGAACCGCTAAAAATAAAACACAATGCGTCACAATAAACACCACGCTTCCCTGGGCGTCACCGTCGAGCACCGCCGCTCGATGATGTCGAACATGGCCGCCTCACTCATCACCCACGGTCGCATCAAGACCACGCTGACGAAGGCGAAAGCCCTGCGTCCGTTCATCGAGAAGATCATCACGAAGGCCAAGAAAGCCGGCGCGATCGCCCGCCTCGATGGCAACAAGCTCGATTCCAAGGCACTGCACCTCCGTCGCCTCGCCCTCAGCGATGTGCGCGACGAGACCGCGGTCACGCTTCTCTTCAACGAGAAGTATAAGGACTTCGAGAACCGCGCCGGCGGCTACACCCGCATCTACAAACTCGGCGCCCACCGCCTCGGCGACGCCGCGGAAATGGCGTTGATCGAGTTCGTTAAGGCCGACGACCCGGGCTACAAAAAGTCCAAGGGCAAGAAGGCCGCGAAGTCCAAAAAGGCGAAAGCTCCTAAAGCCGAAGCCGCTCCGGCCGAAGAAACTCCTGCCGCCGAAGCGCCCGCCGCTCCGGAAGCGCAAGGCTGAGTCAGGTCAATTCTCTCAACGCGAAACGCGCCGGAAAATTCCGGCGCGTTTTTTGTTTTTGTCCGCGGCCGGATCGGTAAGTTCGCCACGCTGAACCGAATGAATCCCGCGACCGCACCCTGACGATGTTCGATTTCACCACCGCTGTCGTTCTCTACTGCGTCCTCGTCGCCGCCGTGTTTCTCGGCCTGTGGCTTTATTTCGACCACCGCGATCACCTCCGCTTCGAGGGCGAGCGGCGCAAGACGACGTTCCACTGCATTCGCTGTGATGCCCTCTACACGGCGCCCGCCGGCCCCGAGCTCGCCGACTGCCCGCGTTGCGGACATAAGAACACGCGGCTGCGTTTCTAAAACGCCTCACCCGGAGGCGCTAAGAACGCGGAGAAACGAAAGTTGGATTGGGCTCCGCGTCCTCCGCGCCTCCGCGGAAGAAAATTCGTGTCTCACGGCTCGCGTCGGACTGTCACGCGATGAGGGCATCGCGTGAGAGGTGCGCGCCTCGTCGTTTGAACGCACCCCAAACCCATGAAAGCTTTGCTGCCCCTGTTTCTCGCGCTGAGCGTGGCCGCGTACGCCGCGGATCTTCCGCCGCCGCGCGCCATGCCATCCACTCCCGTCAATCTCACCGCCGGCGGCCCGCCGATTCCGTCGAACCCGCCCGCGGAGTCCGCCCATCCCGCTTCGCTTCCGCTCTGGTCCAACGGCGCCCCCGGCTCCGAAGCCCGCAAAGACGAACCCGAGAACATCAGCTGGCGCCAGGAGCGTGACATCGTGTTTCCGGTTATCTCCAACATCCACAATCCGTCCCTCACCCCTTTCATCCCCGCCAAAAACAAGGCCACCGGTTGCGCCGTCATCATCGCCCCCGGCGGTGGCAACATGCAGCTCACGATCGACCGCGAGGGCTACGATCTCGCCCGCTGGCTCGCGGAACGCGGCATCGCGGCATTCGTTTTGAAAAACCGCCTGGCCCGCGACGGCTCAACTCCCGCCGGCACGCCACAGCCGTACAAGGCGGCGGTTCACTCCCTCGCCGATGCGCAGCGCGCAATGCGCACCGTGCGCAGTCGCGCAACGGAGTGGGGGATCGATCCCGCGCGCGTTGGGTTCATCGGCTTTTCCGCGGGCGGCGAAGTGCTGGGGCACCTCCTGATCAACGAATCCAAGGGCGACGCGGCCGCAGCCGATCCGATCGAGCGGCTCGACGCACGGCCCGATTTTGCCGGACACGTTTATTCCAGCTTCCTCCGGAATTTTCTCACCGAGACCGCGACCGATTCCGTGAAGATGGAGAAACTAAAAAGCTTTCCGCCCTCGTTCCTGCTCTGCGCCTCCAATGACAGCCAGGGCGTGGTCGAATTTCTTCCGGCGTTCTTCGTGGCCCTGAAACGTGCCGGTGTCCCCGCCGAACTTCATGTCTACAATGAAGGTGGCCACGGATTTGGCGTTCGGGAATGGCCGCTTTCCATCGGCAACTGGCCCGTGCTCTTCCATGGCTGGCTCGGAGACCGCGGCTTCTTGAAAAAGCCCTGAATTTTTCCGCCGCGTACCTTCGCGCCGACTGCTGCGTCCTGCCCTGCACTCACTCATGCGTTTGTTTGCCCGCGTTTTCTTTTTGTTTCTCACGGCGGCCGCCGGTGCACCGCTCGCACAGGCCGCGGTCGCGGGCCCGGCGGACAGTGAAGACGTGCTGCGCAAGTCCGTGACGCCGCTCCTGTCGAAGTATTGCTACGACTGTCATGGCGACGGAAAGAGCAAGGGCGACGTCACGCTCGACGAGGACACCACCGTCGCCGCGGTGGAAAAGCACCGGATGGTTTGGGAGTCGGTTTTGCGTTACGTGCGCTCCCACGAAATGCCTCCGCCCGAGGACGCCGACGCGCTGCCCACCCAGGAGGAGCGCGACGTCATCATCACGTGGATCGAGAAACAGCTCTATCGCTACGATCCCGCGAACCCCGATCCCGGCAAGGTCACGCTCCGCCGGCTCAACCGCGCCGAGTATAACGCGACCATTCGCGATCTCGTCGGAGTGGACTTCAAACCCGCCGCGGATTTTCCGCCCGACGATTCCGGCTACGGTTTCGACAACATCGGCGACGTGCTCTCGCTGCCGCCGGTGTTGATGGAGAAATATCTCTCGGCCGCGGACAAGATCCTCGACCAGGCGATCGTCACCGATCCGATCAAAAGCGAAGTCAGGCGCGTCCCCGCGAGCCTCGCCGAAGTCGGCTTCAACGCGATCGGCGACCGCGGCGACGGCTGGGTGCACCTGATCAGTCTCGAGGAAGACGACGTGGCTGTGCCGCTGAACGTGCCCGCGGGCGATTACATGGTGCGCGTGCACGCGTTCTCCACCCGCGATGGCGGTGCGGTGGTCGGGCAGGGGAGTGAAAAACCCCTCGTCTTCAAAGACGATCCGGGCCCCACGAAATTTTCCATTCTGCTCAACGACGCCGTCGTCCAGGAGTTCGAGGTCACGCGCGACGAGACGAAGCCGGGAACCTATGAGGCGCGGGTCGGCGTGCCGGCCGGGCGCCAATATTTCCGCGCCTCCGTCCGCCGGAAACGCGGTGGCAGCGAAAACGAACTCTCGATGCTCAACGGCCGCATCGGCAAGCAGCAGCCGGGAATCGTTTTCGTGAAGTGGATCGAAATCGAAGGGCCGTTGCCCGCGGCAACGCGCCGCACCCGGGCGGACAAACTCGAGAGCGCCGGCGAGGGAAGATTCACCCCGGGCGGCGAGCGCGTGCTGCAATCCAGCGGTGAAGTGGCGACGACGATCGAGGTCGCGCGCGAGACTGAAGTGATTTTGCGCGCGCAGGCCTATGCGCAACAGGCCGGCGACGAACCCGCGCGCATGGAGTTCCGCCTCGACGGCCAGCCGCTGAAAACCTTCGACGTGTTCGCGCCCGCGACGATGACGCCGATCAAGGGACAGCGCATGTTTTCCCCGGCGCTGCTCGTGCCGGTGCCCTACATCTATGAAGTGAAGGCGAAACTTGCGCCCGGCCGGCATCGGTTTGCGGCGGCGTTCACGAACGACTTTGCCGATCCGGAAAATCCCAATCCGAACCTGAAGGATCGAAACCTCATCGTGCAGCACCTGGAGGTCGCGAGTCTGGGCGAGCCGGTTTTGATTCCGCCGCCCCCGGCGCCTTTGCGCGAACTCTTCACGAAGCACAGCACGCCGCCCGCGAAGCCGGGGCTGTTCGCCCGCCTCGCCGGCAAAGCGCCGAAATCTTCCACCCCGGCGGAAGCGGCGCGGAACATCATCGGCGATTTTGCGCGTCGCGCCTGGCGCGGGCCAGTCGAGCCGACGGAGCTCGATCGCCTGATGAAGCTCTATGAAATCGCGCGCGCCGATGGGGACAGCTTCGAGGGCGGCGTGAAGCTGGCGATGAAGGCGGTGCTGGTGTCGTCGCGTTTTCTTTTTCTCGGGCAGCCGCGCGGCCCGGAAGTGGTGTCGGCCGCCCCGCAGCCCGTTGACGAATTCACGCTCGCGTCGCGCCTCTCGTATTTTCTCTGGAGCTCGATGCCGGATGAGGAACTGCTCTCGCTCGCCGGGCGCGGACAATTGCGGTCAAACCTCGCCGCGCAGGTGAAGCGGATGCTGGCTTCGCCGAAGGCGACGGCGCTGGTCGACAACTTTGCCGGGCAATGGCTGCAGATCCGGAGCCTCGAAAATTTTCAACCCGACAAAAAACTGTTCCCGGAGTACGACCCGGCCCTGCGCGCGGCGATGCAGCGCGAGACGGAGTTGTTTTTCGAAAACGTGCTGCGCGAGGACCGGAGCGTTTTCGATTTTCTCACCGGCGACTACACGTTCGTGAACGCCCGGCTCGCCAAGCTTTACGGCCTGCCCGCGGTGAACAGCGAGGAATTCCAGCGCGTTTCCCTCGCCGGCACCCCGCGACGCGGCGTGCTCACCCATGCGAGCGTGCTCACGCTGACGTCCAATCCCAACCGGACCTCGCCGGTGAAACGCGGCCTGTGGGTGCTCGAGAATCTTCTCGGCACGCCGCCGCCGCCTCCGCCGCCCAACGTGCCGGAGCTCGACGACAAGTCGCGCAACCTCGCCGGTACGCTGCGCCAGCAGATGGAACAGCATCGCGCGAATCCAAGCTGCGCGTCGTGTCACGCGCGGATGGATCCGATCGGCTTCGGGCTCGAGAATTTCAACCCCATCGGCGCCTGGCGCGACAAGGAGGGCGACACGCCGATCGATCCGTCGGGCAAATTGGTCACCGGGGACACCTTTGCTGGCGCCGCGGAACTGACCCAAGTGCTCGCGAACAAGCGGAAAAAGGAATTCCTGCACTGCCTCGCCGAGAAGATGCTGACCTACGCGCTCGGTCGCGGCACGGAAATCTACGACCGGCCGGCGCTGGAAAAAATCGCGCACACGCTGGATGAAAATCAGGGCAGGTTTTCCAGTCTCATCCTCGCGGTCACGGAAAGCTTCCCCTTCCAAATGCGCCGGCCCGCGCCAGCGGCAAAACCGGACGGCGCAGTCCCGCTGGCGGCGCGTTGACGGTCCGCCACCCGAGTTGCTGCACCTCAGATTTCGATTCATAGTTTCCACCGTCGGCCCCTTCCCACCCCATGAGCAAAAGCACGTCTTTTCAGATTCCGCGGCGTTTGTTTCTGCGCGGTCTCGGCACCGCGGTCGCACTGCCGGTGCTCGACTCGATGTTTCCGGCGAGCGTGTTTGGCGCCTCGGCTTCGGCGGCGAAAAAATTTCCGAAGCGGATCGCCTGGGTCTACGTTCCGAATGGCGCGAACATGGTCGACTGGACCCCGGCCGCGACCGGCGCGGGTTACGAGCTGCCGATGATTCTTCAGCCGCTGGCGGCGCACCGGAAAAGCCTCACGGTGCTCACCGGTCTGGCCAATCACCAGGGCGACGACCTCGGTGACGGTGGCGGCGCCCACGCGCGGGCCTCGGCTTCATTTTTGACGGGAGTGCATCCACGCAAAACGGCGGGTGCGGATATCAAGGCCGGCATTTCCGCGGACCAGATCGCGGCCAACCACATCGGCGACCGGACACGGCTGCCGTCGCTTGAGTTGAGCTGCGATGGCGGCCAGCGCGCGGGTTCCTGCGATTCGGGTTACAGCTGCGTTTATCAGTTCAACCTCTCGTGGAAGTCCGAGACGCAGCCGATGAACCCCGAGGTGAATCCGCGCGCGGCCTTCGAGCGGCTGTTCGGCAACGGCGATGCCGCCGCCACGCTGGAGGCGAGCGTCCGGCGCGAGCGCTACCGCAAGAGCGTGCTCGACTACGTCCTCGACGATGCGCATCGCCTGGAAAAAAACCTCGATATCGCCGACCGGCGGAAGCTCGACGAATACCTGACCGCGGTGCGCGATCTCGAGCGCCGGATCGAGCGCTCCAAGCAGTTCCCCGTGCCGAAGGCGCCGGACGATCTGCAGGTGCCTGAGATGTTCGAGACCTACGAGGAGCAGATGCGCCTGATGTACGATGTGATGGCGCTCGCGTTCCAGACCGATTCGACGCGCATCGCGACCTATATCGTGGCGCACGACGGCAGCAACCGGCCCTATCCCACGATCGGGATTCGCGACGGCCACCACGATTTGTCGCACCACCGCGACGACGAGGAGAAGAAAAAGAAACTCGCGCAGATCAACCGCTACCACACGACGCAGTTCGGCTATTTCCTGGATCGGCTGAAATCGATCAAGGAGGGCGAGGGCACGCTGCTCGACAACTGCATGATCCAGTACGGCAGCGCGCTCAGCGATGGGAACAAGCACCATCCGGAAAATCTTCCCATCCTCCTCGCCGGCGGCGGGGGTGGCGCGTTGAACGCGGGGCAGCATGTGCGCGTCGAAGAGAAGACGCCCATGACCAATCTCTATCGCTCGATGCTCGACGGCATCGGAGTGCCGACCGAAAAGATCGGCGACAGCACCGGCAAGCTCGACGCGGCTTTCACCGCGGCTTGAAGCCTGGCGCTTTGGAGAAAGGGGTTTCGCATTTTCCGATTGTCATTCTGGGCGCAGCGAAGAATCCCCTTGGACGTTCGCCCTCCTTGACCGCCACGGAACCGCTGCTGGATTCTTCGCTGCGCTCAGAATGACAACCCCGAAAAATTACCTCCCTTGAGCAAACGCATCCTCGTCACCGGCGCGACCGGCAAGGTCGGGCGGGTTTTTCTCGCGCGCTTTCTCAGTGAGCAACGCTTCAACGGGTTTACGGTGCGGGCGCTGTGCCACAGCCGGAAACTCGAGGCGCAGCGGCGCGTCGAGGTCGTTTCCGGTTCGATCGAGGATCGCGCGACCGTCGCCGCGGCGATGGAAGGCGTGACGCATGTGTTGCACCTCGCGACGTGCAAGGAAACGCCCGAGGCGATCATGGACGTGGCGGTGAAGGGAATGTTCTGGCTGCTCGAGGAGGCGAGGGGCCGCGCGGGATTCCAGCAGTTCATCCTGATCGGCGGCGACGCGGGGATGGGGCACTTTTTTTATCCGCACCCCATTCCGGTGACCGAGACGCAGAAGCACAGTGCCTATCCGGGCTGCTACGCGCTCTCCAAGGTTTTGGAGGAAGTGATGCTCGAGCAGTACTATCTCCAGTATGGCCTGAACGGCTGCTGCCTCCGTGCGCCGTGGATCATGGAGAAGGACGATTTCAAGGCGCAGCTCTCGTTCGGCCAGGATGTTTTTGGCGGCCCTCGCTGGTGCGATCTGGTCGGCGCGGAAAGAGCGGCGGAATACGTGAAGACCGGGGCGGTTCCCGTGATGCTCGATCCCGAAGGCCGTCCCGTGAAACGAAACTTTGTGCACGTGGACGACCTCATCGGCGCGGTCCTCGCGGCGATCGATCACCCGAAAGCGCGGCAGCAGACGTTTAACGTCTGCATGGACGAGCCCGTCGACTACGGACAGCTGGGCGAATATCTCGCGGCGTCGCGCCGGTTGCCGGCGGTGCCGGTGCCGACGCCGTTTCATTCGACCTGGCTCGATAACGCGAAGGCGAAGTTTCTCCTCGGCTGGCGACCGCACTACGACCTGAGGAAGCTGGCCGATGCCGCGTGGGATTACCGGCGTGCGGCGAACGATCCGCGGGTGGTGTGGTATCCGGGTTAGGTTGTTCGGGGCTGTAGGAGCGGCTTTATGCCGCGATGGGGATACAGGACCCGTACGGTCGCGGCGCAAAGCCGCGCCTACCGTTGGCGAGCGCTCAGAAACGCTCTTGCGGTCGCTCCGTCGTTTCGGTTGTTCTGATCGTTTCCCACGCCGCACATGCCACAGACGATCGCCGTCCTCGACTTCGGTTCGCAACTCACCCAGGTCATCGCGCGCCGCATCCGCGAGTGCCAGGTTTACTCGAAGATCTACCACTTCGCCACGCCCGCGGCGAAGCTCAGGGAAGAGGGCGTCGTTGGAATCATCCTGTCGGGCGGCCCGCAGAGCGTTTACGCCAAGACCGCGCCGCATCCCGATCCGGCAATCTTCAAGCTCGGCGTGCCGGTCCTCGGGATTTGTTACGGCGTGCAACTGATGGGGCACTTCCTCGGTGGCACGGTCGCGCACAGCAAGAAGCGCGAGTACGGTCACGGGCACCTCACCGTCAACAAGCCCGGCAAGCTTTTCGCGGGACTGCCGCGCAAGCTTCGCATCTGGAATTCCCACGGCGACAAACTCACGAAGCTGCCGCCGGGGTTCGTGGCCACCGCGGTGTCGGAAAATTCCCCCTTCTCCGGCATCGAGGATGCGAAACGCCGCTTCTACGGCATTCAGTTTCACCCGGAGGTTTTCCACACCGAGCGCGGCGTGGACATGATCCGGAATTTCCTCGTCGGCATTTGCGGTGCGGCGCAGGACTGGACGACGAAGGATTTCATCGCCCACTCGGTCGCCGACATTCGCGCCAAGGTCGGCAAGTCCCGCGTGTTGCTCGGCCTTTCCGGCGGCGTGGATTCGTCGGTGGCCGCGGCGCTGCTCCACAAGGCCATCGGCAAACAGCTCACCTGTGTGTTCGTCGACAACGGTCTTCTCCGCAAAGGCGAGCGCGACTACGTCGAGTCGCTCTACAAGCGGAACTTCAAGATCGACCTGCGGGTCGTGGATGCGTCGGCGCTCTTTTTGCGCCGGCTCAAGGGTGTCACCGAGCCCGAGCAGAAGCGCAAAATCATCGGGCGCACCTTTGTCGAAGTGTTCGAGAAAACCCTCAAATCCATCGGTCATGCCGATTTCCTCGGCCAGGGCACGCTGTACCCGGATGTGATCGAGAGTGTTTCGATCGCGGGCAATCCGGCGTCGTTGATCAAGACGCATCACAACGTCGGCGGACTTCCCGAGCGCATGAAGCTCAGGCTGATCGAGCCGCTCCGGGAACTGTTCAAGGACGAGGTTCGCAAAGTGGGCGCCGCGCTGGGCCTGCCGAAGGAAGTGGTCTGGCGCCAGCCGTTCCCCGGCCCCGGTCTCGGTGTGCGCGTGATGGGCGACATCACAGCCGATAAACTCGAGATCCTCCGGAACGCCGATTACGTCCTCCAAGGCGAGATGATGAACTCCGGTTATTACTGGAAAGTCTGGCAGTCGTTCGCGGTTTTCCTGCCGGTCAAAACTGTCGGTGTCTTTGGTGATGAACGGACTTACGATTATGTCATCGCCCTCCGGATCGTCGAAAGCATCGACGCCATGACGGCGGATTGGGCGAAGCTGCCCTACGATCTGCTCCAGAAAATTTCGAGCCGCATCACCAACGAGGTCCGCGGTGTGAGCCGGGTGGTCCTCGATATCAGTTCCAAGCCTCCCGCGACCATCGAGTGGGAGTGAACTTGGCCAAACTTTCCGGTCTAACGTCGGGCTTTCCTCCTCTCCCAAATTAATCCAACCTTCGCGCCCATGATCCCCTTCGCCCCCCGTCATCTCGCCGTCGCTGCTGCATTCCTCGCACTCGCTGGCGTCGTCAACGCACAGACCGCCACCCTCAACAAAGCCCGCGCCTACCTCGGGCCGGAAGCGGCCCTCGATGCGGTGAAGACGGTGCACTACAAGGGCACGGTGACGTCGAAGTCGGCGACAAATCCATCCAAGGAAACCAAGGGCGAGATCGACATCATTTTCCAGAAGCCGGATCAGCAACGCGTCCTCATCACGACCGACAAGACCGTCGATATCAACGGCCTGAACGGCTACGACGGCTGGCAGCGGACACAGGAAGTGCTCAATCCGGCGAAGTGGACGCAACAACTGGCGAGGCCGGACCAGATCAAGCGGCTGCGCGCGAACACCTGGGAGAACGTGTCGTTTTTCCGCGGGATCGAAAAGCAGGGCGGACGCCTTGAGGCGATGGGGCCGGCCACGATCGAGGGAATTGCCTGCCAGAAGATCGCGTTCATTTACGCCCCGAATCTGATGTTCATCCGTTATTTCGATGAAGCCACGGGCAAGCTGGTTCTCACCGAGACGGAAAC
>DATAKE010000008.1:0-60165 GCA_036261745.1 Opitutaceae bacterium
AACGCCCGGGCGCGGCAGGCGGCGGCGGGCGATCTTTTTGTGATCCCCGCCGGGGTGCCGCACGGTTTTGCGCTGGCGGGACGAAGCCGCCCGTTGCGGTATGCGAGTCAAAGTGGATTCTTCGCTCCGCTCGGAACGACACCCCCTTTTATATGACTACGCACAAAATCGGCATCATCATGAACGGCGTCACCGGGCGCATGGGCACGAACCAGCATTTGTTGCGTTCGATCAAGGCCATCATCGACCAGGGCGGCATCAAACTCGGCGATTCCGAAACGATCATGCCCGACCCGATCCTCATCGGGCGCAGTGAGGCGAAGCTCGCGGCGCTGGCGGCACGCGCCGGGGTAAAGCGCTACTCGACCAACCTCGATGCCGCTCTCGCGGACGCAGAAAACCAGATTTATTTCGACGCGACGCTCACTGGCCAGCGTCCGATCGGCGTGCGGAAGGCCATCGCGGCGAAGAAACACATCTACTGCGAGAAACCGACCGCCACGACCTCCGCGGAGGCGCTCGCGCTCGCGAAGGAAGTCACCGCCGCCGGGCTCAAGAACGGCGTCGTGCAGGACAAGCTCTGGCTGCCGGGCCTGTTGAAACTGAAATACCTGATCGATACCGGCTTCTTCGGCAAAATCCTCTCCGTGCGCGGCGAGTTCGGCTACTGGGTTTTTCCGGGCGAACACGAGAAGCTGCAGCGCCCATCGTGGAATTATCGCAAGGAAGACGACGGCGGCATCATCGTCGACATGCTCTGTCACTGGCAGTACGTGATCCAGAATCTCTTCGGCGACGTGAAATCGCTTTCCTGCCTCGGCGCCACGCACATCCCGCAGCGCTGGGACGAAGCGGGCAAGCCCTACAAGTGCACTGCCGACGATTCGGCCTATGCGACGTTCGAACTGCACAACGGCGTGATCTGCCACTTCAACTCTTCGTGGGTCGTGCGCGTGCGCCGCGACGATCTGCTGACCCTGCAGGTTGACGGTACCGACGGCACGGCCGTCGCCGGCCTGCGCAATTGCGTGATCCAGCACGGTTCGATGACGCCGCGCTGCGTCTGGAGCCCCGACACCGACAGCCCGATCAAGTACATGGACGGCTGGGTGACGCAGCCGACGAACGACGTTTTCGACAACGCCTTCAAGGTGCAGTGGGAGCTTTTCCTGCGGCACGTCGTCAAGGGCGACCCGTTCCCCTGGACGCTGCTCGAGGGCGCGAAGGGTGTTCAGCTCGCCGAGCTCGGGCTGAAGTCGTGGGCGGAGCGCCGCTGGGTCGATGTGCCGAAGCTCGGTTGAGGCGGAAAATTCCCTGCAATGCCGGCCGGCGCCGGCCTAGAAAATCGCCGCAATATTTCCAAAGCGCAGATTTGCGGTGGCAAATTTGGAATTCTGGCTAAGTTCTCGGCGTTCCCGTTTTCGTGACGGGAACGCGTTTCGATCACCTCTTTAACCGTCCACTCACTATGATACCTGCTGCTGGCTCCTTCATGTCCTCGGGAGTTTTCATGCTCCTCTTCGTCCTCGTTTTCGTTTTCGCGCTGTATGCGCAATTCCGCGTCTCGAGCGCGTATGGGAAAAATTCGAAGATTCCCTCGCGCGGCGGGATCACCGGCCGCGAGGCCGCTGAAGCGGTGATGCGCCGGGCGGGCATTTCCGACGTCGAGATCGCGGAAACCTCCGGGCATCTCACCGATCACTACGATCCGATGCACAAGCGGCTCGTGCTTTCGTCGGAGAACTATCGCGGCACCAGCCTCGCGGCGCTTGGCGTCGCGGCACACGAAGCCGGTCACGCCATTCAGCACAAGGTCGGCTACTCGATGCTGCATTTCCGCATGGCCCTCGTGCCGGCCACCCAGTTTGTCTCGAAAATCCTCCCGTTCGTCATTCTCGGCAGCTTCTTCTTCGTCCGCGGGCTGACGGGCATCGTGCTCGATATCGCGATCATCTGTTACGCGGTGCTGTCGCTTTTCCAGCTGATCACGCTTCCCGTCGAGTTCGATGCGAGCCGCCGGGCGAAAGTGCAGCTGGTGGAGCTTGGCATTCTTGATCGCGACGAAATGGGTGGCGTCAACCAGACGCTCAACGCCGCCGCGCTCACGTACGTCGCCGCTTTTGTGGGCGCGCTGCTCAACTTGCTCTATCTGCTTTCGCGCCGCGACTGATCCGGAGCGACATTTCCTCCCGCAAAGGCGCCCTTTTCCGGGGCGCCTTTTTAATTGTAGGAGCGGCTTTACGCCGCGCTTTCAACGGGTCCGCTGTCCGGTCGCGGCATCAAGCCGCTCCTGCAGCTGCGGATTGATCTAGTGCGACTCCGTGAAGCTCGTGATCGAATGCCACTCGAGCATCTCCTGCCGGAGCGCGCGCTCGGTCCTCAGCACGATGCGCTCGAGGCTGTTCCAGGTCTGGCAAAAGGCGACGCGCTTCCGGCTGTCCTCGAGCATGAGCTGCATTTCGCGGTACCGCGCCACCCGGCGCTGCAGGTCGTTGATCGAGATCAGCGAAATGAACGAGGCAGCCACCACCGGCAGCGAGATCGGCAGGAAATAAAACGCGGTATCCGTCACCCAGTCGGGCACCGTCGCATGGACCGTGTGCGCGATCGCGTATGCGAGCGTGCAGCCGAGCGCGAGCACGGTCGCGATCCAGAAACCCATCTTCAACCGTCCGAATTGCGGCAGCGCCCGCGCCTCCTGCCGGCGGTAATAAGCGAGTTGATCGTCGATCCGTTTATCGAGGTAGATTTTTTTAAACTCATCCATCGGCACTGGCTGCGCGGCGGCGGAGCGGGTGTGCAGGACCTGCAGCGACCGCATCAGACCACGGGCCTCGGGTACATTCGACTCTTCGAAAAGCGTGCTCGCCCGCGGGAGCCCCCAGGTTGCCAGCGCCGACCGGCAGAACTCCGCCGCGAGCCGGCAGCGCACCCAGTTGCCGAGCGAATGATGGTGGTGGCGCAACAGCAGCGCGACAAAGAGGGCGCCCGCCAGACACAACAGTTTCAACCAAGGCAGGATCAAGGCGTGCAAATTGAACGAGAGCGCCGTTGCTGCGATCAGGGTTGCGACGACATGCAGGACCACGGTGAGCACGATGAGCCGCCGGAAATACGGCGCGCCCCGGCTCGCGGCGCGGTCGCATTTTTGCTGGAATGCGAAGATGTGCGCCGGCGCCTTGAACGGGTTTTCGCCCCAGCCTCCGGAGGTCGCGGGCAGCTGGTTGAGACCGGCCAGGGCCGGGTCGATCCGTGACAGCTTCTCGAGATTGATCCGGCGCACCTCGAGGGAATTGGCGTCGATCACAATCACTGGCTGCCCGAGCGAGGTCGCATACTCGACCACATCGCCGGTGCCTCCCTTGCCGCGGGCCGCTTCGCCGTCCCACACCGCTAGCAGGACATCCGAGCCCGTCACGGTCTCCATGCCGCAATCGAGATAGGCGTCCTCGCGCGTGCCGTTTTCGCTGATGATGCGCACGCTCTCCGCCGCACCGAGCAGCGATTCGACGCGCGCCCACTCGGCGGGCGAAAAATCCCTGGTGAACTCCGCCTTCGGCAGCGGGAGGATCGCGTGCCAGGACAGCCCCAGCGCGCGCGCTTGAGCCACGAAAACCTGGTCGCCGCCTTCCGCGACCGATGACAACGCGATCCATTCGCCGGTCGCCTCCTTCCGCAAGGCTTCCAGTTCCGCCGTGATCGCGCGGGCCACCGCCGCCGCATTGGCCAGTTGGCGGTGCCCGGAAAATCCCACGACGTGAAACAGCGGCAGTGCAGAGGAGAAATCAGTCATCGCGCGCCGGGAGTGTGACCGGCGCCGGCGGCCTGCTGTCAATGTCCAAGGTGTTGTGCTCCACCGCACCGCGCTGGCGTCCTCCGAAATGAGGATTAAACGTTGAGCCGCTTTCCGTCCCGGCTCACAGGTTACGCGTCGCCTTTCCCCCGATGAAATCCGCCCGGTCACTGATTGCTTGCGTTCTCTTGCTCTGCACCGCGGCCTCTGGCCGGGCCGCCACGCCCACGCTCACCTTCGACGCGTGGGCGGACTCCTTCAGCGCCGAGTGGATGCGGCTGAGCCCGGCATCGATCACCCGCACCCAGTATTTTTCCGGGGAAGAGCAGGACGCTTTCGACCGCCAGCTCACCCTCGTCGGCGAGTGGGGCGATGCCTACGGCCGCAAGGCCATCGCGCAACGGGCTGCGCTTGCGCGCCGGGGTTTGGAGGAACTGAAGGCCCATCCCCGCGCCGGCTTGACCGCTCAACAGCGAACGTCCGCGGCCCTGCTGGAATGGACCTTTAAAAACGTGATCGAGGGCGCGGCCTTTCCGTTGCACGACCCGATCTTCAACCAGTTCTCCGGGCTCCAGCTCGAGTTCGTCAATTTCCTCACGCAGACGCATCCGATCCGGAAGAGGCGCGACATCGAAAACTACCTCGCGCGCCTGGACCGCGTCGCGCCGCTGATGGACGAAGCGATCGCCGACGCGCGCGCCGCGGAACAGGAGGGGCTGCTGCCGCCCCGCTTCATCGTGCAGCGAATGATCGAGCAGCTGGACGGCTTTCTGATGCTTCCGGCGAAGGATAATGTTTTCGTCAGCTCGCTCAACGCCCGCATCGGTTTGCTCGGCGCCGCGATTTCACCGGAGGAACGCGGGGCGTTTGTCGCCGCCGCCGGAAAGATCGCGGGTGAATCGGTCCTCCCGGTGTTTGGGCGCCTGCGCGCATTGTTCGCGGCGCAGCTGCCGCGGACGAACGACGACGCGGGGGTGTGGCGCCTGCCGCGCGGGGCGGATCGGTACCAGCAGTCGCTCGCGAACTTCACCACGACGCCCCTCGGTTACGAAGAGATCCATGCGATCGGCCTGCGCGAGGTGGCGCGGCTCGAGGGCGAAATGGATGAAATTCTCCGCGAGCTCGGCTACCACAACGGCACGGTCAACGCGCGCTACGCCGAACTCGATCTCGCGTTGCAACCGCCCGCCGAGCCCGATCCACGGCCGGCGATTCTCGCCGAGAACGAAAAATGGGTGCGGGACGCGGAGCGCCGCGCCGCGACGCTTTTCGACGTTTTGCCAAAAGCACCCGTGATCGTGAAACGCGAGCCGCCGTTTTCGGAACGCACCGCCGCCGCGCACTACAGCGACCCGGCGCCCGATGGATCGAAGCCCGGCATCTTCTGGCTGCCGCTGCCGGGTCCGCTCTTCGGCCGGATGCGCACGCGCTCGCTGTGTTATCACGAGGCGGTGCCGGGCCACCATTTCCAGCTCGCGCTGCAGCAGGAGATGCCGGACCTCCCGCGTTTCCGGAGACTCGGGGTGTACGGTTTTATTTCCGCGTATGGCGAAGGGTGGGCGCTTTACGCGGAGCGTCTCGCGGACGAGCAAGGCTGGTATGCCGGCGACCCGCATGGCCGGCTCGGTTATCTCAACAGCCTGCTTTTCCGCGCGCGCCGGCTCGTCGTCGACACCGGCCTGCACGTGAAAAAGTGGACGCGCCAGCAGGCGATCGACTACGGCATCAACGCACAGGAAGTGGAGCGGTACGTCGTGTGGCCCGGGCAGGCGTGCTCCTACATGATCGGACAACTGCGGATCGTGGAACTCCGCGAAAACGCGAAAGCGGCGCTCGGCGACGGATTCTCGATCCAGCAATTCCACAACGTCGTCCTGAAGGCCGGCAACGTGCCGCTGGACGTGCTCGCGCAGCTCGTCGACGCCTGGGTCGCGGAGCAGAAGCACCCGAAATGACGCGGTGAAACCGGTGGCGTTGCCTGGCCGGATGAATGAGACGACGGTTGATTTCCCCCACGAGGACTCCAGCCTCGTGGGCTTTTAATGGCCACGGAATCCAGCCGGGCGGTTTTTCTCAGCTACGCGTCCCAGGACGCCGAGGCCGCGCGCCGCATCTGTGGGGCGCTGCGGGCCGCTGGGGTCGAGGTGTGGTTCGACCAGAGCGAGCTGGTCGGCGGCGACGCGTGGGACGCGAAGATCCGGAAACAGATCAGGGAGTGCGCACTGTTTGTGCCGGTGATTTCGCCGAACACCAATGCGCGGGCCGAGGGCTACTTTCGCCGGGAATGGAAGCAGGCGGTCGAGCGCACCCACGACATGGCGGACGATGTGCCGTTTCTCTTTCCCATCGTCATTGGCGATGTCCCCGACGCCACGGCGCGCGTGCCGGATAAATTTCGCGAGGTGCAGTGGACGCGGCTCCGGCTCGACGAAAGTCCGGGCGAAGTCGCGACGCGGGTGGCCCGCCTGCTGAGCGGCGAGGCCACCGCTGTCGGCGACGCCGGACAGGGTGCGTCGAGGCCGCCGGCCGGGCGCGGTGCGTCCCGTTCCCGCCGGAGGCCATGGTGGATCGTCTTTCCGGTGATCGGCGTGATCACGGGCCTGATCTACGCGGTGAGGCCGCTGTGGGATTCTTTTCATGGCGGAGCGAAACCGGACCGGCCCCCGGTGGCGGAGGTCCTGGAGACCGTTGCGCCCATGTCCGAGGCGGCCCAGCTCGCGGCCAAGGCCAGGGCGATCCTGAACGAATACGATTCCACCGCGAACGACTACGCGGTGGCGGAAGGCTACATCAAGCGGGCGCTCGAGCTGGACCCCAACGACGGCGAGAGCTGGGCGGTGTCGTCGGTGTTGAACACCGGTTTCCGCACGCGCGGGTTCGACCAGTCGCGCACCCGGATCGCAGTGGCGCGCAGCCATGCCGAGAAGGCGCTGAAGCTCGCGCCGGATTCCGCGGAAGCGCTGTTCGCGCTGGGACGGTGGCAGCGGGACAACGATCCCGACCTCACCATCGCGGAAAAAACTTTCCTGGAGGTGCTCACCCGCGCGCCGAACCACCTCGGCGCGCTGAACAATCTCGGCAGCGTTTATACCCGGCAGGGCCGGGTGGATGAAGCGGTGAGGATGTACCGCCGCTCGGCGCAGGATACGCGAAGCACGGCGCTGGCCGGCTACACGGAATTCATGCTCTTTTTCCGGCGCGCCCGGTTTGCGGAGGCGGACCGGGCCATTCACGCCTCGCTGGCGACCCAGCCCTCGACCAACTCGCAGGCGGGGCTGGCCATGCTGTTGCTGACTTGGAAGGGGGATGCGGAGGCGGCGGCGAAGGCCATGTCGTCCGGTCCGGCCGCCACGCGCAACGAGCACCGGACCATCTGGATCACCGCGCAGGTTCACCTCGCACGACGCGCGCCCGAGGACGCGCTGCAGGTGTTGAAGCGGATGTCGGACGATTTCATCGAGGACAACTGGTTCGATACCCCGACGGCTTATCTGGCCGGCCGCGCGCACACCCTGGCCGGACGGACGGAGGCGGCGCGCGTGGCTTGGGAAGCGGCCTTGGGCGTGGTTGACGCGCGGCTCAAGCGCGCGCCGGACAATCGAGCCCTGCATCTCAGCCGGGGCGAACTGCTCGCCTGGCTCGGACGCGAGGCGGAGGCCCTGTCCGAGGCGCGCACGGTCACCGAGCTGGCTCGTGGCACGCCGCTGTGGTGGTTCACCTCGCCCTTGCGGATTTATGCTGCGCTCGGGCGCGTGGACGAGGCGCTGCCCCTGTTGCACGAACAGTTGCAGTTCACCCGGGAGCAGCGGGACATCGGCTGGCCGCTGACCCCCGCGCTGCTGCGCCTCGATCCGCTTTGGGATAAATTCCGCGGCGACCCGCGCTTTCAGGCCTTGTGCGTGGAGCCGGCGGATGAGGAAAAGAAAGCCGGGCCGGCCAGCGCGCCGTTGAGCGAAGGCGCATAGCTCGCCGCCCGGCGGTGTTACGGAAAACCCGGAGAGGAGACGGCCAGCTCCTATAACCTTTGCCATAGACGCGCATCCTTGCGCGCTCGCATTCGTCCATGCCTTGAATTCATTTCCTGCATGGTTCGTGGTTCCCAGATCAAGTTTCGACGAAGCGTCCGGACGGCGTTCGTCGTCGCGGGACTGGGGTGGGGTGGCGCAGCCACGGCGGCTGAACCCGATCTCGCCGCGTTTCGCCGCGAAATTCAGCCGGTGCTCGAGCGCTACTGCTACGACTGCCATGGCGACGGCAAGGACAAGGGCGGCATCGCATTGGATGGATTTGAGAGCGCGGGCCAGCTGCGCGATCACAAGCTTTGGTTGCGTGCGCTGAAAAATGTGCGCGCCGGCATCATGCCGCCCGCGGAGGAAGAGCAGCCTTCCGCGGCGGAAGCGGAGAAACTCGTCCAATGGATGAAACGCGAGGGCCTCGGCCTCGATCCCGCGGCGCCCGACCCCGGGCGCGTGACGGTGCGCCGGCTCAACCGGGTCGAATATCGCAACACGGTGCGCGAGCTCACGGGCGTGGACTACGACACGCAGAAGGAATTTCCCGCCGACGATGCCGGCCACGGTTTCGACAACATCGCCGACGTGCTGACGATTTCCCCCATCCTGCTCGAAAAGTATCTCGATGCGGCACAGGTCGTCATCGCGAAGGCCGTGCCGACGCAATCGCGGGTGGTGGCGGAAACCGCGATCGCCGGGAGGAAGTTCGCCGTCACGAAGATCGACACCACGCTGCCGGCTGCCTTGGCGGAGGAGGCGGCGAAAGACGCCGCTCCGCCGGCAAACCAAGGCCAGCGCCGCGCGGCGCGCGATTCCGACGCCCCCCGGCCCAACGGCCGGCCGGTGCCGGGAATCGCCGGAGAGTCGCTGGATTTGTGTTACTACACTCCGGTCACCGTGACTGCGACGCACCGCGTCGAGCACGCGGGCACCTATCAGCTCGTCGCGGATCTGCGTTCGATCGAGAGCTACGTCGACAACGTGTTCGATCTGAACCGCTGCCGCCTGGTGATCGCGGCCGACGGCGACACGCTGCTCGACCAGGAGTTTGTCCGGGAAGGCGACCGGAAATACGAATTCACGTTCGAGCGCGCGTGGAGCGCGGGAGATCACACGTTGACCTTCGAAATCAGGCCGCTGGCGCCGGAGCGGCCGCAGATCCGGTTCCTGCGACTGCGGGTGAATGCCGTGACGGTGCGCGGCCCGCTGGCGCCGGAGCACTGGGTCAAACCCGCGAACTACGACAGTTATTTCCCGCGCGACGTGCCCGCCGGTTTGACGGAGCGTCGCGCCTATGCGCGCGAGTTGCTGGGGAAATTCGCCTCGCGCGCGTTCCGGCGTCCCGCCGATGCGGACACCGTGCAACGCCTGTCCGATCTCGCGGAACGCGTGTCGTCGCAGGGGAAGAACTCCTTCGAA
This sequence comes from Opitutaceae bacterium, assembly GCA_036261745.1. Classification (GTDB taxonomy): domain Bacteria; phylum Verrucomicrobiota; class Verrucomicrobiia; order Opitutales; family Opitutaceae; genus DATAKE01. Next base: position 9,226 of record DATAKE010000008.1, read on the forward strand.
ACCGGCATCGCGCAGGCGATGGTGGCGGTACTGGCGTCGCCCCGCTTTATTTTCCGCGAGGAGGAAACCGAGCCGCTCCAGGCGGGGGAAACTTATCCGCGCGTGGACGAGTATGCGCTGGCGTCGCGGCTCTCGTATTTCTTCTGGTCGTCGATGCCGGACGAGGAGCTGTTTCGCCTGGCGCGCGAAGGGAGGTTGCGGGCGGATCTCCCGGCGCAGGTTGACCGGCTTTTGAAGGATCCGCGCTCGCGGGAGTTCGTGCGGAATTTCCCCGGCCAGTGGCTGCAGGCGCGCGACATCATCGATGTGCCGATCACGGCGACGGATGTTTTTCTCCGGGAGAATCCCAATCCCGCGTTCGAGGAGGCCCGGGCGACCTTCCTGCGCCTGGTGACTGTTTTGCCGGAGAAGCGCACGGCGGAAGATGCGGCCGCCTTCGATCGGGCGCGCGGCGTGTTCCGCGATTTCAACCGGCAGAGGAAACCGCAGCTCAGCGATGAGCTGCGCGCCGCGATGCTGCAGGAAACGGAGATGACGTTCGCGCACGTCCTGAAAGAGGACCGCAGCCTGCTCGAGCTCATCGAGAGCGACTACACGTTTCTCAACGAAGACCTCGCGAAACACTACGGCATCGAAAACGTCATGGGTGGAAACATGCGCAAGGTCACGCTGCCCGCCGGCAGCCCGCGCGGTGGCGTGCTCACGCAGGGCACGGTGCTGGCCGTGACCTCGAACCCGACGCGCACCTCGCCGGTGAAGCGCGGGGTGTTGATCCTCGATGCGATTCTCGGCACGCCGCCGGCGCCGCCGCCGCCGAACATCCCCTCGCTGGAGGACGCCGCGCCCGCGGCGGAGCTGAAGAAGATGAGCTTGCGCGAAACCCTCGCGCTGCATGCGGAGAATCCCGCCTGTCATTCGTGTCACAGCCGGATGGATCCGCTCGGGCTCGCCTTGGAAAATTTCAACGCGATGGGCGCGTGGCGGAGCAGCGAAATGGGCCAGCCGATCCAGACCGCCGGCAAACTGATCACCGGCGAGTCGTTTGCCGACGTGCGGGAGCTGAAACGCATCCTCGCCACGTCGCGGCGTCGCGATTTCTACACCTGCATCAGCGAGAAGATGCTGACCTACGCCCTCGGCCGGGGCATGGAGTATTACGATGTCGACACGCTCGACCGGCTCGTGGCCCGCCTTGAATCCTCCGGCGGACGCCCGTCTGCACTCTTGCGGGGGATCGTCGAATCCGCACCTTTCCAACAGAGCCGCCGACCCGTTAATTCCCCGCCGGTTGGCCGCGACCACCGCCTCAGCGAGCGGTCTAGATAACTCCCCACGTCTCACGCCATGATTTCATCCCCCGATCTTCGCGCTGCCGAGCCGTTCGCGACCATGAATCGCCGTCATTTTCTGCGCGGGATCGGGGCCTGCATCGCGCTGCCGACGCTAGGGTCGTTGCTCCCGAGCCGGGTGCTGGCGGCGACCGCCGCGGCGCGGCTCGCGACCACCGCCACCGGGGCGCCGCTGCGGACGGCATTCGTATTTTTTCCGAACGGTGCGATTCCCTCGCATTGGTGGCCGCAGGGCGGGGAAAAGGATTTTCGCCTGAACTCGACGCTGCTCCCGCTGGAACCGGTGCGCCGTCACCTTCAGGTGCTCGGCGGACTTGAGCACGCCAACGCCGACGGCGGCAAGGATGGCGGCGGCGATCACGCGCGTGGCAACGCGGTGTTTCTCACCGGCGTGCGCATCAACAAGAGCGCGACGGATGTGCGCGCGGGCGTTTCCATCGACCAGGTGATTGCCCAGCAGGTGGGGCATCTCACCCGGTTTCCCTCGCTCGAGCTGAGCTGCGACATGACCCGCAAATCCGCGGGCTGCGACTCGGGTTACTCCTGCGCCTACCAGTATAATATTGCCTGGCAGTCGGCCACGACGCCGATGGCCTCGGAGAACAATCCGCGGCTCGTTTTCGAGCGGCTCTTTGGCGCCGGTGCGCATGGCGAGCGCGCCGCCAACGTCCAGCGCCGCATGGCGGAACGCCGCTCCGTGCTGGATTTCGTGATGGACGATGCGCGCCGCATGCAGCGCCGGATGGGCGGAAACGATCGCGAGAAACTCGACCAGTATCTCACGGGCATCCGCGACGTCGAAGCGCGGATCCAGCGCGCGGAGCAAATCGGTCCCGGCGTCGATCCGGCGATCGACACGCCGGCCGGCATTCCCACGCGGCATGCCGAGTACGTTGACCTGATGTACGACATGATGCTGCTCGCGTTCCAGACCGACTCCACGCGCGTCGCGACCTTCGTGCTCGGGCACGACGGCGACAACCGGTCGTTCAGCGAAATCGGAATTCCCGAGGGGCATCACGATCTTTCGCATCACCAGAACAACCAGGAACGCATCGGGAAAGTGGCGCAGATCGACCGCTGGTACGCGGAACGTTTCGCGGGTTTTCTGCGGCGGCTGGACGCGACGCCCGACGTGGACGGTCACTCGATCCTGCACAACTCGCGCATCCTCTACGGCAGCGGCAACGCCGACGGAAACCGGCACACGCACGACAATCTGCCGCTGATCCTCGCCGGAGCGGGTGGCGGAAATTTGCTGCCCGGTCGCTACGTGCAGCACGGCACCAAGCCGCTGACAAATCTGTTTCTGAGTCTGGCGGATCAGGCCGGCGTGTCCGGCCTGGACCGCTTTGGCGATTCGACGGGGCGCCTCGGCAACGTTTGAGATTCTCCGTAGCAGCCGAGGTGACGAGGCTGGAAAGGAAGAACGCTCCCCTCCGGCCTCGTTACCTCGGCCGCTACGCGCCGCTTGGATCTGGAGCGTTTATTTCTCCGCGCGGTGGGCGGGATCGGGATCGAGGATGGAGTTGTCGGCCATCCAGTCGGCGAGGCGTTGCGGCCAGCCTTTCAGGGTCACGAGTTTCGTGCGCAGGCCCACGTTGAACGCGTGGCCGCCGCGCGCGTAGAGATGCACTTCGACCGGAACGTTGGCAGCGCGGAATTTCGGGACCATGTCGGTGATCACGTCGGCCGGCCCGCGGTCGTCGATGGCCGCGAGAAAAAAGGCGGGTGGAGTGTCGGCCGGAACGCTCTTCGGTGCGCCGCCGGGCCCCGGATAGATTGAGATTTGAAAATCCGGCCGGCAGCTGACGCGGTCGACGGGATCGGCCGCCGCTGCGTCGCCGCCGGTGGGTTGATAAACCACCATCGCGAGCACCTCACCGCCGGCGGAAAAGCCCATCATGCCGATGCGCTTCGGGTCGATGCCCCATTCGGTGGCGCGGGAGCGCGCGACCCGCACGGCGCGCTGACCGTCGGCGCGGGCGTGCGTCTCGACCTGGTAGGGGGAGCCGGCCTCGCGTCCCAGACGATATTTCAACACGAGGGCGGCGACGCCGATGCTGTTGAGAAAACGCGCGGCTTCGACGCCTTCCGAATTGAAAACGAGTTCGCGATGCCCGCCGCCCGGGCACACCACGACGGCGGCGCCGGTGGCCTTTTCCTTCGGCGGCAGAAAAACGGTGAGGGAAGGCTGGTGAATGTTCCGCACCCAGTAGTCCCTGGCTTGCTCGGGTTCGTCGCGGCGGCTTTCAAAACCGGGGGCGCCATTCGGCCAGAGCGGGACGACCTGGGGTTCGGCGGCGCGGAGGATGACGGCGGGCAGGAGAATCGCGGCGAGGAAGAAAATGCGCATGATCGGGATTGGGGTGGGGTGGTGTCGGAGGAAACGCCGGGTCGGCGGCGCTGGCAAGTCGCCGGAAGTCATAGGCGGGCGCGTGTGCGCCGCTCCGTCCAGCCGCCAGATAAAATTCTCCGTGTGCTCCGGGGTTTTCCCTGCTTTCAGTTGAGTTTCAATTTCAGCCGATGGACCCCTCCCTCAAAGCGGTTTTTCTGAGCTACGCGTCGCAGGATGCGGAAGCGGCGGCCCGGATTTGCGAGGCGTTGCGGGCGGCCGGTGTCGAGGTCTGGTTCGATCGGAACGAACTGCGCGGCGGCGATTCCTGGGATGCGAAAATTCGCCGGCAGATCAGGGAGTGCGCGCTGTTCGTGCCGGTGATCTCGGCGAACACGCAGGCGAGGCAGGAGGGTTATTTCCGGCTCGAGTGGAAACTGGCGGTCGACCGTTCGCACCTGATGGCGGAGGATGCGCCGTTTCTCGTGCCGGTGGCGATCGACGACGTGCCCGAGGCGGTCGCTCGGGTGCCGGACAAGTTTCGGGAGGTGCAATGGACGCGGTTGCGGCTCGAGGAGACACCGCTCCAGTTTGCGCAGCGCGCGAAAAGTTTGCTGGCCGGTGGCGCGAACCCGGACTCGCGAGCGCCCCATCATCATGGAACGCGGAGCGGAGACTCCGTGCCGCCGGCTTCGTTTTCGCAGTCACGCCCGTTCCGGGTCGCGCTGGCAGTGATGATGGGCGCCGCCGGTGCCTCCCTCGTTATTTGGCAACCTTGGAAACGGACGCTGCCGCCGGTCGCGTCGCCCGCGCCAGCGATCGCCGCGCCGGCTTCTCCCCAGTCGGAGAGCCGCAAACTGGTGGAGCGGGCGCGCGCGCTTTATGAGCCGTGGGATGGGTCGACGCGGGAGGACTTCGCGCTGGCGGACGAACTGATCAAACGGGCGATCGAGCTCGATTCGACGGATGCGGAAGCCTGGGCGGCGTCGGCGATTCTCTCCTGTGGGAAGGCGCTTTTTGGCCACGATCGTTCCACCGCCCGGCGGGAGATGGCGCGGAGCGCGGCCGAGCGTGCGATCAAGCTTGCGCCGGATTCGAACCAGGCGCGTTTCGCCCGCGCGTTTTATTTCCGGTTTAACGATGCGACCAAAGCCGAGGCCGAGCGGATGTTGCGGGAATTGGTCGAGCGCGAGCCCACCGACAAACTCATGCTGCGAACGCTCGGAAGCACTCTGCGCAACCGCAACGAGATCGAGGAGGCGTTGCAGTTTTACGACCGCGCCGCGGCGCTTCCCGGCGGGGATCCGGTTGCCCTCTACAACAAATACCTGACCTTCCGCCGGGCGGGCCGGTTTGACGAGGCCGAGGCGGCGATTGACCAGGCGCTGGCCCAGCAGCCGACGGGTTATAACTATCGCGCCAAGGTAAACTGCCTCGTCGAATGGCACGGGGATCTCGACGCGGCGGCGGCGATGGTGGTGAAGATTCCCGCCGCCTACCTCATGGAAGATGGCGGGGCCTTCTGCGCCAGCCGGGTGTGGCTGTGGCGCCGGGAGACGCAAAAGTGCCTCGAGGCGCTCGCGGCGGTTCCGCGCGATATTTTGGATCACGATTTCACCGGGCCGAAAGGATTCCTGGCCGGACAGGCGCACCAGGTGGCGGGCAACAAGCAGGCGGCGCAGGCGGAGTGGCGCGCTGCCTTGCAGGTGGTCGAACGACAACTCGCGGCGGAAGCGAACGCGGGGCAGTGGTTGTATTGGAAGGCGCACTTGCTGGCGCTAACCGGGCAACCCGAGGAAGCGGAGAAATCCCTGAAAACCTTTGAACAGATCACCCGGGCGAAAGGGATCAATAACGCGACTGCGCCGATCTATCTTCTCCTGGGAAAAGGGCGCGAGGCTTTGCTGACTGCGATGGAGCAACAGCACGCGGAATCCAGGAAGACCGGAAACGTGCGGTGGCTTGCGCCGCTGGAGAATGCCCTCCGCTTTGACCCGATGTGGGATCCGTTGCGCAGCGACGAGCGTTTTGCGCGCCTTGTCGCTTCGTTCACGACGCCCGTAAAATTCACGCCGGCGGAGGCGGGGAAGTGACGAAGCAACCGAAGTCCCGGTGTTTTATTTTCCGGTCGAGCTGGTCAGGGTCTCCAGGGAAACGCGGCTGATCCTGGCCTTGCGCACCTCGTCGAGGACGAAAACGGCGGGACCGAATGTCGCCTTGTTATCCCCCCGGACAAACACGCTCGGCAGGAGGGCGCTGCGTTTATACTCGGCGAGCCGTGGCCCAATTTCGGCGGCGGTGATTGGTTCGGGGACGGATGAACTTCCCTGTTTCCAATAAAACGTCCCGTCCGCCGAGGCTTGGATGTAGACGTTTTCGTCGGCCGGTCCGCGCGGGCCCGGGACCGGGAGCGTGAGGTCGATCGCCTGGATCCGGTTCAGCGAAAGCGTGAAGAGCACGAACGTCGCGAGGAGAAAGAAGATCACGTCGATCAACGGGATGATCTCGATGCGCGCCTTTGCCGGCGCGGGGGTGTGGAGAATTTCATCCATGTTGGGACGGGGTTGTTCTGATAACGACGGGGCGACGCCTTTCTTAGAGTGACCGGAGGCAGGCCAGCCTTGCTCGTGACGTCGGGCGCGGCTAGCGACTGGGGATGGCTACTTTCGAGCACGCGCTGCTGCTTCTTCTCCTGGTCTCCGCGCTCGGAGTGGTGGCGCGCTGGGTGCCGTGGCCGGCGCCGATTACCTATGTCCTGGGAGGCATTGGCGGCTCGTTCATCCCGCATTTCCCCCCGGTGGCGCTGGATCCCGGATTCTTTTTCCTCTGCTTTCTGCCGCCGCTGCTGTTCGCCGATGGGTGGTTGATGCCGCTGCGGGAATTCGCCAGGGCGAAGGGTCAGATCCTCGTGCTCGCCACCGGCCTGGTCGCGTTCACCACGCTCGGGGTGGGCTTGGTTGCCGCGTGGCTCATTCCCGCGTTGCCGCTCGCGATGGCGTTTGCGCTCGGCGCCGTGGTGTCGCCCACCGATGCGGTGTCCGTGAACGCGATCACGGAGAAACTAAAGGTGCCAACGCGCCTGCGCATCGTGCTCAACGGCGAAAGCCTCATGAACGATGCGACGGGACTGGTCGCGTTTAAATTTGCGCTCGCGGCGATGGTGGCCGGCTCCTTTTCGGCCCGGGCGATTTTGCCGCAGTTTCTTTTGTTGTCGCTGGGGGGCCTCGCCGTCGGATTCGTCGTCGCCTACCTCGTGGGGCGGGGACGCGATTTGCTGGCGCGGACCCAGAACACGGACCGGTTTGTCGAGACCACGCTGTCGTTGCTCACGCCCTACGCCGCCTATCTGGCCGCGGAAGCGCTGCACGTCTCGGGCATTCTGGGGATCGTCGCGGCCGGACTCTATTCGGGCTGGCGGGATCCCGTGAGGATGAATGTCGAAACGCGGCAGACGGCGTGGGCCGTGTGGTCGGCGGTGCTCTTTTGGTTGAACGGCCTGGTGTTTGTCCTGCTCGGATTGCAGGTCACCAAGCTCGGCGCGGCGGTGGCCGGCCAATATTCCACCGCGCAACTGATCCTGTTCATCGCGGTGATCGCCGCCGTGACGATGGGACTGCGGCTGGTTTGGTTTTTTCCCGGGGCCTACCTCGGTTTTATTTGTTCGAAAAAAATGCGGGGGACTGAGGAGCGTCCGTCACGGCGCGCGGTGATGGTCGGGGCGTGGGCGGGAATGCGTGGGGCGGTAACGCTCGCCGCCGCCCTGTCGATTCCGGTCGCGTTGCCGGATGGAAACCCGTTTCCCGGCCGCGACATCGTCGTGTTCCTCGCGGGAGGCGTGGTGATCATGACGCTGCTGGTGCATGGCACCACGCTCGGCTGGCTGATCCGGCGGCTCGGACTGCGCGAAGACGGAATGCAGCAAAACGAGGAGCGCCTTGCGCGCACAATCGCGGTGGACGCGGGATTGAAAGTGTTGCGGGCGTTTGAACCCACGCTGGCGGGCCCGGAGGAAAGCGCCGCGCTGGGCCACGTGGTCGGCGAGTACGAGCAGCGACTCTCCGAGCTCACGGCCGAAGGGGAAACGCAGGTCAACGCGCACCAGCGCCGGGTGGCGGAAAGGCGATTCCGTCTCGCTGCGATCGAGGCCGAGCGCCGTGCCATCGACGACCTATGGCGCCGGGATCAAATCACAGACGAAGTGCACCGCCCCTTGCAGCAACTCCTCGACCACGAGGAGTCGATGTTGAGCGCGTCGCTGACCGGCGCCTAGGCTGTAGGAGCGGCTTTAGGCCGCGACTTGGGCGGGTCCGCCAGTCGGTCGCGACGTAAAGCCGCTCCTACAGGGGGAGGGAATCGGAACGATGGCACCGGAAGCCGGGGTGGCTGAATTCGCCCGTTACCCGGGACGGCCGGTCGCTCAAAGCTTCTTCACCGCGTAGGCCATTGCCTCGGCGATTTTTTCGAGCTGCTCGTCCGTGTGCATCGCGGAGATGGCCGTGCGAATCAGATCCTTGCCGGCGGGCACGGCGGGGGCGATCGACATGACGGTGAAAACGCCTTTGTCCATGAGCGCCTTCCAGAAGGGATAAACGCGCTCCTTCGAACCGAGCACGATGGGCACCGCGGGGGTTTCGCTCTCCCACACGTCGAGGCCCAGCTGCTTCAGGATCGCACGGTACTTCTTCGTGTTGACCCACAGCTTTTCGAGGTGCTGCGGCTCCGTCTGCATGATCTCGAGCGAGGCCTGGGCGCAGGCGGCCTGGCTCGGGCTGATCGCGGCGGAAAAAATCGTCTGCTTCGAATGCGAGCGGAGATACTCGATCACCTCGCTCGACGCGGCGACGAAGCCGCCGGTGCTCGCAAGCGATTTCGACATGCTGCCGCAGATCACGTCGACCTTGTCGTTGAGTCCGAAGGAATCGACCGTGCCGCGGCCCTGGCGGCCGAGAACGCCGAAGCCGTGGGCGTCGTCCAGCACCGTGAAGCAGCCGTAGTCCTCGCCGATTTCAGTCAGCTCGGGGAGACGGGCGATGTGGCCCTCCATCGAGTAAACGCCCTCGACCACGAGCATCTTCGGGGCGTCGGTGTTCGAGGCGGCGAGAATTTCGCGAAGGTCGTCGGGACTGTTGTGCGAGAAACGCTCGACGGTCGCCATCGAGAGCCGGATGCCCTCCCACAGGCACGAGTGAAGATTTTTGTCGGCGAACACGATGTCACCGCGCTGCGCGAACGAGGCGACGGCCGAGAGACACGAAAGATAACCCGCGGCGTGGATGTGACAGGCCTCGCGCCCAAGGAACGCGGCGAGTTTTTCCTCGAGCTCGACGTGATAGGCGCGGGATCCGTTCGAAGGCCGGGCGCCGGTGGGACTCGTGCCCCATTTCAACATCGCGGCGCGGCCTGCTTCGATGACCTTGGGGTGAAAGGAAAGTCCGAGGTAATCGTTGCTCGAAAGCATGATCATCTCCTTGCCGTCGAGCTTCACCGTCGTCCCCTTCTGGGACTCCATGGCGTGGTAGTAGGGGGCGTATTTCAGGCGCATCTTCGTCGCGTAGTCATCGCGACAGCGCGCCAGCAGCGCCTTTTTGTTTTTGGAGAAGAAAGATAACGCCATGTGCGGGGGCAATAAGAGCCGGGCTCGCGCCATTGGCAAACGGAAAGGCGGGAGGCGGGCTCCGAAACCGGCGCTGCTTTCAGCTGATCTTTATGTGTTGTGAGCGAGCGATAAACGCCGCCGCTGAAACGGGAACGCTACGATCCGCGCCGCGGCAGGATCCGGATCCAGTCGACGATTTCCCGGGCGTAGTCGGACCAGGTCTTGAATTTTCGCGACCGCGCGGATTTTTCGAGCGCGGCCAGTTCCGCCGGGGACTCGAGCAGCCGGCCGATGGTGGCGGCGAGCGCGCCGGCATCGACGCGATCGAGCGGGACGCAACCGCCACCGCGCGCGGATTCGCCGAGTGCGCCGCGGGCGGAGCACACGCACGGTTTTCCATGGGCGAGACTTTCAATCACCGGCAGTCCGAAGCCCTCGATCAGCGACGGGTAAACGGTGAACGCGCATTCCGCGTAGGCGATTTTCACCGCGGGATCGTCGAGCGGGCCGCTGTAGATCAGTGACCGTCCCGCGGCCTGGAGCGCGTGGATTCGTTCGACCGCCGCGCGGCCGGTCTGGGCGTTGGCGAGGCCGATGAGGCGGAGTTCGAACCGGAGGCCGCGTTGCCAGAGCTCTTCGCAGGCCTCGAGGAGTGCGAGGTGGTTTTTCCGTCCTTCGATGCTGCCGATCGAAAGCACGATGGGCAGTGCGCTGGCCGGGGCCGGCGGATTTTTTTGCAGGGCGGGGGGATCGACGCCGAGGGGAATGGCGCACACCGGGGGCGGGTCAGCGATGCCGAGCCATTTCCAATAATCGACCAGCGAGTCGCGCGAGTCTTCGGAATTGGCGGCAATGCCGTCGAAGCGCAGCAGCTCGCAAAGGTAGGCGGGAAAACGGGCGACGGTTTTCGCGGGAGTGATCTCCGGAAATTTCAACGCGATCGCATCGTGGAAAACGGCGACACGCGGACCGGTGGTGGCGGCGAACAACGCGGGCAGCGCCGCCGCGACGCCGCTCGAAAACACTTCCGGCACCAGCAGTCCGGCCGAAGGCGGCAGCGCTGCTCCGGAGCCGTCGGCGCCGTTGCCGAGCCAGCGTTGGGCGCGGGCGCGCAGTTTCACGTCGAGCGGCCACTGGGCGCTGCGCTTGGCCTCGGCGGAGTTCGCGGCGAGGTTGGCCTGTTCCCAAGGTTCGAGCGGACGCCAGAGATCGCGGTGGGGATCGTGCGTGATGGCGAGTGCCTGGGCGCCGAGCGCGTCGTGCAATGCCCGCGCGACCCGCTGGATCCCCGTGCGAGCCCGCGTGTGGCTCGTATGCGAGAGATCGAGCAGCAGCGGCGGGGTCATGGCGGGCTTTTGGCGGCGGCCAGCCGTGCGTCGTAAACGGCAAACGCCAGCAGGCGCGAATCCGGCTCGGAGGTTTCGCGCACGCCCGGCGAGTCGGACGAGAATTCGAGCCGCGCCTGACCGTCGACGAGGGGAATGGGCAGGCTCAGGAACGAACGTTTGATTCCGACCGGACCCTTCCAGAGCACCGCGCCGTTTTGTTTCACCGTGACGGTGCAAGGCGCGAGACTGCGCAGGGCAAAATTGAGCTGCACGGACAGGTTCTCGCGGCGCGTGCCTTTGACTTCCACCTCGCTCTTCGCGCTGCTCCAGGCCCAGTCGTTCTTGTGGTCGCTTTCGGCGCTGAACCAGCCCGCCACGCCGTTGACGGAGACTTCCGACTCGCCCACGCGGGCGGCGGCGAGCGGCGTCCACGGCACGGGCGGTTTGTCCGCGGGCTCGGATCCGTCGCGGCGCCAGATCGTGGCATAGTTGACGGCGCCGACTTGGGTCCAGCGGCCCGGCAGACGTTTCTCAAGCACCTCCTCCAGTTCGAACGGATAGAGCACGGCGTAGATCGGGCGCTTGAGCGCGGCGCAGGCGGTTTCGATCACGCTGAATTTGGCGGGGTTGAACTGGTCGTAGCGGATCACGGTGTGGTCGGTGTAGTAAAACAACGCTCCACTGGTCTGCATGGCTGCCAGTACGGCATTGGCGGGGAGATGGGCGCGCGTCCATACCGCCGTGTCCCGATAGATGCGTTCCCCGCGGCCCGCGCTGAGCACATGCAGACGGCCTCCCCAGAAAGAAGCCCAGGCAACAATCACGGCGGCCAGTCCCCAGCTCGCGAAGCGGGGCCAGGGGGTCGGGCGACGCGACAGAATCATCCGCGCCACGAGCACCATCAGCAGGATGATCGCCGGAAATGACGGCATCAGGAACCGCAGGTACCACCAGTCTTCATGGGTGTGAAGATAGGAGACGTAGAAGAGCGGGAAGGTCGCCGCCCAGGTTGCGAGCACGGTGATCAGCCACCGCGATTCGCGGCGGTACAACCAGGGAAACGCGAAGAAGAGCACGATGCCCGGCGTGAGAATCACCGGCAGCCAGCGGACATAGTTGGAGAGTGCCGGAGGGACATGCTCCCATCTGAAAATGCCGCCGACGGGGCCGTAGCCGCTGTTGAACGGACTTCCGTAGAGATCGAAATTCAGCCAGCCGAGGAAGGCTGCCCCCGGAATGCCGCCAAGGGCCAGCCACAGCCATCGCCGCCAGCCCAAACCCAAACAAAGCGCGACCGGCCCCATGATCAGGAGATTGCTGGGACGAACGAGCACCGCGATGGCGACGCACCAGCCCGCCGCGAAGGCCCAGCGATCGCGCTGCCGGCTCAGCCACGCGCACAGCATCGCGGCGGTGCACCACACCAGCGCCGGCAAATCGCTCATGGCCTGAAGCGACATCATCACATAAAGCGGGGAAGCGGCCATGATCAGTGCGCTCCAGAACCCCGCGGTCAGGCCGAGGCCCATCGCCCGGGCGAGGGCGAAGATCAACGCGACGCCGGCGAGACCATGCAGCCATTCCGTGACATGGGGAGCGGCGGCCCATCCGGTGAAGGGCGAGACCGCCACGATCAGGAGGGAAAGGCCCACCGGATAAGTCGGCACCATCTGGTCCCGGTTTTTGGGGATGAACCCAAGAGGGACGTACGTGAAACTTGAAACCTGGCTGGAGGGGAGTCCTTCAATCGTCCGCTGTTCGATCTGGAAGCGTCCGGCTCGCAGCAGGCGCGCATTGTTCAGGTAACCGGAGGAATCGGCTCCGCCCGCCCACGCCCCCACGTGCGTACCGAGCAGAATCCCGTAGAGGATCGCGGCGATGGCCACCAACACCCAACGCGTGACACGAGCCCTCGGAAGTTGATGCGGCGGGTTGGGCCCGGAGGTGGAGTTTGCTGAATCCATTCTTGCGTCGAAGCGTCAGAGAAGGTGGCTTCTCGAATTTCGTGGCAAATCCAAAACCCGCCGTTCCGCGCTCCCGTCGTTTTCCCCTCTGGGCGGCTTATGCCGGGACCGTGGCGGTGTTTCTGTGGATGGCGTCGCAATTTTACCTGCCGGGCAAGGGGTTCACCTACCTGATCATGTTCGGGGAGAAGGAGAGTCCGCGCTACATTCCCGCGTTGCGCGCGATCAACCACTATGAGTTGGAGAATTCCGGCGGCTACGACGCCCAGTACTACGCCCAGATCGCGATGCGCCCCTGGCTGAGCAACCGGGCGTTGCAGGCGGCGGTGGACAGCCTGCCTTACCGGGCGCGGCGGATTTTGTTTTGCTGGACGGCTTACGGGCTGGCCTGGGGTGACCCGGCGCGGGCACTGCACATCTATGCGGTGCAAAACATCGTGTGCTGGCTCGCGCTCGCCGTGCTGCTGTTGCGGTGGTTCCCGATGGAGAGCTGGGAAAATTTCGTGCGGTGGGTCGGCGTGCTGTTTTCCTTCGGCATGTGTTTCAGCGTGCGCGGCTCGCTGGTGGACGGCCCAAGTCTGCTGCTGATTGCAGGAGGGGTGGCGCTGGCGGAGGCGGGCCGCCGCTGGTGGTCAGCCGCGTTGCTGGGAGTGGCCGGGCTGGGGAAGGAAACGAATATTCTCGCCGGTGCGACGTTTGCCCCGCCGCGTTTCGGCGACTGGCGCGGCTGGCTGCGGGAAACCGGACGCTGGCTTTTGGTGGTGTCGCCACTCGTGATCTGGGTGGTGGTGCTGCAAATCTGGCTGGGGCGTGCCGGCGATGCCGGCGCCCGAAACTTCGACTGGCCCTTCGCCGCCTATTTCCGGAAGTGGCAGGAAACGATCGCCGAACTGCGTTCCGCCGATCCCGACGTCTTCACGAAGTGGAGCGTGGTGATGCTGGTCGCGCTGACGGTGCAGTGGCTGTTTTTCGCGCTGCGTCCCCGCTGGGATCTTCCGTGGTGGCGGATCGGCGCCGCGTATTCCGTCCTCATGATTTTTCTCGGCGATGCCGTGTGGGAGGGTTTCCCCGGCGCGGCGTCGCGGGTGCTGCTGCCCATGGCGCTCGCGTTTAACGTCCTCGTCCCGCGCCGTCACCTCGGCTGGTTTCTGGCCCTGCTCGCGGGCAATCTCACGGTGCTGATGGCCTCCGACACCTTGCGGTCGCCGGGGCGGGAGAGCTTCGAACTCGAGGGCCCGCGCGAATTGCGCATGGTGGCGGCCACCGGGCGCGTCGTCGAAGCGGTCTTCGACGAACACTGGTACCCGCCGGAAAAATCGTGGCTCGAATTCTGGCGCTGGAGCAACGGGTCCGGGAAGATCGTGCTGCGGAATCCCCATCCCTTCACCGTGGTGGCGGACATCTCCTTCGGTCTGCGCGCCAACGATGCGCGCCGCGTCAATGTGAAGCAGGACGGGAAAACGCTCGTGCACGCGGCCCTCGCCGAGAGCCAGCAAAACGAAATCGTGCTGGAAAACATCCGCCTGGAGCCCGGCGAAACCTCGTGGCTTTTCGAGACCGATGCGCCCGCGGCGTTCCCGGTCACGGATGAACTCCGGCGGATCGCGTTCAGCCTGCGGAATTACAAAATCAAACTGCGCGGGAAGGCCGAGCCGCTGGCTTCTCCAGCTCCGCCGGCGCCGGCACCGTAAAGTCCGGCGTGGGCCGGCCGATCAGAACCCGGCGATGCCTTCGAGGCGGCGGCGGTAACGGGCGCCGACCACTTCGGGGGAGAAACGCGTTTCCATCGTTGCGCGCGCCGAGGCGCCGAGCGAGGCCGCCAGCGTGCGGTCGCGCGTGAGAATTTTCATCCATTCCGCCGCGTGGCTCACGCTGGGCTCGGCCCACGTCGAACCCTTCGCATACGGCCCGTGATGGCGGTCGAGCGTGACGAGCGAAAAGTCCACCGGGCAGCCGTTGGTCACGTTGACGAACTCCGCGGTGGCGGACCAGTTCGTGGAAATGACGGGTTTGCCGAGATACATGCACTCCGCGACCGCGAGCCCGAAACCTTCCGCGCGATGCAGCGACACGAAGCAGTCGCACGCCGCCTCGAGCGCATAGATGTCCGCCCGCGGCAGCGTGTCGGTGATGAGCACCGTGCCGGGAATTTCGCGCAACGCCGCGTGCAGCCGCGCGAAATCCGCCGCGTTGCCCGCCGCGTTCTGCACCTTGAGCACGAGGGCGGCGCCGGCGTCCGCGAGCCCCGATTCGCGAAAGGCCTCGAGCGCGGCCCGCGGATTTTTTCGCTCCGCGTAGGAATTCAGGTCGAAGAGCGACAGGAAGAGAAACTTGTCCGGCGGCAGTCCGAAACGCGCCCGCATCACCGCCACGCGGTCGGTCGGGCGGGGAAACGAAATCGCGTGCGGCATCGTGACGACGGGCACGGGCGATTTCATCTCGATCGATTCGCGGGTGAAATCGCTGGGGCACCAGATTTCGTCGTAGTAGTCGATGGTCGGCACCCAGGCGTCGGGAAACTCCGCGAGCTCCCACGCGAAATAGCCGATGTTGTATTTCCCCTCACGGAAACCGGGGCCGTGGTGGTGGTCGAGGTCACGCGACGCCGGCGGATCGAGATGGATCACATTCACCGGATGCGGATTCGCATCCTGCAACCGATCGGAATAGGTCAGGTCGCCGAGCCGGTTTTTGCAGTGGAGCTTGAGCGGCACCAGCGTGCAGGGAAGTTTCGCCGCGTCGGCCGCGCGCACCATGCAACGCGCCGATTCGCCGACGCCGAGATCGGCGGTGAGGAAACCGGCGATGTTCAGTCCGAGCTTCGCGTGACGGCGGAGAAATGCCGCCGAGAACGGCGCGTGTCGCTGGGAGAAATCGTAGATGACTTCGCCCGTGTCGGTCGAAATCGTGGCGAGGCGGAGCTGGCGGTTTTTATTCTGCGCGCGGAAACGTTGCAGCGACTTCCGGCCGGTGACCCGGCCGAGCCAGGCAAACGCATTGGTCAGTCCCACGCCCGTGAGTTCCAGGCTGAGCTCGGCACGTCCATCGGCCGGCAGGGCGATCCGCACGTCCCAAAGGCCGGGCTTGAGGTCGTTCATCGTCACCACGCGGCGGTTGTTCACGCCCACGATCAGCCCGGGTGCCCCGGTTTCGATTCCGCGGGCGTCCGGATGCGGACGATATTCCCCGCGCAACACCAGGTGGCCGATGCCCGCGAGGGGCGGCAGCCGCAGGGTCGCGCGTTCCCGGATCCAGGCGGAGTCGACGCAAAAATCGTCGAAGAAAAGCCCGGTGTAGTGGTTGAAGCGTCGAACGTGGGAGCCGCCGCGCGGAAGAGGACTGACAGAACGCATGCTGGTTTGGTGAGGAAACCGGCGGCCTCCCGCTTGGCAAAGCTTTATCCGGCGGCGCGAACCCGGACGGGGACGAGGCGTCGCGCCGCCAGCACCACGATTCCGCCGGCGAGACTCCAGACGATCGTCACAGCCCAGACCAGCACGGCGAGGAGCAGCGCGGCGTTGCGGCCTTCCTCCGTGGCCGGGAGCAGGGCGAACAAACCCAGCACGCCGAGCAACGCGCTTTCGCGCACCCCGTGTCCGCCCACGCTGATGGGGAGGGCCGTCACCGCATACGCCACCGCGACCGCGATGCAGGTTTCCAAAAGCGGCAGCGAAAGCCCGACCGCGCCCGCGAGCAGCCACACGGCGGCAATGTCGAGCAGCCAGATCGCATAGCTGGAAAAGAGCGCGAGGGCGTGGTCGCGTTTGCCGGCGCGCACGCGCGCAATCAAATCTGCGATCGTGGCGAGACGGGGTTCGCCCAGTTTCCCGCGCAGCCAGGCGGGCCAGCGGCGGGGATCGAGCCGCAACAAAAGGACGGCCGCGAGCGCGCCACCGACGGTCACCGCGAACGAGATGATGAAGACCCAGCGCAAGCCCGGCTCGCGCGCAAGGACGCCGGTCTTGGTCACCAGGGCGACGGCGGCGAGGCTCATCAGCACCACGAGGCCCATCACGCGATCGAGCACGATGGTCGCGAGGCCGGCGGCTTTGCGCCCGGGCTCGTCGCGGCAGATATAGAAAACGCGCGCCACATCGCCGCCGAGTCCGCCGAGGAGAAACGCGTTGTAGAACTGGCTGATCCAGGTGACCCAGTGCGCCCAGTGCAGATTCAGACCGAGCCCCTGGCTGCGCAACAGGAGCCACCACCGCCAGCCATGCAGCGGGTACGTGAGCCCCGCGAGCAGCAGCGCAATCAACGCCGGACGAATCGCGAAGCGCCCCTGCGCTCCGGCGAGTCTCGACCAATCGACGCCCCAGATGAATCCGGCCACGAGGGCGACCGACAAGGCGTAACGCAGGAAGCGACCAACGGGGGAGTCGAGAAACGCGAAAAAACCTCGCATGAATTCGGTGGGTGAGCGGGCTTGCCCGCGGCGCCCGACTGTGCAACGGCTTCCCCTCCCTGCAAGATGCAACCCGACGAATATCTCAAGCTGGCCGATGTGGAGGACCGGATGTGGTACTTCCGCTCGTTACACCAACACGTCGATCGCGAGTTCTCGAATCCCGCGGTGGCGCTTCCGGCGGCCGCGGACGTGCTCGACGCCGGCTGTGGCACGGGCGGGTTGATCCTGAGGATGCAGTCGCGCCATCCGCAGTGGGGGTACAGCGGCATCGATTTCATGCCGCTCGCCTGCGAGCTGGCGCGCAAGCGGTGCGGCCCGGCGGTCGACATTCGCGAGGCATCGGTGACCGCGCTGCCGTTTGCCGATGGCAGTTTCGACGCCGTGGTTTCGGCCGACGTGATTTGCCAGGTGGAAAATCCGGAGGTGGCGGTGGCGGAATTTTTCCGCGTGCTCCGGCCCGGAGGCATCGTGCTGATCAACGTGCCCGCCTACATGTGGATGTGGTCGTACCACGACGATTCCTGCCAGACCAAGCACCGCTACACGCGCCCGGAGCTGGATGCACTGCTGCGCGCCGCGGGATTTAACGGCCGGCGGCTGACGCATTGGAACGCGCTTCCTTTCCCGGCGTTGTTCGCCAAGCGGAAATTGTTTCGCTCGGAGAGCGATACGAGCGACGTGAAACTCTATCCCGCGCCCGTCGAAGCCATTTTCAATGGCGCGATGGCGGTCGAGCATGCCTGGCTGCGCGCGGGCGGGCGCTGGGCCTGGGGAACCTCGGTGCAGGCGGTGGCCAGGAAATGACCGGCCGGCCGCGATAGGTAGTCGTCACTCAGAATCAGCTTTAAGTCGGGTGTCCGCTGCGCCAGAGCAAGGCACCCCCGGTCGATGTATTTCTTTGCCGTCGCTTTTGGTCTTTTGCTGCACGTCCTCTTTTGGGGAGTGGGCTTCGCCGTGCTGGTGATGCCGCGGCCGTGGGGCCGTTACTGGCCGATCCTGGCCGGCGCCGCGGGGCTGGCTCTGCAATCGTTGACGGTGTGGATCGGCGCGTATGCGAACCTGCCCGGGACGAACAGCTACGCGTGGTGGAGCGAAGCGATTCCGGTCGCGCTGCTGGCGCTTGCGCTGTGGCGGTGCGGCGGGGCGCGGTTGTGGGCGGATCTCAGGCGGCTCAGCGGATTGTGGCTGACGATGGCGGTGGCGCTTTGCGCGATGGTGCTGCCGCTCACCCGTGCGTCGCGCGGCCTGACGACGATGTCGCTCGGCAGTTGCGACGCCGCCGACTATGCGGCGGGTGCGCGCATCCTGATGGAATTTGCGCGCGGCGACCGCGGTGGATTTCTCGGGCTGACCGAGGTGGTGCAAGTGATGTCGGTCGACAACTTTTTCGACTACTGGCTCCGGCTAAATCATTTTGCGCCGTCCGCCCTGATCGCGCTCAACGGCGCGGTGCTCGATTGCCTGCCGCACGAGCTGACCAGCTTGATGACGGTGGTGTTGCTGGTGAGCTCGCTACCGGTGGTGTTCTGGCTGGCGCGGGCCGTCATGGGATATTCCGGCGGACTCAGCATCTGGCTGACCGCGTTGTACGGATTTGGACCGATCACCTGGTATGCGGTTTTCCACGTGGCGATGGGACAGCTGCTCGCCGCGCACGCCATCGCGCTCATCACCTGGGCCGCGATTGCGTTGTGGAGAAGTCCGCTGACCTGGCGGCGCGGCGCGGCGTTGGGCGGGGTGCTGGGAATTGCGTACGCGCTGCTGCTGACGAGCTACAATTTCATCATCGTGCTTTGTCTGGTGCCGGCCGTGACCTGCGTCGGTGGGCTCGCGGCGTGGCGGAGCGAATGGCGCAAGCTGGGAAGATGGGCGCTGCTGATGATCGCGCCGTTCCTGGTTTGCAGCGTGGTTTTTGCCGAGCGCGTGGCGGGATTGATGGAACGGTTCACCCTTCTGCAGACCTATGATTTCGGATGGCGGATTCCTTCGCTGTCCCCGGAAGGCTGGGTGGGGATTGTGTCGGGGACGGCGCTCACGGCCTTCCCGGGCTGGCAGCGTTTCGTGCTCGCGGCGTGTGTGGTGACGGCGTTGATCGCCGCGCTGCTGCGGGGAGCGAAGCGGGACCGGCGGGGGGCTTATCTGGCCGTGGGACTGACCCTGCCCGTGCTGCTGGGATACGAATATCTCAATTTTCGCGGGGTCCATCGCGGAACCAATGCGAGCTACGATGCCTACAAGCTGCTGGCGGTCTTTTATCCCGGCTTGCTCGTTGGCCTGTGCTACTGGCTGACGTTGATCGACAGCCGCGGCCGGCTTTCACGCTGGACCGGATGGGTGCTGCTCGCGGGTATCTCGGGCTTCATCCTGCAGGCGGCGTATCGATTCGCGGAGAGAATGGAAACGCCGCCGCTCATCGTCAGCCGCGAGTTGATGCAGGTCGGGAGGATCGAAGCGATGTCGGACGTCGCCTCGGTGAACATCCGCATGCCCGACATGTGGTCGCGCCTCTGGGCCAACGCCCTTCTCCTGCGCAAGCCGCAGTATTTTCGCACGCACACCTATGAGGGAAGACGGAACACCGCACTGCGCGGGGAGTGGGATTTAAACGGCGGCCTCGTCCAGGTGAACCTGCCCGCGGGCGGCAGCCGGCAAATCAACCCGCAATTTTCGCTCGAGCACACGAGCAGTCCTTACTTCCTGCGTGCACGCATCGGGACGGACGACGGCTGGTATGATCTAGAGCGGCAGCCGCGGGCGACCCAGCGGTGGCGGTGGACCGATGCCACCGCCCGCATCAGCCTGGAAAACCCGCACCCGCGTCCGCTGTATGCGACCTGCCGCTTTCTCAACGTTCACGCCCTCGTCGAGCGCGATTTCCAAGTGTGGGCGGGAGGGGTTTTGCTCCGCACCGTCAGGATCAACCGGGACATGACCGTCCGGGTTCCCGACATCGTGCTGCCTCCCGGGCACACCACGCTCGAGATTCGCACCACCACGCCGCTGACCGCTCCCGGCGGAGCGGACAAGCGGTTGCTTGGCTTCCGGATTTTCGGCGTGGAGTTGGATTTGCACAACGCTCCCGAGCCGCTGCGCGATTAAATCGGCGTCAGTAGTTTTCGGATTGGCGGCTCGCGCGGGAGCCGTGTTTCCTTGCTGCGAAATGCCCACCCCTTCCAGCTTCCGTCGCGCGTTCGCGGGGAAACGCGTGCTCATCACCGGCGGCCTCGGTTTCATCGGGTCGAATCTGGCCCGCACGCTCGTCGGGCTCGGGGCGCGGGTGAGCATTGTGGACAGCCTCATTCCCGAATACGGCGGAAACCGGCGGAATATCGCCGGCTTCGCGAGCCGCCTGCGCGTGCACATCGCGGATGTGCGGGACTGGCCGCGGCTCCCGAGCCTGATCCACGGTCAGGATTTTCTTTTCAACCTCGCCGGCCAGACGAGCCACATGGACTCGATGACCGATCCCCAGACGGACCTCGACATCAACGGCCGCGCGCAGCTCGCGATCCTCGAGGCGTGCCGCGTGCACAACCCGGCGATCCGGATCGTGTTTGCCAGCACGCGGCAGATTTACGGCCGGCCCGATTATTTGCCGGTCGACGAGAAGCACCCGATCCGCCCCGTGGATGTGAACGGCATCAACAAGGTCGCGGGCGAATCGTTTCATCTTCTCTACTCGCGCGTGTACGGCATCAAGTCCACGGCGCTGCGGCTGACCAACACCATCGGCCCGGGCATGCGGGTGAAGGATGCCCGCCAGACTTTTGTCGGGGTTTGGATCCGCCGCCTGGTCGAAGGACAGCCGTTCGAAGTCTGGGGCGGCGAACAACTGCGCGACTTCACCTTTGTCGATGACGCCGTGGACGCGTTTCTGCTCGCCGCGAGCCACCCCAAGGCGGAGGGCGAGGTTTTCAATTTGGGCGGCCCGCCGCCGGTCACCCTCGCGAAACTCGCGGAGATGCTGGTGACGCTGAACGTCGGCGGGGCGTTTGCGGTGCGCGCGTTTCCCGACGATCGGAAGAAAATCGACATCGGCGATTTCTACGCGGACGACCGCCGCATCCGCCGCAAACTCGGCTGGCGCCCCCGCACCAGCCTCGCCGCCGCTCTGGCGAAGACGCTCGCCTACTACCGCAAAGAGCTGAAGCACTACCTCTGAACCCTCCGGCGGCGCGTGCCCGCGCTTTTCATCCGTGGCGGGAGGTATGGGGTGGCGCGAAGCCGGGAGATTTAGTTCTGGCGAGGGGCCGGTTGGGGGGGTGGAAGGCTTGGCTTGCGCCGGGGGGGACTTTTTGCGGCCATCTATGGAAATGTCCGGCCCAGCGCTTAGTTTTGTCATCCCGCTCTACAATAGCGCCGAAACCATCGGCCCGTTGGTGAGGACGATCGAAGGACTGACCGTGACTGGCGGGCACGAAATCGTGCTGGTCAATGACGGGAGTCGCGATGGCACGGCGGAAGTTTGTCGCGGCCTGGTTCGCGGCGCGAAGGTGCCGGTGATTTACGTCGAACACGCCCGCAACTACGGGGAACACAACGCCGTGCTCACCGGCTGGCGCCACGCCACCGGCGCCCACGTCGTGAATCTCGACGACGACGGCCAGAATCCGCCGGACGAAGCAGTTCGCCTCTGGCAGCATGCGAAGGACACCGGACTCGACGTGGTCTTCGGCCATTACGCGGTGAAGCAGCACTCGGCCTGGCGGAACTTCGGCAGCTGGTTCACGAACCGGATGACCGACTGGGCGATCGACAAGCCGCGGGGATTTTATCTTTCCAGTTTCCGCTGCGTCACGGCTTTCATCGCGCGCAAGGTCGCCGAACACACCGGGCCGTATCCCTATCTCGACGGCTTGATCCTGCAGGTCACGCAGCGTCTGGGCTCGCTGCCGGTTCGCCATGACCAGCGCCAGGCGGGGGCGAGCGGTTATACTTTCCGACGGCTCGTCCGCCTCTGGCTGAGCGCGTGGGTGAATTTTTCCGTGCTGCCGTTGCGGCTTTCGACGCTGCTGGGCCTGACGACGGCGTTCATCGGGGTCGTGGCCCTCGTGGTGCTCGCGTGGCTGTGGTTCAAAGGCGTCGGTCCAAACTACGGTTTCGGTTGGATCATGGGGACCCTGCTGGTGTTTTCGGGTGCGCAGCTCGTGATGCTCGGATTGATCGGCGAATATGTCGGCCGCACTTTCCTCACCGTGAACCAGCGCCCGCAGGCGATCGTGCGCGAAGTCGTGCGCGGCGGATAGGCGGAGTTACCGGCCGAACATTTTTTCCCAGCGCACGAGTTCGGCGTCGATCGCGGCCTCCGTGCCGGCGAGGGCCTCCGGGGGCGGCGTGTGGGAAACACCGAGCGCATGCATCCAGATGCGCCACGCGAGCGCGGACTCCTGCTGGCGCGAATTGAGCGAGGAGGTTTCGTAGTAGTTCCAGCACCAGCGCCGCACGGAACGGCGGACCAATTCCGCGCGCCAGCGCTGCGTGAAGCGGCGGGTGTTTTGCTCGTCGCGCACTTTCCGGCCGGGCGAGGAACTCACGTGGTGATGAATCACACTGCGCCAGGTCACCGCGTTGACGCGGCCGGCCGCGTCGGCGCGCAGGGCGAGATCCACGTCCTCACAGCCGTTGACGTAGCCTTCGTCGAAACCGCCGAGCTGCATCCACAACGCGCGCCCGACCAGCACGCACGCCCCCGTGACCGCGTCGACACGCTGATACGACCGGAAGAGCCGGGTAAACGGGGAGGGGAGTTCGCGCGCGTGTTCGGGCTTTCCCTTGTGGTTGAAAAAAATCCCCGCGTGATCGATCGCGCCGTTGCGGGCGTCGAGCTGGACGTTGCCGATCAATCCCGCGTTCGCGCCGAGCTGGCGGTGGGTGTCCAGCATCGGCTCCAGCCAGCCGGGCATGAGCACGAGATCGTTGTTGAGCAGGGCCAGGAATTCGCCGCTGGCGCGCGCCGCGCCGCGATTGTTCGCGGCCGCGTAACCGAGATTGCGCTCGTTGAGCACGACGCGAAACGGCGCGTCGAGCGTGGCCAGCCACTCGCGCGTGCCATCGGTGCTGCCATCGTCGACGAGAATGATCTCGTGGGTGAGATTGCGGGGCAGCGTGGCTTGCAGGCTCGCCACCATCGCCTGCGTGAGCGGCAGGCAGTTGTAGAGCGGGATGATGAAGGAGACCTGCACCGTCCCGGAGGTTGACGCACCCCGCGCGGGAGGAAACGCGAAAATCTCATGCTCGTCGCTGGAGGAGCGGGTTTACCCCGCGACCAGTTTTGATGCCCAACAGTCGCGGGGTAAACCCGCTCCTACAGTACGAAGGCTGGCGGTGTCGTCCGCGCCCGAAACTCAGCGCGTCTCGGCCAGCACTTTTTTGAGGTAGGCGCCGTAGCCGGACTTGCCGAGCTTGGCGATGTTCGCCTCGAGCTGGGCCTCGTCGATCCAGCCTTTGCGAAACGCGATTTCCTCGAGGCAGGCGATCTTCAGGCCCTGGCGATTTTCGATCACACTGACAAATTGACCGGCTTCGAGCAGGGAGTCGTGGGTGCCGGTGTCGAGCCAGGCGGTGCCGCGGCCGAGCAGTTCAACGTGAAGTTTGCCCGCTTCGAGATAGAGCCGGTTCAGATCCGTGATCTCGAGTTCGCCGCGCTTGGAGGGCTTCAGCTTTTGCGCGAGGGCGACGACGTAGCTGTCGTAGAAATAGAGTCCCGGGATGGCGTAGTTCGATTTCGGCTGGGTGGGTTTCTCCTCGAGCGAGAGCACCTTTCCATCCGGCGCGAACTCGACGACGCCATAGCTTTTCGGATCGGAGACATGGTAGCCGAAAATCGTGGCGCCTTTCGTCCGGGCGTTGGCCGTTTCGAGGGAGCGGCCGATGTCGTGACCGTAGAAAAGATTGTCCCCGAGGATCAGCGCCGAGGGAAAACCGGCGACGTGATCCGCGCCGATGATGAACGCCTGGGCGAGCCCGTCCGGGCTCGGCTGTTCCGCATAGCTCAGCTTGAGGCCGAGGTTCGCGCCATCGCCCAGGAGGCGGCGAAACAGCGGAAGGTCGGCGGGCGTGGAGATGACGAGGATTTCCCGGATTCCGGCGAGCATCAGCACCGACAGCGGATAATAAATCATCGGCTTGTCGTAGACCGGCATGAGCTGCTTGCTCACGGCGATGGTGAGCGGGAAGAGGCGGGTGCCTGATCCGCCCGCGAGGATGATGCCTTTGCGAGTCATGGGCTGAATTGATTAGGCGACGCCGAGCCGTTCGCGCGCGTATTTTTTGGTGGTGATGTCGGCGGCCCACTCGCGGTGGGCCAGATACCAATCGACCGTTTTGGCGATTCCCGTAGCGAAGTTTTCGGTCGGCTTCCAACCGAGCTCGCGTTGCAGCTTGTCGCAATTGATCGCATAGCGCCGGTCGTGACCCGGGCGGTCCGCGACGTAGGTGATCTGTGACACGTAGGGCTTGCCGTCGGCGCGCGGCGATTTTTTGTCGAGCAGCGAGCAGATGGTCTGGACAATCTCGATGTTCGGTTTCTCGTTCAATCCGCCGATGTTGTAGGTCTCGCTGACGCGGCCCTTCTGGAGCACAAGCCAGATCGCGGCGGCGTGATCCTCGACGTAGAGCCAGTCACGGATCTGCTGGCCGTCGCCGTAAACCGGCAGCGGTTTCCCCTCGAGCGCGTTGAGGATGACGAGCGGAATCAGTTTCTCCGGAAAATGGTAGGGGCCGTAATTGTTCGAGCAGTTGGTCGTGAGCGTCGGCAGCTTGAACGTGTGCTGGTAGGAGCGAACGAGATGGTCGCTCGCCGCCTTCGAGGCGGCGTAGGGCGAGTTGGGCGCGAACGGCGTTTCTTCGGTGAACGCGGGATCGGTGAGCGAGAGCGTGCCGTACACTTCGTCGGTGGAGACGTGCAGGAAACGAAACGCGGCCTTCCTCGGCTCCGGCAGCTTCGTCCAGTAGAGGCGGGTGCAATTCAGCAGGCGCAGCGTGCCGACGACGTTGGTTTGGACAAACGGTTCGGGGGAATCGATCGAGCGGTCGACGTGCGACTCGGCGGCGAAATTAACCACGGCATCGATCTGGTGCTCGGCCAGGAGGCGCGTGACGAGGGCGACGTCACCGATGTCGCCTTTGGCAAAAACGTAACGCGGGTCGCCGGCGAGATCGGCGAGGTTCGCGGGATTTCCGGCGTAGGTGAGGGCGTCGAGGTTGACGAGTTTCTTGAGCGCGGAGCTTTTTTCGGTGAGGCGCTGGCGGATGAAATTGGAGCCGATAAAGCCGCAGCCACCGGTGACGAGAAGATTCATGCGGGACGTGGGAGAGATTTCAGGCGGCGGCTTTGCGCCAGTTGCGGAGGTCGCGGGCGATGGCTTCGCGCACCTCGGTCATCTTGATGCCGACCCCGGCGAGCTTGCCGGAGGTCATCACGCAGTTCGAACGCGGGGTCTTGGCCGCGGTGTGCATGAACTCGTCCTCGCTCTTGAAAAAGGAAAACTCCTTGGTGCACACGCCGCTCTGCTTGATCAGGTCGACGACCTCGCGGGTGGTGATGTGGCCCGGGTTCGTGACGTTGTACTTCCCGAACGGCACGCGCTTTTCCCAGCAGGCGAAGGTGGCGGCGACGAATTCCTCGAGCTGCGAGATCGAGTTGGCGGCCTCGAGCAGGCGGGAGTAGCGCATTAATTTCGTGAGGTAGTTGCGGGGGCTTTCCTCGTTGTTGAACGGGATGCGCAGGCGCCAGATGTAGACATTGGGCTGGCCGGCGAGGACTTCTTCGCCGAGCGCCTTGGTGCCGCTGTAGAACGAACAGTTGTTTTGGCGGAAGGTGAAGTTCGGCGCATCCTCCTCCGTGAAACCGGTGCCGTCGGGGCGCGAGCCCGTGTAGATGCAGCCGGATGAAACGTGTCCCCACGGAACGCCTGCGGCGTTGCAAGCCTGGGCCACGACTCCGGGCAGTACGCCGTTGCCGAAGAGGCACTCGGTTTTGTGCAGCTCGCACGCGTCGACGTTCGGCTTGCCGGTGTAGCCGGCGGCGTTGATCAGGAAAGCGGGCTTATCGCGCTGCAGCGCGGCCCGCAGGATTTCAGAATTGGTGTAGTCGACTTCGGCACGCTTCAGGTTGCGGAAAGGAATGCCTTTCTTCGCCAAGAGCGCCTGGTAGGCATGACCGACGTAACCGGAACCTCCGAGCAGATAAATCATGTTGATGGCACCTGAGAAAGACACGGAAGCCAAAGGGAACAAGGCCTTTTTCGCGGGGAAAAATCGCCGGAGTTGGGAACCGTTTTCGGGTTCCCGCGCGGACGGGCGCTCCTCATCGGGTCCGCCCCGATGGGCTTTTCAGGAGCGAAAAGCGTCCGTCAGCTCATGCGGCGGTAGTCGCCGCGGCTGAAATATTTTTCCAGCCAGACATACGCGCAGATGAAAAAGTACCGGCTGCCCATCTCCTTGATTTTGAGTTTGGCCACGCCGTACTTGCGGTTGCGCCAGGAGATGGGCGTGATCGAAAACGTGTAGCCCCGGACGATCGCCTTCAGGGGAAGTTCGACGGTGAGGTTGAAATGCGGCGCGAGGAACGGCCGGCATCCGTCGATCACCGTGCGCCGGTATGCCTTGAACGCATTGGTGGTGTCGTTGAGGCGGATGTTGAAACCGATGCGGACAAAAAAGTTCGCGAGCCGGTTCACGAAGAGTTTCACGCGCGGATAATCGATGACCTCGCCGCCTTTGATGAAGCGGCTGCCAAAAGCACAGTCGAAGCCCTGGTCGTTCAGCAGGCGCCAGTATTTCACCGCGTCGGCCGGAGCGTCGGACGCGTCGGCCATCATGATGACCACGGCATCCCCCTTCATTTGATTCATCCCGTGGACGATTGCGCGGCCGAAGCCGTGCATCACCTTGTTTTGCGTCGGGGCAAGCGTGGGAATTTCCGCCTTGAGCGACTGGAGCACCGCCCACGTCGAGTCTTTGCTGCCGTCGTCCACCACGATGATTTCGTGGGGCACATTCACCGCCGTGAACGTCGTGTAGATGTCGCGGAGCGTGGCGGGCAGCGATTCCTCCTCGTCGCGCGCGGGAATCACGACGGAGTAAAGCGAGAGTGTGCCGGGCGGATGAATGGGTTTGTCGGAGGAAGTCATGCGAAACGAAACGGCTCAGAAGGGAGCGGAAAGATCGAGCCAGTCGGGATGCGCCTGGGCGTGGGCGGCGATTTCCTCGAGCACCGTCCGGGTCGGGGTCTGCGGGGTCCAGCCCCAGACGCGCGACGCCTTGGTGGAGTCGAGCACGATCCAGGCGATGTCGAAGGGCCGCGGAACCGGGTCGGCCGCCACCGGGTGCGGGCCGAACTTTTGCGCGCACCAGTCGCTGAGCTGCCGGAGCGACATCGCCGAGGCGGCGCCGCCGGAGAAATTGGCGATGCGATCCGCCGTGGGGATCTTGGGCGCGGCAAATTGTTTCAAGAGCGCCGGGACGAGGTCGCGGGGATGCAGGCAGTCGCGCACCTGATGACCGTGCCCGCCGAAACCGATGTACTTCAGCGGCCGCTTGCGCAGCCAGGCGTTGAGCCAGTAGGCGAAAATGCCCTGGTCGGCGCGGCCAAACTGGCCCGCGCCCGCCAGCACACCGCAGCGATTGATAAAAACAGGCATACCGAAGGTCTCACCATATTCGAGAGCGAGTGCCTCGCTCGTCAGCTTCGTCGCCCCATAAAGCGAAACGGGTGCCAAGGTTGAAAAATTTTCACTCACGCCCGCGGCGCTGACGCCGGCCGGCAGCCGGGTGGAGTCCGCGGACGGGCGAAAGGCGTTGTTTTCCGCGACCACTTCCAGGCCTGCGAGCGGCGCGATGCTGTAGACGCGGCTCGTGCTGAGCAGAATGAAACCGGCGCGGTGCTGCTTGCAGAACTCGAGCATGTTCACCGTGCCGCCGAGGTTGTGTTCGATCAGCTGGCGCGAGCTCGTTTTTCCGTCGACACCGGCGAGCACGCTGGGATTCGCCGCGGCGTCGATCACCCAGTCGACGGCGGGCAGAGTCTCGAGGTCACTGGGGGAGCGCAGATCACCATGGTAAAGCTTCACCCCGAGTTTCTTGAGGTCGGCGCGGTTGGTTTCGCTGCCGGGGCGGATGAAATTGTCGAAGCCGATGAGTTCATGACCTGCGCCACTTTGGAGAAGGGAACGCGCGAGCGTGCTGCCCACAAAACCGCAGACACCCGTGATCAGAATTCGCATTGTCTCACGCTTGCGAAATTACGTTCGCGCGGGAAGCGCGGATTTTACCCACCGGAGGGGCTCGTTGCCGGGGGAGCGCTCGATTTGCCGGACGCTTTCTCCGCGGCGGCTTTTTTCTGGGCCTCTTCGTAGGCCTTCCGGTTCTGCATCCCGATGTCGAGCATGTCGGCGACAAACATGCGCGCCTCCTCTTCCTGCTGGGCTTGGGTCAATGGTTTCTTCGGCTGGCTGGCCGCCGCGGGGCCAGCTGTCGGGGTCGACATCGCCGCTGGTGTCACCTGGCTACCCGCCATCATGGGCGAGACCATCGCACTCATCTTGGTCGGTTTGCGCAGCGTGAGGGTTGTCAACTGGCCGGCTTGCCGGATGACAATCTGATCATGGGCGCCATCGTAGCTGACGATTTCGATTCCCTCGCTTTTCGTCCCGACCGGGATCCAGCGGCTGCGTTTGTCCTTCGTGTCGTAGATGCTGACGAGAGTTTGTTTGCTGACGACGCTGACTCCGGCGAATTCCAGGGTTTCCGGCTGGGCGACCGTGACCGTGGTCCCGGCAGCCGGCAGAAAAGGTGACGTCTGCGGCAGCGGACTTTGCGCGAACGCATAGGTCGCCAGCACCGAGGCACAGGCTGCGAGCAGGGTTCCGGGGACGGGGTAACGACGACGCATTATGGCCAAGACGCTGGTGCCGGGAACCGGTTGCGTCAAACATCGGTGCGTGAAGCACCGGTAAAGTTCAGCCTCGCCCGCGAGACTGGCTCAGGCGCCTTTCGGGCGGCGTTTCCAAGCCTCGACGATCTGGCGAATGGTTTCCTCCAGCGACTGCGTGATGTCCCACGAAGGGTAGTGCGCACGCATTTTCCGGAGATCGCTGTAATAACAGATGTGGTCACCGGCCCGGTTCTGGTCGAGGTAGGTGTGAATCTGGGCTTTGCCGGTGAACTTCTCGGTGATCTTGAATGCCTCGAGAATCGAGGTGCTGTTGGCCTTGCCGCCGCCGAGATTGTAGACCTCGCCGGCGCGGGGCGCCGCGACGAACGCCGCCATGAAACGCGCCACATCGAGCGAGTGGATGTTGTCGCGCACCTGTTTGCCCTTGTAGCCGAAAACCTTGTATTCGCGGCCCTCGAGGTTGCATTTCACGAGGTAGGAAAGGAAGCCGTGCAGCTCGACGCCCGTGTGGTTCGGTCCGGTGAGACAGCCGCCGCGCAGCGCGCAACAGGGGAGGTTAAAGTACCGGCCGTATTCCTGGACCATCACGTCGGCCGCGACCTTGCTCGCGCCGAAGAGCGAGTGCTTCGACTGGTCGATCGTGAACGTCTCGGCGATGCCGTGATCGTAGGCGGGATCGGCGTAGTCCCAGCGCGTCGGCAGTTCTTTCAAAGCGATGCGGTTCGGGGCGTCGCCGTAAACCTTGTTCGTGCTCATGTGCACGAACGGCGACTCGGGGGCGGCCTGGCGGGTGGCCTCGAGGAAATTCAAGGTTCCCACGGCATTGGTGTCGAAATCGTCGAAGGGAATCGCGGCGGCGCGGTCGTGGCTCGGCTGCGCGGCGGTGTGGACAATCACATCCGGCTTCACCGACTTCACGAGGGCGAGCACGCCGGCGCGGTCGCGGATGTCCAGTTCGTGATGCACGAACCCGGGAAGCTCACTGGCCAGGCGCTGCTGGTTCCAGCGGGTGTCGCCCTGCGGGCCGAAGAAGACCGCGCGCTGGTTGTTGTCGACCCCATGGACGGTATAGCCGAGTTCGCGTGCGAAATAGACGCAGACCTCTGAGCCGATGAGCCCGGACGAACCGGTGACGAGGAGAGTTTTAGGCATGAGAAGGACGAAAGGGAAACGGGACTTTGGCGGGGTATCCAACAACAAATATTACCTACCCCATTCCCCGCGGCCTTGGCGGTTGACGGCTCACTCCCTTTCGCCTCACGCGAAAACGAGGCTAGAAGAGCAGGGCGATGAAAATTCCGCATGCGACCGCCGCGTGCACGAGCGAGAGCGTGCCGGTGATTTTTTCCCGGCGCGGCGGCCCGTTTTTCGCGCCGGCATCGAGCAGCACATAACCGAGCGCGAAAAATACCAGCAGGCCGGGCAGCACGAGCCGCGGCAGCCAGTACCCCGGCGTGTAAGGGTCCCCGAGCCTGGTCAGGCTGAAAAACACCGGTGCATAAAAGCCCGCGGCGAGGGCGGTGACCACGATCGTTTCGGCTGGCACGCGCGCCCGCGCGGGAAAAAACAACGCATGTAACGCGAGCGCGCCGCATCCCAGCGTGCCGGCGATTGCCAGCATCGAAAGGGGCAAGCACCACGCCACCGACAGCGCTGAGAACGTCTGCGAGCGTGGCGAACGGTCGCGGAAAAAACTGGCCTGCGCCCGCTGTTTCCAGTCGGTCGAGACACCCGCCGGCGGGGTTTGGAAAAAGTTCTGGCTGTCGGTGAACGAGGTCAGATGCACCAGTCCCAGGTAGCTGTACTTCCGGGTCACATAAACCTTGTCCCGGAAATATTGGGGCGCGGAAAAAATCTCCACGTCGCTTCGCTGCGGAAGCAGGATGTCGCTCCAACGCATGATCGAAGGAGTTTCCTTCGCCTTCCAGTGCCCCGACGTCGTCTGGCCGCCGAGTTTCCGGCTTTCGCGCATCTGCAGCAGAAACACCATGGCGGGAATGCCCAGCGCGAAAACCACGAGCGCCAGGCACCGCAGCCCCTGGCGAAGCGTGAGGTCCTGGAATGTTTTTATCCCGACGACAAACGCGATCGGCACCAGCAAGCCGACAAACGTGTATTTGATCATCAGCGCGGCCGACAGGGTGAGCGAAAGTCCGGCCCACGTGAAAACGCTCCGGGGATTTCGAAAGAGGCGCAGCGTCAGCAGGACGATCGCCACAAACAACGGAACGGTGAGCGCGTCCGAGGCGAGGACGAGGGAGTGAATCGTCCGGAACGGAATAAAGGTGATCAGGGCCGCCGCTGCGTACCGCAGCCGCCAGGAACCGATCATCCGCCAGAGCAGTTCGAAAAGCACCCAGAGCCCCGCGAGATTCAGCACGAGGAACAGGAACGCGAAAATCTCGAGGTAGTAGACGTCCGTGACGTGGCGGTAGATCAGGTTTCCGAGAAAATAGAGGCCCGGCGGATTCGTCAGCCCATAGCCGTAGCCTCCGGGAAACGTCTTGATGAGGAGGTTGTGGGGATCGAAATCCTGGCCGATGTAGCCGTAGTTGAGGATTCCCCGCAGTCCCACGAGAAAGGCCACCAGCAGCAACGCGCCGAGGTAGAACAGGTCCCGGCGGGAGAATCGGGCGGCGGATTTTTCCTGCGACATGGCGGCAAATAAAAGACGCGGCCGGCGATGATCCGCGCCTACAACTTTACAAACCGGTACTTCACCACCGCCCACAGCCACGTGAGCGGATCCCGGATCATCGATACCTTTTTTCCCTCCTTGAAGGAACGCGAGGTGTACGAGATTGGAATTTCAATCGGCCGGTAGCCTTTCCGGACGAGTTTCATCAGGAGCTCCCAGTCAAAGTCGAACCGGTTGCTGTCGAACGTGAGTCCGGCGAGGCAATCCCGCCGGAAGACTTTGTACATCGTGAACGGATCGCGCAGCCAGATGCCGAGCGCGACATTCAAGAGGAGGGTGAAGCTCCAGTGCGCCAGGTTCAGCACGAGGGCGTGCAGCGGCTGGTCGTCGAATTTGCGGATCGCCCAGCCGCCTTCGCCGTGTCGCGACCCGAGGACAAATGCCTGGCGCCCGGCGATGATCGGAGCGAGCAGCACCTCATAGTCGTTGAGGTCGTATTCGAGGTCGGCGTCCTGGATCAGCATGATGTCGCCCGTCGCCGCCGCGAAACCCGCGCGCACCGCGTGGCCTTTGCCGCGCGGACGCTCCTCGAGGATGACCTTCACCCGCGGATGATCCTCGTAGCTCAACACCACGTCGCGCGATCCGTCGGTCGAGTTGCTCTCCACGATCACGATCTGGATCTCGACGTCGGGAATCCGTTTCGCCAGCAGCGCGTCGAGGGCGACACGCGCCGTGGCGAGCTCGTTGAACACCGGCACGACCACGCTCAGCGTACAAGGCATGGACAGGGGTTTCAGCGGAGGGGCTCTCATGAAGTGAAGGCGGCGGTGGGACTTTTTTCAGACCGCCAGCATGTCGCGCCCAAGGCGACGAATAAAACGAGACCGCCGGCCCCCAGCCAGAGCGCGAGCGTCAGCCGGTGGGGGCGGTAGGTGAAGCGCACATAGTAGTGTCCCGCGCGGGGCACGCCGATTCCTTTGAAGGCGTGATTGACCCGGAAATAGGGAACCGGGTCGTCGTTGAGCGTGACCTGAAAATCGCGGGGGTAATAGGATTCGGACAACACGATCACGCCCGGTCCCGGGGCATCGACGGTGAACGTGGTGGAGTTGGTCGTCAGCGCATAGTCGTAGGCGGGGCGGATGCTGCGGCCGCTCGTTCCGGCCGGCAGTTCGGCGGGGAGTGGCGCGGTCTCGCGATCGGCGGCGGCGAGCGACGCGAAGGGTGTGCGTTCGCGCCGCAGGTCGCTCACGAATTCCGGGAGCGAGGCGTACGTGCCCACACGATCCGCGAAAAATGCGCGGGGCCAGGCCGAGGAACTTTCGTAGACGTCGAGATCGAGCGAAGCCAGGCGCTGCAGGCCGGCGCGTTCGCGGGGCGTCTCGCTGTGACCCGCGAGATAATAGCGAACGTTCGCCATGTCCTGGAAAGGCTGTTGCGCGGTGAGGTCCTCCTCGCTCCATCCCGGCGAATCCCACCAGCGCACCTTCCGCGCTCCGCCCGCCATCGCGAGTTCGTCAAAGTAGCCGTTGCGCAGTGCGTCCACGCCATAGATGCCTTCCCAGCCCAGCATCTGGTGAAAGCCGGAAAACAAATTGAAGCCGATGCCGGCGGGCCGCGACGGCTCCTTGACCAGCGTGTTGACCAGCGCCACGGCGGGCGACGGGGCGCGAAAGTCGGCGCGCACCTTCGGATTGAAAACATAGGTGTCGAACGGAATCCGGAGATACAGCCCATGGCGCCAGAGCAGGAGCAGCAAAGTCGCGGCGACCGTGGCCAGCAGGATGCCCGGCCGGCGGCTGCGCGCCCAGTAGGCCAGTCCCCCGAGTCCCCCTGCCAGCCCAAGCGCCAGCGCCGTGAGGTAGCCATGGAAGAACGCACTTTTCGGGGCACCTTTCGTCGCCGCGAAATACATCCAGGCCAGGGCGGCGATCACCGCGACGCTCACGAGACAGGCGATCGCCCATCGCGCGGGAGTCGCGAGTCCGTCGCGCAGGGCCTTGAGCCCGAAGCCCGCCAGCACCGTCCAGAGAATGATGAGCGAACACGAAAACGTGTTATCGGTGTGGTGAATGTTCGAGATGAACGGGAGCTTCACGATCAGCGCCGCCGGAATAAACCCGAACACGATGGCGAACGGCAGGAGCGAAGCCGCGCCGATGGCGACGAAGCCGCGCTGGCGGAACGTGGTGCGGGCCTGCACGAGCGCCCAGACGAGACCGAGGAGCACGACCAGGTTGGCCGAGGGGTTGGCGTGAATTTCCCCGGGACGAAGCTGCCGGTAGAAAAGGTCCTCAAAAAATCCAATCAGCAGCGAGGGCTGAATCTGCATGGCCCCCGGGTGGTCGTAGCTCGTGTGGGAGGATTTCAGCGCATCGAAAAACGTGAGCCAGAGCGGCGCCGACAGGAGCAGGAAAACCACTCCGGCGACGGATGTGCCGAGGAGTTTTCGCCCGCGGTCGCGCCAGGGAATTTCCGCGCCCAGCAGCGCAAACAGCCCCGCCAGGTTGAGGCAGAAGATCAGCATGTACGCCTCCTTGACCGTGCCGCTGGTCATCACCTCCCAGTTCGCAAAGATCCAAAGCGCGAGCGCCAGCCCGAGTCCTTTGCGGCCCGCGGCATCGCGAAGGAGCAGCCAGGCAAAAAGAATCCAGGGGGCGTAACAGAGCGAGAACTGCGCGGGATGGTTGATCCGGAACGCGAAGAAACCGATGAAGGGCGCGGCGAACGCCAGCAGGCCCGCGCTGGCCAGGTGCCTCGTGAGCCGGAGCACAATCAGGCCGATGCCCAGCGCGTAGAGCCAGCGCGCGAGGACGAATTTCGCGTCCCACGCCCACGCCGCGCTGTTCGCCGCCATCGGAAGCAGATTCAGCGCGTCCCCGAACATCGACTGCCCCTGGCCGAGCATCGGAACGCCGCAGAGGTCGTAACGGTTCCAGAGCGGCAGCTCCCCGTGCTTGAAGAGCGCCTCGCGCTGCGAGATCGGATAATAGAGATGCTGGTAGAGCATCGCACCGACGTCCGCGCCTTTTGCGTCCTCGAGTTCCTCCGTTCGATAACCGGGCAGGGTCGGGAAGGTGTCGTAGAGAAGGTAGCCGGCGTTGTCGGGCGACACGAAACTCTTGCCGAAAAAAACGACCGGATGGCACTGCAGGACGACCGCCACGCCGGCGATGAGGGCGAGCGCCAGCTTGGGACGCGCGCGCGCCCACTGGATCAACCGCTCCGCGCGCGTTCTCATTCCCGCGGGCGCGAGGGCGAGCATGAGCATCAGCGTCCCAAAAAACACCGAGAGAAAAACCGGCCGCATCACCACGAGCTGCTGCCGCCACGAAATGGGCAGCGCGATCGGTGCGGAAAGGGGAATCTCCATGATGGGATCGCCGCCGAGCTTCTCGGTTTCGATGTGCGCGACCTCGCCGGCCATTTCCCGCTTCGAAATTTGCTGCACGGCGCGAATCTCGGAGGCCGCAAAGGTGCGGATCACGCGGCCCGTGTGATCGACGATGCGCGGATGCGCCAGGGTCATCACGTTCTCGCGATCCGTCGGGTCGAAGCGCAGCCCGTGCAAAATTCCCGGCGGCAGCATGAACCGGTAGTTCACCGGCTTCTGGCCGGCGTAGAGGGGCTGGCGCGAGGAATCCGACTCGTTGCTGCCGCGCCCCATGTCGAAGAACACCTGGGTCTGCCCGTTTTGCTTCGAGGTGAGTTCGACTTCGAAAAAATAGAAATCGCGCCGCCCGGTCGTCGTGCTGGCAAAAGGCAGGCATGCGGCCACCGCGAACACAGCGGCTAACACGATCATGCCGGGCTGAAGCCAAGATTTCATGGGCCGGCCATTACCGAGGTCCGCTCTGACCGGAGCAAGAAACTTCCCGCGCCCCGCGTTCCCCGGCGGTTACGGGTGCCGCGGTTCGCGTCGCAGCCAGAAATAAGTCGCGACGAACAAAACCAGGCCCGCCGCCGCCAGCCAGAGCGCCGTCGTGAAATGCTGCGGCCAGTAGGCAAACGTGATCGTGTGCCGCCCGGGGCGCTCGAGGCCGATGCCCTTGAAGGTGTGGTTCACCCGGAAATAGTGCGTGGGTTTTCCGTCCACCGTGACGCGGAAATCCTCCGGATAAAACGTCTCGGTCAGCACGACGACTCCGGGACCCGACGCATCCACGACGAAGGTGGTCTTGTTTCCCGTCAGGCGAAAATCGGTGCCGGGGCGAATCTCGCGGCCGGAGAGATCGGCCGAAAGGGTGGGCGCCCGGTCTTCCCCCGCCTGCACCGCTGCAAACGGCCGGCCATCGCCCGTCGAAACCCGCATCGCGAATTCCTCCACGTTCGCATAGACCGCGAGCCGGTTGGTGAAAAACGCCCGCGGCCACACAGTCGGGCTCGCGTACACGTCGAGGTCGCGCCGGGCCAGCAGCTGCAGGCCGTGGATGTCGCGCGGGCGGTCGCTGTGATCCGCCACATAATGGCTGACGTTCAACAGATCGTAGGCGCGGAGCTGTTGCAGCATGCCTTCCTCCGGCACGGCCCGGTCCCACATCCACACCCGCTCGAGCCCAAACGCTCCCGCGAGCGACTGGTAATGCCAGCTGCGCAACGCATCGACGCCATACAGGCTCTCCCAGCGCAGCGCCGCGTTGTAGGAGGGAAAGAGATTGGTTTGAAACCCGATCACACGTCCCGGCTCGCGCGGAAGTTGATCGATGAAACTCACCGCCGGTGAGGTCGCGTGGATGTTTACGCGGTCGCCGGGAATCCAGGCGTAGTGATTAAACGGCGTGGTGAGATACTGCCCGTGCCGCCAGAGCAGGAGCGGCAGACCCAGCAGCAACACGACGGCGATCAATCCCGGCTGCGCCCGGCGCTGCGCCCACCAAAACCCGGCGGGAATGGCGAGCACCGCAACACCCAGCGAGGAGGCGTAGCCGCGGAAAAAGGCGCTCTTCGTGCCGCCGCGCGTCGCCAGAAAATAAGCCGTCGCGAGCACTGCCACAAAACCGATCATCCGCGCCCACCCTGCCAGCCAGCCGGGTTCGCGCGCGCGCACGATGGCGTCGCGCAGGCCGCAGCCCGCGAGCAGGGCGGCGAGGATGATGAGGGGACACGAAAACACGTTCCCGACATGCACGAGGTTCGCGAGGAAAGGGATTTTCACGATCACGGCCGGCGGCACGATGCCGAAGCCAAGCGCCAGCGGCACCAGCGCCGCGAGGGCGAGGCCGGAGCCGGCCGGGTCGCTTTTCCAGCGGCGCGGGTGAACCAGCCACCAAAGCACGCCAAGCATGAGGAACGCGTTGAGCGAGGGTCCCAGCACGTTTTCCCCGGCGAGATTCTGCCGGTAGAAAATATCGTCGAAGAACCCGATGAACTGCGCGAGCGAGAGCGGATTCGCGGTGGGCGTGTCGTAGCCGGTGACCGAGTGGCGCAGCGCGGCGAGAAACGAAATCCACAGCGGCGCCGTCAGCAGGATGAAGATCGCGCCTCCCCCGCCGGCGATGACCGCGAGCTTCCACCGGCGGCCGCCGGCCGCGGGCAGCAGGACGAGCCACATCACGCCGGCGAAATTCAAACAGATCATCGCCATGTACGCTTCCTTCACCGTGCCGCTGACCATCACGAGCGCGTTCGTGAGGAGGAGCGCCACGAACCACCGTGCTCGTGCCTTCGTTGTATCGGCTTCGATCAATCCCAGCCACGCCCAGAGGATCCAGGGCGAATAGCAGAGGCTGAAGGTCGCGGGATGGTTGATCCGAAACGTGAAAAACCCGATGAACCCGCCGCCGACCGTCACGAGCAACGCCGCGCCGGGATGCCGGGTGAGCCGCAGCACGATGAAGCCGAGTCCCGCCGCGAGCAGCCAGTGCGCGATCGCGAAACGGATGTCCCACGCCCAGGACGCGCCGTCGGCGAGGATCGTCAGCACGTTGAAGGGATCGCCGAACATCGTCTGGCCCTGCCCGAGCAGCGGTTCGCCGCTGAGACAGTAGCGATTCCACAGGGGCAGTTCGCCGTGGGTGAACAGCGACTCGCGCTGGATCATCGGGTAGTAGAGATGCTGGAAAAGCATGGCGCCGACGTCGGAGCCCATGCCGTCGCACCAAATTGTCTGGGTCGCACCCGGCACCGAGGGCTGCTCGCCGTAGAGCATGAGCGAGCCGTTGTTTGGCGAGACGAAGCTCTTGCCGAAAAACACGACGGGATGCATCTGCACCGCCACCGCTAGCGCGCCCGTGAGGGCGATGGCGGCGCCGGGCTTGCGCTGCGCCCAGGCGGCGACACGGGAAAGTCGCGGAGTGAGAAACCGCCCGACGGCCGGGCTGCCGATGATAAGCCCGAGCAGGAACACCGGCACGAGCACGGGCGCGGTGATGATCAGCCACGCCAGCGGGTACTTCGGCAGCACCACCGGCGCCGCGAACTTCAGGTCGAGGACCGGATCGTTGCCCTCGGGTTTGGTTTCGACGAGGAGCTTGTCGCCCTGCGGTTCGAAACGCGTGATTTGCTGGCCGACCTGGAATTCATCGAGGCTGAAATTCCTGATCACTTTGCCCCGGCGATTCACGATGCGCGCCTGGGTGAGCGTCATCACACTGTGGCGGTTGATGAGGTCGAAACGCAGGCTGGCGAGCGTGCCCGAGGGCAGCATGTAGCGGTAGCGCACGGGCTGCGGCTCGACCTTCAGCGGCTGCGAGGAGGAATCGTATTCGGTGATCCCACGGCCCATGTCCCAGAAGAGCTGGGTGAAACCGGAATGGGTCGACGTCAGGGTCACCTCGAAGAAATAGAAATCGCGGCGTTCCGCGCTCGAGAAAAGCAGCGGGAAGGACGCGGCGACCGCCAGCACCAGCGCGAAAATCGCGCTGCGCCAGTCGAACCAGGATTTCCAGGAGGGTCGCGTCGTCATCAGGAGAGTGGGTCAGCGGGCGGGCCGGCCCGGATGCGAAAAACTAAAACCGTCCGGGAGAATCGGAACGGTCACGGGATGATGCTTTTTAATCTCCCCGGCATAAAACGCCCAGCGCTGGTCAGGAAAACGCGGATAGATGAAGCGGGAATAATTCGCCGCGACCGGTAGGATCAGCAGCGCGGCGCCGAGGACCCGGCCGGCCGCGGTACCGGCGGGCAGCAGTGCGGCGATCGCCCAGAGGCCGAGAACTTTTGCCGCGAAAAAATAGCGTCCGCCGCTGACGAGGTCGGTGTGGTTCCAGGTATCGATCCGCGCCTTGAAGCTCGCGGCCGCCAGCACGGCCAGCGCACCGGCCAGCAGCAGCCAGCCTTCACGCGCCGACTTCTGCCGCCACAGGCCCCAGCCGAGGCCGACGGGGATCGCGATCGCCAGCAAAACGCTCACGGCCCGGCTCACCGAAATCTGGCCGGCGAAAAGGCTCACCCACAACCGCCGGCCAATCACCGCCGCCAGGTTCACCGGGTCCCAAGCCGCGGCAATTTCCACCGCAGGCCGGTTGAGGAGGCTCGGCACGTGGGCGGCGGTCGCAGCGACGGCCACCGCGAGCAGTAGATAACTCCACCGGTTCCGCCGCCGCCAGGCGCGCCAGCCAAAAAATGGCAGCGCGAGCACGACGAAAGGACCGGTCAGTCCCGCGATGACCAGGAGGGCAATCTCCCCGCACCGCCGTGGCAGCGTCGCCGGATCATCCATCAGCACGAGCGCGAACAAACCAATCGCCGAGATCCAATGCAGATTGCAGATCGTCAGATACACTTCGCCCGAATGGGGAATGATCGCGATGGCCAGCGCGCCGGCCCACGCCGCCGGCACCCGGATGCGCGGGCTTTGGATCGTCCAGGCAATCAGCCCCGTGAAAAGCAACGCGGTGGCGGCGTAGAACACCGGCACGCTGTAAAGCGGAAGGCCGCGACCGATGGCGGCGATCAGGCGGGGCAGAAAATGAAGGTAGCCTTCGTAGGGCCGGAAGAGCACGCGCCAGTCCATCGCCTCGGCCTGCATGAAAAACACTTTGCCATCCTCCGCCCAAAACTGGGGGTTGAGAAAGGTGTCGTGTTTCCGCACCGCGATGATCGCCATCACGGCCGCGGCGATCAGCAGGCGGCGTGTCGGGTGCCCCGCGATTTTCTCCTCAGCCATTCGCGCCCTTCGCTGGTTTGACGGCGAGCAGCACGGTGGTCGTCGCCAGTTTGAAATTCGTCTCCTCGGGAAGCTTCGTCACGAAGTCGCGCGCGAGCTGCGTGCCGGGATCGGCAAGGAAATCGGCGACGGTCATCCGCTTGAACTTTTCCCGCTCGGCGGCTGGCAGGCCCTCGCAATAAATCTGGAGAAACCAACTCAGCATCCAGATCGGGCGCCCGCTTTCGAGTACCCGCTGTTCCTTCACGTCGAGGGTGCCGGCGAACAGGTTCGCGAGCCCCTGATGCGACATGTTGTAGTAGTGATGCGGGTAGCCGTGGTAGTGCTGGAGAAACGGCACCGCCACGTAGAGCGTGCCCCCCGGCTTCAATACCCGCGCCAGCTCGCGCGCGCAGCGAAACGGGTCCTTCACGTGCTCCAGCACCGCGAGGGAAAAGACGGCGTCGAAGGCGTTGTCCACGAACGGCAGTTCCTCGCCCACGCCAAGCACGTCTGTCGAAGGATAGGGCGCGATTTCGAAATTAACGACGTTCGGGAGATAATCTTCCCGTGACCCGGCACCGGCATCGAGGATGAGCCCGTCCGGATGTCGCCGGAGGAGATCGAGGGCGATGCCATCATAGCGGTTCGAGGACACCGCCTCCGTTTCGATGATGTTGTAGCTGTCGCGCAGCTCCGGGCTGAGAAAGTCGAAGTGATGGGCGGTGCGGCGGCTCGCGAGGTTCGACCGCAGGAGCGGCGCGATCCGGTCGAGTTTGCGCGCCTTCGCCGCCGGATCGACGACATGGGGGAGCGCCCGGGAGAAGCGATGGCGTTTCCCGCCGGCTTCGTAGGTGAGCTCAATCGAACCCGCGCGCATCCAGGCCGCGGGGCAGCGGGCGCTAAACCCGGTCACATTGGCCATCTCCGGGTGAGCCGCGCGCACATCCGGCCGTTCCATGAGGGAGAGGGCGGGACCGGAATTTCCGTCCGCCGTGACGACCCGGACCGGACCCAGGACGGCCGGGCTCGCGACCCAGCCCTTGATCGCGACGGTGTCGGTCGTCGGTTGAACCGTCGGATGGTCGAGGCAAAACAAAATTTCCGGCAGCGGTGTGCTCATGGCGTGTTATCCGCGGGCACGCTGGTCCTCTTCACCGCTGCTTCCGGAGCACGGCAACCGATTGTCCGAGGTTACCCATGCCGACCATCACGTTTCCGTTGTCCCACTGGACGGTTTCGCTCAGGGGAATGTGCGGCTTGTCGCCGTCATGAATGCCGACGACCTCGAGGCCGAGGTGTCCGGCCCACGCCGCAATGGCATCGCGGCTGATGAACTGGTTGTGCACGCGCTCGGGACGCAGGTCGCTCAGCATGTACTGGAAGATGTCCCAGTGACACGGGATCTGAAACTCGATGAACGAAAATACGATTCTGCCCTCCGGTCGCAGCACCCGCTTCGCCTCCTTGAGATAAAAGAAACTTTCTTCGTGCCGCAGGTGCGTCAGGACGGAGAAGAAGGAAATGAAATCGGCCGTCTCATCCGGCAGCGGGATCGTCGTGCCGCTCGTGGTTTCAAAAAGCCAGTCCGGACGGTTGGTGATTTTGCGGGCGTACTCCACGAGGTCGGTCACGACGTCGAACCCGATGAAACGGCCGCTCTCCAGAAAGCGCGTCAGCGGATAAGCAAGGCGGCCGCTGCCGCAGCCGACGTCCACCACGGTTTGATCCGGGCGCAGGCCGAGACTGATCAGAAGATCGCGTTCGATTTTCCCGACGGAGATGAATTCTGCCCCGACGGCGAAACGAAGCGCGGCATCCTCGGTGGACATCTCCTGTTTCAGTTTTGAAACCAGAGTGTCGTAGTTCTTTTTGACCGAGTCGCCGGAGACATTTGCCATGGTGCGGGAAGTAAGCGGGCCAAACTGGGGAACGGAGCCGGAAGCGGCGAGGGCGAAGTTGCGGTCGCTTTTCCACGCGCGCCCGCGGGGCCGGCTCAGGTTTTGCGCGTCGGCAGCTTGCCCGACTTGATCGGGCAGTTCGAGCAGCCCGGCGCTCCCAGCGGATCGAACATCGCGCGCCGCACGCGGCGGAAGTTCTCGTTGAAAAAGATTTCCTGCAGCGACGCGCTGCCGTCGAGCGTCCCCATTTTTTCCTGGTGCCACGGACAGGGGTAAACGTCGCGCTGGTTTTGGATCATCACCTCCGAAAATGGCCGGTCGCAGAACACCTGGGCCGACTCGTGCGGCACCGTCAGCGGCGCGACTTCCGCCGGGTGCGCGCGGTCGTCGTCGTGCAGCGGATCCTCGCCCAGGCTCGTGAGCAGGGCGTGGAACTCGTCAAGCTGGCAGAGCGGATCGCCGGCCGGGTCGTGGCGGGCGTGGGTCTTGAACGGTGGCGGGATATAAATCTCCATGCCGCACGCCTCGGCCTCCGCCACGATCAGGGCGCGGTAGTGGTTAAATTTCGGCTGGTGGTTGTCGAGCATCTCGTGGGCGATGTCCCCGATGTCCAGCATCGGCACCACCAGGCGGAAATCGATGTAGTCGCCGCCGAGCCGCTTCGCCATGCGCACGAAATTCGGGCCCTCGTGCACGTTGCTCTCCATCATCACAAAGTTGAAAACGAACTTCGGGTTGGCGCGTCCCGAGCGCGCGCGGGCGCGCTTCAGCCCGAGGATGTTTTTGACGATCCGGTGGTAGTCGGAACCCACCCGGATGCGGTGCAGCGTCCCGCTCGTGACGCCGTCGAAGGAAAACATCATCAGGTAAACCCGCGCCGCGATGATCGCCTCGCTGATCTTTTCGCTCATCAGCATGCCGTTCGTGCAAAAACGAATCCGCACTTCCGGATCCCGCGCCGCGATGCTGCGCACGATCGTGTCGAAGTGCGGCGACATCAGCGGCTCATCGCCGCAGGACAGCACGACATCCCGCGTGATCGGCGCCAGCGGCTCGAACCAGTCCGCGAACTGCTCGGGCGAAACGCGCTGCGCCGGCCGCTTGGAAATGCCCTCGTCCGCGTAGTGGCACATCACGCAGCGGAGATTGCATTTGTTGATCAGGTCGAGGCGGAGCGTCAGATGGCGTCGCCGCGCGAGATGATCGACCAGCCGCTCCTCCAGCAGGTCGCTGGTTTCGCGGTCGGAAATCGGAAGCACGGCGGGCGCGGCGGTGCCGGGTGCGGAGAGCGTGATCGAACCGGTCTGAACCTCGCGCGTCTGGAGGGCGACGTTGAGAACGGCCACGCGCGTCTCGCCCTCCTCGGCAGCGAGCCAGAGCACAAATTCCAGGCTGAGCGGTGCGAATTCGAGGCGTGCCGGCAGCAGCACGGCAAACCCCGCCAGCTTGTCGGCCTCCTCGCGGAAAAAAGGGTAACGGGCGCGAACCACCGAGCCGTCGGCCAGCCGGATTCCCAGCCCGGCGATATTCCAGTCTTCGTTTTCGACCGTCATCCAGCCGGTCACGACGCTGAGGTTCGGCGTGGCCCCGTGGCGCGCCACCAGGTCGAGCTTGCACCGCACCGCGAGCGATTGACGCGCGGAAGCCGCGGCAACGGGTGCGGGAGCGGAAAGGAGGGCGGAAGACATGAAGATAACGCAGCGGCGGAAACGAGGGCTCAAGATACGCGCGATGCGCCTTCTGGCTAGACCGGAAATGCGATCCTTGGAGAACAGGCAAAGTGATCGAAGAGAACGGGCGAAGATCCCTTGGTTTGAGCGGTCAGTCCTCGATCCCGGCGGTCATAGCAACAAGACCGCCGCTACAACCCAAGAAAATCCCAAAGCAAAGTGTCATCTATTAGATGACACTTTGCCTGGGGAGGAAGGCGGGGCGCTGGTTCAGGCGGGCGCGAAGGAGCGGGGCGGCGAGGCGAGCGTGAAGTCGTTCACTTCCAGCGTGAGATTCGGGTTGTACGCCGGATCGCGGTAAAGCGCGGGGCCCCAGCGCATCATCATCGTCTCGACCTCGCGGCGGAAGCGCTCCTCTTTTTCCGGCGTGTCGTCGGCGCCGCGCGTGGCGCTTTCGTGATGATAAAATTCCGCGAACGGCGTCCACAGGTTGCGGAAGCCCGCGTCGCGCACCTTCAGGCAGAAATCGATGTCGTTGAACGCCACGGCGAGGGTCTTTTCGTCGAGCCCGCCCACCTGGGTGTAGATGCTTTTCCGGATGACGAGGCACGCCGCGGTGACGGCACTGTAGTTTTGCACGAGCCGCGCCCGGTTGAATTTCCCGGCGGTGCCGCGCGGAAAATCGCGAAACGCGTGGCCGGCCACGCCACCGACCCCGAGGATCGCCCCGGCATGCTGGATGGTGTCGTTCGGGTAATAGAGCATCGCGCCGACGCAGCCAATTTCCGGCCGCAGCGCCTGCGCGGTCATTTCCTCGAGCCAGCCGGGCGTGATCACTTCGAGATCGTTGTTGAGCAAACCGACCACCGTGCCGCGCGCCTCTTTCACGGCATAGTTGTTGATCGCCGAGTAGTTGAACGGCGCCTCGTGGCGCAGCACGCGCACCTGATGGTGCGGCTTGACCAGCGGATGTTTTCCGCCGGAGAGCGAATGGAGGAAATCCAGCGTGTCGCTCTCGTCGGAGCCGTTGTCGACGACGATGATCTCGAACTTCGGGTAGGTCGTTTTTTCGAGAATGCTCTCGATGCAGCGGCGGAGGACGCGGTGGCCGTTGCGCGTGGGAATGAGGAGCGACACCAGCGGCGCCTCGGCGGGCAGCGGGTAT
Source organism: Opitutaceae bacterium (assembly GCA_036261745.1). Lineage (GTDB taxonomy): Bacteria > Verrucomicrobiota > Verrucomicrobiia > Opitutales > Opitutaceae > DATAKE01. The sequence continues at coordinate 53,565 of DATAKE010000008.1, forward strand.
TTGATCCGCCAGTGATCGCCGGGGACTGTGGACAGCTCCACCGCCTGGCCCAGGCGCGCGAAGTGATCGGTCAACGCCTTGCGCGCCGCTTCCAGCGGATAATTCTTTTCGCTCAACAACAGCGCGGTGGATCCCGGGATGGCGCGCCAGTGATAGAGGATTTTGGGGATGTGCCGCACCCGTTCCACCTTGGTGCGGTCGAGGACGCGCAGCGCGAGGTCCCAATCCTGGCTGCCCTCGTAACCCACGCGAAAGCCGCCGGCGGCCTTCACGAGCGCGGTGCGGTAAACCGAAAGGTGGGACGTGTAATTCTGGCCGTGAAAAAGATCGGGGAGGAAATCCGGTTTGAAGTACGGTTCGAAGCGCCGGCCTTCCTCGTCGATCTTGTCCTCGTCGCTGTAGATGTAGTCCGTCTCCGGCAGGGCGTTGAGCAGCGTCGCGACTTCGAACAACGCATGCGGCGCCAGCTCGTCGTCATGGTCGAGCAGAGCGACGAATTCGCCGGTGGCGTGCTCCAGCGCGGAGTTCGAGGCGGCGGAGATGTGGCCGTTCGTCGGGCGGAACGTGACCTTGATCCGGCGATCTTCCGCGGCGAATTTTTCCAGTACCGTGCGCACCTGCGGCTCCGGTGACGCGTCGTCGGCGATGCAGAACTCCCAGTTAGGATAAGTTTGCGCGCGGACGGACTCGATCGCCTTCACGAGCCATTGCTCCGGCGTGTTGTAGACCGGCATCACCACGGAAATCAGCGGCTGGCGGGCGAGCTTTGTGGCCTGCGTCGCCTGGGCACGAAGCGCGTCCGCTGACGGCGTGTCGTAGTATTCCACCCAGCGTTCGAAGGTGGTGAGGTCCAGGGGACCGAAGCCTTCGCCGACGCGCAGCCCGGTGTGAAAAAAACGATGCCACTTGCCCGACTCATCCGCGGCCTCGAGATCGAGCAGGGTGTCGGAGGTCGCGAATTCGAGTTCGATCTTCCAGCCGCAATATTCCGCCTGCGGTTTTTCGCGCACGGAAGCGCGGACGTCCATGCGCTTGAAACCGTACGTGCCCTCGACGGTGCGGTCGGGCAGCACCGCGCGGATCGCGGTGAGTTTCCGGCCGTCGTCGGCGAAGCACCAGCCGCGCAGCGTGGTTTTCCGCGGCTGCAGGCTCCAGCTTTGCGGGTAGTCGACGCTGTGCCAGATCGCGAGCGGTGATGCGGGAGTCGGGGCCGATACTTCTCCAACGGGACTGGCCGGGGCGCCGACCGCGGGAAGCGGTATGGCCGAAGGCGCCGCGGCCACATTAGGGCGGGGTCGCCAGGGATCGACGAGTTTGCGGCGCAGGAACCGAAGCGGGGAGGTGACCTGCCACGAAAAACTGCGGCTCATCACCTTGAGCTTGTCGTCGCGCTGGCGGATCACCTCATCGCGCGCCCCGAGGGTGCGGGAGAGATGATCGCACTGCGCATCGAGCTCGGTGACGCGCCGCTGGAGCGAGGCGCGCAGCTGCTCCAGGTTCATCGCATGCTCGCGGGTGAGGCGGAGCTTTTCCTCGTTGTCGTTGAGCTTCGACTTCGTGACATCGAGATCCGCGTCGAGCACGGCGATCTGCCGGCGCGTGGCGGAGAGAAACTTTTCGCTGACCGCGTAGCGCTCCTCGGTCCGCTTGAGACCGTTCCGCAGCTCGGCGACCACTTTTTCGAGATTGCCGGCGTGCTGCTTCGTCAGTTCCAGCCCTTTTTCCAGCGTGAGAACTTGTTTGTCCGCGACCGCGAGGCGGCTTTCCGCGGTGGCGAGACGCGCGGCCTGGTCGGCTTGCGGCGAACTCGACGCTTCCGCGGCGCGCTCGAATTGCGCGAGTTGATGCGCGAGCGATTCGAGCTGGCCGAGCAGGTCGGCCACCGGTGAATCGGCGGGCAGCTCCGCGACCTGGCGGCGCAGCACTTCCGGCAGCAGGGAGATTTCGCTGACGGCACCTTCGCGAAGCGTTCCCCAATCGGCGAGGGGAGCGCGTTTCGTGCAGGCCGTGGCAAAGGTCTCGAGCGCCGCGGTGTTGGCGGTGAGATCGAAATGCTGGCGGGCGAAGGCCGCGCCGGCGGCACCGAGCCGGGTGGCGAGCGCGGCGTCTTTGAAAACGCGCTGGCAGAGCTCCACGATTTCCTCGGGCGATCCGTTCTTGAGCAGCAGGGCTTCGCGACCGTCTTCCATCGCGGCGGCGATATTGGTCGCGGGCAGGATCACCGGACGGCCGCTGGCGAGAAACTCCGGGACTTTCGACGGGAGGCGGTAGTCGTTGAAGGGACCCGCGCGGCCTGGTTGCACGAGCACATCGGCGAGGGCGAGCAGGCGGGGGAGCGTCCCTTTTTCGACGAAGCCGAGATCGACGACGAAGGGTTTCGGATCAAAGCCGAGGCTGGCGAGAAAACCGGGGGTGTTGAATCCCGTGCGGACGAGCCGTGTCGGGGTGCCGCGCTGGTTGAGCAGGGAAACGGCGAGGTAGAGGTCCCGCAGTTCCACTTCGTTCGCGAAGGTGGTTCCGCCGGTGAAGACGATGACCTTTTCGCCGTCGCGCAGGCCGAGCTGCTTGCGGAAGGCGGAGTCCGGGGGTTGCGGATGATACTGCGAAAAATCCACGCCCGGCGGCAGCAGCAGCGTCGGTTCATAGGCGGGGACAAATTTTTTCAGGCTCTCGACGATCACCGTCACACCGTCGGCGACGCGGAGGAAATTCTGGTGCCGCCACGGATGCGGCAGGCCGTCGACGAGGAGCGTTGCCAGTTCCGTCGGAGTGGCGGCCCGCAATTCAGCGAGCGATTTGCCGGTGAAACGCTCGATGAGAAATTCCTCGTTGTCCTCGAGGTGCACCAACACCCGCGCGGGCTTCGTGAGAAGACGCTGGTAGGCGATGACGAATTTCCGGACGACCTCGCGGGGCGTCCACGCGTGAATCAGATCGGCGGGGCGTCCGTCCGGAAACGCGGCCGGTTTTGCGAGCAACGCGTCGAAGGTGACGCCCAGAAAAAGCGGATGGGGGATGGCGCTGATCGTCTCCCGGCCCGCCGGCACCGCGACGATGCAGGCGTGGCCGCGGGTCGTTAGCGTGTTCGCAAAACCACTGATGTGGTTGAGGCTGTTGGTCGTGAAATCGCCGTAGTTGACGAAGAGGATGTTCACGCGATCGGGCGGAATGGAAGCGGAGGGACTAAAAAAAGGCAGACTTCCGCACGCTGCAGAAGTCTGCCGGGAAAGGCGATTGTGGAGTTACAGCTTGAAGCCGGCGTCGGTGGAATCCTTCACAAACATCTTCACCGTATCGAGCGACACCGCGGTGAGATCGAGGCCGATCATCTTGGCGGCCTTCGCAAGGATGTCGTGCGGCACGGTGATGATCGCGCAGCCGGCTTCCTCAGCCTGGAAAAGATTGAGCACCTCGCGCGTGCTGGCCCAGAGCAACTCGGCTTTCGGCTGGCCTTCGAGCAGGGAGCCGCTGGCGCGCATGATCGGCATCGGGTCGACACCGGTGTCCGCAATGCGGCCGGCGAAAACAGAAACGACCGAAGGAACGTTGGGGTTGAGCGCTTCGGCGACGCCGCGGACCTGGGCGAGGGTGAGGAGGGCGGTGACGTTGAGCTTCACGCCTTCCTTGCCGAGTTCCTTGATCAGCGGGAGGCAGGACTCGCCCTTCGAGTTCGTGATCGGGATTTTCGTGTAAACGTTTTTGGCCCATCCGTTGATCATCAAGGCCTGCCGGCGCATGTCCGTGATATCGTCGGTGAAAACTTCGAGCGAGATCGGCTTCGCAGTGACGGTTTGGAGGATGTCCTTCGCGAACGCCTCGTAGTCCTTGATCCCGGCTTTCTTCATCAGGCTCGGATTCGTCGTGAGGCCCTTGATGTAAGGTTTGGCGTAGAGCTCGAGGATGCCGGCCTTGTCGGCGCCATCGGCGTAAATTTGGACTTTGAGGTCGTTGAGCGATTTGATCGAGGGCATTGGTTTTAGAGAGGGGTGATTGAGGTTTTCGCGCTAGGATTGGGCAAGGATAATTCCCGCCGCTTCCGGGAAGGATTTTACGGTGAAATCCGGTGCCGACCGAAGCTCCTCATCGTAGCCGAAATCGACGAAAACGGTGCGGACACCTGCCCGTTTCCCGCAGTCAATGTCGCGCCACCGGTCGCCGACCATCCACGATCGCGCAAGGTCGAGGCCGAGATTTTTCGCCGCATCCAAAACCATTCCCGGCTCCGGTTTGCGGCGGCGGTCCTCGGGATGGGGCGTGCCCTTGCCGGGCGCGTAGCAGGTTTCGATCCCGGAAATCTGGGGAATCAGTTTCCGCAACTGCGCATGCATCGCGTCGACGACGGCCTCCGACTGGTCGCCGCGGCCGACATCGGGCTGGTTGGTGGCGACGACGAGGACATACCCCGCGGCCGCGAGTTGCGCGCAGGCGGAGGCGACGCCGGGAAACAACGCAAACTCCGCGAGCGTCTGCGGCGGGTAGGGCTTCCCCTCGCGGACGACCTGGACGTTCAAGGTCCCGTCGCGATCGAGGAAAACCGCCCGGCGGTTTTCCTTCAGGGGGGAGGTCGGAGGAGGGAGGGGGGAGGTCATTCGCGACGGTGGTTGATGAGAGACTGAAGCATCGCCGAAATTTCATCGCATTCGCGGAGGAGCGGGTCGATCGCCCCGAGTGATGCGGGGAAAACGTCGCGAGCTATGTCGAGTGGCGTACTGACCTCGGCGCATTGCTGCGCTCCACCCTCCTTCCTCCCCCCTCCCGTCTCCGTCACGGCTTAACCGTGACGCTTTCCCATTTGGTCTGGTTCACCTTCACGTCCGGGTGCGAAACCCAGAGGTGCCAGATCACGGCCTGGAAGGCCTCGGAGTGTGGCGTGATGTTGTTGGCGTTGACCGTCGGGACGATCACGCAGGCGTCGGCTTGCTTGGCGGTGTAACCGCCGTCTTTGCCCACGATGCCGATCACGCGGGCGCCGACTTGCTTCGCGAGCTGGATCGCCGAGATGAAACCGGGGGAAACGTTTTTCTCCAGGTTGCCGCCGCCGACCGAGAGGATGAGCAGGCAGTCCTTGCCGTTGAGCTTCGAGCCGCGGAGCCACTCGACGAACACGCTGGCCCAGCCGTCGTCGTTCGTGCGGGCCGTGAGTTCGGAAACATTGTCCGTGGGCGCGTAGACTTCGAGGCCGGCAATCTTGCGAAAATCGTTTACCGCGTGGGACGCGTTGGCTGCGCTGCCGCCGACGCCGAGGATGAACAACCGGCCGCCGCGCGTGCGGACGCCGACGAGTTCCTTCACGCATTTCTCGCAGTCGTCGGGGTTGATCTTGGCGACGATCTCGGCGGTTTCCTTCAGGTGTTGGATGGAATAGGACATGAGTTAGGGGGGGAAAATGGGAGTGGGGTTGGAGAGATGACAAGCCTCGTATCGCGACCCGCTATTCGCGTGGCGCGCGGCGGTTGCGGTGGAAAGTTGAAGGTTGAGAGCTGAAAGATCGATCCATCGCGCAGAACGCGGTCACGGGGCTTCCACTGATTGCACTTTCCCAAGCTGTCCTCTTTCAACCTTCAACTTTCAACGGCATCGCTGCGGTTCAGCCGCCAAGTTTCCCGGTGCGGAGGAGGTCGTCGAGCTCGTTCAAGCCGGCGTGCGAGCCAATCTCGTAGAAGCGGTGTTTGATCTCGTAGCCCGCGAGCTGTTTTTCCGCGACGAGTTTTTTGTAGACCTCGGCGAGGTCGACGACCTGGTCGCGGGGCCAGCCATCGAGCGCCCGGGCTTTCAACAACCCGAGCCCGTAGTCGATGTGCTTCATCTGCGGGACCTTGTTTTTCTTGTCGTAGAGTTTGATCTGGCCGTTTTCGAACCAGACGTTGCTCGCGTCGTATTGTTCGTGGTTCTCGAAGACCGTCATCAATCCGAGCTGGCCCGAACGCTGGAACGCTTCGCCGCAGGCGAGGTAGTCGATGGGAAGGTAGCTGTCGCCGTACAGGATGTAGAATGAATCACCGAGTTTGGGCAGTGCCTGGATGAGCGCGCCGCCGGTGCCGAGCAGCTTAGGTCCGTCGAAGGAGTATTCGATGTGCACGCCCCATTTCGAACCGTCGCCGTAGAGCTCGACGATTTTTTCCCCGAGATAGCCGACGCAAAGGACGATCCGCGTGAGCCCGGCTTTTTTCAGCAGGCGGAGCTGGTGCGAGAAAAACGGTTCGCCCGCGACCTCGATGAGGAGCTTCGGAACCTTTTCGGTGATCGGCCGGAGCCGGGTGGCGAGGCCGCCGGCGAGCAAGGCGACAGGAAAAGTGGGAGACATGGAAAATTGGAAAAGTGGGAAACTCGGCAAGCGAATCAACGGCCTTTGGCTTTGCGGTTGATCGTGGTGAAGATCGCGAGGAGCTCGCGGGCCTCTTGGGCGAGCGGCCCTAACGGAGCTGGGTCACCGACGGCGGCTTGGCGACAAATTTCCAGCCAGTAGTCCGTTTCCGAGGCTTCTTTTTGAGCGATCGCAGTCTTGTGGATGAAATCGTCCTTCGATTCGGCGCGGTTCGCTTCGCGGTAATTGGCCCCAATTGAAGTGGCGGAGCGCAACAGCTGTCGGCCTACGATGGCT
>DATAKE010000011.1:0-3430 GCA_036261745.1 Opitutaceae bacterium
GTTTAAGTGCTCCAAGCCGATCGTGTCACCGACTCCAAGGAAATTTTCTGATTTCAGCTCAGACTCTAGACTCTGAACTCTAGGCTCTGAGCTTTTTTCTGAAAACCTCAGTAGTCGTCCATCAGGAACCACATGATCCAAGTGAGTGCGCAGGTGAACAGAGTGATGCCCGCGATCGCATAGATTCCGGGGATGCTGCGCGGACCATAGAACCTCAACACCGCGCCGAAGAATCCGTTCACGAGCACGAACATGATCCAGTAGTCGCGTTTGCGCCGCGAAGACCGCTTCGGTTTGGGCGTGAGTTCGTTGAGCCCCGCAGCATCGGCTTTCTCCCGGTTTCCCCGCAGGATCGCGTGCACGTCGGCAGCGTCGGGTTCATTGGTCGGCGCGTTGACCCGCACGAATTCCGCCTCCTTCAGCTTGTAGAACTTTCGCGGCGGATCCGGTTCGTCGGGCATAATTGGAGAGGCGGATCGTTTATCGAACAAACACGCCGGCGCGGATGGCAGGATCCCCCTTGCGAAGAATGTCACTTATTAAGTGACATTCTGATTTGAGGATTTTCACGGGGAAAGGGGCGGAGTGCTATCGGGCTGAGGGGGTTTGGCCGGCAGCGCGCGGGTATCGTTAACCGAAATTCCGCCATCAACGAGCAGCGTTTGTCCCGTAACGTAGGCACTGGCATCGCTCGCGAGAAACACGAGCGCGCCCGTCAGGTCTTCCATCGCCCCCGGACGCCGGAGCGGGATTTTGTCGCTGAGATATTTCACCCACTCGGCGTTCTCGTACATCACGGCGTTCTGCGCGGTCTTGAACCAGCCTGGCGCGAGGCAGTTCACGGTGACGCCGCGCGGGCCCCAGTCAGCGGCGAGGCTCATGGTGAGCTGTTTGATCCCGCCGCGGCTCGCACCGTAGGGACCGAGACCCGCGTAGCCTGCGACGGACGTGACCGAGCCGATGTTGATGATCCGGCCGCGACCGGTGGCGACCATGTGGCGGGCCACGGCCTGCGCGACGAAGAAGGGGCCGCGGAGATTGGTGTCGAGAATGGTGTTCCAGTCCTCCCACGCGACCTCGAGCGCGGGCTTGCGGATGTTGCAGCCGGCATTGTTCACCAGGATGTCGACGCGGCCGAAATGCGCGTGAACCGCGGCGACGGCGGATTGAATGCTGGCGTGGTCGCGGACATCGAGTGCAACGGGAAACGCCTTTCGCCCCATTGCCGCGATTGCGCCCACCGTGTCGTCGAGCGAGGCAATGGTGCGGCTCGTGATTGCGACGTCGGCGCCGCTGCGGGCGAGGGCGAGGGCGAAGTGTTTCCCGAGGCCGCGGCTTGCGCCGGTGACGAGCGCGATTTTTCCGGTGAGATCGAAAGGGTTCGGAGAGGGCATGTGCAGAAGCGGAGAGTTCAAAACTGGTTTGTCATTCTGAGCGCAGCGAAGAATCCAGCAGGAGCTGCGAAGTCGTGAAAGGGCGCGTACGTCCAGATGGATTCTTCGCTGCGTTCAAACTGACAACCGGGATCGTCACGGCTGCAGGATCACCTTCATGTATTTGCCGCCGTCCTTCGCGCTGAGTTTTTTGAACCACTCCGCGCCGTCGGCGAGCGGGGCGATGGCGGCGATCATCGGTTCGACGCGGATCACGCCGCGGGAGATGAGATCCAGGCAGAGCGGATATTCGCCGGCCGAGGCACAGCTGCCGTGCAGCGTGATCTCCCGGTTGACTGCGACCTGCAGGGGAAAATCGATTTTCGGGGCGAGGTTGCCGACGAGCACCATCGAGCCGCCGCGGCGCAGCGTCGTGAGGGCGAGGTTGAACGTGGACGACATCCCGACGACTTCGAACGCGACATCCGCGCCGCGTCCGCCGGAGAGGCGGGCAACTTCCGCGACGACGTCGCAGGCGTCGGATTTGAGCGTGTCGGTCGCGCCTAGCTCGCGCGCGAGCGCGAGGCGGTTTTCCGCGAGATCGACGGCGATGATCTTTTTCGCACCGGCCCAACGCAGCGCCTGGATCACGAAGAGGCCGATCATTCCGCTGCCGATGACGACCACGGTGTCGGTGGGCGCAAGGCGCACGCGTTGCACGGCGTGAACTGCGATGGAAACGGGCTCGACCATCGCGGCGTGCGGAAAGGAAAGCGCGTCAGGCAGCGGGTAGAGAATGCGCGACGGCAGCGTGAGAAACTCGGCGAACGCGCCATGCTGGCGGAACTCGGCGGGCGCGACGCCGACGACGCGGCGGTTTTCACAGAGATTGATGTGACCCTCGCGGCAGTAGGAGCATTCGCCGCAGGAGATCGTGGAATCGAAGGTCACGCGGTCGCCCGGTTTCCAGCGTTCGACGCGCGGACCCACCGCGACGATCTCGCCGGATGCCTCGTGCCCCATGATCAGCGGCGGCCGGCGCCGGCCGGTCGAGCCATCCCAGCCGTGGATGTCGCTGCCGCAAATCCCGCAGGCGCGGATTCGGAGCAGGACTTCGTCATTGGCCGGCTTGGGCTCGGCGAAATCCGTGAATTCCAGTGTCGAGGGGGCGGTGAGCAGGAGGGCTTTCACAGGGAAAAAAGACGAAACGGTGAAGGATTAGGTCCAAAATCTCGGATTAATTCAGAAGTCAGGAAGCCGGGAATTCAAAAACCACCGGTCGGTATATGGCTTCTGGCTTTTGAATTCATCCCTTCGTTGGGCGGTTGCTTCATCCCTTCACCGCGCCGGAGGTCAGGCCGGAGATGAATTCTTTCTGGAGCAGCAGAAACAGGCACATGATCGGTGCGATCGAGAACAGCGTGCCGGAGAGCACGAGGCCGTAGTCGATGCCGTAGAGGCCGCGGAGATTGTTCATGGCGACGGCGAGCGGCTGGCGTTCGGCCGACTGCATGATCAGCTGCGGTCCCACGAAGTTATTCCAGACCGACAGAAACGAGAGGATGAGAAACGCCCCGGCCATCGGGCGCACGATCGGCAGCACGATCTGGAAAAAAATCCGCACCTCGCCGCAGCCGTCGAGGCGGGCGGACTCGATGAACTCGTTCGGCACGCTGTTGAGCATCGCCTGCCGGAAAAGAAAAACGCCGAAGGCCGGCGCGAGTCCGGGGAGGAGAAACCCGGCGTAGGTGTCGAGCAGCCCCAGGTGATAAATCAGCTCGAAGCCCGGCGCGAGCAGCAGGGGCGGGGGAATGATCACCGCGCCGAGCACGAGGGCCGTGATCCAGCGGCGGCCCACAAAGGAAAACTTCGCGAGCGCATAGCCGCCCATCGCGCAGAACAACGTGGCGACCAGGCTGCTCGTCGAGGCGAGAAAGACGGAGTTCAGCATCGCACGGGGCATCTGCATCTCGGTGAAGAGCCGCCGGAAATTATCGAGCGTCAGCCGATCCCATGCGACGCCGAGGAACCCATCGCCGCGCGGCAGAAATACCGAC
>DATAKE010000013.1:0-1514 GCA_036261745.1 Opitutaceae bacterium
CTTGGCGCTCGGGAGCGAAATAGTCTGGTTCAAAGACACGGCGCAAACACTCATACAAAGCGCGGAGGTCCTGCTTAAGGACTGCATTTTGCTCGATGTCCTTGCCAGAAGTTTCTTCCAGCGGCTTCAGGGTGGCCAGTAAGCGGCCCGCGAGACGGATATGGGACGGTAGCGGGCTCAGTGGAGGGGAAGCGGCTCGGTTTTTCGGTTCGGTCGCGATGCCGAGACGCAGATAAACCTGCCGCAGGCTCATTCCGCGGAACTCGGCTGGGTTGGCAACGCTTTCGGCTAGGCGCATGTAGTTTTGCGCCGTGCGCCGGGACCCTTCGAATTTCTCGTCCAGCCACTGGCCCCACGCAGCTCCCATTGTGCGGCGGACCTGCTTTTGCTGCTCCAGCAGCAATTGACCTGCCTGCCACGCCGCGAGCATCGCGGCGTGGAGGCATTTTTTGGAATCGTCCGCGTGGCGTACAACCTCGGAGTGGAGGCGATTGATTTCTCGGACGGGACTTGCCGCGTTCATGCGTCGAAGCCCGTCGTGTGGCGGAAGCTTTCCGCCAGCTTGTGAACGTGCTGCCGGGTGCGGCCGGTAGCATCCCCGATTTTTTCCAACGTCTCATTGTCGATGAGATCGGGGCGGACGCAGTAAAGCGCAACGGAGGTTCTGAGGCCCCGGTCCTCCACGGTGGCGGCATCGGCCTGCCAGATCAGCAATCGGCAGAACGCCTCGTGGGTAAGAGCGCGGGCCTCGATGCGCGGATTAATTGGTTCAGCGAAGAACGTCGTTTCGTGATTTTTCATGGTTGAAGAGTTCGCCGCCATGTTACCGCTGCGGATAAACTAAAAATAGGCCCAGCACTCCGGCCTCGGCGCCGTGACCCTATTCGGCAACACGTGTTGCCGATTTTCCAGACGCCGGGAAAAGCGGATAACCGCGCACCTCTTCGGGATCGAATCGGAGTAGTCGCCCAAGGTATCCCCAAGTCGACGATACCTCACCCGCGAGCCGGCACTTTCAGCTTGGTGCGGATGTGACTGGCGACCTCGGCGGGATCGTAATAGACGAAGTGACCGACGCGATGATGTGGGATACGTCGGAGTTTCGTCCAGTCGCGCAGCGTGCGGATCGAAGGCTCTTTTCCTGCAGGGAATATTCCGCAAAGGCGAAGGCCGACGATGTCGGTGAGCTGGTTCTGATGGGAGAGGATTGATGGTGCGTCCATGCTCCTGCTTGCCTGTCAACCCTCGCACACAGGTCATGGTTGCGCTCAGGCCGCGACAGGCTGCGGGGGTGATACGTGCACCGCGGCCGTATCAGCCTTCCTTGGCAGGATGCCGAAAAATTCGTCCGCTTCTGTCGTGCTCTTGAGGTCGAAGTAATGTTTGCGAATGATGCTCTCGGAATTGCCGGCTTGCAGCGCAGCTTCGCCGAGAGAGCGGAATTTTCCAACGAACATCGAAATGAACGTGTGCCGCATCACGTCATGCGACAGGGCGAACTCCTTCGCGATCTT
>DATAKE010000032.1:0-19894 GCA_036261745.1 Opitutaceae bacterium
CCGGAGCGTGCGCAGGATGGGGGATGTTTTAGCTGGGTTCATTGGGGTTTTAAGTTGCCGCTTTTTGCTGCCGAAACGCCGGCAACGAGAGCGGTGGGAGAAAGGTTTTAAGGGGCGGCGACGGTGCTGGGTGATTCGCACCGAAATTCGAACTTGTTGCTAAAATGCTGCATTTAGACCCGAGCAGTTCGAGGTGAAGAAACACGTAGTTGATGTGTAGGTGCCTTTTATTACCTAGTTTGGGTAAGGGCTGAAAATGCGAAGTGCATTTGCCCAAATCGCTGATGTAGCGCCTGCAGACGGTTCGGCGCTTTGGAAAACTTGCATTCCACGTGCACTTGACGTGTTTGGAAGGCCGGCATTACCCCATGCGTCTGTTCCCCCCGTTAAGTCCCCAAGGGTGCTTCGTCGGCATCGGCGCGCTACTGCGTGGGTGGATTGCTTTCCTTGCGGTCGGTTCGCAGCTGCTCGGAGCCAACGCGGATTGCCCGCGCGATTACGCGACGGAAACGTGGCTCACGGACGACGGGCTTTCGCACAATGTCGTTAATCGCATCCGGCAGGATGCGAGCGGTTATCTGTGGTTGGGCACGGCAGCGGGGCTGACGCGCTATGACGGTCTGGAGTTCGAGACATTTCCGCTTCCGGCTGAAGTCGGGGAAAGCGGCTACAACATCCGCGACCTCGCCGTCATCAACGGATCGTCGCTGCTCCTGCTTCCGCCGAAAGAGGGTGTGCTGCATTTTGAGCGGGGGAAATTTCAACGGCATCCCGTGTCTGCCGCGGTCGAAGGTGAAAATCTTTCGGATCTCCACGTCGAGCCGGGCGGCGCGATCTGGGTGGGGTCGTACCAGGGAGCGCTCGTGCGCTGGGAAAATGGCAAAGTTCAATCCTTCGGCCGGGCCGACGGCATCGGACGGCGCGGGCTCGGTTTCTTTTTTGCGCACGATGAAATGAAGCGCACCTGGGTTTCGGCGGGCAGCTTCCTCGGTTATTACAGCGGCGGTAAGCTCGTCCCGTACAAGGACCGCCTCGGCGGGATGCTGCAGGTGGCGTCCGCCGCCAATGGAGTATGGGTGGTGTCGGACGGGCAGGTGTTGAAGATCGAGAACGATCGCGTCCGCACCGTCCTCGAGAATCCGCCTTGGGCGCGGAAGACCTCCGTGCGTTGTCTCTTCGAGGATCGCTCCGGCATTCTTTGGATCGGAACGGCGAGACAGGGACTTTTCCGGTTTCACTGCGGGATCCTGGAATCCGTCGACTATCCTCATATCGCGATCCAGACGATCGGACAGGACCACGAGGGCAATATCTGGGTCGGCACCGACGGCGGCGGGGTGGGGCGGCTGCGGCCGAAAGCGTTCCGGGTGTTCACCCAGCAGAACGGCCTGCCCGAGACGCTCAGCACGAGCGTGTGCGAGGACGAGCGCGGGGATGTTTGGTTCGCGAACCAGGCGGGCGGCCTGGTGAGAAAACGGGGCGAGACCCTCGACGTGTTTCCCTACCGCGATCCGAAGAACACGAGCAACAGTCCGCTTTTCGTCAGCAGCGTCTGCCCTGACGGCGCCGGCCACCTCTGGCTCGGCGCGACGACGGGAGTGTACCGCGTCGCCTTGGACAACCCGGCGATCCTGCAGCGGATCTCTGCCCCGATGCGCAACCCACGCGTCCTCTTCAAGAGCCGCGCCGGCGATATCTGGATTTCCAACTCGGGCGGAATGTTCGGCTATTTCAGGAACAGCGTGTTCACGGGGATCACGAAGGAGCAGGGTTTTCTCGGCGAGGGCATCAACGCGATCACCGAAGACCGCGAGGGCAACATCTGGAGCGGAAGTGTGACCGGCGCGCTCTATCGCTGGAACGCGGGCAGTCTCACGCGCTTTGACGAGAAAGATGGCATGGCAAAAGGACCGATCCACGCGCTGCACGCCGACGCCAGCGGTGCGCTGTGGATCGGCACGATCAACGGGCTTCTGCGGAAAGATGCGTCTGGAATTCGCCGCTTCACGCGTGCGGACGGCCTGCCCGACGGGATGATCCTGCAAATCGAGGAGGATGCCTTCGAACGGCTGTGGTTCGGTGGGGCGGGCGGTTTTTTCCACATCCGCAAGAGTGGATTTGCCGCGCTGGCTGCGGGTCGCGCGAATCGCGTGCATGCCGTCAGTCACGCGAAGGAAGAGGGGCTCTCCGGTCTTTCGCCTTCTCCGGCCTACCAACCCTCCAGCTGGAAGGATTCGCGCGGCATTCTCTGGTTTGCGACCTACAAGGGCGTGCTCGCGCTCGATCCGGGCGCGGTGGTGCCCAACACCGTGCCGCCTCCCGTGCTGGTGAAACAGGTTTTGCTCAACGACCAGCCGCTCGACCTCAAACGCGACATTCGCGTGCCGCCCGGCCGGCATCATCTCCAGTTCTCGTTTGCGGCCATGAGCTACGCCGCTCCTTCCAAGGTGCATCTCCGCCACCGGCTCGAGGGCGTCGATGCCGACTGGGTCGACACGACGAGCGTGCGTTCGGCGCGCTATTCCAATCTTCCGCCGGGCCGGTATCGCATGCAGGTGATCGCGTGCAACAGCGATGGCATCTGGAACGAGAAGGGCGCGTTCCTGAGTTTCATCGTGATGCCCGCATGGTGGCAGACGGTGTGGTTTCGCATCGGCGGCGTTTTCGTTTTCACCGGGCTCGTCGTGTGGGGCGCGCGTTTCTGGACCCAGCGCAAACTTGCCTTCCAGCTCGAACGCCTCGGTCGCGAACACGCCCTGGAAAAGGAGCGCGCCCGGATCGCGCGCGATCTCCACGACGAACTCGGCGCGAGCATCACCGGCATCGGAATGCTCGTCGACCGCCTGAAGGAGGACGGTGGCGCGATGTCACAGGCCCGCGCGGTGGTCGAGCAGCTCGCGGGACGAACCCACCGCTTCGCTTCCGACCTCGAGCGGGTGGTGTGGACGGTGAGCCCGACCAACAATTCCCTGGACCGGCTCGCGGCGTTCATCGGGCGCTTCGCCCAGAATTTTTTCTGGGGCACTTCGATTGTCTGTCTGGTGCGGGGACAAAAGGATATTCCCGCACTCAGCCTCGCGCCCGATGTCCAACATCACGTGCTCGCGGTTGCCAAAGAGGCGATGAACAACGCCCTCAAGCATTCGCGCGCGTCGTCGGTGGTGGTGGAAACCCGCGTCGCCGATGGTTCGTTTTCCCTCTCGATCCAGGACAACGGCGTCGGATTCGCGCCACAGTCGGCGGAACACGCCGAGCGAAACGGCCTCAGTAACATGCGTTCGCGCATGGCGGAGATCGGCGGCGAGATCCACATCGAGAGCGTCGCCGGCAGCGGCACCACGATTCTTCTTCGCGTTCCCCTGCAACCCTAATGCCGCAGTTTCCCATGACCTCCCCGCCCCCCGTCAAACTCACTCGCGTCGCCATCGTGGAAGACACCGCCGACATCTGCGAGGGACTCGAGCATGTCATCGGCAACGCGCCGGATTTCATGGTCGCATGCACCTGTCGCAACGTGGAGACCGCGATGCGGAAAATTCCGCTGTGCGCCCCGGATGTCGTCGTGATGGACATCCAGCTGCCCGATGGCGACGGGATCTCCTGCATCGCGAAATTGAAACAGATGATGCCGGCGACGCAGTTCATGATTTTCACCGTGCACGACGACACGGAGTTGATTTTCAAAGCCCTGCAGGTCGGCGCGAGCGGGTACCTGCTCAAGCGCACGCCGCCGGACATGCTGTTGACCGCGCTCCGGGAAGTGAAAAACGGCGGCGCCCCGATGACCGGCGAGGTCGCCCGCAAGGTGATCGAAAGCTTCCGCAAGAAACCCGCGCCCTCCAGCGCGACTCCCGAGGAGCTGACCCGGCGCGAGGAGGAGGTCATGGAACTTCTCGCGGAGGGCTACCCCGCCAAGGAAATCGCGCAGCGCCTGCAAATCAGCGCTGACACGGTCAACGCACACCTGAAACACATTTACCAGAAGCTGCATGTGCACTCGCGCGTGGAGGCCGTGATCAAATACCTGAAGTGAACCCGCGCGGAATTTTTCCGCCGCGGACACCGACGCGGACCGGGAAACCCGGAGAATTTAGCGCGCCGACACGCTGACGGGCACCGAGACTTCGCCGGCGCCGTAGCCCTTGAGGAAGAGATTGCCGTTGCCGGGTTTTCCGCCGGTCACCGACACGGTAACCGTGGTCTGGCCCTGGGGTACGATCACTTCCGGCATGATCACGCTCTCGGGAACGTCGGTCGTGAGATCCAGCAGCAATCCGCCCGCGGGCGCGGCGTTGGGAATGGTGAAGCTCAACGTCTGGTTTTCACCGCTGCGCAGCGTGAGCGAGGTGGGCGAAACCGTGAGGGTGCTCGGATCGATGCGGAACGGGCCGACCGGCGAATTGCCAGCGGGGCTGTTCAACGCGAGCTGGTAGTTGCGGTTCGGCTCGAGCGCGGGGACGTAGAAGCTGAGGGCGTTGGCGGATTCGAAAACCGTGCGGGCGGGCGATTCGCCGAAATAAACCGTGTCCTGCGCCGTGAAGCCGCGGCCGAGCAGGCTGATGCGTGCGCCGACGGGACCGCGGTTGGTTTCGAGCGAAAGCACGTAGCGCCGCATGATCTTCGCGCGAACGATTTCCGTGTAGGATTCGGCGGGTGAGCGGCCGTTGCTGCCCTCGACCTGGTAATTCACGAGATAGTAGTAGGCGAGTTCGTCGCGGCCCGGCGGCAGCTGGTAGTCGAATTCGTAGATGTTCTGCCCCAGCGGGCTCTTCTTCATCACATGGCTCTGACCGTCGACGATGATGTGCGGTACGATCGTGGATTCCGGGACGGTGTTGCTGCGCTGCGTGACGCGAAGGGTGAACGTATAAATCTGCGAGGGGTTCTCCGGCAGGGCGGGCGGGGTAAGGTTGGTCAACCGCACATTGTCGCAGCCCGAAAGCAGGGCGAGAAGCAGGGTGGCGCTGAGCCAGAGGAGGATTTTTCTCGCGGGAGAAATACGGTTGGTGTGCATTGAGTTTTGAGAGTGAAAACCAGTCGGATTAAAACGGGCTAGTAATGAGCCGCCTCGCTACAGAGCAAGCCAAAGCTTCGACGGCGCCAGCGCCCTTGGGAGTGTATGTGCATGTGCCGTTCTGCGCGTCGACGTGTGACTTCTGCGCGTTCTATCAAACCAAGCCGACCGCGGATGGCGTGGAGAAGTTCCTCGCTGGAATCGCCGCCGAAGCCGCGCTGATCGAATGGCCGCGTCCGGTGACAACCGTGTTCTGGGGCGGGGGAACACCCGGTCTGCTCGCGCCACGCGATCTGGCGCGGCTGGCGGAGATCATTCGCCGGCATTTCGATGGCACACCGCGCGAATGGACGGTCGAGCTGGCGCCGGCCTCGGTCACGCGGGAACGGCTCTCGGCCTTGCGTGACGCCGGCGTGACGCGGGTCTCGATGGGCGTGCAGAGTTTTCAGCCCGCGTTGCTGGATGCGCTCGGCCGGGCGCACACGCGCGAACAAATCCATCGCGCTCACGAACACATCCGCGCGGCGAATTTCCCCAGCGTGAATCTGGACCTGATGTTCGCGCTGCCCGGACAGACCGCGGAGGAGTGGGCGGCCGATGTGCGCGAGGCCGTCGCGCTCGCGCCGGATCACCTTTCGACCTACTGCCTCACGTTTGAGGAGGACACCGCGCTGTGGGTGAAGCTTTCGCAAGGCCGCGTGAAGCTCGACCCTGAGCACGAAGCGCAACTGTACGAGAGCACGTGGGCGCAGCTCGCGGCCGCGGGCTATGCGCAATATGAAGTCTCCAATTTCGCCCGCCCCGGCCACGCCTGCCTGCACAATTTCAACACGTGGCACATGCACGAATGGATCGGGCTCGGCCCCTCGGCGGCGTCGCAACATGCCGGCTGGCGCGGCGCGAATGTCGCCGACTTGGACAAATGGGCCGCGCACGTGGAAAACCGCCAGCGCATGACGGAGGATCGGGTCGCGACCACGCCCGCCTTGCTGGCGGAAGATGCGCTCGTCTTTGGATTGCGCATGAATGCGGGGGTCGACGTCGCGGTGTGGCGGGCACGGTGTCCGGCCGCGCCGTGGGCCACGGTCGAGGCGTTGCTTGACCGCATGGCCAGCGAGGCGCTGGCGGTGCGCGAGGGAACGCGCGTGCGGCTCACGGACAAGGGACGGTTGCTCGCGGATTCTGTGGGCAGCGAGTTGATGGTTGCTTTCGAGAGCGAGGCCGCGCTCACATGATCCGGCGGTTGGTTGGAAAAACTAAAATGATTGTCCCCCGCCAGTTCTTCCCACGGATCGTCCGCGCCGGTTGGGCGGGCTTGTTGATCACGGTCGCGATGGTTCGGGCCGCCGACCGCGTCGAGATGGTGTGGCCGACGCCCAATACCGGCTGGGCGGACAAAAAGCCGCTGGGCGCCTACATCCAGGACACCGGAACGGGTGAACCCGAATCCGGAACGTTTGGCGGCGTGCGCAACGGCGGCACGCATTTTCACGAGGGGATCGACATCAAGGCGGTCGGTCGGGACCGCCGCGGCGAACCGACCGACGATGTTTACGCCGCCGTGAATGGCGTGGTCCGGCACGTGAGCTCGAATCCGGGCGGCAGCAGCTACGGCCGCTACATTGTGCTCGAGCATCCGGACGAAAAACCGGCGGTCTACACGCTCTATGCGCACCTCGCCAAAATCGCGCCCGGGCTTCGCGTGGGCGATCGCGTGACGCGCGGCCAGACGATCGCGACGATGGGACACAGCTCCGGCGGCTACACGATCCCCCGGGAACGTTCGCACCTGCATTTTGAAATCGGCGTGATGATCACCCGCGATTTCCAGGCGTGGTACAACCGGCGGAAATTCGGCAGCGCGAACGAGCAGGGGTATTGGAACGGGATGAACCTGATGGGCATCGACCCGCTGCATTTCTTTTCCGAGTGGCGCGCGCGGCGGGTCGATAACTTCCAGGATTATTTCGAGCGGCTCGAGCCCGCTGTCACACTGCGAATCGCGACCCGTCAGACGCCGAATTTTATCGCGCGTTATCCGTCACTGCTGACGAAGCCGCTGCCGCTGGGCCCGGTCGCGGGGTGGGAAATCAAGTGCAGCTGGACCGGCCTGCCGTTCGCCTGGACGCCGTTGACCGCCGCGGAGGCGGCCGATCTGCCGGGGAACGAGCCGCGGATCGTCGCCGTGAATGCCGAGCTCGAAAAACGCCAGCGCAGCAAAAGCCTCGCGGTGTCGAAGCGCGGAAAATGGAGTGTGGGAAAAGACCTCGAAACGGTCCTGCAGCAATTGTTCGGCGTCCGGTAGAGGGGAAATTCCCACCCGGCGCGTTCAGCTCTGCGGTTTCAGCTGATCGAGCAAAGCGACAAAGGCGGGCTGCGTTTTCAGGTCCTCAAGGTCCGGATCCTGCACCATCCAGTCGAAATCCTTGTACCCGAGCGCAACGGCGAGGCGGAGCGTGCGGAGCGCGTCGCCCTTGCGCTTTGCGAGCGCGAGGCTGCAGGCGAGGTTGTAGTGGGCGGTCGCGTTTTCCGGCTGCAGCTTCACCAGCCGCCGGTCCATTTTCAGCCCCTCGGCGATCCGGCCGTGCTTGGTATAAAGCCCTCCCAGAATTTCGATCACATCGACGTAGCCCGGGTCGCGTTTCAGCACCGTCTCATAAAACGCCATCTCGAACTCCGGGTCGTGATTTTTCTCCTTGGCCATTGCGCTGAAAGAAACTCCTAGCCGCGCCGGGGGCAAGTGCCGGTCTTACGTAGGACGTCGCAATGCGCGCTCACCTGAAGGCGTTGTGTCACCGGGGTGAGCCCGAGTTTCGAGGAAACCGTGTTGCCATACCATTCCATGAACGGGGCGCTGATCTCGAAAATCTTGTCGCAATCCAGGCAGACCACCTGGGCAACCTGCGCGTTGGCGCTGCCTTCGTTGGGCCGGTAGAATTTTTCGCCGCTGCCGATATCGACCTCCCGCAGCAAGGCGCTTTCGGTCATGATCGGCAGGGTCCGGTACACCGTGGCCCGCGAAACGGAGTCGTCGATTTCCCGCGCGTAGTCGAGGAGCTGCTCGGCCGTGAAATGTTCTTTTTGCGCAAACGCCGCGTCGAAAATCGCCAGGCGCTGGTTGGTGACGCGCAGGCCTTTTTGGGTCAGAAATTGCCGGAAGGTTTCACGCGCTGCGGGGATGCTCACGCCGCGACTGTCTGGCGCGGGCCGCGGAGCTGTCAATGCGTTGTTCCGGGGAGATATCGTGTTTGCCATGGCGTGGCGGGCCCTGCTCATTCGCGCGATGATCGTCGGCGTTCACCCGATCGCGGGGTTCGATAAACTTCTGCACTACCGCGTGCCGGAATCGATGAGCGCGGTCGTCGCGCTGGGATCGCTCGTGCGGGTGCCGGTGCTCAACAGCTTGCGGCTCGGCATTGTCGGCGAAATCGGCGCGCCGAAAAACTTCCCGGTCGATAAACTGAAATCGGTGGCGCAGGTGCTGCACCCGTTCCCCGCGTTGCCACCGGACCTGCTCGAGCTCGCGCGCTGGATGTCGGGTTACTACGCCTGCGGCCTCGACAGCATCATCGAAACCATGCTGCCCGCCGCGGTGCGAAACGGCGCGGGGTTGAAACAGGAGAAATTGCTTTCCATCGCGCGGCGGCTGCCGCCGGAGGAGATCGCCGCCCTCGAGAAACGCGCTCCGCAGCAGGCGAAACTTTACCGGTTTCTCGAGCAGCAGTTTCGTCCGCAGAAAAAATCGCTGGTGCTGGAGCGGCTCGACATCACGGCGGCGGTCGCGGTCGCGCTCGTGAAGCGCGGGGTCCTGCGCGAGGAGATCCGGCGCATCGAGCGGATCGCCTACAACGAGGACGGCGCCGCCCACGGCGAACTCGTCGCCTCGCAACCGCACGCCCTCAATGCCGAGCAGCAGGCGGTGGTCACCGCGATCACCGCCAGCCTCGGCGCCGGAAAATTCGGCGTATCGCTGCTGCACGGGGTGACCGGCTCGGGCAAGACCGAGGTCTATCTGCGCGCGATCGACACGGCGCTCAAGGCGGGCGGCGGCGTGGTGTTTCTCGTCCCGGAGGTCGCGCTCACGCCGCAAACGGTGGCGCGGCTCCGCTCCCGTCTCGAGGCGATCGCACCGGATCACCGCTGCGTGGTGTGGCACAGCCACCTGAGCGAAGGCGAGCGGCTCGATGGCTGGCTCGCGCTGGCGACCGGCGAGGCGAGGGTGGTGGTCGGGGCGCGGTCGGCGGTTTTCGCCCCCGTGCAGAATCTGCGGCTGATCGTCGTCGATGAGGAACACGAGCCCGCGTACAAGCAGGACGAAACCCCGCGTTACCACGGCCGCGATGTCGCGGTGATGCGCGCAAAACTAAACCGCGCGGTCTGCCTGCTCGGGTCCGCCACGCCTTCGCTCGAGAGTTTCGCCAACGCCCTGGCGGGAAAATACCGGTTGCTCGAGCTCACCCAGCGCGTCGACGCCCGCAAGCTGCCGCACATCGACATCGTCGACATGAAAATCGAGGCGATGAAGCAGCGCACGCTGCCGGCGCTCTCGGGCAAGCTCGTCCGCGCGATGCAGGACCGTCTGGAAAAACGGGAGCAGACGATCCTGTTCATCAACCGCCGCGGCTATTCCTCCTCGATGCTGTGCACCGAATGCGGGCACGCGGAGGAGTGCGAGCACTGCAGCATTTCACTGACGTATCATCGCACGGACGAGACGCTGCGCTGCCATCTCTGCGGGGCACAGCGCCCGGCGCCGCTGGTTTGTCCGAAGTGCCGATCGCCGAAAATCCGCTGGCGCGGTCTCGGCACACAGCGGGTGGAGGAGGCGGTGCGCCGCGTGCTGCCGCGCGCGCGGATCGAGCGGATGGACACTGACACGATGGGAAAGAAAAACCGGTTTCGGGAAATCCTCGGCCAGTTCCGCACCGGGAAGATCGATGTGCTCGTCGGCACGCAGATGATCGGCAAGGGGCTGGATTTTCCGAATGTCACCCTCGTGGGGTTGATCGATGCGGACATCTCGATGCACATCCCCGATTTCCGCGCCAACGAGCGCACCTTCCAGTTGCTGGTGCAGGTCGCGGGTCGCGCCGGCCGCGGCGACCGCGCGGGCGAGGTGGTCGTGCAAACGTTCACGCCGCAGGCGGAGGCGATCCAGTTTTCGCGTCACGCCGACTACTCGGGTTTTTCGTCCTCCGAATTAAAGCTGCGGCGCGACTTCAACTATCCGCCGTACCGCCATTTGATTCATCACCTTTTTCGCGGAAAAAATCCGGAGAAGCTGAAATTTTTTGCTGAGCAGTGGGCGAAGCTGGTGGAGAAAACGTTCGGCTCCCGCCTCGAGCTGCGCGGACCGTCGCCGTCGCCGATTGAAAAAATCAAGGACGAGTATCGGTGGCAGCTCTGGTACTTTACGGCGAGCGTGACGAAAACGGTGCCGGACCTCGCGAAGTTGCGGGACGATTTTGCTTGGCCCGACGACGTCGTGCAGGTGCTCGATATCGATCCGGTGAATCTGGTGTAGGAAAGGATGCGCGCGGCCGGGCCGGCGAGTTCCCCTGAAAAGTTTTTCACGAAGCTGGAACTTTTTTTTGCCGGGAACAGGGCATCGGGGCGCTACTCGTTCGTGGTGGCACCTTTGCGCGCCGGCGTGGTCTGTGCGGCACAAATGAAAAACCAAGATTACAGAACAATGCTGCGTGCCGTTGAACAGGCGCTCGAGATTTGTGACCAGTCGACCGGCCTCATGGATGAGATCCATCGCAAAATCTGCGAGGACCTCCGCGATGCGCGAGCCCGGTTGTTGCGATTGGTTGGAACGACTCCCAGGCCGGAATCGATGTAGCGAACACGAGTTAATTTTGGCGGGGCACGAACCAGAAACGCGCCGGGCGGTCTAGCCAACCCGCCCGAGTGATCGTCTGACTCTTTTGATCCATCGCCCATGTCCGATAGCCAACTCCGCAACGTGCTGAATTCAGTGGATGTGGCGCTGGATATTTATCGGAAACACGAGGGAGCGCTCACCGCGTTCGAGATCAGCGTTAAAAGCATGCTCATCGTTGTGCGTTCGCAGGTTGCCGTGCAACTGGCGGGCATGCCGCCCGAACTCGAGGTGCGCCGGCTGTTTCCCGATTCGCCTTCGCTCTACGCGGAGCCGCAGTAGGTCCGTTTTTCGCGGGGAGAGGCGAATGCCGCCCGCTGCGAACCAGGGTGAAGCGTTGCCGGATCGGCGGTGCCTCGCGCTCTCCTCTTGAAGTGCGCCGCCGTGTCCCCTTTGTTTCCGCGAACGATGCGCTCCCCCTTTGATCGGCAACTTCACCCCGCTGCCCGCCAATGAAGATCTACTTCATGGGCATTTGCGGGACGGCGATGGGAAACGCGGCTCTGCTGGCGCGTGCCGCCGGACATGATGTGCTGGGGGCCGACACCGGCGTTTATCCGCCGATGAGCAATGTCCTGGCCGACGCCGGGATCACGCTGCACGAGGGCTACGACCCGGCGCGGCTTGCCACGCTCAAGCCCGACCTCGTGGTGATTGGCAACGCCATGTCGCGCGGCAACGCCGAGGTTGAGTGGCTGCTCGATACGCGGGCGCTGGCGTTTACGTCGCTGCCAGCGCTGCTGCACGATTCGATTCTGAAAACGCGGCGCAACATCGTCGTCGCCGGCACGCACGGGAAAACCACCACGACCGCCCTGGCGGCGTTTCTTTTGTGCGAGAACGGGCGCGACCCGGGCTTTCTGATCGGCGGCGTGCCGCAGGATCCCCCGGTGGGCAGCCATCTCGGCGCGGCGGGCGATCCGTTCGTCATCGAGGGCGACGAGTACGACAGCGCGTTTTTCGACAAGCGCAGCAAGTTCATCCACTACGCCCCGCATATCGCGGTCTTGAACAATCTCGAATTCGACCACGCCGATATTTTCCGGGACCTCGCCGATGTGCAGCGGACCTTCGGGCATCTCGTCCGCATTGTGCCGCGCAGCGGTTTCGTGGTGCTCAATGGCGATGACGACAACGTCCGTGCCCTCGGTCCGATGGGCTGGACGCGCATCGTGCGGGTGGGGCTGGGCGAGGCGAATGACGTGCGCATCACCGATTTCAGCGAGTCGCCGACCGGCACCCAGTTCCGCCTCGTGTGGCGGGGCCAGCAATGGACACGCGTCGAGTGGACCCAGCCGGGACTCTTCAACGCGCGCAATGCCGCGATGGCGGCGACGGCGGCGGGACTCGCGCTCGCGGCGACGGCTCCGAATCCGGGAAATCTGCCGTACGCGGTGACGCTCGCTTCCGGCGCCGGCGTGAATCCCACGGCGCTCAAACTCGACTCGCTCGCTCATTTTCGCGGCGTGAAGCGCCGCCAGGAAATCCTGGTCAACGTGCCGCGCCTGACCGTGATCGAGGATTTCGGCCACCACCCGACGGCGCTGGCGGCGACGTTGCAGTCGTTTCGCGCGCGGTTCCCCGGCGCGACCCTCACCGCGGTGTTCGAGCCGCGCAGCAATACCGCGCGCACGAAGACGCTTCAGGTCGGATTCATGCGGGCGCTCGCGCTGGCGGATGAAGTTTATCTGGGCGCCGTGAGCCGGCCGGAAAAACTCGCCGACGGCGAACGCTTCGACGGCGAAGCCGTGGCCCAGCATTTGGAAACCCAGGGGATCGACGCCTACTCGGCTCCTTCGAACGACGCGCTGCTCCAGGAACTGCTCGCCAAAACCACGACGAGTCGCGCCCGCGAGAAGAACCGGGTGGTGGTATTTTTCACCAACGGTTCGTTTGACGGGGTCATCGCCAAATACGTCGGTGTCGCCGGAGGCTGACCGATTCGGTTTTGTCGCTTGCATCACGCGGTGAGTTCGTCTCATTCCGAGACTTCCCCATGAATTCATTGCTCCGCCGTGTTTTCGGCAGATGTCTTGGCGTGTCGTTGATGGTTTGGAGCGGTCTTTCCGCCGTCGCGGCGCAGGCGCCGGCCGCCTCAAAGCCAGCCGGTCCCGTGCAGGTCACCCCGGCCGAGGACCCGATGCTCACCCGGGTTTTCCCGTCGATCGTGCGGATCGAGGCAATCCGGCTGCGGCCAATGGACGGCCGCCTCACCAAACAATGGACCGGTGGCAGCGGAGTGATTGTGTCCGCCGCCGGCCACGTCGTGACGAACTGCCATGTCACCGAGGATGGCGATTATTTCCGCTGCTACCTTTTCGACGGCACGCACATCGAGGCGAAACTCGTCGGACAGGATGCGATGACGGACCTCGCGGTGTTGCAGCTCGATCTTTCGCAGCGGGCAAAAAACGCGCCGGCGCTGGTCGTCACGAAGTTTGGCGATTCCAACAAACTCGAGGCGGGGCAGGAGGTCTTCGCGTTGGGCAGCCCGGGATTTCTTTCGCAATCGGTGACGCGTGGGATCGTGGCGAATCCCTCGCTCGTCCTCCCGGAGCAGACCGCGGGCAAGATGATGCTGCGCGGCGAGGATGTCGGCATGCTGGTCCGGTGGATTTTGCACGATGCACGCATTTTCGGCGGCAACAGCGGCGGTCCGCTCGTGAACGGCCGCGGCGAAATCGTCGGCATCAACGAAATCGGCGTCTTCAATCTCAGCGGCGCGATCCCCAGCAACCTCGCACGCCTCGTCACCGACCAAATCGTGGCGAAGGGTACGGTCACGCGCGGCTGGTCCGGGGTCACCGTGCAGCCGCGGCTGGAAGCCGACGGCTCCGGTCCCGGCGTGATCGTCGGTGACGTGGCCGAGGGCTCACCCGCGGCGAAAGCCGGGCTGCAGCCGGGCGATTTGGTGCTCGCGTGCGACGGCCATGAAATCGAGGGCGCGGAGGAGAAAGCGGTGGCGCATTTCAACCGCATCGAGGCGAGCCAGCTCCCCGGCCGGGAATTCGTGGTCGATTACCTTCGCGCCGGACAGAAGCAGACCGCGCGTTTCAACCTCGTTGCCCGCGAGCGCGCGCAGGCGGACGACATGGAACTCCGGAGCTGGGGCGCGGTGGTCCGCGATCTCACCCAGAAACTCGTGCGCGAGGAACGCCTCCCGGGATCGAGCGGCATCTGGCTGGAAAATGTCCAGCCCGCGGGGCCGTCCGGACAGGCGGAGCCGAATTTGCGGCGCGGCGACGTGCTGGTCGCCGTCGACGGACAGGACGTGGCCAATGTTCAACAACTCAAGGAGCTCACCGAGAAATTGACCGCCAACTTGCCCAAGGACGGCATGCGTCCCGTGGTCGCAAGCGTGCGCCGCGATGCTGCGGTGATCAGCTCCGTCGTGGAGCTGCGCACGTCGAATCCGCGCAATCCCCCGACCCAGGCGCGCAAGGCCTGGCTTGGCGTGGCGTCTCAACCTCTGACGCCCAAGCTCGCGACGCGGCTGGCGATCAAGGGCGATGGCGGAGCGCGCATCACTCAGATTTATGCCGGCACCCAGGCGGAAACTGCCGGGTTGAAAGTAGGCGACGTCATCCTGGCAATCGATGGCAACGCGGTCCCGGCGCGGCGTCCGGAAGACTCGGATGTGCTGGCGCGCCAGATCCGCCAGTACAAGACCGGGAGCACGGCTGTGTTCTCGGTGTGGCGCGAGGGCAAGATCATCGACGTTAACGTGCCGCTCGAAATCCAGCCCGTGCCGACTACGGAGATGGCGTGGTGGGAGGACCAGCAGCTCGAATTTTCCGCGCGCGATCTCGCGTTCGACGATCGCGTGCGCCTGCAACTTTCGCCAACCGCGAAGGGTGCCTTGATCGAGAGCGCCGTGCTCGCGGGCTGGGCGTCGCTGGCGGGATTGCGTGCCGACGACGTCGTTGAGAAAGCCGGGACGACGCCCGTGACAAACCTCGCCGATCTCAAGGCCGCCCGGGAACAGGCCGTGCGCGGTGCGCAAGAGTGGTGGGTGCTGCTCGTGAAACGCCGCGGCCAGACTCTTTTCATCGAAATCAACCTCAAGCCGACCAAATCCAAAACATGAAACGCTCCCGCCCCCTTGTTCTCGCTGTTGCCGTCCTGGCAGCGGTTTCGCTCTCGCTGCCGCTGCGCGCCGCCTCCGAGGCCGACGCGACGGCCGGCCGGGCCTTGGTGAAGCGTTACGCCGATGCAATTGTCGGCGTGGAACTGGTGGTCACGCTCAAAGTGAAGGTCGGTGATCGCGAACAGCCGCCGCGCGAGCAGCGGATCGAAGTCAACGGGACGGTGATCTCGTCCGACGGGCTTACGTTGACGTCGCTCGCCGAGGTCGATCCCCAGACGGCGTTCGATGCGATGCGCGTCGCGGGCGGCGGTCGCGCGCCGGAACTCGTGGGCGCGGAATTCAAGGAAGTGAAACTGCGACTCGCCGACGGCAAGGAAGTCCCCGCGAGGTTTGTCCTCAAGGATGCGGATCTCGATCTCGCGTTCATGGCCCCCGACGTTGCCGCCGACGCGGAAAAGCCGAGCTTTCCTTCCTTCGTCAAGCTGGAGGAGAAAACGGAGGGCGCGCTCCTGGATAGTTTCTTCTACCTCGCGCGTGCATCGAAAGCGCTGCAGCGCGTGCCGCTCATCCGCACCACCGAGATCCGGGGCATCGTGGAAAAGCCGCGCCGTTTCTACCTCATGACCGATGTCAGTCTCGGAACCCCCACCTTTAGTGGAAAAGGGCAGTTGCTCGGAATTACCCTGCAAAACTTCGCCAACGGTCGTCAGGCCGGGCTGGTGGTGCTTCCCGCCGCGGACATCGCGGAAATCGCGAAGCAAGCCGCCGCGATCCAGGCCCAGCCGAAACCGGCGGAACCGGCGAAGACCGAAGCGGCGGCGCCAGCGGCCGCTCCGTAACGGTCCCGGTTTCACTGTAGGAGCGGCTTTATGCCGCGACCGGGGTTCCGGCAGCGATGCCTGTTTCCGTCGCGGCATCAAGCCGCTCCTACAATTGTCTGAGGCCGGCGCTCACTGCGCCTGCCTGGCCACTTTCCATTCGACGGGTTTCGCGCCGACGGGAAGAGCGAGCAAATCGTAGTCCTGGTAGCCGGTGATTTTCACGTCGGCGAATTCGCCGACGGCGAGCTCGCGCGGGACGTACACGCGGCCATCGATGTCCGGCGCATCCGCCGCGCCGCGGGCGACGCCCGGTTCCTCGACGAGGACACGCAGCGTTTTGCCGACGTAACTTTTGCTCACCTCGGCCGCGATGGTTTTCTGCAGCGCCATCGTCTGGTGCCAGCGCGCTTCCTTCACCTTCGGCGCGATCTGGTTTTCCATCTTGGCGCCGCGGGTGCCTTCTTCCTGCGAATAGCGGAAAACGCCGAGGCGTTCGAATTTGGTTTCGCGGATGAACTCGCAGAGTTCGGCGACGTCGGCCTCGGTCTCGCCGGGAAAGCCCACGATGAACGTCGTGCGCACCGCGATGCCGGGAACGCCGGCGCGAATGCGGTTGATCAGGTCGCGGATGTAGCCGCCGCTCGTCTCGCGCTGCATGCGTTCGAGCATCGCATCGCTGATGTGCTGGAGCGGAATGTCGATGTAGCGCGCGACCTTCGGGCACTCGGCGATCGTGCGGATGAGCTCGTCGCTCCAATGCGCGGGGTGCGTGTAGAGCAGCCGGATCCAGAAATCGCCCTCGATGGCGTTGAGCTCACGGAGGAGGGTCGTGAGTGCGGTGCCGCGGGAGGAATCGACGGGCGTGCGGGGATTCGGGCGCTGCTCCCACGTGTCCATGCCGAAGAAAGTCGTGTCTTGGGAGATCAGGTTGATCTCTTTCACTCCCTCTTTGACCAGCTGGCGCGCCTCGGCGACGACGCTCTCGACCGTGCGGCTGCGATGACGGCCCCGGATCTGCGGGATGATGCAGAACGTGCAGGGATGGTTGCAGCCCTCGGCGATCTTGATGTACGCAAAATGTTTTGGCGTGAGCCGGAAGCGCGGCGTGTCGTAGTCGGGGATGTAGGTCGACCGTGGCGTGACAAAACTTTCGGGGACGGAGTTCCTGGCGCGTTCCTTCGCGAAGAGGCC
This sequence comes from Opitutaceae bacterium, assembly GCA_036261745.1. Taxonomy (GTDB): domain Bacteria; phylum Verrucomicrobiota; class Verrucomicrobiia; order Opitutales; family Opitutaceae; genus DATAKE01. The sequence continues at coordinate 16,998 of DATAKE010000032.1, forward strand.
CTCGATGATCGGCGCGACCTTCGTGACCTGATCCAGGCCGATGAACGCGTCGACCTCGTCGTTGAGGGAGGAGGAAAGGTCCTTCGAAAAACGCTGCGACATGCAGCCCGCGACGATCAGCTTCTGTTCCTTGCGGCGTTTCTTCATGCCGCGGTTCTGGTGGACCTCGAGGATGTGGCCGATCGACTCCTCCTTGGACGAATCGATGAACGAACACGTGTTGACGATCACGACGTCCGCTTTCTCCGCCTCCGCGATGACCTGCATGCCGGCTTGGTGGAGGTGGCCGATCATGATCTCGCTATCGACGAGATTTTTCGCGCAACCGAGGGAGATGAGACTGACTTTGATCATTGCGGCCTGAGGGTTTCCGGAAACGAAAACGGCCCCGATAAGTCGGGGCCGCGGTGGAAAACCCAAGAGTGATGCGGCGTTACTTCTTCTTGGCGGCAACCTTGGTGCGCGCCTTCTTGCGCTTGAGGTAGGCGGCGCGGCGTTTGCGTTTGATATACTTGTTCAGTTGTTGGCCCATGATGTTTGGAAGTGAGAAAGGTGCGATGTTTCAGAGGGCCGGAGGCGAGTCAAGCGCCGGGACGGAGGGGTAGTGTCCTAATTTGATTTTGCCATTTCTTTGGCACGGGAAAGCGGTAGGCGAAAGGCATGGGAAACAGCATCGGAGCGAAGTTCAAAGCGTGGCGTGAGCGTGCGACGCCGAGCGAGCGAAAGGAGGGCCGGGAAGCGCCCGTTTCTTTGGCTCGGCGTGGCTGGATGGGCTACCCGAACAGCCAAGCGCCATTTGGCGAGGTGACGAAGCGCCAGCCGGTGCGATGGGTTGAACGGGCGGACGTGGTGGCGTTGCCGGTTCCGAAGGCGAGGCGGACGAAACGGGCTTCACCGCTGACACGGATCGCGGAGCAGTTGCCGAGGAAGCTCAAGCGCCTTGAAACGCGTTGAGCGAGCGGCTTTTCTCGGGATCGCGTGCCCGACTCCAGCAAACTCCGCGAAAAACAGATTGAAGCGTTGCGGACGTTAGCGGCGATTGGCGGCGGTCCGGGGAGCTACGTTTCAGCCGGACCAACCGACCTGACGGGCTCAATGATCGAAAACCTTCAAGACGAAGGCTTGGTCCGGTGCAAAATAATGAGAACGGAGACGCCTGCGGGCGCTTACATTTTCCGAATCTCGGACATTTATCTCACAGAGAGCGGGAGGGACTGGCTGCAAACGAACGGTGAGAAATGGGGCTGGCTCTTCGTCTGGTTCAGAAACACGCGCAAAAAAATCGTGGAAGAAAAAAGTGCGGCCGTCGTGGTGGCTATTGGGACGGCGATTTTAACGACGTTTGTTCAATGCGCTTTTCAACAGCCAAAAGGCGAAAACCCAGAAAAGCAGCCATTGCCATCGCCGCCAGCGCACACAGCAACGCAGCCATCACCCGGAAACGCAGCGACGCCAACTCGGATTCAAGTTCCCGTGACTTCCGAGCCGACGAAATCTGAGCAGGCAAAAAAATCGCCATGAAGATCAGAAAGAAAAGCCCGATGGTTTGAAGTGCCTGTATCATAGAGGAAGGGCCGCTATTGCGACCTTGACCGCGGTTTCCGGCGAATCCACCGGCGGAATTTCTAGAGCGGTCGTAATCTCCCATCCGCCGCGTCCATTGGGGTAACCCCAAGCGTAAACGCGCTTCGCCCTGGGATGGCCCTGGAGATCGAACACCTCCACGTCACCGCTCCAAATCACGCGGCCTTTGAAGACCTCGGCAATCGGCACCGTGCGGACGTGCGAGCTCTCGCACCCGTGTAGCTCACGAATCGCGTGCCTGATTTCTTTCAGGTAGGCGCTCATGCGAGTTCCAAGAGGTCACCGACGGTCCACACGCGATCAGCAACACCAGCCTGCAACGCTGGCGTGCAGCGGATCGTCCCGTGCATCTTCACGAAGTTGTAATAGGCGAAATGCAGAGAGACCGCCGCGCGGAAGTTCTCAACCTTCTTGCTAAAAGCATTCGTCAACCGTGTGAGACGGCGCATGTGCATTCGCATCGTCAGGTTTTGCCGTTCAACCAGTGACGTTGAAATCTCCGCGTGGTCTGGCTCGCCACGAATCGACATCTTGCGGATCGAAGTGATGCGGGGCGGGCTGTAGCGCCGCGCCGCATCGACGCCGTCGGGTGCGCCGTAGACCTTCACAATCTGTCCGTAGTCCACGTCAGAGCCGAAAGCCTCCGCGATGGTTGCGCGGTATTCCTGCATCCCATCCGTCGAAAGGTGAATCCGGCTGCGCATCCGCGACGCCAAATCAGAAACGAAATGGTAGGTATGTTTGAAATCCCGCTTTCCGACTAAATACGACGGCACGAGTTTGGACTCCGGATCGAACGCAACGAACGTCCACACATCGCCCTTTCCTGCATTCTGTTCGTCCAGCGTGGCGGACTTCTGTTTCTTGCCCACGAATCCCCAGACCTCATCGGCCTGAATGTGCGTGCAGTTCAGTTCCCGCATCCGCTCATCGTGCATTCGCCCGCACGCTTCGCCCACTCGGATTCCCAAGCGCATGATCGTGTCACGGTGAATGCCGGTCATTCGCTCAATCGCTCGGATGCTTGTTCCCTCGCATAGCGCGGCGATTGCCGCCGTCTGCTTTTCCGTGGATAGGATGTAGGCCATGCCTATGCGAATCCACTGACAAACATCTAAACGTTTGATCTACTCACTTTTCGGTCCATGACCGCACCCCCATGAATGATGAACAAGCGAATCAGATCCGAGAGACGCGCGTCGCGCTGGACGTAGTAATCGAAGAACTCGCGACGCTAAAACTCGCGGTAATAGAGCAAAGCGTCGCCATAGAAAAACTCCTCGCGCTTCAAAAGAGCTTACACACAGAAGCGG
>DATAKE010000036.1:0-5171 GCA_036261745.1 Opitutaceae bacterium
GAGCCAAACCTGACCTGCTCCCGTTAAGTTGAATGGAGACGGTAACCTCGGATGCGGGCGTCGCCGCGATGCTTTTGACCATGTCGAAATCCTGCGCAAAGAAACGGGAAGCGGCCAGCGACGGAGGCTGACATTTCTGTCAGCTCCGCGGCGTAGAAACGCGTAATGGAGCCGTCGATTCATCGCCCCCGCTCAAACTGACATTTCTGTCAGGTTAAGCTTACTGACGCAGAATCACGATGCTCCGACTATAGGGCGATTCATGGGTTCACCTCGGAAATTCCTTATTATCGATAATAATTCCCGGGGACTTTTGTACGTTTCAAAAACGCTTCTGCGTCACTTTCCAGAGGCCGTCGTGCAAGAATGTCAGGATCTGAACACCGCAATCGGACTCGTGCGCGAATTACCCGCCGACGAGCACCAGACTGTCGTCATTGCTCATCGGACATTACAGGCGGATGGCCGCCATCTCGTCGCGGCGTTGCGCGACGTTCACTCGTCCGTGCCGATCGTCTGGATGGGCGATCCTCACGACGAACGGCTCGCACAGTCGTTGGGCGCCACCCGGTTTCTCGACAAAGACGCGTGGCTGGTCATTGGGTCGACGGTGGAAGACTTGGTCGCACCATCGCCCCTCCATTGAACTGATCCACGGCGGTCGTCGTTGTCTTCGGAAGGGTGAGTCGGAAAATACTTCCCCGGGGTGAATTCGGTTTGTAACTCAATTCGCCACCTAGCACGCGCATGTAAGCCTTGGTGATCGCTAAACCGAGGCCGTAACCGCCGCTTTGCTTTCCGCGCGCGTCATCAACGCGAAAAAAGCGGTCCATCAGACGGGCGCGGTGTTCCGCGTCCACGCCGGGACCATCGTCAATTACCGACAAAACACACTTCTCCCCCGTCTCGTGCACCTTGATCAGGATCACCGCACCGGCTGGACTGTATTTCATGGCGTTATCTACGAGATTTTGCAGCGCTTGCCGGAGCAACAAGGCGTCCGTTTTGATCTCGCAGGGCGGACACTCGACCACAATGCGCTGTGCCTTGTCCTCCGCTAGAATCGCCGCATCCTCCGCGCATTGTCGCGTCAGTTCGTCGAGCTGAACCCGACTACGCTCCAGCATATTTGAACCGCCTTCCGCCCGTGCGAGCTGGAGAAGTTTTTCAACCAGCAACTGGAGACGCTGCGCCTCTTCAAGCATGCTGCCGATAATCTCCCGATAGTCCTCGGATGACCGCGCGGCGAGCAATCCGACTTCGCCCACGCTGCGAAGGGTCGTGAGCGGAGTAAGAAGTTCATGCGAGGCATCGCTGACAAATCGATCCAAGGCGGAGAAAGAGTCCTCCAGCCGAGCCAGGGTCACATTGAAAACTCCGGCCAATCTTCCGAGCTCATCGTGAGGATTAACGACCGGAAGCCGACGGCTCAGATCGTGCGCCGTAATCCGGTCCGCCTCGGCCACCATTTGATCGAGCGGCTTGAGCCAGCGACGTGTAAACGTGAACCCGATTAAAACCAGCAGCGTCACCACCACCGGCAGGGCCACGACTATGATGCGGAGGAGCGCGGTTAACGCACTACCCGCCGGCTCGTGAATCGTCATGACGCGGAGCATCCACGTTTGCTCACGACCTTCTAACGGAAGAGGCAGCGACAATACTCGGAGACGCACATCGGGCGAAACACGGAAAACTGAGAGAGTTTCTCGCCCGCGTGCGGGCGCGACTGGAAGCTGCTCGAGATGGCTCTCATCGAACGGCCAGAAGCGATGCACCAACTTACCTTCCTCATCCCACAGCTCAAACCACGGATTCTTTGCCGGCCACGTTTCTTCCGACTGCACGGCCTTGCCGTCCCACACGACCGCACCGTCGCTTTTGATTTCCAGATGCGCCTGTATCCTCGCGAGATCACGCTGGAGTTGGACGTCGAGCGGCTGCGCCATCCGGTGTGCGACAAAAAAATAGATCGTCGCACTGAAAGCCGCGAGCAGCAGAGTCCCGCCAATCGCATACCAAGCAGCCAGACGAAACCGAACCGGAGTTCTTAGCCACCAGCTTTTCATTCGTCTTCGCGCCCAAGCCGGTATCCGACCCCTCGCAGGGTGTGCAACAAGCGATGCTTACCCTCCTCATCCACCTTTCGCCGCAGTCGCATGATTTGAACGTCGATCACGTTGTCCAAGGAAGTGAAGCGACGGTTTTGTTTCCAGACATCGCGCTCCAACATTTCTCGGGTGACCACCTGTCCTTGGTAGCGCAACAGATATTCTAGAATGTCCACTTCGCGCGGCGTGAGTGAAATGTGCTTTCCTCCCCGCACCGCGGCACGGGCGCGGGTATCGAGCTGAAGATCGTCGCAGCTCAAAAAATGTCCCGCACTCAAAACAGGGCGACGCAGCAAGGCGCGACTGCGGGCGAGTAGCTCCGCGAAGGCGAAGGGTTTCGTCAGGTAGTCATCCGCGCCGGCTTCGAGACCCGCGACACGATCCTGCACCGAGTCCCGCACCGTCAGCATCAGAACGGGCGTTTGGGTTCCACGGGCGCGCGCATGGCGCAAAACTTCCAGCCCGTCACTGCCCGGCAACATCCAATCAAGCACCATCAAATCAAACCTCTCGTGGTTCAACATCTGGACCGCAGTTTCACCGTTCTCGGCCGTGCGAACCATCCAGCCCTCGATTTCAAATCCCTCCGCGACGGAAGCCCGGGTTTTTTCTTCGTCCTCAACCACCAACACATGTGGCTGCGGCGAAATGGTCGTCGAGGGAAGTGTCATGAAGTTGGTCGGACTACGGCGACTCGCGGTCTAGCAGGGACGAACGAAGACGTCACGTAAATGGCCATGCAGCCACAGTAATTAAGTGACAGAAATGTCAGGCTGCCTTGCTCGCGCGATACTGCTCTCTCTGCAGCCGTGATTCGGACGTACAGAGCACCTGCGCGCCAGAGCGCACGAAGCGCGAAAGCAGGCTTACGCCGAGGGATAACCTAACGCTTTGAGCTCCGTGCTCACCTCCCGCGGTTTCAATCCGATTGGTTTGAACTGCAAGTTATGCGGATAGCCTGGAATATCGTGGTGAATTCTCACCGCACCAAAAAACCAAGGGTAGAGCGTACCTCGACCAATTCTCTTTACCGCGCTGCGTGGCAGGCGAAATGTTCCGAGCGTACCGCTAAGGACCAACGCCTCTGGGGTCGCCGTGAGCGTCGCAAACGGATCGGGTCCAAAGGTAGCGGCCACGTCATTGGCCATGTGACCCGGCCACTTTAATTCAGTGACGTTTTTCGCGGTGGTTTCGGAGACGGAGATGAGGCCGGGATTTTGAGTAGCATTCATGGGGATGGGAGGAAGTCGCGCCGAGGGCGTTCCATCTCACGTCCTACATGCCGTTCGTCACGTCAGGGGCGGGCGTCAGAATTTTCACTCTCAACGAGGATGATTATGAGACAGCGGCCCGACCGTCTCTATGCCTCCGGAAAATATTTTCCCGAACCCGCGAAGAAAAGAGCCACCCCTCGGCTAATACGCAAGTCTGGACGGCCTATCGAAACTCGGCCTCCGAACCCGCGTTGAAGCCGTCAGCGTCTTGGGCTTGCTCCCTTGTTGCTCGCCGCTTCGCTGAAAAGCATGAAGCGACTTTTCTTTTGCGCGACGGTTCTGTTTGCGACGACCGCTCAAGCCGCGAGCACGGGGTCGGTCCTGCCGACACCACTAGAAAGTTATCACGATGCCGCTGGCGCGAGCTTGTGGGAGGTGCTCGTTCAGCGAGCGAGCGCCGATCCTTTCAACGTCGTAGCCTTAACGATTTTTCTCTGCGCCATCATCCACACATTTCTGACGGCCAAAATTCGGCATTGGGCGCACGTCATTGAGGAAAGGCACGCGGCGGGAAAAACAGATCGGCGAAAGACCGACAGCGACGAGGATGGCTATCCCGACGAAGTCAGTTTCACGGGGCAAGTTTTGCACTTTTTCGGAGAGATCGAAGCCGTCTTTGGCATTTGGGTCGTCGTACTCGCTGGCGCGATCACGTGGTTCAAAGGATGGTCTGCGGTGGTCGACTACGTAAGTGGCCACGTGAGCTACACTGAGCCGATGTTCGTCGTCATCGTGATGGCGTTGGCCGCCACGCGGCCGGTGCTTGGACTGGCCGAGAAATGTTTGAGCGCCGTTGCCTCGCTAGGTCGCGGAACTCCCGCGGCGTGGTGGCTGGCGATTTTGATCCTCGCTCCCCTACTCGGTTCATTGATCACCGAGCCGGCAGCGATGACGATCGCCGCACTCCTCCTGGCGCGCCAATTCTACGAACTGAAGCCGAGTCCGCGGCTAGCTTACGCGACAATCGGGCTCCTCTTCGTCAATATATCTGTGGGCGGAACCCTGACCCACTTCGCGGCGCCGCCTGTGATCATGGTCGCGAATACTTGGAATTGGGACCTGCTGCACATGCTGACATTTTTCGGATGGCGTGCCGTGCTCGGAGTCGTCGTTTCCACACTGCTCTACTACGCGATTTTCCGCCGGGAGTTGGCTGCACTCGCGGCGAAAGACGCCAGTCGCAAACCCGCATCCACCCGTCCCGCCGTGCCGGCGTGGATTACCACCGTGCAGATTGGCTTTCTTGCATTCATCGTCTGGCAAGCGCACCACCCAGTGATGTTCATCGGTGCGTTTTTGTTCTTCCTGGCATTTTCGCAAGCCACCGCCCACCACCAAAGCGCGGTCGACCTGAAAGCACCGATCCTCGTAGGCTTCTTCCTCGCAGGGCTCGTGATTCACGGCGGAATCCAAGCATGGTGGATCGAACCCATCCTCACCCGCCTGAGTGAAATCCCACTTTTTCTGAGCGCGACGGTTCTCACCGCATTCAATGACAACGCCGCGATCACGTTTCTCGCTTCGCTTGTGCCGGGATTTTCGGACTCGCTGAAATATGCCGTGGTAGCCGGTGCGGTTACTGGCGGCGGCTTGACCGTGATCGCCAACGCCCCAAATCCAGCTGGTCAGGCCATCCTGGCGCGTTACTTCCCGGAGGGAGTCGCGCCCCTGAAGCTTCTTGCAGGCGCGTTAATCCCCACGGCGATCATGAGTGTCTGCTTTATGGCGTTCTGATCTGCGGTGGAAACCTGCCGGTGCGGGGTGAATCGGAGCGGCCGGCTCACCC
>DATAKE010000058.1:0-146976 GCA_036261745.1 Opitutaceae bacterium
ACGAAGTGATCGCCGCCGCGGGAAAGAAGTAACCGGTCATGCCTCTCACGCTCGAAATCGTCACGCCCGAGGCCCGGGTCTATTCCGAGATCATCGACACGGTCGTCATCCCGACCATCGAAGGTGAAGTCGGAATCCTGCCCGGCCATATCCCGTTGCTCACCCAGGTGGACCACGGGGAATTGCGCGTGACCAAGGGCAGCACCACGCAGTGGCTCGCCGTTGGCGGCGGCTTTGCCCAAGTGTCCGGCGACAAAGTGTCCATCCTCGCCGAACGCGCGATCGTCGAAGACAAGATCGACGAAAGCGCGGTCGAAGCCGCGATGAAACGCGCCGAAACCCAGCTGAAGGAAGCCGCGAATCTCGATCCCGCGGAGTTCGAGCATCTTCAAAATCTGATCCGCTTCTCAGGGACCCAACTCGCCCTTAAGCGTCGCCGTCGCTGATTTCTTCTTCCGGCTCTCCGGCTCACGCGGAGGGCCTTTTTGTTGCACCTTCACTGAAACTGAGTCTCGTTCGAATCGTCTCAGCTCCCATGTCGCGTTTGCCGATCACCGTTCGGATTCCCCTTTGCCAGCTTCCCCCCGGATCGACGGGACGGGTCTGCGAGCTCACCGGTGACGCCAGTTTTCGCCAGCGCGTGCGGGAAATGGGATTCGGCGAATCGGCCTGCGTGATCAAGGTCTCCGGCACGACCACCATTCTCTGCCAGGTCAACGGCACCCGGATCGCACTGAGCCATCGGGCCGCGAGCAGCATTCTCGTTGAGCCAGTCGGTCCGCGCTAACCGCGCGGCACCCGTATCGTTCTGCTGCGATGGCCGCCGTCGTTAAACTTTCCGAGCTCCCGATCGGCAGCAGCGCGACCGTGCGGGATTTTTCCAAGGCGGGCAACGCCTCCCTCCGGCTTCGCGAGATGGGCCTGATCGTCGGCACGAACCTCACGCTCATCCGCACCGCGCCGATGGGCGATCCCATCGAAATAAAAATTCGCGGCTACCATCTCACCCTCCGCAAGGCGGAGGCCGAGCACGTGCTCGTCGAGCCTGCGGCGTGATTCAGCCGAGCACACGCCATGGCGCTTCCTTCCCACATTTCCGCCGCGACCGGCGCTCCGTCGTCACGCCAGCCGGTTTATGCGCTCGTCGGAAATCCCAACTGCGGGAAGAGCACGCTCTTCAACGCGCTGACCGGACTGAAACAAAAAGTCGGGAATTACCCGGGCGTCACCGTCGAAAAAAAAGTCGGCATCGCTTACTCCCAACACGGCCAGCCCATCACGATCATCGATCTGCCCGGCACCTACTCGCTCGCGGCGCGTTCGCCCGATGAAGCGGTGACGCGTGACGTCCTGCTCGGCCGCCGCGCCGACACGGCGCAGCCGGATCGCATTCTCTGCATTGTCGATGCGACGAACCTGGAACGGAATCTCTACCTCGTTCACCAGATTCTCGATCTCGGACGTCCGGTCATTCTCGTTTTGAACATGATGGACCTCGCCGCGAAGGCGGGGCTGAACGTGCGCGCCGCGCGCCTTGAAAAGGAACTCGGCATTCCTGTCATCGCTTGCGAAGCGGTCAACGGCCGCGGGCTCATCGATCTCAAGCTCGCGATGAGCCGACACGACCTGCCGCTCTCGCGTCACGCCTGGGATATTCCCGCGGCGATCGCGCCCGCGGTTTCCGAACTGCAGGCTTCGCTCACGCAGAGCGACGGAAAATCGCCGCTGATCGCGCGCGCGGAAGCGCTGTTGTTGCTGACGGATCAGGACAGCGTTCGCGTCGCGGGATCGACGCCACTCAGTCCGCGCACCACGGAAATTCTGCGCGGGTGGCAGAAACGCTGGGAAGGCGAGGGGATGGACTGGGCCGGCACGCTTGTGAGCTCGCGCTACGATGCGATCGGCAAGCTCGCGGCCGAAGTCGTTCTTTCCGCCGGCAATGTCGGACCGAACGCCTCGGACAAAATCGACGCCTATGCGACACATCCGGTGTGGGGCTGGGCGATCCTCGGCGCGGTAATGACGCTGCTGTTCCTCAGCATTTTCACGTTCGCCGAATATCCGATGAACTGGATCGACGGCCACATGGCCGCGCTTTCCAACGGGGTGAAGAGTGGGATGGCGCCGGGGGATTTGCGCGACCTGATCACCGAAGGCGCGATCGCGGGAGTGGGGGGCGTGATTATTTTCCTCCCGCAGATCCTGATTCTGTTTTTCTTCATCGGGCTTCTGGAAAGCACCGGCTACATGGCGCGCGCGGCGTTCATCATGGACCGGTTGATGAGTCGCGTCGGGCTCAACGGAAAAAGTTTCATCCCTCTGCTCAGCTCCTATGCGTGCGCGATTCCCGGCATCATGGCCACGCGCACGATCGAGGATTCCAAGGACCGGCTCGTGACGATTCTCGTGGCGCCGCTGATGAGCTGTTCGGCGCGCCTGCCGGTTTATCTGCTGATGATCGCTGCGCTGCTGCCGGGCGATCGCGTGTCGTTGCTCACGAAGGTGGGGATCATGCTGCTCATGTATGGGCTCGGCACGTTCGGGGCGTTTGGCTTCGCGTGGCTGTTCAAGCGCACGCTGCTCAAAGGCGAGCCGCCGCTCATGATCATGGAGCTGCCGCCCTACCGTCTGCCCGGTTTGAAGGATGTCGCCCTGCACATGCTGGAGCGCGCATGGCTTTTTCTCCGGCGCGCCGGCACGGTGATTCTGGGGATCAGCATCGTGCTCTGGTTTCTCGCGGCGTATCCGAAGGCCCCGGCAGGCGCGACGGACACCGAGCAACTCGCACAAAGTTTTGCCGGCCGGGCGGGCCACGCCCTCGAGCCGGCGATCAAGCCGCTCGGCTTCGACTGGCAGATTGGCATCGGCCTGATCACCTCGTTCGCCGCGCGCGAAGTGTTCGTCTCGACGATGGGAGTGGTGTTCAACACCGAGTCTTCGGACGACAACACCGAGCCGCTGCGCCAGGCCCTCCTCGCCGCAAAGTGGCCGGATGGCCGCCCGCTCTTCACTCCGCTCGTGTGTTTCACGCTGATGATCTTCTACGTTTTCGCCATGCAGTGCATGAGCACGATCGCCGTCGTGAAGCGGGAGACGAACGGCTGGAAGTGGCCGATCTTCCAAACGCTCTACATGACTGGCACCGCGTGGATTCTCAGCTTCCTTGTTTACCAGGGCGGTCGCGCCCTCGGTTTTTAATCCCATGTCCTCTCCGTTTCAGACTGTTGCCGCGCTCATCCTCGTCGTCCTGGCCGCGACGTGGCTGGTCTGGCGCGCGTTCGCGAAGAAAAAAAATCCGGGCTGCGGTGGCGACTGCGGGTGTCCGACGAACGAGCTGAAGACCAAGCTCAAGCCCTAGCACCGCGCGCGGTTCAGCGCTTCTCCTCCATCAGCCCGACGAGATTGCCGTCCGGGTCGCGGACAAAACCGATCCACAATTCGTGGTCGGGCATTTTCGCGGTGAGCTGCGGGGCGCGCTCGTTCACGGCGCCGCGCGCGACGATCGCGGCGTGAGTCGTGCCGATGTCGCTGACCTTGAAATAGAGAACCGAATTTTTTCCCACCTCTCCGTGGCCCTGGGGAGTGCTGAGCATGATTCGGACATCACCAGCGGCGAGAAACGCGAGATTCGGGCCCGCCGGAAAAAGAAACTTCAACCCCACCACGTCCCGATAAAACACCGTGGCCTTCGCCACATCGCCCACGACGACTGCGACCTGTCCGATGCCCGAAATGGGCGGAGGGATTTTATCGGCGTGGCTCATGTGCCCGTAAAATACCGTCCCGTGCTCAGTGCACGAGTCCTCTCAACCAGTGCCAGATGACCTCGAAGAGTTTCGTCCCGTAGAAACCAAACAGCGCGAAGAAAACCATGTTGAGCGCAAAGACGACGTAGCCGCCAAGCACGAACAGGCCGTCACGCTCCAACAGGCCGGCCGCCATGATCACGATGCAAAGCGCCGGGGGGAAATTAGTGCCGGGAGGCAGCGGCAGCAGCAGCAACACCGCCGCCACGAAAATAATGAAGGCGTGCAGCTGCGGGAGGGGAGTCGCCGTGAGCCAGAGCAGGCGGGGGCGCAAAAAAAGTTCGAACAGGCGCAAAATCCGCCGCGCGCCCGCGAGGAGCGTGGGGAAAAACTTGGGCGGAAGCGTGGTGTCGAGGAGCTTCACCGGCAGCCACGGCCGCTGGCCCAGCATCAATCTCGCGGCAATGATCGCGATGACCGTGCCGAATGGCGTGGAGAGGCCCAGCAGCGGCACCGGAAGCAGAAAGGGGAGGGCGAGCAGCAACAGCAGAAAATCATAGGCCCGCCCCTGCAAAACGACGATCAACTCGCGAACCGTCACGCTGCCCGTGGCAAACTCATCGATGAGCCGCTGCAGCTCGTCCGAAAGCTTTCGCGGAACGGGCGCCGCGACGACGATGGGCGCCGGGGCGTTGGGGTCAGGTGCCGCGTTTGTTCCCATAGAGTTCAAGATGGAGACGATGGGCGTAGCGGTAGCCGCGCGCTTTGCAAACTTCCGCGAGCCACGCGGCGCGGCTGCGGATTTTTTCCACCGAAATACCCTCGGGCATGAGCAACACCCGGTGCCGCGGCACCTCGCGCTTCAACGCCCCCAGCATGTGCTCGAGTTCGTCGATGTCCTCGGGCCGGGTGACAACAAACTTAAACTGGCAGGAATAGGCATCCAGCCACGCGCGCACGACCTCCGGCTGCCAGCGCGTTGACTCGTGCTTTTTCCGCCAGGTGGCGTGTTGCACGGGGTCCGGGGCGGAGTTGAGCAATTTCGGCGAAAGCGACGCGAGATCGCAGACAATGCCGTCGGGCGCCACGGTCGCCGCGGTTTCGATGGTGAGGTGATAGCCGAGTTTTTTTAACTCGGCCGCGAGTTCGCGAATTTCCTTCGCGATCATCGGTTCGCCGCCGGTGAGGACAACGTGCCGCGCCGTCGGATGCGACTGCACTTCGGCGACGATCTGCGCGACGCTGCGCGGCTCGCCTTCCGGATTCCACGAAGCATAGGGCGTGTCGCACCAGGCGCAGCGCAGATTGCAACCGCTCGTGCGCACGAACACCGAGGGCACGCCCGTCAATTCGCCCTCGCCCTGGATCGAATAAAAAATTTCAGAAATCAGCATTCGAAAAAGCGTCCTTCAAACCGGTCTGGCCGGCAGGGCATCAACCGACGCATAAATTGTCGGGTCGGTCAGCCCGGCCTGCGCAAACGCCTCGCGGCGCTCGACGCACGTGCCGCATTTGCCGCAATGCACCACGCCCCCCTTGTAGCAGGACCACGTGCGCGCGAGATTCACCCCGAGGCGCGCCCCCTCCGCCGCGATTCCCCCTTTTGTCATCGCGATGAATGGCCGCAGCAACTGCACCTGCGCATACGTGCCCAGCCGCATCGCATCGCCCATCGCGCGCATGAAATCCTCCCGGCAATCCGGATAGATCGCGTGGTCCCCACCGTGGGCCGCGATGACCACCGCTTCCGCGCCGGCGCTCTCGGCGAAACCGGCCGCCACCGAAAGCATGATCGCGTTTCGAAACGGCACCACGGTCTGCTTCATATTTTCCGCCTCGTAGTGTCCCTCGGGAATCTCGCCTCCGCTCGCGAGCAGATCCGACGCGAACAACCGGTCCATGAATTTCAGCGGGACGACTTCGTGGCGCACCCCCAGCGCCGCGGCGTGCTCGGCCGCAAAGGGAATTTCGCGGTGATTGTGCTTCGAACCATAGTCAAAACTCACCGCCGCGACCGGCGCATGCTCCCGCCGCGCCCAATGGAGCGCAGTCACGGAATCCATCCCGCCGGAACACAACACAACGACCTTCATGGGAATCAGAGTGGTCACAAAAAGCACAAAAGACACAAAAAGAAATTCCCGAACCCCGGCGGCAACAGCTTGGTTTTTCCTTCTTTTTGTGCGGCCTTGTCGGCACCCCACGATGCTCATTCTCCATGATCCACGCTGTGCCGGCTACGGTTCGGCGATGCGACCCGAGCAGCCGGCGCGCATCACCGCCACCGCCGGGATTCTGCGCGCAAAACATCCCGCGTGGACGTGGCGCGCGCCCCAGCGGGCTGTCACCGACGACATTCTCCTGCGCGCCCATTCCCCGGCGCACCTCAAACGTCTCCAGGAGCCGGAGGACTTTGATGACGACACCCCATACTTCCCCCAGATTGAAGATCATGCCCGCCGCTCCGTCGCCGCGGCACTCGAGGCGGCGGAACACGCGCTCGCCTCGCACGGACCCGCCTTCGCCCTCATGCGTCCGCCCGGACATCACGCGACCGCCGGTCAAGCGATGGGATTTTGCTACCTCAACCAAATCGCCATCGCGGCGCTGTTCGCACGGCATTCCCTGGGGGCGAGTCGGGTCGCGGTGTGGGACTTCGACGCGCATCACGGCAACGGCACCGAAGCTATTTTCCAAGCGCATCTCTCCCGCGGTGAAACCGGCCTTTTTTTCGCCTCCGTGCACCAATCCCCCTGCTACCCCGGCACGGGCCTCGCCGACCTCGGCCCCCTCATCCGAAACTGGCCGATCCCACCTCACGCGCCCCGCGCCGGCCACATGGCCGCGCTGCGCGAATCGCTGGATGCCGTGCTGGCGTTCGCGCCCGATCTTATCCTGGTCTCCGCGGGTTTCGACGCTTACGCCCGCGACCCGATCACCGCGATGACCCTTGAGACCGCCGATTTCGCCATGCTGGGGAGATGGTTGCGCGAAAGCGGGCGGCCGGCCTCCGCCGTGCTCGAGGGCGGATATAGTCCCGACCTGCCTTTGCTGATTGATGCGTTTCTCTCATCGTGGGAGAAGGACGGCCGAGCAGCATGATTTCTCGCTTCCTTCCCCTCCGCGTTCGCCGTTTGCTGGGCGTGAAAGTGACCACCCGTCCGCCTGCTTTTCAACTTCTCGATCAACCCGGTTCGCTCGCCCCGCTCCTTGCCGCACTTGAACGCGTCGACGAGGTCTTCCTCGATACCGAGGCGGACAACATGTACCGCTACAAGACGCGGGTCTGCCTGCTCCAGTTCATGGTCGACGGCCAGGTTTACCTCGTCGATGTGCTGGCCCCCGGCATCAAGCTCGAGCCGCTCTGGCACATCCTCGCGCACAAACATCTCGTGATGCATGGCAGCGATTTCGACCTGCGCCTGCTGCACGATCTCTGCGGGTTTCGCCCCAAAAGTATTTTCGACACGATGCTCGCCGCCCAGCTGCTGGGGCGCCAGCGGATCGGCCTCGCCGGCCTCCTCGAGGAACACTTCGGCGTCGCCGTCGACAAATCCGGCCAGAAAGCCAACTGGTCCCAACGGCCCATCACTCCAAAATTGCTCAACTACGCGGCGCTCGACGTCTGGCACCTGCCCGCGCTGCGCGACATCCTCACTCGCGAACTGGTCAAGCTCGGCCGCATGGAATGGCTCGAGCAGCAGTGCCGCGCGCAAATCGACGCCGGCTCCACCGGTTTCGCGGTCGCGACGGAAAACGACTGGCGGATCGGTCGCAGCGAACGTCTCCGCGGCGCCGGCCTCACCGTGTTGCACGCCATCTGGCACTGGCGCGAAGCGCAGGCCCAACGCCTCGACACCCCGCCTTTCAAAGTCTGCGGCAACGCCCTCCTGCTGCAGATCGCCGAAGCCGCCGAACAGGGCGATTCCGAGGAGTCCATTCTCGGTCGCATTAATCTCGGCAAACGCCACGACCGCCTTTTCCCCTCGCTCGCCACGGTCGTGCGGGCCGGCATCGCGCGCGATCCGAAGACCCTTCCCCGCCGTCCCGGCCGCGACCCCAACCATGTTTCCCTCTCCCAAGCCGAGGTGGAATTGCAGGATCGCATCAAGGCCGACCGCGACCGCGTCGCGGCGAAACTCGGGATCGAAGCCACGCTGATCGCGAACCGTTCCCTCCTCGCGCAGATCGCACGCGAGCCCAGCCGCCTCGATGATCTTCTGCTCCCGTGGCAGGCGGATTTGCTGCGGGGAGTGCCGTCGATCAAAGCGGCCACGACCCCGGACAAGTAGGATTGCCACCTTTTTGGCTCCGGCACCGCCCGGCGGCCGAACTGCAAAAAAACATTAAGCGGCAGGGGGTTTCAGGTTTTTCTTTGCGCCGGGACCCGGTTGCGCGAGCCTTGCCCCAACGTGTCGATCCCCGTCGCCAACGCCAATATCGCGCGTCATCTCCCGCTCATGGCCGCCCGCCAGCCGGACACCGCGGCGCTGAAAATTCCCAACGGGCGCACGAAGGACAACCACATCGTTTATCTCACGCTCACGTTCGCCGAACTCGATGCGGAGGTGGATGCGTGGTGCGCACGCCTCGTTTCGCGTGGGGTCCGGCGCGGTGACCGCACCCTCGTCATGGTGCGGCAGGGGCTGCCGCTCATCGCCTCGGTGTTTGCGCTGTTCAAGCTCGGCGCCATCCCGGTGGTCATCGATCCGGGAATGGGCCGGAAAACGTTTCTGGCGTGCGTGGCGAAGTCGAAGCCCCGCGTGCTCATCGGCATTCCGATGGCGCGCCTTGTCAGCCGGTTTTTTCGCACGGAATTCTCCTCGGTCGCCGTGCGCGTGCCCGCCAGCAGTTCGCTCACGGCCCGCCTGACCAAGGCCAGGGCGAAAAAGCGTGTCGCGGAATTTCCCGTCGTCCTCTCCGCCGGCACCGATCTCGCCGCCATTCTTTTTACCTCCGGCTCCACCGGTTCGCCCAAGGGCGTTTGTTACGAACACGGCATGTTCGAGGCGCAGGTCCGGATCATTCGCGCCACCTACGACATCGTTCCCGGCGAAATCGATCTGCCGCTGCTCCCGATTTTCGCGCTGTTCAATCCCGCGCTCGGCATGACCACCGTCGTGCCCGAAATCGATCCGCGCGAACCCGCGGAGGTGGACCCCGTAAAAATCGTGCAGGCGATCCTGCAGGAAAAAATCACCTCGTCCTTCGGTTCGCCCACGTTGTGGAAAAAAATCGGCGACCATTGCATCGCGAACGAGATCACCCTGCCAGACCTGCGCCGCGTGCTTTGCGCCGGCGCCCCCGTTCCCGCCGCGCTTTGGGAATCTTCGCGCACCTTCCTGACCAACGGGCAACTCCACAGCCCCTACGGCGCCTCCGAGGCGCTTCCGATCACCAGCGTTTCCTCGGACGAAATCGCCTCCCTCGACACGCGCGGACGCGGCGCCTGCGTCGGACTTCCGGCTTCCGAGGTGGACATCCGCGTCATCGCCCCGTCGGAGGGTCGCATCGCCACCCTCGCGGACACGCAGGAATTCCGGCGCGGCACCATCGGAGAGATCATCGTCCGCGGACCAAACGTGACCAAAACCTACGACGATCTTCCTCCGGTCACAAACGCGGCGAAAATTTCGTACCGCGACCACTTCGGCGACTCCGGCCTCTGGCATCGCACGGGCGATTGCGGTTATCTCGATGCCGAGGGACGACTTTGGTTTTGCGGTCGGAAGGTCGAACGGGTCGAGACCGCAGCCGGCGTCACGCTTTTCACCGAGCCCTGCGAACAAATTTTCCGCGCCCATGCCCGTGCCGCCCGTTGCGCGCTCGTCGGAATTGGCGAACGCGGAAAACAAATCCCCGCCCTCGTGGTCGAAACGAAACTGAAAAATTCCGCGGACGGCGGCGCACTCGCCCGCGAACTTCACGCCCTCGGCCGGGAGCACGAACACACGGCCGCGATCAAAACGTTTTTCTTCCGCCCGCATTTCCCGGTCGATGTGCGCCACAACGCGAAAATCCACCGCCTCACCCTCGCCAAGTGGGCCCTCACCGCCGACCGCTACGAGATCGGCGCGAAAGAGTGATCGTTTCAGCCGGCGGGAAACCGCGGGTGGGAAGCAGGGCGGATCCATGACCCGCCTTCCGAAAGGAAAACCGATTGAGAGCCTGTTTCTGTTTTCCTTCAATGAGGCGGGGCCGCACCTGAAACCGCGGTTTTTCGCCTCCACGTTTGGTTGCGTCGTCGGGCGCGTCGGCACTATCCGTGTCGATCCGTGGCTAAACCTCTTTCGACTCTCGTCACCGGCGGCACCGGATTTCTCGGCCGGCGCCTGGTCGAACGACTCCTCGCCGAAGGGCGGCCCGTCGTGGTGCTCGCGCGCTCGCCCGCCCCGGATTTGGAAAAACGCGGCGTGCGTTTCGTCCGCGCTTCGCTCGACGACGCCGCAGCCGTGCGCGATGCCTGTGCGGGGATGGAAACGGTTTTTCATGTCGCCGCCAAAGTCGGCGTCTGGGGCCGCTACGAAGATTTCTTCCGCAGCAATGTCCTCGGCACCCGTGCGCTGATCGAGGGCTGCCGGGAGCACGGGGTGGCGCGCTTGGTTTTCACGAGCACGCCGAGCGTGGTCTACAACGGCCGCGATCTCACGGGCGCCGATGAATCGCTCCCGCTCACGAGCGATTGCCCGAGCCCGTACCCCCTCACGAAAGCGGTTGCCGAGCGCGAAGTGCTCGCCGCCAACTCAGCCGCGCTCCGCACGATCGCGCTTCGTCCGCACCTGATCTGGGGCGTGCAGGATCCGCATCTGGTCCCGCGGGTGCTCGCGAGCGCGCGGGCCGGAAAACTCCGCATCGTCGCATCCGGGGAAAACCGCGTGGACATGGTGCACGTCGAAAACGCCGTCGACGCCCACCTCGCCGCCGAGCGCGCCCTCCGACAATGTCACTTATTAAGTGACATCACGGCCGGGGGCTCTCCCGGAACACGTCACTTAATAGGTGACGTTTCGCCTGAATGCCGGCGCGCGGATGGGCGGGCGTTTTTTATCACGAACGGGGAACCGGTTTTACTTTGGGAGTGGATCAACGGGTTGCTCGTCGCGCTCGGCGAACCGGCGGTGACGAAGCGGATTTCACTCGGAGCCGCGTCGGCCATGGGTGCGCTGTGCGAAACGGCGTGGCGTCTGTTCCCGCTGCGCGGGGAGCCGCCGATGACCCGCTTTGTCGCCGCGGAGCTGGCGAAGGACCACTGGTTCGACATTACCGCGGCGCGCCGCGATTTGGGTTATGCCCCGCGAATCAGCATGGCCAGCGGGACCGCCGAACTGATCGAATACCTCAAAGGCTCCGCTGCCGCACCGCTTCGAAGAGCGTGATGATCGTCGCCATGGCGACGTTCAGGGAGTCGGCCTGGCCGGCCATCGGAATGCGCACCGGGACGTCGGCGTGTTTCAGCCAAAATTCGCTGAGGCCGTATTGCTCGCTCCCCATCACCACGGCGAGCGGGCCCCGGAGATCGACCGCGGAGTAAATTTTTTCGGCGGCCGGAGTCGTGGCGACACTGCGAATTTTTTTCTCCCGCAACCACGCCTGCACCCGCGCGCTTTCCTCGACCACGAGCGGCACGGAGAACAAAACGCCGGTCGAGGCGCGCACGACATTGGGGTTGAACACATCGGTCACGGGGTCGCAGACGATCACCGCATCGCAACCCGCCGCATCCGCGCTGCGCAGGATGGTGCCGAGATTCCCGGGCTTCTCAATGGCCTCGACCACGAGGACAAAGGGCGCGGCCGGCAACACGAGGTCGGCCAGCGTGCGCCGCCATTGCGGGGCGATGGCGAGAAGTCCGTCCGGCCGCTCGCGATACGCCACCTTGGCAAAGGCGTCCTTCGACATTTCGAAAACCCCCGCTCCCGACGCCCGCGCCTGTTCGATGAGCGCGGGCTCGTTTTCACCGAGAAACCATTCTGGCGCGAAATAGAGTTCGGTGAGCGCCACTTTCTTTTCCAGCGCCCGGCGGATCTCGCGGTAACCCTCGACCAGGAAAACCCCGGCTTCGTCGCGCGGACGGCGGTCGCGCAGTTTCACCAGCTGCTTCACCCGCGGATTCTGAAGACTGGAAATTTTCTCAACAGGCATCGGTCGGACGGTTTTAACCACCGAGACACAGAGAGCACGGAGAATCTCGCCCAGAATTCGGCTTCCTCTGGGAGTCGATCCTCTGTGTTCTCTGTGCCTCCGTGGTTAAGAAAAAAAAATTCAACGATCTCCCCTTCGGCTATCATCAAGAGATCGAACTCGAGATCAGCACGCTCACCAATCTGGGTTCGGGACTCGGTCGCGTCGCGTTGACCGGCGAGACTGAGGCCAAATGGGTGGTGATGGTTCCGTTCACCCTCCCGGGGGAGCGGGTGCGCGCCCGGGTTTTCCGCAATCAGAAGAATTTTTCCGAGGCGGATCTGGTGGAGGTGCTCACGCCTTCGCCGCATCGGGTGACTCCCCCGTGTCCGGTCTACGGGCGCTGCGGTGGCTGCCAGTACCAGCATCTCGCCTATCGGGAGCAGCTCGCGTGGAAACAAAGGCAGGTTGCCGAACTCCTGAAACACATGGCAGGCGTCGAGTTTTCCGTCGCGCCGGTGATCTCGTCGCCAAAGGAATTCGGCTATCGCTCCAAGATCACGCCGCACTTCAACCCGCCGCGCGATCCGTCGATCCCGCCACCGATCGGGTTTCTCCGGCAGGGAACGCGCTTCGACATCGTCGACGTACCGCATTGTCCGATCGCCACCGACGGCATCAACCAACGGCTCACCGCCGTGCGCGCGGATGTCCGCGTCCGCGCCGCCGCCGGCGAATTCTTCCGCGGGGCAACCGTGTTGTTGCGCGAAGCGAGCGGGGAAGTGACCACGGACTACGAAGCCGTGGTGACCGAAACCGTCGGCGATCTGAAGCTGCGCTTCCTGGCGCGCGACTTTTTTCAGAACAACCCTTTTATCCTCCCCGCCTTCACGCGCTATGTGCGCGAACAGGCGGCAGCGAGCGGTGCGCGTTTTCTGGTGGATGCCTATTGTGGCAGCGGGCTTTTCGCCCTCAGTGCTGCGTCGGCGTTCGAACGGGTGGCGGGCATAGAACTGAGCGCGAGCAGCATCGGATTCGCGCGGGAAAACGCCGCGTTAAACGGCATCGCGAACGCGTCCTTCCAAGCGGGCGACGCCGCGACGATTTTCGCGGGGCTCGATCCCGCCTTCGTCCCCGCCGACACCGCGGTGATCATCGATCCGCCGCGCAAAGGCTGCGACGAGTCGTTCCTGGCCCAGCTGTTCGCCTTCGGCCCGCGCTCGGTGGTCTACGTTTCCTGCGATCCCGCGACGCAAATGCGGGACCTGAAACAATTCCTCGCCGCCGGGTATGCGCTTCACGCGGTTCAGCCTTTCGATCTTTTCCCTCAAACGCGTCACTTGGAATGCGTAACTACTTTGCATCGGGGAGGTCCCCCGCCTGCGGGGTTGCCACCGGGTGCCCGTTAACCTTGGGTCCCGCCCCATGACTTCCGTCCCGACCTCGGCCTCGCGTCACCGCTGGAATTTTTTCCGCACCGGCGGACTCGATCAAGTCGCCCTGACCACCGGCGCCGACCTTCTGGCGCTCGAAACGTTGGATCAGAAACTGTGGGTGGCACTGAGCTGCCCCGTAAAGGGGATCGAGCTCGACGAAAAAACCCTGGCGCTGATCGACACCGACAACGACGGCCACATCCGGGTGCCCGAGATCCTCGCCGCCGTGAAATGGGCCGCGGCGCGCCTGCGCGATCCGGGCGACTTGCTGCGCGGGACCGATCCTCTGCCGCTCTCCTCCATCAATGAAGCGACGCCCGAGGGCAAAATCCTCGTCGCTTCCGCGCGCCAGATTCTCGCCAGTTTGGATCGGGGCGATGCGGGCGCCGTCACGGTCGCTGAAGCCGCCGACGCTGCAAAAATCCTCGCGGCCAAGCCCCCGATCGGGGACGGCATCATCACCCTCGCCGCGACGGATGACGCCGCGGTGCAGGCGCTGATCAAGGACATCATCGCCACGGTCGGCGGCACGCCGATGCACACCGGCGCGATTGGCGTCACGGCGGAGCAGATCGAAAAGTTTTTCAAGGAGATCGCCGACTACGCCGAGTGGGTGGAGAAAAGCGCCGCCCAGAATGTCGCCGTGCTGGGGGTCGAGACCGAAGCCGCCGTGCACGCGCTGAAGGCCGTCCGCGCGAAGATCGACGACTTTTTCGGCCGCTGCCGCCTCGCGGCGTTTGATGCGCGCGCGGTCGCCGCCCTCAATCGGAGCGAGACCGAATATCTCGCGGTCGCCGCCAAGGATCTGAACATCACCGCCGCCGAAGTCTCGGGCTTCCCCCTCGCGCGGATCGAGGGCAACCGCCCGCTCCCGCTGCGCGACGGCGTCAACCCCGCGTGGGGCCCGGCGATCAAAGCGTTCGTCGAAAAAACCATCACGCCCATCCTCGGGGCCGAAAAGACCACGCTCAACGAAACCGAATGGCAGGCGATCAACGCCCGACTCGCGCCGTATGAGGCCTGGCTCGGCAGCAAACCCGCCAGCGCCGTGGAAAAACTTCCCCTCGACCGCGTGCGCGAAATTTTGCGCGGAAAAGTCCGTCCCGCCCTCGATGCGATCGTGGCGCGTGATCGCGAGCTCGGACCACAATTCCGCGGGATTTCCGATGTGGAGCGTCTCGCGCGCTATCATCGCGACCTCCGCACCCTGCTGCACAACTTCATCAACTTCGCGGATTTTTATTCGCCGGAACGCTGGGCGGTTTTTCAGGCCGGCACGCTTTTCTTCGACAGCCGGTCGACCGAGCTGTGCATCCGCGTCGCCGATGTCGGCGCCCATGCCGCGATTGCGGCGATGAGCAAGGCGTACATCGCCTACCTCGACTGCCATCGCACCGGTGGTGAAACAATGAAGCTCGCCGCCTGCGTGACCCAGGGCGACAGCGACTACCTGTTTGTGGGCCGCAACGGCATTTTCTACGGCCGCGACGGACGCGACTGGGACGCGACCATCACCCGGATCGTCGATAATCCGATCAGCATCCGGCAGGCGTTCTGGTCTCCCTACAAAAAATTCATCCGCATGATCGAGGAGCAGGTGGCGAAGCGCGCCGCCGCCGCCGATGCCGCCTCGTCCGCAAACCTGCAGACCGCCGCCGCCGCCGTGGCCCTCGCCGCCCAGAAAACGCCGCCCGGCGCGCCCCCCGCGCCCGTTCCTCCGCCGCCCGTTCCTCCGAAGAAAATGGATGTCGGCACGGTGGCAGCCCTCGGCGTCGCCCTTGGATCGATCATGACGTTCTTCAGCGTGATCTTTGCGAAGTTCATCGACCTGCCGGCGTGGCAGCTGCCGCTGGTCGTGATCGGCATCATCCTCGCGATTTCAATCCCCTCGATGGTCATTGCCTGGCTCAAGCTCCGCCAGCGCACCGTCGGTCCGCTTCTCGAGGCGAATGGCTGGGCGATCAACGGCCGGGTAAAGATCAACATCCCGTTCGGGACGAAACTCACGGAGCGCGCGGTCCTGCCCGCCGGCTCACATCTCACCCGCCAGGATCCCTACGAGGACAAGGCGGCCGCGTTTCGCCGCCGTCTTTTTACCGTCCTGTTCGTGCTGATGCTGGCGGGCGTCGGCGCCGCCTATTGGTTTCGCACCTGGCCGTTCAAGCCGGCTCCCGCCGCCGCAACGCCGGCGGCCGCGGCAGCGAAATAAACCGCTACCGCTGCTCGTTCCAATCGGCGGAACCGTACTGTTCTACCAGGGCAGCGAGTTCGTCTTCATTGAACTCGGGCCAGGGCACTTTCTCCGGTTCAACCGCGAGCGCCCGCGCCAGTTCAGCCGTGAAGTCGCCGAAGAATTTTTCCCAATCGACCGTCGCGCCGCCGGCGGCCGGTTTCCACAGCGAGCCCTGGCAGAGCAGGCCGTGTTTATTTCGTTTCTGCGCGGCGCCGGCGATTTTCTCCCCGGTGCCGGTGTGCACAACATCGAATACTTCCGCGCGTTGAAAGCACACGCCAGCCCCGGCCGCCGGTGCGTCGAGCGGCGCCACCTCGCAGGGTTTCGTCGCCGCCGCCACACCCTGCACCCGCAACGTCGCCGCCAGCGCCTCGTGGATTTCGCGATAACTGGTGGTCGCACGAATTTCCTCCAGCGGATGGCCGCGCGGAATCACCAGCGCATACGTCCAGTCATCGCGATGGTCGACAATGCCTCCGCCCGTCGCGCGCCGGCTGACATCGAATTTTTCGCCCGGAGGCAGCGCGCCGCGGACGAATTCGATTTTCTGCGCATAGCCGAACGTGAAGGCCGGCTGACGCCACTCATAGTGACGAAAGCGTGGAGCAGCAGCATGCGGGTAGCGCTGGAGCAGCAAAAAATCCGTTGCCATGTTCTCGGCGGCCCCGGCGGTTCGGGTGGGTAGCAGGTGCAGACTCATTCGTGGCAATGAAGGCGCGGAAATTATGGCCCGCCCACCTAAAAAAGTGTCAGCGAACTACCGCAGCAACTCCGGCGAAACCTGCCAGCGCACAACCCAGCGCGAACCGCGCCCGCCGCGATCGCGTTCGAGTGCGAGCACCGAGCTCTTGCGCAGCACGAAGGCGGATGTTTTCGGCGTGCTGGCGATGAGCTGCGAGGCGAGCGCACTCAAATGCGGTTCGTGCCCCACGATCGCGACGACCTTCCGGAGGTTCTTCACGCGCAATGCCGTCGTGCGGACGTCGTCCTCCGGTTCCAATCCCTCCACCTCGATCAAG
This sequence comes from Opitutaceae bacterium, assembly GCA_036261745.1. GTDB lineage: Bacteria > Verrucomicrobiota > Verrucomicrobiia > Opitutales > Opitutaceae > DATAKE01. Next base: position 16,556 of record DATAKE010000058.1, read on the forward strand.
GGCGCAGGGAGCTTGAGTCTTTTTGCGAGCAGCTTCGCCGTTTGTTTCGAGCGCCGCAGCGGACTGTGCCAGATCTCCTCCGGCTGCAGGGTTTCCGACTCGCGGAGAAAATCAGCCAGCCGCTTCACTTGTTCGCGGCCTTTCGTGCTGAGTGGACGATCCGCATCCTCCTCGGCGTCGACTGCGTGCGCATGGCGGATCAGGTAGAGTCGCATTCCATCAGACGTTTCGAGGCGGGCGGCCCGAAGCAAGCGGCCTCCGCGTTAAGATCCGGTGACGGCCGCCCCGCTGTAGGAGCGGCTTTACGCCGCGACTGTCTGGCCAAGCGGGGAATGGAACGGTCGCGGCGTAAAGCCGCTCCTACAGTTCTAGCCAACTCAGCGTTTGCGCGTGTCGAGCAGACGACGGACCGAAGTGAGAAGTTCGCTCAGCGCGAACGGTTTCGAAATCGGAAACTGCAGCGTTGGGGAAATCCAATCGAGCGGCTCCGCGCTTTCCGGTGGACAGACATTGACGACACGAAGCCCCGGCTTCGCCGCCTCGAGCGCCCGCGCGAGCGTTTCGCCTTCGCCGGAAATATTGGCGATGAGCAGCTGCACCGGCCGGCCCGCGGCGCGCGCCGCCGTCAATCCCTCCGCCGGCGTGCCGGTGGCAATCACCCGGTAGCCATCCGTGGTCAGGATGCCGGCCACCATCTTGCGGACGACTTCGTCTTTCTCCACCAGCAGCACCGACTCGCTGCCGCGGGTGCTGGGAAACGGCGACATCGTGCCGACGTTTGAGGGCCGCTGCACCGGATCGCTGACGGCAGGCAGCAAAATTTCGAAGGTCGAGCCGACGAGCAGCTCGCTTTTCACGCTGATGAATCCCGCGCTTTGCTGCACGACACCGTAAACCAGCGCGAGTCCGAGACCCGTGCCCTTGCCATCCGGCTTCGTCGTGAAAAAGGGCTCGAACAAATGGCTCTGCGTTTCGCTGTCCATGCCCGTGCCGTTGTCGGTCACGCTCACCATCACATAGCGTCCCGCGGGAGGACCGGGCAGGCCGCCGCTGCCTTCGCGGGGTTTGATGTCGCGATTTTCGGTCCGCACCACGATCCGGCCCTGGTCGCGCAACGCGTCGCGCGCGTTGATCACCATGTTCAACAGCACCTGCTGAAATTGCGCGGCGTCGGTGCGGACGTTGGCCAGCTTGTCGTCGAGCTCGAGCACGAGCTCGCCGGTGTCACCGAGCAAGCGCCGCATGATTTCGGCGTTTTCCTTCACGAACTCCGTGAGGTTGATGACCCGCGAATCCATCGGCTGCCGGCGGCTGAACGCGAGGAGCTGCTGCGTGAGCGCGGCGGCCTTGCGGCCGGCGGTGTGGATTTCCGTGATTTCGCGCAACGACTGCTCGTCGCTCGCGAGCCGGATCGCGATGAGCTCGCAATACCCGTTGATGATCGAGAGCAGGTTGTTGAAATCGTGCGCCACTCCGCCGGCGAGCCGGCCGACCGCGTCGAGTCGCTGCGCGTGCACCAGCGCCTCCTGCAGCCGGCGCTTTTCCGTCATGTCGCGATAGGTCGCGACAATGTGGGTGAGACGGCCGCGGGCATCGCAAAGCGGATCGAAACTCCACGACGCGTAGAGCGTGCTGCCGTCGGCGCGCACCAGATAACCCTCGCCGACCATCGGACGTCCCGCCTGCGCGCCACCGAGCCAGGGACGCAGCCGGGCAATCTCCGACTGGTCCGCATGAAACAATCCGTGCGCCTGCCCGATGAGTTCGCGCTCAACGTGGCCGGTCATCGCGCAGAAACTCTGGTTCGCGAAAAGGATTTTCAGCCCCTTCGGACCCAGGCGGCAGCCGGCAATAAAAACGCCCTCGCTCTGCGAGCGCAGCGCGGAAGCGAGCAGCGCCACCGACGCGCGCTTCGGACGCGGGGTCCGCGCAGGCCCGCCCGCTTTGCCGGAAGAGTTCACGGCGCCAGGCGTTCCACCGACCAGCTTCCGTCTTTTTCCCGGCGAAAGCGCAGCCGGTCATGCAGCCGGCTGCGGCGTCCCTGCCAAAATTCCACCGTCTCCGGCGCGAGCCGCCAGCCACCCCAGTGCGGGGGCAGCGGCACTTCCTGCCCGGCGTATTTTTTCTCGAGCGCCTTCATGCTGTCCTCGAGTGTCGCCCGCCCGGAAATCACCGAGCTCTGCTGGGCAACCCACGCGCTGAGCTGGCTCTGCCGGGGGCGGGAATGAAAATAAGCCTCGCTCTCCTCGCGGGCGACTTTGGTCACGGCTCCTTCGACGATGACCTGGCGTTCGAGCCCGACCCAGGGAAAGAGCAGCGTCGCGCGCGGGTTGCCTTCGAGCTCGCGGCCCTTGCGGCTCTCGTAGTTCGAATAAAAAACAAAGCCGCGGCCATCGAGCCCCTTGAGCAGAACCGTCCGGGACGAGGGCCGTCCGTCGCGCGTCGCCGTCGCGAGCACCATCGCGTTGGGCTCGGGAATCTTCGCCGCCTCGGCCTCCTGAAACCATTTCTCGAACTGCCGGAACGGGTCGCGCGCGAGTTCCTTTTCCGTCAACCCGGCCAGCGAATAATCTTTTCTGAGATCGGCCAGCGTCATGAGGGAGCGAGGTTGGCCGGCGTCGAAGCGCTGTCAAAAATCATCTGGTAAATTCGCGCACCAAGTCGGCATGCGCGGGAAATTCCCCAAGCAAAACCTTCCGCTGCGCGAGTTCGAACTCCGCCTCGTCCCAGGCGGGCGAGAGGGTGCAGCCGAGCAACGCCCAGCCATGCTCGGCTTTGTCCGCCAGGCGCGCGCCCTGCCAGATGCCGCCCGGCACGATGAGCTGCGGCACCTCGCCGGCCAACACGTTGCCGCCAAGCCGGCTCCGGCTCAGCGACTGGTCGCCCGGATCGATCTGCACATGATCGACGGCATCGCCGGCGTGAAAGTGCCAGAGCTCCTCCGCCTTCATCCGGTGCAATCCGGAAAACTCATCGCGCGTGATGAGAAAAAAAATCGCCGAGCCGGCGGCGCGGCCGGAAACGAGCCGTTCGGCGCTCACCCAGGTCAGCCGGTAAAATCCACCTTCGCGCGGGAGCGGCATCAATCCGAGTTTCGCAATCACTTTCAGCGCCCCGGAATTCATCGGCGGAGTTAAGCCTCATGCGCACGAGGGCTAAAGCCCAGAAGCCCGCCTTACGTGTTTTTACGATTGTTGCAGAACCTTACGGGAAATCCCGGATCCACCGCCCAAAGATAGAGTGAAAAGGCGCTCGCTTCGCCGGACCGATCTCTGACGATTCGCGCCCAACTGCGCGGCGTGCCCGCCGAACCGATGACCCCCGCCGAATATATCGACCGCCACCCGGCCGACCTCCTCCGCCGCCTCCGCCATCTCGTCGGCGTTCCGACCGTCAACCCGCCGGGCGAAAGCTACGCCGCCCTGACCGCCTGGCTCACGCAGGAAACCGCGGCGCTCGGCCTCCGGACAAAGCGCTTCACGGTGCCGGCCTCCATCGCGAAACGTCATCTTTCGCCTGAGCAGCATGCGTTTCCCCGTTTCAACATTCTCGGCAAGCTGTCGGCGCCGGGCGCGAAAAAGACCGTTCATTTCAACGCGCACTACGACGTCGTACCGGTCTCGGGAGACTGGCGTCACGGCAGCCCGTTCAGCGGGGCGACCGATCGCGGCTGGATTTATGGCCGCGGCACGGCCGACATGAAGGGCTCCATCGCCAGCCTGTTGCTCGCGCTTCAGGCCGTCCGCGCCACCGGCGCGAAGCCGCGGCTCAACGTCGAGGTCTCCTTCACCGCCGACGAGGAAACCGATTCCCAGCTGGGTACGAGATGGCTGGTACAAAACGCCCCCATCCGACCCGACTACGCCATCGTGATGGAGGGCGGTGAGCTCAACTCGGTTTGTTGCGGCCACAACGGTGTCGTGTGGCTGGAGGTCACCGTGCATGGCCGCGCCGCCCACGGTTCGCGACCGGAGGCCGGCATCAACGCCCTCGAGAAAATGTCGGCGCTCGTGCTTGGCCTCGAAGATCACAAGCGGGAGCTCGCCCGGCGGAGATTTGTCACGCCCGAGGGAAAAACGATGACCCCGACGATCAACATCGGCGGCGTCTTCGCGCCGGGACCCGGCGGAAAGATCAACACCGTTCCCGCCCTCGCGACCTTTTCGATCGACCGCCGCGTGCTCGCGATCGAAAACCACGCGGCAGCGGAACGCGAACTGCGCGCCGCGCTCGCCGCCGCGGCCCGGAAAATTCCGCAGTGCAAAATCACCGTGCGGAAGGTGTCGGAGAGCTTCGCGTGCTTCTCGGCGCCGAAGGACCCGTTTTTCGCCGCGATGGCCGGATGCGTCACGCGCGTGCGCCGGGAAAAAACCGTCTTCAACGTGTCGACGGGTTTCAACGACATGCACTTCTTCGCGCACTATCTCAAAATTCCGACGCTCGGCTACGGCCCGGGCGGCGAGAACGAACACGCGGTCGACGAGCGCGCCAAAATCGCGGAGCTGCTGAACTCCGCGAAAATCTACGCGGACCTGCTGACGACGTTCGAAGGCTGAAGCGCCCGTCGTGCCTGGTCGAACATGCTGATTGAACTGTAGGAGCGGCTTTACGCCGCGACCGATTGGCGCGTTTCGGTCAAACCGTCGCGGCGTAAAGCCGCTCCTACAGCTGCTGAACTTCTCACACGGTCAGTCCGTGCCGGATCATGCTGACTGCAATCGCGGCCAGCAGCATCGAGATGATTTTCGAAATCGCCCGCAATCCGGTGCTCCCGATCCGGCGGCCCAGCGCGGCGCTGAAGCGAAAGGCTAGCACGATCAGAATCAGGTTCGCCGCCAGCGCCACGAGCGTGACCCCGACGCCCACCCCGGGGGTTTGCGCCAGCAGGAGCAGCGTCGTGATCAGCGCCGGACCCGCAATCAGCGGCATCCCGAGCGGAACGACGCCAAAATCGTCGACCAGTTTCGGCGGCACTTCCGCGGCGGACTGGGTCAGGTCGCGCGCCGCGATCAGAAACAGGATCAGCCCGCCCGCGATTTGAAAATCCTTCACCGTGATTCCCACCGCGGCGAAAATGCTCGTGCCGAGAAAAAGAAACAGGAGCGCCACGCCGCCGCCGGTGAGCGCGGCCTGGTTGGCGATCTTCTTGCGCGCCGCGGCCGGCACGCCTTCGCCCAGCGCGAGAAAGATGGCGGCGAGTCCGATCGGGTCCACCGCGACGAAAATGGGAATGAACGCCCGCAGAAACCTTTCCATCAACTCGGCCATGACGGCACGGTGCCCCTGCGTGCCGGGAAGGCAACCGCTCCGCGCGAGGCTCCCCTCAGTCCGCCCCCACACAATCCGTCCAACCCCCACCCTCGGTCCTCCCCAACCAGTGTCATCTAATAGACGACACTTATCCGGAATCTGGCGACGGTGCCCGGGCCGATGCGCCCGGACGGCCCGAGGGTCGGATGGGACGCGGGCCGGTGCGCCACCGCCTCGAAGCGTCCGGTGACGGCCGCGTTTTCACCCTTGTTTCACCCCGGGCGAAGCGGCAACTTCCGCGATTCGAGCGCAAATTCCGCATGAAAATTAATTCCTCCCTCACGCCGGCCAAGCTGCAGAAAAAAACCACGCGCCTCTTCGAACTGGCGGGGCGGAAAATCCAGGCGATCGACGCCGCGTGGGATCCGGCCAGGGGCACGCCGGTGTTTACGGTGAAAGGGAAATATACCTCCCGCGGCTGGACCGAGTGGACGCAGGGTTTTCAATTCGGCATGGCGTTCCTCCAGTACGACGCCACCGGCGACGAAAGTTTTCTCCAGCTCGGCCGCGCGAAAACGGTGAAGCTGATGGCATCGCACGTGTCGCACGTCGGCGTGCACGACCACGGCTTCAACAACGTTTCCACCTATGGGAATCTGCGCCGGCTCATGCTCGAGGGAAAAATCCCGCACAACGACGACGAGCTGAATTTCACCGAGATCGCGCTGAAGGCCTCCGGCGCCGTCCAGGCCGCGCGCCACGCCACGACCACCTATCGCACGCCGTGGTCACCGGTCGCGGGTTCAACCGGCGTCACGCCCGGCGGCTATGTCTATTCGTTCAACGGCCCGCAGTCGCTCTTCGCCGACACGATCCGCTCGATGCGATCGCTGGTGGTCGCTCATCAGCTGGGGCACGCGCTGATGGGCGAGGGGGACAAGCCCACCAATCTCCTCCACCGCGCGATCGAGCACGCGGCGACGACCGCGCGCTTCAACGTCTTTTTCGGCGCCGGTCGCGACAGCTACGATGTGCGCGGCCGCGTGGCCCACGAATCGATCTTCAATCGCAACGACGGCCAGTTCCGCTGCCCGAGTTCGCAGCAGGGCTACTCGCCCTTCACGACCTGGACCCGCGGCGCCGCATGGATCATCTGCGGCTACGCCGAGCAACTCGAGTTTCTCGACACGGTGAAGGGCACCCACCTCGACGCCGTTGGCGGGCGCCGCGCCGTGACCGATCTGTTTCTCGAGACCGCCCGCGCGACGAGCGACTACTATATCGACGGTTACTCCGCCAGGGACGGCGTGCCTTACTGGGACAGCTCGGCGCTCAACACGCACCGGCTCGGCGATTTTGCGAAACGCGACGCGGATCCCTTCAACGCCTTCGAGCCGGTCGACAGTTCCGCGGCTGCAATCGCGGCGCAGGGATTCATCCGGCTCGGCAACTGGCTCACCGCGCGGGGCGAAAAAGCCGCCGGCAAAAAATATTTGCAGGCCGGCCTCACGATCGCCGACACGCTTTTTGCCGAACCGTATCTTTCCACCGACCGAAAACATCAGGGCCTGCTCTTGCACAGCGTCTATCACCGCCCGAACGGCTGGGACCACATTCCCGCGGGCCGCAAAGTGCCGTGCGGGGAATCCTCGATGTGGGGCGACTACCACGCGATGGAACTCGCGCTCCTCATCCAGCGCATGGCCGAGGGAAAATACTACACGTTCTTCTGAGGAATTCCGCATCGCGCGTTTTCTGTGGCGGCGGTCTATGACCGCCGCCGAACACAGCAACGACTTCAACGGCGGTCGTAGACCGCCGCTACAGCTCGAACAGCCGGCTTAAACCGGCGGATTGGTCGGCCGGCGCTTCGCGAGCCAGCGTCCGATCATCGCCGACAGCTCGGCGAGCTGCACGGGCTTTGAAAGATAGTCGTCCATGCCGCAGGCGAGACAGGCATCGCGGTCGCCTTCCACCGCGCCGGCCGTCATCGCGATGATGGGTATGTGGCGCGTGGTTCCCATTTCCCGGCGGCGGGTTTCGCGGGTGGCTTCATAGCCGTTCATTTCCGGCATCTGGCAATCCATCAGCACGAGATCGAACGGAAGGCGTTCGATCGCATCGAGGGCTTCCTTCCCGTTCGCGACGACCTCGGCGTGATGTCCGAGTTTCTGGAGCATGCGGCGCGCGATCAGTTGATTCGTGGCATTGTCCTCAACGATCAAAATGCGCGCCGGAACCGCGTTGGCCCGCGGTGCAAACGGCGCACGCGTCGCGCGTTTCTCCGCGGGGGTGAGCCAGAGTTTTTCCAAGGCGGCGCGCAACGCGCCCTCGCGCACCGGCTTCAGCAGGACGGCGGCAATGCCGGCATTGAGCGCCTGTGCCCGCTCCGCATGGGCCCGCACCGCTCCCAACAACACGAGGGAACAAGCCGCTCCCGATGGCTCCGAGTGAATGGCCTGGGCGAGCTCGATGCCCTTGATGCCCGGCATGCGCTGGTCGATCAGCACCGCATCAAAGGGAAGTTTCCGCGCCGCCGCGGCACGCAGGCGTTCGAAGGCCTCGTCCGCGCCATCGGCGACCTCGGCAATGATGCCCCATTGGTGCAGCCAGCGCGCGATCACGCGACGGCACATCGAATGGTCATCGATCAAAAGCACACGGCGCCCGTTCAGCGCCGAAAGGGCGGGATTCACTGCACCGGTTGCCGGAGCTGGCGCCGGCGCGGGCACCTCGGGAACTTCGAGCGTCACTTCGAACCAGAACAGGGAACCGCGACCCGGCTCGCTCTCGACTTCGACGTGGCCGCCCATGAGTTCCACGAGCTGCCGCGAAATCGCGAGGCCGAGACCGGTGCCGCCGTAGCGACGGGTGTCGGAGGCGTCGACCTGGGTGAAGGATTGGAAAAGTTTTGTGCAGGCTTCCTTCGTCATGCCGATGCCCGTGTCGCGCACCTCGACGCGCAACGTGACGCGCGGGTGGTCGCCCATCGGCACATTGGTGTGTCCGGACGCGCGGGTAACCTGGACGGTGACTCCGCCGGCGGTGGTAAACTTGATCGCGTTGCCGACGAGATTGATCAGCACCTGGCGGAAGCGGCCGGGGTCGCCCGTGACGAGCGCGGGCACGGTGGGATCGACGTCGGCCACGAGGTCGAGCTCCTTCCGGTGGGCGGTGGGGGCGACGAGTTCCAACACGTCTTCCACGATTGTCCCGGGGTTGAAGGGGATCGCCTCGAGCACGAGCTTGCCGGCCTCGATTTTGGAGAAGTCGAGAATGTCGTTGATGATGCCGAGCAGCGCTTCGCCGGATTTGCGAACGGTGTCGGCGTATTCGCGCTGTTCGGTGTCGAGCTTGGTTTCGAGCAGCAGTCCCGTCATGCCGATCACGCCGTTCATGGGCGTGCGGATTTCATGGCTCATGTTCGCGAGGAACATGCTCTTCGAGCGCGTCGCGGCCTCCGCCTGTTCCTTCGACAGCAACAGTTCGCGGGTACGCTGGGCGATACCCTGCTCCAGCCGTTCGTTTTCCCGGCGGAGCGTGTGCGTGCGCCAGCGGTAGAGGGAGGTGAAGACGGCGCCGAGGCAGAGCGCGAGGCCGCCGTAGAAGCGCCACGTCTCGTAGAAATGGGGTTGCTGCACGACGTCGAAAAACGCGCCGGTGTCGTTCCAGAATCCGTCGGCGTTCGAGGCCGTGACGCGGAAGCGATATTTTCCCGGCGGCAATCCCGTGTAGACTGCCGAGCGACTCGCGTTGGGGGAAGTCCAGGTGCCGTCGTAGCCCTCGAGGCGGTGCCGGAAAAGCACACGGTCGGGCTGCACGAAGCTGAGCCCGGTGTATTCGACCGTGAAACGCCGCGCTCCGGCCGGGAGGACAAGCGTGGCAGCCGGTTTCACCGGCTCGTCATCGACGAAAATCTTTTCGATCCCCACGGGTGGAGGGGCCTGATTGACGCGCAGCGCGGCCGGATTGACCAGCACGACGCCGGTGCGGGTGGCGAACCAAATGCGGCCATCGCCGCCCGCGGCGCTGATCGGATTGTTCCCATAGCCGACCGTGCCGGGACGGACACCATCGGCTTGGTGCGCTGAACGCAGCTGCAGGCCGGGCAGCTTGCCCTGCGCCGCGGCCAGGAGTTCGGTGCGTGAAGCCCAGAAAATTCCGCGCGTGGAACCGAGCCAAAGATGGCCGGCAGCGTCTTCGTTGATGGAGGAAACGAGGTTCATCAACGTATCCCCGAGGTTCGGGGGCTGGAGCCATTTCCCTTCGTAAAGGACAGCCAGGCCGGAGGTGCGGGTGCCGATCCACATGTTTCCGTCGCGATCGAAATGAATCGCCCGCACCTGGCGGTCGGGCAGGCCGGGCAGATCCACTAATTTTCCGCCTTCGAAGGTGTAGAGCCCGGTGCGCATGCCCACGTAGAAATCCCCCTTGGGACTCTCGGCGAAAAACAGCGCGGTGTTGGGATCGGGCGCCCCCGGCACATCGAACCGGCTGAAAACGCCATCCCGGTAGCTGGCGCAACCGGCGTTGTTGACGCCGAACCACATGGTCCCGGCGCGATCGCAGTAGATCGCGCGGATGAATCTCATTTCGGGAAATTCCTGCAGGCTGCCGTTGTGCCACCGGTAAAGTGAATTGCTGGTCCCCACCCAAACCCCGTCCTCGGCATCGACGCCGATGGACCACACGTCGCTGCCCGCCGGAAGCCCGATCTCGGCGGTCTCCGCGACGCCCGCCGGCGTGATGCGTGCGAGGCCGTGGTTGGCGAGTCCCGCCCAGACGGTGCCGCGGCGGTCGATCGCAACAGAACGAACCGCATCGGCACTCAACCGGCCGTTCATGCGGGAAAACATCTGGAAGCCCGATTCCCGGAGATGAACCACTCCGTCGCCCGAGGAGCCGATCCAGTAACTGCCCTCGTGGTCCTGCACGATGTTGCGTGGAAATTCGACTTCCGGCACGAGGATCGCCTCCGCTTTTCCGAGCCCCGCCTGCGCGACGAGATAGATGCGCCGCGCCACAATGAAAAACCGTCCTTCCCGGTCCGTGTAGAAAGCGGTCGCTGCGTCGTCGGCGTCCGGCTTGGGCGGGACCCAGCGCGTGAGCTGTTCTTCGTGGAAGCGATAGGTGCCCTTGGTCGTCCCCATCCAGATCGCTCCGTCGGGCCCCTCGCCCAAATTGATCACCCCGTTGAATTTTTTCAGCGTGTCCGGAATGGCTTCGATGTGGTCTCCAACCACTTTGCAGAGGGCGAGCGTGCGATAACCGATCCAAATCTGGCCGCGCGCATCCTCGTGAATCGCGCGGGCGTCGAGTCGTCCGGGTTGCGACGCATCCTCCCCAAAAGGAGCGAACTGCCCGTTCACCGCCCGCCAGATTCCGCCGCCCGATGTCGCAACCCAGAGCGCCCGGCTCGGTCCGGTGGCGATCGCCGTCACGGTGTGTTTGATTTCGGGAATCGCCTCAAAATGACCGTCCCGATACCGCGTGAGCCCGCGCGTGTGGCCGATCCACAGCGTGCCGTCGCGATCCTCCTTTAGAACCCGGATCACGTTCTCGCCCAAAGGCTGGGTCGGCGAGGTGCGAAACGTGGTGAAAGTTATTCCGTCGAACCGGGCCAGGCCCGACTCGGTGCCGATCCACATATGCCCGTCACGCGTCTGGAGAACCAACTGAGCCAGCGGATTCGGCAGTCCGCTATCGATGCTGTATCGCGTCGCGGAATAGGTGACCCGCGTACTCTGACTCCGCTCTCCCTCAGCGGCCCGAAGGCCGTCGGGGGTGGCAACGCTCCAGACTCCCAGTACCACGAGGAGAAGGACGGCAGATCGCGTTTTGAATCTATCCCGCCAGCTGTGCATGAGCTCTGCCAAAAAAGGGCACGCGAACAACTTCGGCTTGTACTGTGAAATCGAAGGACACACCTGGTGGGTATTCTTCGGTCCAATCCCGCCCAAATTAAGAGGCATTCTCTGATTTAAACCCCGCCATACCCTAGGGCGCGGAGCGGGAAGCCGTTGGCTGCGTGACAGGTTCAACGCCAAACCGGTCCGCGCCTTGCATCGCGCGCGCTGGTTGCAAGCATGCCGGCCGCATGACCGCACCGCGCCTCAATCTCTACGACCTCACCCGCGAACAGGTCCGTCTGCAGATCGTGCGCTGGGATTTGAATTCGGTGCATACCGAGCGACTTTGGAACTACCTCTACATTGAGCTGGCCGGCTCGTTTGCCGGCATGCCCGAACTGCCCCCGAAACTCCGCGCGCGCCTCGCCGCCGAAACGCGGCTCGGTCTTCTCCCCACCGCGCTCGAAACGGAATCGGGCGACGGCTTCACCCACAAATACCTGCTGAGCCTCGAGGACGGCGAAAAGATCGAGACGGTGCTGATGCGTTATACCGGCCGCGTGACGGCCTGCATTTCCAGCCAGGTCGGCTGCGCGATGGGCTGTGTTTTTTGTGCGACCGGCCAGATGGGCTACACACGACACCTCACGCCCGGCGAAATCGTCGCCCAAGCCGTGCACGTCGCCCGCGCCCTCCGCGCGGCGTCCGGCCCCGTCGCCCGCCTGCGCAACATCGTGCTGATGGGAATGGGCGAGCCGTTGCACAACTACGAGGCGGTGATGCACGCGATCGAAATTCTGCGCGACCCGAGCGGCCTCGCGCTCGCCGCCGAGCGCATCACGCTCAGCACCGTCGGCGTGGTGCCGGGAATTCTCCGGCTCGCGCAGGAAAAACGCCCGCTGCATCTCGCCGTCTCGCTCCACGCCGCCACCCAGGCCGAACGCGCCGCCCTGGTGCCGGCCGCGAAAAAATGGCCGCTCGATGAGCTCATGGCCGCGTGCCGCACCTACAGCGAACAGACCGGCCGCCGGATTTTCTACGAGTGGACGCTGATCGAGGGGAAAAACGATTCCCCCGCGCACGCGCGCGCCGTCGGCAATTTGCTGCGCGGCCTGCCGGCGCAGGTGAACCTCATCCCCCTGAACGCGACCGCCGGCTATGCGGGAACACCGGCGCGCAGCGAGGCGGCGAAAGCGTTTCAGCGCATCCTCTCGGAGGAATTCGCGCTGCCGAGCACCGTCCGCCAGCGCCGTGGCATCGACATCGCCGCCGGCTGCGGACAGCTCGCGGTGGCGGGCTGAAGAATTCTAATTGTAGCGGCGGTCTATGACCGCCGTCCGGGAGTTCCCGAAGAGCCAAAGGTGTTCCGCGGCGGCGGCGCGTGCGCAGCCTCGGCGGTCATAGACCGCCGCTACAGCGAAAACATGTGGGGCCGGCTGCTTAACTTCTCCGTCGCGCTTTCACGGCGGCGGAGAGCGTTGCGAAGACCGGCAGCGTGTGCTCCCACGCGAGGCACGCATCCGTCACGCTCCGGCCGTAAATCAGCGGGTTTGCCTGCCAGTCCTGGGTGCCGCCCAGCAGGTTGCTCTCCAGCATTACCGCCGCAATGGCCCGCTCGCCTGCCGCGATCTGCGCGGCGAGCGTTTCGGCGACGACTGGCTGGCGCGCGGGATCCTTGCCGCTGTTCGCATGGCTGCAGTCGACCATCAGCTGCGGCGCCAGTTCGCTTTTGCGCAACAGCTCCGCCGCGGCGCGAACGTGTTCGGCGGAAAAATTCGGGCCGAGCGTTCCGCCGCGGAGGACAAGATGCGTGTGCTCGTTGCCGGTCGTGCCCATCACCGCGGGCGCGCCTTCGCGGGTGAGCGACGGAAACCAGTGCGGGTGTCGCGCCGAGCGAATGGCGTCGACGGCCACCTGCACATCGCCGTCGGTGCGGTTCTTGAATCCCACCGGCATCGACAGGCCCGAGGCGAGTTCGCGATGCACCTGGCTCTCCACCGTCCGCGCACCGATCGCGCCCCACGACACGAGGTCGGCGTAATACTGGCCGAGCGTCGTATCGAGAAACTCCGTCGCGACCGGCAACCCGAGCGCGAGCACGTCGAGCATGAGTTTGCGCGCCAGCCGCAGGCCCTCGTTGATCTGGTAGCTGCCGTTGCGCCCGGGATCGTTGATCAGCCCTTTCCAGCCCACCACGGTGCGCGGCTTTTCGAAATAGGCGCGCATCACGATCAGCAGTTCGCCCGCGTAGAGCGGCACGATGTCTCTTAATCGCTCTGCATATTCCACCGCGCCGGCCGGATCGTGAATCGAGCAGGGGCCTACCACCACGAGCAGCCGGTCGTGGCGGCCGGTGATAATTTCCGCGATCTCCCGCCGGCTGCGCGCGATCAATTCCGCGCCGGCCGCCGGAACCGGCAGCTCCGCCTCAATCACCGCGGGCGCGACGAGCGGCTTCGTTGCACGGATGCGGAGATCTGCGGTGGGCGAGGACATGCGTTCGTTCAGACCCGCGCGATCGAGCCGCGTCTCCGCGTCGCGCCGCTATCCCAGCAATTGCCGGGCTTTCGCCACGCGCGGGTTCATCGACAATTGCACCTCGCCGATCGACGCCGGCATGCCGGCCGCGCGGGCGCGGCTCAGCAAGGTGAGCCAGGCCAGGGAGGTCGCCGCCGTGGTCACCGCCTCGGCGGAAAAGTCGTTCAACACCGGCGCGAGCGGAGGAAGCTGCTCTTTCGCCAGAAGATTTTTGCCGAGGAGAAAATAGCCAAGCGACGCGCCCAGCGCATCGAGCCACACGCGCGGCGCCGTCGGCGGCGTGTAGGTCATCGGCGCGGTCACCGACGACCACTCCATGAAAACCCGCACCTGCGCGTGCAGTTTTCCCAGCTCGGCATTCGCCGTCGCCGGCGTCCAGCGCGCGACGAACTGCTTCCGCTCGCGAAATTTTTTCACCTCCCAGACCCGCAGCATCAGCTCGTAGTCACCCGCCGTTTGCTTCAGCGCGCCCGTGATCACGTAGTCGAGGCCGCCCTGCGTGGTGTCCACGAGCTGCCGCAGATTTTCGGCCGTCCACTCGGTGCTGAACAGCATCGGCAGTTTTCCGTCCACCGGGTGATCCATCAGGCCCACCGCCGCGATCGGGGAGTAATGCGGGGAAAAATAAAACGTCTCCGCGAACCACAGCGGAATCGCGCGCGAAAGCCGGCCGAGTTCGTCCTCGGGCTGCTTCATCGCCGCCGCGACGTCCGGGTACGCGCCCGGCAGCGCAAGCTGGGCGAACGCGATGCGGCGCAAGCTGCCCTCCTTCTCCGGCAGGATTTCCGCCGCGAGCGGCTCGAGCCCGTAAAACCAGATCGGTTTGCTGATCGTGATGAGCGCGACCTTGGCCACGCCGGAGGAAGCGCCCGGGCCTTCCGGGCCGGCGGCCGGCGCCCCGGCACCCTGCGCGATCAGATCGGCGATCGCGTTGGAAAATCCGTGCAGGCGGTCCTCGAGCTCGGGACGTTTCAACGCGAAAAGAATATCCAGCACATGCTGCGCCGCCTCCGCGTGGCGCAAGGCGAGATACGCCTGGAGCAGGTTGAGGCCGGTGGCCGGGCCGTGCCGGTCGGCGTCGTAACGCGGCGCGACGAGCTCGACGATTTGCGGGAGATGGCCGTTCGAACCGAGATCGCCGGAAATGGTCACGAGCACATCCGCGCGATCGCCCGCCTGCGCGAGCACTTCGTCGTAAATCGCGAGCGCACCCGGCAGGTCTTTTTCCTCCAGCTTTGCCCGTGCCTCGGCGAGACGGGGAATGACTCCGCCGCCGCTGGCCAGTGCGCCGGCCTCGGGCTCGCTGGCGGGAGCGACAACAGGACGTTCAGCTTTCTTCGACGAGAACCGGTCAAAAAATCCCATGGGGCGAGGAAAACGCCCTCGGCGTGGCTGGCGACGCTAAAGCGGCAGCCGTTGCCCGCGGAACCGCAGGAAGCACGCACACGCGACGCCGGTGAGATGCGCGAGCGGGACGGCGTAAACATCACCCGGCACGAAGCGGGCGAAATACGGCCGGCCGACCAGCATCTCGGCGACGATCTTCAGCGCGATCAACCCCAGCACCGCCCGCCAAAACCAGCGGTCATTCGGCGAGGAGGCCAGGTGCGAAAGCGCGAGCAACGCCACCACGCCGCTCGCGATCCCCGACAACCCTGCATAACGCGACAGCGCCGGATCGAGGGCGAGCAGGACGGCCCCGATCGCGATCGGCGCGGAAACATAAAGGAGTCGTGCGCGCCGGGGACAGCGTCCCTCCAGCCAGATGCCGGTCGGAAGGAGCACCACGAGATTCCAAAACAAATGACTCCCGCTGAAGTGCACCCAGTTCCCCGTCACGCACCGCCACCATTCGCCCTCGAGAATCAGAGCCCGGTCGTAACCCAACCTTGCCCCCGACGACGGCACGAGGAAAACCGCCAGCGCCAGCAGGACGGTGATCAACGTTCCCCACGGGCGGTGGATGAGCCGGGCCCCGGCGACGGCAGCGGATGCTTTCGGATCCTTTTTCAACCGTGTCGTCTCCGCCAATAGACAACGCCAAGCCCCGTCAGCAGCACCGCCGCAAACGCGCTGCCCATCGAACCGGCGCCGGTGTAGCCGGGCTTGTGTTCGATCTTCACCTCGCCCGGCGCTTCCTTCACGCGGACCCGGAATTCCTCGAGCTGGGTTTTCAGGTTCACAATGAGTTCGGTGGTGGCGTCATCGAAGCCCTTCGCGCCATCCGCCCGCAAGCGCTGCGCGACGTAGACGCCGGCCGCACCCGCCTTAACGCGACTGCCGCCCGGCGCGCGAAAGAGCAGATGCCGGCTCTCGATGTCGTAGACCGCGGCCTCCATGAGCGTCTGCGTGTCGTTTTGATTGCCGTGAAAAAGATAGGCGCCCGCGATGGTCCAGTAAGTGAGCGAAAGCACGTTGTGATTGGTGAACTGCACCTGGTCGTAAGCGACGAGCGCGATCACATCGATCCCGAACAGCGAGCGCAGCTGGTTGAGATTTCCAAAACCGCCGCCGGCCCGCAGGTAGCTCGAGGGGATGGTTTGGATGTTCTGGATATATTCGAGGCCCTTGAACTCCGCCGCGACGCGCTGCATCAGGGCATTTTTCTGCAGCTCCGAGATGGGCCCGCCCGCCCCGTAGTCGAGATGTCCGCTGCTGGACGGGACAAACGCGACGCCGACCCGCAGTGGCAGCCGCAAAACAGGGATCGAGGTGGGGGGAAGGGGATTCGCCTCATCGGGATAAAGGTAACTGACGACACTCGTGGCGCGCTCGGCTTTTTTCCGCACGCGGTGCGAAACACAACCGGCGCTGAAGAGGAGCGCCGCGCTCAACACGAGGATGAAGCCGGGGAGTTTCCGGCGGGACGATGAGAAGTTCATGCGCCGCGGAGCGTTCGTGTCGGCGCGCGGCCTGACAACGCTCTTTAAAGTTGCGCCGTTGATGGTTGAGCCCGCAACCGCAATACCGTGAGGAATTTTCGGAGAGTTGAAAGGTGAGGGTTGAAAGTTAAACGACCGAGCTGGGACGAAAGCGGCGCGGGCTGTCCGTCTTTCAACTTTCACCCCTCATCGTTCAACTGCCTGAGCTTCGCTCAGGCCCGCGGCGGCGGAATTTTATCCGGCGTCACGCCCGCGCGCAGCGCCACGAGTGCGCAGACTTTCGGGACGTACATGCGCGTTTCCGCCGGGAGAGCGCTCGCGATGCCTGCGAAATCCTTCGCGCCGCGGGCCGCGAGTGCGCGCCGCACGCGTCCCTCGCCGGCGTTGTAGGCGGCGAGTGCGAGCGGCCAGCTGCCGAACTTTCCATGCAGCGCTTTCAAATAGCGCGCGGCGGCCCGCGCCGATTTGTCCGGATCGGTGCGTTCGTCCGGAAGAAACGTGTCGAGGCCGAGCGACTGCGCCGTCTCCGGCATGAGTTGAAACAAACCTTTCGCTCCCGCCGGATTGCGCGCCGTGGGATTCAGCGTCGACTCCGCCTCGGCCAGCCAGGCGAGTTCGGCCGGCACACCTTCGGCCACAAAGGCGGCCCGCAGCCGCGGCATCAGCTCCGAAGCTCGCGCCGGAAGCGGACGCTCGCGCACGCGCGCCACCCACAAATCGTAGTAGGGAAGCGCCGGTGTTTTCGGCGGCGCGGTTTTTTGTTTCGGCGCCGGCGGATTTGCTGGAGTCGGAGCGGGGACGGGGACCGGCGCCGGCGTCAGCGCCTGTTTCGCACCCTCCATCTCATCGAGCCGCTGCTCGAACCATTCGGCGTAGCCCTCGCAACCCGGAATCAAGCGAAGCGCCGGCAGCGCAGCGCGGCCTTCGGGCGCATAGACGGCGAGTTCCTCCAGCGAATCGCCCGCGAGCGCCCCTTGGAGCCGGAGCGCAAATTCGTCCCAACGCTCCTTCGAGGGGAACTCATAATTCTCCTTCACTTCCGCCGGCGCGAGCTGGTCGAAGAGCTGTTTCCCGAGCTCGAAAAGTTCATCGGTGTTGGCGGGAGTCGCCGGCGCCGGCGCGGTCGATTCCGCGAACGCGACGCCCGTGACCAACCCTCCGAGCCAGATTTTTCGGAGAAGGTATTTTGTGCGCGTCATGGAGGGATCAGACCGAGCCGGGCGGAGGGAGTTACCGCCGCGAAGAGTTAATTCCTCGCCGCTGCCAGTGAGGCGGCCACGAGCGGCTTGAGCCGGAGCTCGCGGCGTTCGGTAAAGGAAATTTGCAACGGACCGAGATAGAGCCGCGGATTGCGCGCCACCCAGTCGGTGACGGCGATCCGATAGCTCTTCTCCGGCAGAATCTCTTCCGCGGCTTCCGCCACCAGATAGTCCCCCTGCCGCTGCGCAAAAGGCGTGTCGGGAGTTTCGTTCGCGCGCGAGAGAAGCGCCTGCAATTGCGTCCCGTTGACCTCGCCCACGTGAATCGCTCCGTCGAACCGCACCCAGGCATCGAACGCCACGCGCGTCACCACCCCGGCCGCCACGCCGGCTCCGAACGTCGTTCGTCCGACAAACGCCGCATCCACGCCCGCGCCGCGTCGCAACGCCCGCACCGCCAGGCGCGCCGCCTCGTCGGGCGAAAGCGCCCGCTCCGAAAATCCCACCACCGCGAGATCTTCGGGCGTCAGGTGTTTCGCGGACATCGTCCGGATCAGCTCAGCCAGCGCCGGATCGCCAGCGCGATCGGGTTCGATTCGCTCCTGTTTGATTTCCCAGCTCGAGCCGCGCTCATCCACGCGGAGATAGGCCAGCGTGAGATATTCGTTCCACGAACCCGAGTGAACGTACGCCGTGCGCCCGGCGCGATGGACGAAACGAATGTGGTCGTGCGCCCCCGCGACGAGCGTGCCGTCGGGCACGAGCGGAAGCAGGCCGCGGTCCGCCGCCAGTCCCGCGTGACTCAGCACGATCCGGATCGGTGCATGCGACAACAGTCCCGGAAAATTCCGGCGCGCCCACGCCACCGGCTCCGCCAGTTCGATCGAGGCCCGCACCGGCACACGAAAGGTCGCGAGCAGATCGGTGGTCACGCCGAGGACCACTGCTTCATGCTTTCCGAGTTTCATCCGCGTCGCCGCCGGCACGAAGGGTTCACCGGTCGTGCGGTTCACGATGTTGCTCACGACCGTGACACCCGTCGCCTGAACGCGCTTCACCGTGTCCGCGATCTCATGGAATTCCGGCTCGTGGTTGCCGAGGTTGAGCACCGTCGGCAAACGTCGGGCGAGGGCGGCAAACATCGCGAAGTCGATCTCGCCTGCGCTGCGCCGCGCCACGACGTTGCCATGCTCGAACACATCGCCGTCGATCAGCATCGCCATCGGCAGACCGGGATGCTCCGCCCGCAACCGGTCAACCTGCGCGACGAGCTGGGCGGTGCGTTCGTAGGCCGAATGCTGGTCGCCGGTGATCAGCAGCAAGGCCTCGGCCCCTTCCGGTGCAGCAGCTTGGACGGAAACGACGGCGAAAAACCAACCCGCCAGCCGACCGATGAACGCGCGGAGATGCATCGTTTTGCCCGTTACCAGACGTGCGAACCTCCCACGCCGCAAGCGCTAGCTGACCGGGGGTGGTTTCCCGTTTGACCCTCCCCGCTCGGCGTTTAGTTAAAACCCTCCCACGCCTGCGTTCACTGAACCGGGGAGTGCACGGATGAACCGAGTCCACATCAAAACCTACGGATGCCAGATGAACGAGCGCGACAGCGAGGCGGTCGCGGCGATGCTGCGCGCCCGCGGCTACCGGATCGTCGCCGATGAAAACGACTGCGACATCCTCTTGATGAACACCTGCTCCGTGCGCGACGCGGCGGAGCAAAAGGCGATCGGGAAAGCCTCGAATCTCCAGGCCCGCAAAAAAAAGCAGCCGGACTTCATCCTCGGGATTCTGGGCTGCATGGCGCAAAACCGCGGCGCTGCGCTGCTCGACCAGCTGCCGGATGTGGACCTCATCATCGGCACCCAGAAGTTTCACCAGGTCCCCGGTTATCTCGACAATCTCCGCGCCGCCCGTTCCGCGGGCGTGCCGATCGCGGAGAGCATCGTCGACATCGCCGAGGAAGCCGGCTCGCAAAACACGATCCGCGACCACTTCACGCCGGACGCTGCGACCGACGCCAGCGGCCAGGCTGTCGCCGATGCGCCGAAACAGATCACCGCTTTCGTCTCGATCCAGCAGGGCTGCAACATGGATTGCGCGTTTTGCATCGTGCCGAAAACGCGCGGCGACGAACGCTCGCGTCCGATGGAGGACATCGTCGCGGAATGCCGCACGCTCGCCGAACGCGGCGTGCGGGAAATCACCCTGCTCGGCCAGATCGTCACCAGCTACGGACGGCGCGACTACGCGCACACCGGCGGCGTGACGCCCTTCGTGCAGCTCTTGGAAAAAGTTCACGCCATCGAGGGCCTCGAGCGGATCCGTTTCACGTCGCCCCATCCGCGCGGCTTCAAGGACGACCTCGTCGCCGCGTACGGCCGGCTGCCAAAACTCTGCGGCTATGTGCACCTGCCGATGCAGTCGGGCAGCGACCGCATTCTTCGCGCGATGAACCGCCCCTACACGCGCGAACGCTATGCGGAAATCGTCGCCGCGCTCCGGGCCGTGCAGCCCGGGATGTATTTCTCGACCGACGTGATCGTCGGCTTCCCCGGCGAAACCGACGAGGACTTCGAACAAACCCGCCAGCTCTTCGAGGCGTGCAACTACGACATGGCCTATATTTTCAAGTACAGCATCCGCACCGGAACGCCGGCGGCGGAACTGGCCGGCCAGGTTCCCGAGGAGGTGAAGGAGCACCGCAACCAAGTACTGCTGTCCGTGCTCCGCGCCAATTCCGAGCGCCGCAACGCCGCGCTGCTTGGCACCGTGGAGGAAGTCCTCGTCGACGGCCCAGACAAGACCGGCCATCGCTTCACCGGCCGCACGCGCGGCAACCGCGTGTGTGTGTTCGACGCGGATCCGCGCCTGATCGGCCAGCTCGTGCCGTTGAAAATCGAACGCGCGAGCGTCAGCACGCTGTACGGCCAGCTTCAGCTGGCCGGGGTTGAAAGTTGAAAGATGAAGGTTGAAAGACCGGAATCCCTCCTCGCCTCGTTTCTCTGCACTTTCAACTTTCACCTTTCACCCTTCAACTAGCCCGGCTGCATGTCCCTCCTCCTCGCCACGCTCCTCCCCGGCCTTCTGCTCATCGTGCTGGGTGTTCCGTTGCTCCTGAATCACTCCGCTTTTGTGGCGACCCTGAAGGCGGTCCCGCGCTCGACCACCGCGACCTACCTTTTCTTCACCGCGGGCGCGGCGTGGTTTCTCTTCAACATCTGGCACCTTTCCCCGGCGGACTTCGGCGACTACCGCCTGATCCTCTTCATCGCTTTTGCGGCGATTGCCGTGCTCTCGTTCAAATGCGTGCCCGATTTTCTCGCGGTGCGCGGCCTCTGCATTCTGATGCTCGTCTGTGCGGCGCCGCTGCTGGGCGCGGCCTACATGGAACACGGGCATCCCCAGCGTTTGTTCATGGTTTCGCTGGTGTATCTCGGGATCGCCCTCGCCATCTGGCTCGGGGCGCAACCGTGGCGGCTGCGGGATTTCTTTGCGTGGCTGTTCCTCCAGCCGTCGCGCACCCGCGCGCTGGGCGGTTTGCTCACCGCCTACGGCCTGTTGCTCTCGATCGCGGCCTTCACCTATTGAAACGGCTGTGACGCCTGACGCCTCAACCCCTGTCGCGCCCGTGTTGCTCGTCCTGGCGGGTCCGGCTGGCTCGGGCAAAAGCACGCTGTGCGACCGTCTCGTCGCGGAAGACCCGTCGTTCCGGCGCGTCATCACGTCCACCACGCGCGCGCCGCGCGAGGGCGAGATCAACAACGTGCACTATCATTTTTTTTCGCCGGAGGAATTCGATGTGAAGCTCGCCGCGGGTGAGTTCCTCGAATGGGCCTGGGTGCACGGGAAACGCCGCTACGGAACGCTCGCCGCCTCCGTTCTCGATCCGCTCGAGAACGGTCAGAACCTGGTGATGAGCGTCGATGTGCAGGGCGTCGAAAGCTTCCGCCACGCCGCCTCGGTCAATCCACTCCTCCAGCGCTCGATGACCACCGTGTTCATCGTCGTCGACCACGACCGGCTGCTCGCGCGCATGCGCAGCCGCGGCCAGGACCACGAGGAAGAGATCGCCGGCCGCATGAAAACGGCGGAGCGAGAACTGCGCGAAGCGCACAAGTTCGATTTCGTGATCGAGAGCCGGACGCGCGACGAGGATTTCGCCGCGCTCCTCCGCATCCTCGACCAAGCCCGCGCGCGCGCCGCGAGGAGGTAGCTCACGCCTCGCGCGTTCTTACTCCTCCTCGACGACGTAGTGACACCCGCGGCTGCGCGGATTCAGCGACGCGGCGTGCACCACGAGCAGCGCGGTCTGGATCGCATTACGCAGCTCGATCAGTTCGCGGGTCAGCCGGCAGCCGCGGTAAAAACTCTGAATCTCCTCGCGCAGCTCGATCAGGATGCGGCGCGCGCGGGTCAGCCGTTTCGGTGAACGCACCACGCCCGCGTAGTTCCACATGGTGCTTTGGATCTGTTCCAGATCCTGACGGATGAGCACCGGATCGGCGTCGCGCGTCGGGCTTTCCCACGGTCGCGGCGCGGGCTGGCGAAATGCGCCCCGCGCGATTTCCCCGGCATCGGCGATCGCGGTGAACTTCGCGCTGGTCAGGCACTCGAGGAGCGAGGTGCTCGCGAGCCGGTTCGCGCCGTGCAGGCCGGTGCAACCGGTTTCGCCGATCGCGTTCAGATGCCGGATGTTCGTGCGGCCGTGCAGATCGGTGTGCACGCCGCCGCAGGCAAAATGGGCCGCGGGCACGACCGGGATCGGCTCGCGCGAAATATCCACGCCAAAGCTCAGGCAGCGCTCGTAGATGTTCGGAAACCGCTCGCGGATGAAATCGGGTTTCATCGCCGACAGATCCAGAAACACGCAGGCCTCTCCGCTCGCCGCCAGCTCCTGCTTCACCGCGCGCGCCACGACATCGCGCGGCGCCAGCGAGCTCAGGGCGTGCAGGTCGTCCATGAACCGTTTGCCCGACGTGTTGACGAGCACACCGCCTTCCCCACGCAACGCTTCGGTCACCAGGAAGCGCGGGGCATTTTTCTTCGCGAACACCGTCGGGTGAAATTGCACGTACTCGAGATCGATGAGACGTGCGCCCACGCGATACGACATCGCCACGCCATGCCCGACACTCCCGGGCTGATTCGTCGTGTGAAGGAAGATCTGTCCGAGCCCCCCGGTCGCGAGGACGGTTTTTTTCGCCACGATCGCGACCGTCTCGCCCGTGCGCGTGTCGAGCACGTAGGCACCGAAGCAGGTCAGCGGTTCATACTTGTCCGCCGTGTCCTGTGAATTGTGGGAAAGCGTCAGCAGATCGATCGCGACCCAGCCCGCGCGCCGCGTGATGCGCTGCGTCGTGTCGACGCGCTGCGCCACCGTTTCGAGAATTGCATGACCCGTCGCATCCTTCGCATGAATGATCCGGCGTTCGCTGTGTCCTGCCTCGCGCGTAAAATCGAGGGCGCCGTTCGCGTCGCGGTCGAAAGGAACGCCCAACTCATCCAGGAGAAGTTCCTTCACCGCAGTGGGACCGTCGCTCACGAGTTGTTCAACCGCGGCGGGATTCGAAGAGTGATCGCTTGCCGCCTGGATGTCCTCCGCGAGCGAAGCGGAATTTTTCGTGACGTCGTAGATGATCCCGCCCTGCGCCCAGTCGCTGTTCGCCACGAGGGGATCGGCGAGCGAAAGCAACTCGACCGAGAGCCCGAGCTTGGCCGCGCGCAACGCATACGCCGAACCGGCGAGCCCGGCGCCGATCACGAGACAGTCGGTGCGGAAAGTTCGCATCGTCGGTTTATTTCCGCTTCCCCGGCAAAATCGTCAGGCTCAAATCGGCGGCCGCCGCGGAATGGGTGAGGGCGCCAACGCTGATCACATCCACTCCCGGCAGCGCGTAGTCGCGGAGCGTTTCGAAACGCACGCCGCCGGAAACCTCCACGACCGCACCGCCGGCGATCAGCGCCACGGCCTGGCGAATCAGGGCCGGCGACATGTTATCGAGCAGAATGACATCGGCCGCCGCGCGAATCGCCTCGCGAACTTCACCGAGGGTCTTGGCCTCGACTTCGATCTTCGCGAGATGCGGTGCAGCCGCGCGGGACAACTTCACGGCCTTCGCCAGCGATCCGGCCGCGGCAATGTGATTGTCCTTGATGAGGACATGTTCGCCGAGCGACGAACGGTGATTGAAACAACCGCCGCAGCGCACCGCGTATTTTTCGAGCGCGCGATAGCCCGGCGTGGTCTTGCGGGTGTCCACGACCCGTACCCCCGTGCCGGCCACCGCGTCGGCGAATCTGCGGGAGAGCGACGCGACGCCGGAAAGGCGCTGGATGAAATTAAGCGCCGTGCGCTCGGCCGTGAGCAGCGCGGCCGTGGGGCCGACGACATTCAACACCCGTCCGCCCTTTTTCACGCGGTCGCCATCCGCCGCGGTCGGCGTGACCTTCAATCCGGAATCGACCCGCGAAAAAACCCGCGCCGCAACCTCCAGGCCGCACACCACGAGGTCATGCCCCGCCTCGATGAAAGCGCGCGACTGGTGTTTCGGGGAAAAAATCGCGCGGCTCGTGACATCGCCCAGCCCCGCGTCTTCCTCGAGCGCGAGATCGATCAGGTGGTCGGTGCGGGGAGTGATCATGGTGGGTAGGCGGAGAGCCAGGGAACATGTCACTTAATAAGTGACATGTTCGAAAGGACGCTTAGTCGGTGGGAGCGAGTTCGAACATGCGCTCGATGCAGCGGGCGGCGCGAAGGCGCAGGCCTTCCTCGAGGGTGACGATCTGGTCGGAACGCGGGGCGAGCAGCGCATCGCGGATTTTCTCGAGCGAATTGAGTTTCATGTAGGGGCAGAGCCGGCAGCCGCCGATGAAATTTTTCTCCGGCGCCTCCACTTCGAGACGGCCGACCAGCCCGCACTCGGTGAGCATCAGGAAATAGGGCGCGCCCGTCGTCTTCACGTATTTCATCATCGCGCCGGTGCTGCCGACGAAATCGGCGATGGCCGCGATGTCCGACGGGCACTCGGGATGCGCGACGACTTTCAACCCGGGAAACTGCGCGCGCGCCGCGGCAACCTGGTCGACCGTGAATTCGTCGTGCACGAGGCAGGTGCCGTCGGAGGAGATGATTTCCTTGTCGACGCCCCGGCGCTTCATCTCGGCCCGCACGTTCTCCGCCATCAGCCGATCGGGCACGAAAAGGATCCGGCGCGACGGAAGGTTGGCGACGATGTGGTAGACGTTGCCCGAGGTGACGCAGACGTCGCTCTCGGCTTTCACCTCGGCGGTGCTGTTGATGTAGCAGACGACGGTCGCATCGGGATAAAGCGCCTTCAGTTTTTTCACATCCCCGCCCGTGATCGAATCCGCGAGCGAGCAGCCGGAGCCGCGATCGGGGACGACCACCGTCGCGGCGGGCGAAAGAATTTTGGCCGTCTCCGCCATGAACACCACGCCGGCAAACA
Source organism: Opitutaceae bacterium (assembly GCA_036261745.1). Lineage (GTDB taxonomy): Bacteria > Verrucomicrobiota > Verrucomicrobiia > Opitutales > Opitutaceae > DATAKE01. The sequence continues at coordinate 41,740 of DATAKE010000058.1, forward strand.
CGATCACCTTCGCCTGCGCCTGTTTCGCCATGAGACTCAGGTAATACGAGTCTCCCTTGAAATCGCTGACGCCGTAGATGATTTCGGGCTCCACGTAGGAGTGGGCGAGGATCACGGCGCCTTTTTCCTTCTTCAGCCGGTTGATCTCGAGTGTGAGCGGCGCGATCTCGCGGCAGGTGTCCAAATTCCACGTCTTTCCGCGCGGGTCACACTCCACGTACATGAGGGAACCGAGCAGGCGTTCCGCTTCGACATCGATTTCGTTGTCCGTGGCAATCATGGAGGGCGAAAGCTGCATGAGATCGCCCGCCTGGTCAAAGCCCCTGTGCGGCCGCACGCGTCGAAAAATCGTCCAGGCCGATCAGGACCAGCCCCGGTTCGTGGCGATCGAAAAGCTTTTCGCCGGCAAACCGCGCCGCATGTCCGCCCGTCGCCACAACGATGCTCTTCCCGCGACCGAATGCCCCGGCCTGGATCTTCCGAACCACTTCACGGATTGCCCCGGCCTGGCCGTGAAAAAAACCGCTCTGCAGGTTTTCCCGCGTGGACCGGCCCAAGCTCCTCCGCGGACGCGCCAGTTTCACTTCCGGCAACTGCGCCGTGCGGGAAGCGAGCATCGCAGGCCAGAGACCGAGCCCGGGAAAAATTGCCCCGCCCAACAGCGTGCCGTCGCGATGGAGGGCGGTGACCGTCGTGGCGGTGCCGCAATCGATCACGATGATGCTTTTCCCCGGAAACAATTTCCTCGCACCGATCGCGGCCGCGAGCCGGTCGGTGCCGAGTTCGCGCGGCTGGCGATAGCCGATCTTCAATCCATGCGGTGCGTCCACCGTCAACACCTGCGGAACAACTCCGAAGTGTCGCCGCACCAGCCCGGCAATTTTCGGCGTGAACGCGGGCACCACCGAGCAAAGTGCCACGCGATCGACGGGCCCGCGGACGTGCCCCTCGACCAGGCGCGCGAAGCCGCGTGTGGTGACCGCGGTGGCGATGGGAACGCGGAAGGTCTTCCGCAGCTTCCCTTCCGAGAATACGCCGCCGAAGAGCGAAGTGTTGCCGAGATTGAGGACGAGCGTCTTCACCGCGAAGGGGCGCCGAAGATTTCCAAAATCGCGGCGGCCAGAGCGGACGTCCCCTCGAAGCGCACCGGAGCCGCGTCAATGGCCCGCCACAGCCAAAACGGGTGGGTGGTGGCCGCGCGAATTTCCACGAGGTCGTTGTGCACCACCGCATCGACTCCGCCCGCGGCGAATTGCCTGACCACGGCGGCGCGGCGTGCCGAACCCTCGGCACCCACGGTCAACTTGAACCCGACGACCCGCGGCGGCCGCGAGAGGGCGAACGATTTTAACTCCGGAAGAATCTTCTCGTTGCGCACGAGCGGCAGGATCAGGCCATCGGTGTCGGAGGAAATTTTGCCGACGGCCGTTTCCACGGGACGGTAGTCGGACACGGCGGCCGTCATCACGACCCCTTCGAATTCGCCATCGCGAAGGAGCGCCTCGAGCTGCGTGCGAAGATCGGCCGCCGAGGAAAATGACTTGGTCTGCGCCCCTCCCCGCGAAACCGCGGCGCCTTCGCCGTGGAGCAGCAGCACGGTGTGTCCGCGCCCCACGAATTCATCCGCCAGCGCGGCGCCGGTGGCGCCGGTGCTCACGTTGGAGAGAAACCGCACTGCATCGATCGGCTCGCGCGTCGCGCCGGCGGTCACGAGGATTTTCATTTCTTCGCCAGCGCCGCGAGCACTTCGGCGGCGATTTGCCCGGGTTCTGCGAGCCGGCCCGGCCCGCCTTCACCGCAGGCGTGCGGTCCCTCGATGGGATCGAGCACGCGGACGCCCCAGGTTTGGAGTTTTTCGAGGGACGCAATCGTCGCGGGATGTTGCCACATCCGGTGATTCATCGCGGGAGCGACCCACCACGGTTTCTGTTTCAATTCCCATGCGAGAAAGAGCGTGCCGATCGGATCGTCGGCGAGGCCGGCGGCGAGACGGTTGACGGTGTTGGCGGTTGCGGGGCAGACCAGCGCCAGGTCGGCGGCACGGGCAAGTTCGATGTGGTCGAGGGCGCGGCCCGGTTCCCAGAGGTCGCTGAAAACGGGACGCCCGCTCAGGCCCTCCAGTGTCGCGGCGCCGACGAAACGCAACGCGGCGGGTGTCGCCGCGGTTTGCACCGTGACGCCCGCCTGTGCGAGGCGGGAGACGATGGCGCACGCCTTGTAGCAGGCGATCGAACCGGAGAGGAGAAAGAGGACGTTAGGCGAGCGGGACATTGTCGATCAGGCGGGTTTGGCCGAGACGCACCGCGCCGAGGCGGCGGCGATCGCGATCCTCGACATAGTCGACGGAGAAACCGGCGGCTTCAAGCTGCGCCCGGGCCGCCGCGGCGGACGGCGCCGTGGTCAGCGCGGCATGAAATCGCGGCGCAAGCGCCCTTTCCGCGGGTGAAAGGCGGGCATTGCGGGAACTCATGGCCAGCCCGTCGGCCTCGCGCACAGTGGGGCAGCCGATGATTTCGGTCGGGAGGAAAAAAGCCGCGCACATTCCGCGCACGAGCAGGAGTTGCTGGAAATCCTTCTCGCCAAAATAGGCGCGCTCGGCGTCGGCGATCTGCAGGAGTTTCAGCACCACCGTGAGCATGCCGGAAAAATGGCCGGGGCGATGCGCGCCGCAAAGCTCGCGGCTGAATTCGTTTTCGACGACGGCGTAGCTCGTGCCGTTGGGATACATCTCGGCAACGCTCGGCGCGAAGACCACGTCGACTCCGGCGCTTTTCATCAGTGCGAGGTCGGCGTCGAGCGTGCGCGGGTATTTGTCGAAGTCGCGTTTCTCGTCGAACTGCGTCGGGTTGACGAAGACCGATGCCAGCACGACGCCGCACTCGCCCCGGGCCGCCTGCATGAGCGACACATGCCCCGGATGGAGCGCTCCCATCGTCGGTACGAAACCCAAGCGCCGGCCCGCAGCGCGATGGCCGGCGCGGAGGGCGCGCCATTCGGCGGCGGTGTGGACCACGCGCGGCATGATCAGAAGCTCTCCTTGGCGGTGGGAAATTTTCCAGCTCGCACGGCCGCCGCGAATTTCGCGACCCCGGTCTGCACGACCGCCGCGCCGTCCGCGAAGCGGCGCACGAAACGCGGCTTGAATGCCGGGTTGAGCCCGAGCAGATCGTGCAACACGAGCACCTGGCCGTCGCATCCGGCGCCGGCGCCAATGCCGATCGTGGGAATCCTGAGCTTTTTGCTCACGTCACCGGCGAGTTTTTGCGGAATGCATTCAAGCACCACGGCGAACGCCCCCGCTTTTTCGAATGCCACCGCGTCTTTGCGAAGCTGGGCGGCCGCCTGCGCATCGCGCGCCTGGACGTGATAGCCGCCGACGGTGTGCACCGATTGCGGAAGCAAACCGAGATGACCCATCACCGGGATCCCGGACTCGACGAGGTGCCGGACGACGTAGCTGTGGCCCTTCAACCCCTCGACCTTCACGGCGTGCGCGCCGGCACCGAGGAGTTGGGTTGCGCAATCGAGCGCGTGAGCCGCGCCTTTGCGCACGCTCAGGAACGGCATGTCGGTGACGATGAATTTCTCCGGGGCGCCGCGCACCACGGCGCGCGTGTGCATGGTCATCAGGTCCATGGTGGCGCCCAGCGTGTCGCGTTCGCCGTGCATCACCATCATCGCGCTGTCGCCCACGAGGAGGCAGTCCACCGGTGCATCGGCGAGCAGCCGCGCCGACCATGTGTCGTAGGCGGTGACCATGACGAGCTGGCGGCGGTCAGCCTTGGCGGCGGCGAAATCGCGGACGGTACTCATGGGGGAGGGGCAGGAAACCGAAGTGGCCGCCCCGGGGCAAGGTTGCGATGTGTCACAATGGACAAATAAAAAAGCGCGGCCGTGGTGCGGCCGCGCCTGAAAAACGACGCATGAAACGCGACCGCCGGCTTACATGTCCAGCTGCGGACGAGCCTTTTCCGGCCAGTCGATGTGGAAGAACTTTCCACGCGGCTTGTCGGTGCGCTCGTAGGTGTGCGCGCCGAAATAGTCGCGCTGCGCCTGGAGCAGGTTCGCCGGGAGGCGGGCCGAGCGGTAGCTGTCGTAATAGGAGAGGGCGGAACTGAACGTCGGCGCCGCAACACCGCACTCGGCGGCGAGCGAGACGACCTTGCGCCAGTTTTCCTGCGCCTTCTTCACGGTCTTGTTGAAGTACGGATCGAGCAGGAGGTTCGCGAGGTTCGGATTGCGGGCGTACGCCTCGGTGATTTTCTGCAGGAACGCGGCGCGAATGATGCAGCCGCCCCGCCAGATCTGGGCGATCTCGCCGAAGTTGAGCTTCCAGCCGTATTCCTTCTGCGCGGTGCGCATGAGTTGGAAACCCTGCGCGTAGGAACAGATTTTCGAGCAATAGAGGGCGTCGTGGATCGCCTGCACGAGGGCCTTCTTCGAGCCGCGGTATTTCTTGCCCGGGCCCTTCAGGATTTTCGAGGCGGCGACGCGCTCTTCCTTGATCGCGCTGATGCAGCGCGCGAAGACGGCTTCGGCGATGGTCGGAGCGGGAACACCCATGTCGAGGGCGTTGGTCGAGGTCCATTTGCCGGTGCCCTTCTGGCCCGCGGTGTCGAGGACGACGTCGACGAATGCTTTCTTGGAATTCTTCGGATCCTTCTGCTTGAGGATGTCGGCGGTGATCTCGATCAGGAAGCTGTCGAGCGCGCCCTGGTTCCACTCGGAGAAGATCGCGCCCATTTCGGCGGGCTTCAGGCCGAGGAGACCCTGCATGAGGGCGTAGGCCTCACAGATCATCTGCATGTCGCCGTACTCGATCCCGTTGTGGATCATCTTCACGTAGTGACCGGCGCCATTTTCGCCGATGTAGGTCGTGCAAGGCACGCCGCCTGAGATCGGATTGCCGGGGGTTGCACCGGTGAGCGGTTTGCCGGTCTTCGCGTCGACCTTGGCGGCGACCGCTTCCCAGATCGGCTTCAATTCCTTCCAGGCGGCGAACTCGCCACCGGGCATGAGCGACGGGCCGAAGCGCGCGCCCTCTTCACCGCCGGAAACGCCGGAGCCGATGAAGCGGAGTCCTTTTTCGCGCAGCGTCTTTTCGCGGCGGATGGTATCGGTCCAAAGCGCGTTGCCGCCATCGATGACGATGTCGCCCTGCTCGAGCAGCGGGACCAGGCCGTCGATCACGGCGTCGGTGCCTTTGCCGGCCTGCACGAGGATCACCATCTTGCGGGGCTTCGCGAGGGACTGGACGAACTCTTCGAGAGTCTTGGTTCCGACGACTCCACCGGGAGTGTTGGGGTTTTCGGCGACGAACTTGTCGGTCTTTTCCGTCGTGCGGTTATAAACCGAGATCTGGAAGCCGTGGTCGGCGATATTGAGGGCGAGGTTTTGACCCATCACGGCGAGGCCGATGAGTCCGATGTCCGAATGGGATTTGGCCATAGAACCGAACCTTGTAGGGCCCGCACCGACGGAGACCAAGCTGTTTTTGCGGCACGCCGGCGACGGCGTCGCAGTGGACGAGAGCTCCTTACGAACCCTTCGGTTTGGTTTTCTGCTTGGTACCGTAGCTGTCCTTCGACGGGAAAAACGGCGCTATTTTGTCGACCACGGGCGTGAGAAACGCCGGCTCATTCCGCTCATAGATCCAGTTGAACCCGAGGGTCGAGAAGATGAATAACACGATGATAATCAGGATCAGCTTGTTCATCTGGGCTATCTTCCGAAGGAAGATGATCAGCAGGATCAACCCGATGACCCCCGCACCGAGAGTCAGCCAGACGTTCTTCGGCACGGCCTTGAGCTTCTCGAGGGTGGAAACCGCAAACAAAAGCATGCGGAAACCGATAACAGCGCGTGTGAACGAGACGAGACGAAATCTACTACCCCGCCGAATTTAGCCGGATTTTGGCGGAGTCGCGGAAACCCCACCCGCGTGCTCGCCACGCGTGGCGCAGTTGATCCATGCCGTCGTGCCGCCGGCATAATGCTCCTTTTTCCAGATCGGCAGCCGGGCCTTCGCCTCGTCGATGATGTACCGGCAGGCCTCAAAGGCCGGCCCGCGATGCTCCGCGGTCACGCCCACCCAGATGGCCGTCTCGCCGAGCCGCAAATGCCCGACGCGATGCACGCAGACCGCACCGAGCAGCGCGAATTTCCCGCGCGCTTCGTCGAGAATGCGCGCGCCTTCTTTTTCGGCGAGCGGAAGGTAGGCCTCGTATTCGAGCGAGAGCACGGGCTGGCCCTCGTTGCGATTGCGCACCCAGCCCTCGAACGTCGCGCACGCGCCCGCGCGATCATCGGTCAGCGCGCGTTGCAACGCGATCGGCTCGAGCGGTGCCTGGGAGATGCGGAACATCGCTCAGCCTCCCGCCACGGGCGGAATGAAAACCAGCCGGTCGCCCTCGCGGAGCAATGCGTCCGCGGCAACGAATTCGTCGTTCACGGCGGCGCGAATGCGGTCGCCGGGAAGCGTGAAGCCGTGACGCGCGCGCAGTTCCTCGTAAAGCGCCAGAGGCGTGGCCGCACCCGTGGTGAGTTTTTCTTCGGACAGCCCGCGCTGCTCGCGGAGGATGGCGAAATACTGCACGTGCAAGGCGCGGGTCATGAGGCGCGATAGTCGCTCTTCCCGCCGGTTTTTTCCAGCAGCCGCACCTCTTTGATCACGATGCCGTGCGACACCGCCTTGCCCATGTCGTAAAGCGTGAGCGCCGCGACCGTGGCGCCGGTGAGGGCCTCCATTTCCACGCCGGTCTTCCCGTGGGTCTGTACGCGACAATGAATCGTGACTTCGCCTCGGGCCGCGTCGTCGATCGTCAGCTGGCAGTCGTCGAGTCCCAAGGGATGGCAGAGCGGGATGAGTTCGCTCGTTTTCTTTGCGCCCATCACACCCGCGAGAATCGCCGTCTGAAAAATCGGTCCTTTCTTCGTGGCGATTTCACCGTCGCGCAACAAGCCGGCCAGCGCCGGCGGCAGCGTGACGACCGCGACGGCGTGAGCGGTGCGCTTCGTGACGGCTTTGTCGCCGACGTTGACCATCGCCGGCCGGTTCTGCGCATCGAGGTGGGAGAACATGAGGGAATCAGTAAGGACGGATCTCTTGTGGCCAATGGCAAATCGCGCGGCTCACACCCACGGGCGGAACGTGGCGATGTAGCCGGCGGGAAATTCCGTCCGGTCCGCCGGCAGCTCAATGAAACCGTCGGTGTCCACCAAGCCCGCGAAATCACCGGAGGTATTCGTCGCATCGGGCGCGGCAAGCAGCTCGGCGCGGGGACCGCTGGTGAGAATGACCGGAAGCAACCACGCCAGCTTCGGCTTGAAACTCAGCGGTCGCGCCAGCGCCACCGTGCGCAGCGCAGCCGGTCCGGCGCGTCCGCTCGCCTGCGCGAGCGCCGGCAGCACGTACCGATGCAGGCAGGTGTACGCCGAGACGGGATTGCCCGGGAGCGCGAACACCGGCGTTTTCCGCCCGCTCACGCCAAACCAGAACGGTTTTCCCGGCCGCTGCGCGACACCGTGGAAAATTTTTCTCACGCCCTGGCGGTCGAGTTCGTCCGGGAGAAAATCGAATTTCCCCTTCGACACTCCGCCGGCGATCAACACGACGTCGAACTCCGCGAGAATGTGCCAGAGCAGGTGCTCGATCTCCTGCCGCATGTCGCGCAGATGAAACCGCTCCACCCGCGAATAACCCGCCCCCAGCAGGCCAGCGCGCAGCGCATAGTCATTGCTCCGCCGAATTTGGTGCGGCGCGACCGCGGCATCGATGTCCACAAGCTCGTCACCCGTGGCAACGACCGCGATTTTCGGCATCTGCGTCACGGTGACGGCCGCCCGTCCGCACGCCGCCGCCACCGCAATTTCGCGCCCGGTCAGCAACGTCCCCGCGGCGACGATGACTTCTCCGGCTGCATGATCGCTGCCCCGGCGATGAATCGCATGACCGGCCGCGAAAAGACCCGCCGCATCGGCGGGGGTGACCACGATGCTTTGCCCGTCGCGCGTGGTGTCCTCGTACGGCACGATACAATCGGCGCCGTCCGGCAGCACGGCGCCCGTCATGATCTCCACGCACGCATCGTTCTGCGCGCTCAACTTAAACGGGCGCATTCCCGCGGCCTGCGTCCCTTCGATCCGAAATTTTCGCGTGCCTTCAGCGAACGCCGCGGACCGCAGCGCGTAGCCATCCATCATCACCCGGTCGAACGGCGGCAGATCGCGATCCGCCCGGATGTCCTCCCGCAACACCCGCCCGTGCGCCGCGCTAATCGGACAATCTTCGCGGTGAAACGGAATGAGGTTTTCGAGGATGAGCGACTCGGCCTCGGCGGGAGTGAGCATCCCTCAGGGGTAATGCCCGGAAGCTCGACGGCCACTCCGAAAACGCGACCGCGGGCCATGCCCGCCGGTACCAAACAAATAAAAAAGGGCCATCGAACGATGGCCCTACAAACGACGACGGCGTGCAGCCGCGTCAGGTTTTCATGATGCGCCGTCCGGCGGGGCGCTTGGCGATGCGGCCCTTGCCACCGGGGGATTTCTTAGCGCGGGTTTTTGCAGCCGTCATCCGGCCGCCTCTGCTTTTTTTAGCCATGGTATGCTCCTGTTGGGGGTTGAATTCACACCGCGGCTGAACCGCGGGGTGAAGTTGCTTCAAGACAGACCCGCGTTTTGGCCCTCCGTGCCCGAAGGGGGCGGTGAAGAGCAAGTTGGCGCCTCGAAATCCACCCACGCTCCGGGATGCGTTTCCCATTCCTCCTCGCGAATTGAGCGATTGTCGTTTCGTTGGCTGCTCCATGCCCGACGTGCGCGACCAGTTCAGCCGCCCCCTGCGAGATCTGCGGATCTCCGTCACGGACCGCTGTAATTTTCGCTGCCCTTACTGCATGCCGAAGGAAGTTTTCGGCGCGGGTTACCAATTTCTGCGCGACCCGCAGCTCATGGCGCTCGGCGAGCTGACGCGCATTGCGAAGGCATTTCGTTCGCTCGGCGTCGAGAAAGTGCGGCTGACCGGCGGCGAACCGCTGCTGCGCGCCGACGTCCCCGACCTGATCCGCGCGCTGAAACGCGACGCCGGAATTCCCGAGGTCGCGTTGACGACGAACGGCTGGCTCCTCGAAAAACTTGCACCCGCACTCCGTGCCGCGGGCCTCGACCGGCTCAATGTTTCCGTCGATTCGCTCGACGACGTCACCGCGGGAAAATTAAACGGCCTCGGTTTCAGCGTTGCGCGCGTGTTGCGCGGCATCGATGCGGCGGCGGCGCTGGGTTTCCCGATCAAAATCAACTGCGTCGTCCAGCGCGGGGTAAACGACGGCGAAGTGCTGGCACTGTGCGAATATTTCCGCGAGCGCGGCCACTCGATCCGGTTCATCGAGTTCATGGACGTCGGAAACACGAATCATTGGGATCCCTCGCGCGTGGTGCCGGCGAAGGAACTGGTGACGCGCATCGATGCGGCGTGGCCACTCGAGCCGGTGGGTCCCGCGTATCGCGGCGAAGTCGCCTCGCGCTATCGTTTCCGCGACGGGCGCGGCGAGATCGGCGTGATCAGTTCGGTCACCGAGCCGTTTTGCCGCGACTGCCACCGCGCGCGGCTTTCGGCGGACGGCAAGCTTTTCACCTGTCTCTTTGCTTCGCTCGGCTGGGACGTGCTGGGCGCGCTGCGAGCGGGTGCCGACGATGCGGCGCTGGAAAAATATCTCGCCCGCGTATGGTCGGGCCGGCTTGACCGCTACAGCGATGAGCGGTCCGAACTGCTGGCAACAGGCGAATCCCGCGCAAAAATCGAGATGAGCTACATCGGCGGGTAACGCCGGAGCTGTCTGCCCGTTACTCGTAGCGCGCGGCGCGGCCGAGGTAGTTCAGCATCCAGATTTCCTTCCACACGCGGTAGCGCCCCTCGTGCGTGATCTTGCCGAGGTCCTCGCGTTCGTGATGCGGATGGAGAAAGCCAAGCTCGGTGTTGAGCTGGTCGAGTTCGCTTTGGGCCGCGTTCAGATCGGCCAGGGGATCGGTGGTGAACGCCACGGGCTGTTCACCCGCCCGCACGAGACGCGCGCGGTGCCGCGCCAGCAGACGCGGCAGCGAACGCCGCCACGGGGCGCGCTCGACGAACCAGTTCTCGGGATAAAAGCCGGCGAAGGGGATGTAGAGATTGTCGGTGACATAGCGGCCGCCCGAGGCGGTGAGGGACGTCACCGCATAACAAACCGAAAGGGCGCCGCTCGCCTGGGGAATAAAAGTCACCTGCACGCGAAGCGTGGCTTCCGGGTCCTGATAGATCGAAACCCGCAGATAAGCTCCTCCGCCAATCTCCGCCTTCAATGCCTGCGTCTGCCGGAAACCCTGTGCGCGCAGCCATTCGCGAACCCTGAGGAAGCGCGGCTGCACCGGCCATTCTTCGCCGCTTTGGTTGAGCACGTAGCGGGGAAACAGCGGCAGGGGGCTCACGCTCAGCGCGGAGATGGCGAGCCAGTTGTAGAGCGTTTCGCCGAGAAACCAGACGATGAAGAAAATCGCCACGAGGACCGGATAGGACCGGTTGATCAGATGAAAATCCCGGCACATCTGCGCGGCGCCAAAGGCAAAGACAAACCACCGCAGCCACCGGTCGAGAATCGAGACCAGCGGCGACGCCGTGCGCTGGTTGACCTGCACCAGGATCAGCGAGACGACGATCGCGATGAGAATGAGATAGGGATATTCCATGGTGGACAAACGGAGCTGCGGAACAGCCCGTCACCCGGCGACTATCGAACAGGAAAAACGTTAACTCAAACGCACCGGCATGATCACGCAGATGAAACTCTCGAGTGTCTTGAAGACACCGGGGCTCACCTCGTCCTTCACCTCGAAGAAAACCTCGTCCTTCGTCAAAGCGCGGAGCGGATCCATCACAAAAGTGGGGTTGAAGGCGACCTGCAGGTCCGGCCCGCTGTAGCCGATCGCCATCGATTCGTGCGCCTCGCCAAAATCAGGGCTCTGCGCAGTGATTTCGAGCAGGTTGCTCGACAGCTTGATCTTCACCGAATTCGACTTCTCCGAGCACACCAGCGCGGCGCGGTGCACGCATTGGAGGAAGAGTTCGCGCTCCAGCTTGATGCGCTGATGGGTCTCCTTCGGGATGACTTGATTGTAGTTCGGGTAGTTTCCCTCGACGACTTTCGAGTAGAGGTAAACGTGATCGACGAGTCCGCTGGTGTCCTTGTCGGTCGCGATCTGAAACGCGGCGCGCCGGTCGTTGAAGTTGATTTTGAGCTTTTCCCCCTTGTCGAGGAGCCGCGTGAGTTCGCCCACGGTCTTGGCCGGAAGGATGATCGCGCCCGCGCTCGCGGCCGGAACATCCATTTCCTTCGAAACCAGCGCCAGGCGGCGGCCGTCGGTGGCCACCAGCGAAAGCTTGCCGTCCTTAAAGTTGAAATAAACGCCGTTCAGGATGTATCGCGTTTCGTCGGTCGACTGCGCGTACGCGACGCTCTTGAGCATCGCCGTGAGTTCCGCCTGCTCGAGCGTGTAGGCTTTTTCATCACCGAACTCGGGAAGCGGCGGGAATTCTTCCTTGCCGATGCCCATGATCCGGAAGGTTGAGCCGCCGGAAGCCAGTTTAACCTGGTGATTCGCCGCGGCATCGAAGGCCACGTCCACATTCGGAAGTTCGCGCACAATCGTCGCCAATCGCTTCACCGGGAGAGTAACCGAGCCCGTCTCCTTCACGTCCGCCTTGATTTTGCAACGGATGCCGAGGTCCAGGTTCGTTGTCGTCAGCGAGATTTGGTCCTTCTCGGCCTCGATGAGCACATTGCTCAAGATCGGCATCGTGGCCTTGGAGCCGACGACGTTGAGCACCTGGGCCAGGCCGTTGGCGAAATGGTCGCGATTGATTTTGAATTTCATTGAAAGGGGCTGTCGCGGCGTGGGCGCGTTGGGGAAACTAACAAAGTCTAAAAGAATACATCTTCAATAAGGAATTATATCCGTATTATTAAGGGAGGCCAAAAAGACCAACAACCCGCGGGTTTTCCTCTCATCGCGGCCGAAAAAACGTTGTGAGGAACCGCCGCGTTGTGGCCGGTAACCGGGCGGTTGTTCGCAACGGCAAAGTTGCTGGCGTACGATGCGCACACTGTTCACACGGAACCAAACGGGGGGTGGGTGCGGCCGGTCTTCGGTTTTCGCCACTGGCGGATGAGCCCGAAGAAAATGTAGGCGAGCGCGCAGCCCAGCAGGCCGATTTCCTTGAAAAGCACGAGGAGCCCCGCAATCACGACGAGCAGGACAAAGGTCGTCAGCTTCGTGCGGGTTTGGAGGTCAACCTGCTTGCCGCTCGGATAACGCACCGTGCTCACCATCAGGACCGCAATGAGGGCCAGCAAGGGCGGCAGGGCCAGCGCCCAGCGCTCGAGGCCGCGGCTGCTTTCGGCGAGGTGCAGGAGCGTCAGGACCAGCGCCGCCACCGTGCCAGCCGCCGCGGGGACCGGCAGGCCAATGAAATCCTTGTTCGAATCCTTCGCATCGCGGTGCAACAGCGGGTTCGTGATCACGTTGAACCGCGCCAGCCGGATCGCCGCACACAAGAGGTAGACAAAACTCAGGAACCCGCCGAGCTGCTGGAAAATCGGGTAACCCTGGGTGGGCGAGAGGATCAGGAAGAAAACCATCAGGGCCGGGGCGATTCCGAACGAAACGACGTCCGCCAGCGAATCGAACTCGGCGCCGAACAGGGATTCCCGCCCGCCCATTCGCGCCAGGCGTCCATCCAGCGTGTCGAAGGCGGCGGCACCGAGGATCAGCCACACGGCCCACTTGAAATTGGCGATCGCCTCGGGCGTGAGATCGGAGGCGATTTTCACGGCGGCGACCCGCATCGCATAGTTCGCCTTGATGCAGAAGATAATCGCCACGAAACCACAGCAGAGATTTCCCGCCGTCATCAGATTCGGCAGAAAATAGATCCGGCTCGCCTGGGTGACGTGGTACGGGTCCTCGCGGCGCGCGAGATCGGCGGCCGCGGAATCGCCAGCTTCCTTGCCCGGTGCCCGGTGGGAGGGGGGACTCATTTCTTCGTGATGCTTTCGAGGTATTTCCAGAACTTCGAATCCTGCTCAACCAGCTGTTGCTCGGAAACGGGCAGCTTGTTGCGCAACAGAAAATCCTCGAGCGAGTTTTTGTGGAGAATGTAGTTCACATGCAGCGTCTCGCCCCGCACTTCGAAGTAGAACCGGTGATCGCCCGCGCGGAGCCGGAAAAACTCCTTCCCGCCGCGGTGAAACCTGCCCAGCGGCTCCCGCGGGTGCGCCAGATCGGCGGCGGTGAGGTTGCTGATCGGTCCGACCAGATCGAGCTGCACCATCTGCCCCAACCGGTTGAGCTCGTGCATCGCCTGCTCGGAAAACGTCACTTGATACATGGGAAGAGCGGAGCCGGGATGGTGATCGTTTTGGGTTTCAGCAGCGGGAACGAATACCCGCACTGCCCGGCGCGCAGCAAGACCGCAAATCAGGAGGCCGTTGCAATTGCCCCGGAAGTAACTCCGTGTTCTCTCACGCGTCACCCCGCCGATGAAAGTTTTCCGCCACCCCGCCGCCCTGCTGGTCGCGCTGCTTCTGGCCAGCGCCGGCCTTGTCGCGGAGGAGACGATGACGCCTGCTTCCGCCGCGTCTGATTCCCCGCCGATGCCGGCCGCGCCGGCCAAGCCGCTTTCGCGGGCGGAGGAAATTCTCAAGCGCTTCGACAGGAATGGCGATGGGCGCATCGACGAGGACGAGCGGGCCGATGCCCACGATGTGATGCAGCAGGAGCAAACGGCGAAGAACACCCCGCCGGGCCGGCCACAGTGGCTCGGTCCGTTTCAAATCCTCGCGCTCGAGCTCTTCGACCGGAACCGCGACGGCCAGGTCGACGGGAACGAACGTCTCGACGCCATCGCATTCGTGCAGCAACGCGGGGCCGCGCCGACGCGCGAGGCGCTCGTGAAACGCTTCGACAAAAACACCGATGGCGCCCTGGACGGGGTTGAGCGCCGCGAAGCGCAGGCTTACGTCGAGGAACACCGCGGCGAACTCATGCAGGAGATTCTGCTCAAGCGCTACGACGCGAACGGAAACGCCCAGCTCGATCCCGACGAGAAAACCCGGATCCAAGACGAATTTTCGGCCCTGGTGCGACCCGCTGCCGGCAGCGCCCCGGCCGCCGGGACAACCGGCCCCGCGCCGTCGATGGAAACGCCCGGCAAAAATCCCGGGGGCAAACAACCGTCCGGCGAAAACGCCGGGGCGATGGAAGCCACGGCCGACGAAGCGGAGCCGAAGGCCGAAAGCGAACGGCCGCGGGCCGCGCACGAAGAGAGTCGCGGTCCGAAACCGCCGGCGCCGGCGGAACCGGCGGCGGGCATCGCGCCTTGAAGAAATGCGAAAAGCCGCTCGTTGTGGCGGCATGACGAAGGCGCCCCGCACGAGACGATCCGCCCCGTGGCGGATTGCCGCGGGCTGCCTGTTTCTGCTCGGCGCGGTTTGCGCACGGGCGGTGGAGCTCGACATCCCGGTTTTTTCCGGCGGCTTCGGCGTGGCGTTCTACGAGGAAACAGCGCGCGAATTCGAGACGTTGCGCCCCGGGGTGAAAGTGAAGCTCTACGGCGATCCGCGCATTCAGGACAAACTGCGCGTCCGCATGATCGACGGCGATCTGCCCGACGCGGCTTTCCCGCGCGACCTGCTCATCCCGGCGCTCGCGCGCGCCGGAAAATTGCGCGACCTCGCGCCGCTGCTCGACGGGCCGAACTGGGAGGGCGACGCCCGCTGGCGCGACACATTTCTTCCCGGTGCGCTCGATGCCTGGAACATCGATGGCGGCACCTACGGCGTTCCGCTCGGCTACGCCTGCTGGTCGATTTTCTACAACCAGGCCCTCTTCCGAAAACACGGCTGGACGGTGCCGCGCACGTGGGACGAATTTTTTGCGCTCTGCGAAAAGATCCAGGCCACCGGCGTGGCGCCCGTCAGCCTCACCGGCATTTACGGCTCCTATCCCGATGCCTTCCTGCGCTCGGCTTACTATAACCTCGCCGGGCCCGACGCCTGGCGCGCGCTCAATGAACTCGCTCCGGGCGCGCGGCTCGACCCGCGTTACGAACGCGCCGCGGAGGTTCTGCAACGCGTCACCCAGCGCTACACGTTGAGCGGATGGGAAGGGGCGACGCACACCGCCGCGCAGCTCGCGTTTTTTGAGGGCCGCGCCGCGATGACCGTTTCGGGTTCGTGGCTGGTGACCGAGATGTCCGGAAAAATTCCGGCGGGGTTCGAGCTCGGGGTGATGAACTTCCCGGTGTTTTCGGACGGCGTCGCCGACGCGACGAGCATCCAGGCGAGCGGGGATCATTTTTTCATGTTCGCGACCGGCGATCCGGTGCGCGAAAAACTGACGCTGGATTTTCTGCGCTTCCTCACGTCGCGCGCCCGGGCCGAGGCGTACGTCCGGCGCATGGATGCGCCCGTCGCGGTGCGCGGAGTTCCGCTCGGCGCTTACTCGCCGCTGATGCGGGAAACCGTGGCGATGATTTCCGGAGCTCGAGCGGCGTTCGCGATGCCGCAGGTGATGATGCAGCCGCCCACGTCGCGACAAGTGCTCACCGATGCGCGGCTCGATCTGATGATTGGGAAGAACACGCCGAAGGAATTCGCGCAGCGCCTGGAGGCCGCCGCGGCGGCCGATCGTGCGCGGGCCATTTCGCCGGGCGTCGTGGAATACCGGCATCCGGTCGCCGGTGCGTTGCTCCTCCTGGTTCTGGGTGGGCTCGCGACAGGGCTGCTTTGGCGGAGGATTGGGCGGACGGCGGACGGTGCGTCCGGCGGAAAACCGCACAACGCGGAGGCGGGCGGGGAAAATTATTTCGGGACGCTGCGCGCTCCCGTTGCGCTCGGGTTCGTCGGGCCGGCGTTTCTGCTCTACGCGGGTCTCGTCCTGGCACCGGCGGCTGCGGCGGTCGCGTGGGCTTTCACGCGCTGGGATGGCATGGGGCCGCGCACGTGGGCGGGCCTGTTCAACTTCAAGTGGCTGGTTTTCGAGAGCGACATCTTCTGGCTGGCGCTGAAAAACAATTTTTTCCTGATGCTCGTGCCGGCGGCGATCGTGCTCCCGCTGGCGCTGCTCTTCGCCTACCTCCTCCATCGCGGCGTCTGGGGCGCGAAGCTGTTTCGCGCGGTGTTTTTGTTTCCGAACCTCCTCGGGGGAATTGCGGCGACGCTGCTGTGGATGAGTGCTTACGAACCGCATGGCGGCCTGGTGAACAGCGGACTCGTTGCGCTGGGAAATTTTCTCGAGATCGACTGGCTGCGCTCCTTTGCGGGCTACCCGTGGCTGGCGCAGCGGAATCTCTATTGGTCGCTCATCCCGATCTACCTGTGGATGGCGTGCGGCTTTAATCTCATCCTCTACCTCGCGGCGATGGAAGGCATCGACCCCCAGCTTTACGAGGCGGCGGAACTGGATGGCGCGCCGGCGTGGCGGCAGTTTTTCACGATCACGCTGCCGCTCATCTGGGAAGTCGTGGTGATTTCGACCGTCTTCATCGTGATCGGCGGGCTCAACGCCTTCGAGATGGTCTGGCTCCTCACCTCGCAGGATCCGAACAGCTCCACCCACACGCTCGGCACGCTGATGGTGACCTCGATGTTCAAGGAATTCCAAATCGGGCGCGCGACGGCGATCGCCGTGGTGCTGTTTACCCTCGTGCTGGCCGTGAGCGCGGGCGTGATGCGCGGATTGAAACGGGAGGCCGTCGAATGAAGGCGAACCGCTTCACCGTTTCCCGCGGGCTCGTCGTTGCCGTGCTGCTGGGCTACGGCGCATGGGTGGTTTTTCCGATGCTGTGGGTGGCGTATTCCTCGCTGAAGCCGGACGAGATGATTTTCCGCGACGCCTTCGCGCTGCCCGTCGCGGGCGATCTGCGCACGGAGAACTACACCCACGCGTGGCGCGAAGCGCGGTTCGGGGATTATTTTTTCAACTCGGTTCTCGTGACCTCGGTGTCGGTGGCGCTGATCGTCGCGCTCGGGGCGATGGCGGCGTATGCGCTCGCGCGGTTTTATCATCCGGCGGGGCGCGCGGTCTTCTGGCTGTTTCTCGCGGGCTTGATGATCCCGGCGCAGCTCGCAGTGATCCCCCTCTTTTTCGAAATGCGCGCGCTCGGCCTGCTCAATTCGCGGGCGGGCCTGATTCTCGTCTACACGGCGAACGGGCTGCCCTTCGCGATTTTCATTCTCGCGGGATTTTTCCGCGGACTGCCCCGTTCGCTTTATGAAGCGGCGGTGATCGACGGCTGCGGCGAGTTCAGCGCGTTCTGGCGGGTGTTGCTGCCGCTGGCGCGGCCGGGACTCGTGACGGTTGCGATTTTCCAGTTCATCGGCGTGTGGAAGGAATATTTTTTCGCCTTCATGCTCGTGGGCGGCGATCTCGACGGCGGGGCGCGCACGCTGCCGCTGGGCCTGGCGAATCTTTCCATCACCGCGCAATACCGCACCGACTACGGCATGCTCTTCGCCGGGCTGGTGCTCGTGACGCTGCCCATTCTCGCGATCTACCTTCTGCTGCAGCGCCAGATCATCAAGGGCATCGCGGCCGGCGCGCTGAAGGGATGAAATAAAACGCAGCCGGGCGGATCGCCGCGGCTGCGGTTGCAAGCTGAGCGGGAAAAATCAGGGAGCGGTCGTCGCGGCCGTGGATCTTTCGTGAGTGGCGGGAGCGGTTTTGGCGTTTGGCGTGCCGTGGGAGGCTTCGGCGGGATTGATGAAGGCGAGGATCACGCCGGCGAGGAGCGCGAGTCCGAGGAACTTGAAGGAATAATCGTTTTTCATGGTGGAATTGGAACTGGTCGTGGAGACGGGAAGGTCTCCGGCCGGTTTCAATCACCCGCGGAATAAAACGGGCGAAATCTTGCGGAGCCGTGTAACCGCGCTCCCCAGGGCTCGTCCGCGAAACGGGCTTGTAGGAGCGGCTTTACGCCGCGATCTTCCGGCGCCGTCCATCCAAACCGTCGCGGCGTAAAGCCGCTCCTACAGTACGGGGGACGCTATTTCACTTTTGCGCAGACCACACAGTCGCGCAGCTCCGGGCCGAGGGTGGGGCAGACGTGCCAGCGGTGGAGCAGCCCTTCGCGCACCATGCCGGATTTTTCCATGACGCGCACCGAGGCGGGGTGCTCGACATCGCAATACGCCCAGGCGCGGCTGATCCCCGGCTGTGCGAGCGACCAGTCGACGAGAAAGGTCAGGGCCTCCGTCGCAAAGCCGCGGCCCCAGAATTTTTTCGCGAACACATAGCCGAACATCGCCTTGCCGCCGTCGAACGTCACGCCGATCGAACCGATCGGGCGGTCGCTGCCCTTGAGGCAGAGCAGCCACGCGAGATGCGATTCGCCTTTTTCCCAGTGCGAAATGATTTCGGCCAGAAAAACCTTGAGCGGCTCGACGCGTTCGTAGGCGCGCCAGCTGAGGTAGCGCGTCACCTCGGGGTCGTTGGCGTAGGATTCGAACACCGCCGGGGCGTCGTCCACCCGCGGCTTCCGCGCGGACAGGCGGGCCGTGGCGAAAACCTCCGGTGGACGCGGAACGCTCACGGCGCCGCTGCTCCCGCGGCGGGAGCGTCCTCGAGGATGCGCTCGCGCGTTTCGTCGAACCAGTCGCTGAGCAACTTGATCTGGGCGTCGCTCAGCCGTGCATCGCCATGCGTGAGCCGGTAGGAGGGCAGTGGCATTTTCCGGCCGTCGATTTCATCGATGGCAACCTCGAGTACGCGCGCCGCTTTTTTTGCGGGGTAGGTGCCGAAGTCCGAGAAGTTCAGCTCAGCCTTGCCATCGCTCACGTGGCTCGCGAGCCACCAGCCCATCGGCTGGATTTCGGCGTACCACGGATAGCGCGTGGTGTTCGAATGGCAGTCATAGCAGGCGACCGAAAGCAGCTGTTTCACGGCGGGTGGCGTGGGATGAAGGGCGATGAGATCGTTCGGGTTTGGCGCAGACGAAAGATTTCTCGCCGGCCGGACAAACTGAATGCCGATGAACAGGAGGCCGAGAACGAGGAGGATCTTTTTCAACATAGGCGGGCGCGCTTGGTTAGACGCACGGGCTGAAAAGAGGCGACGCACGGCGTTGATTTTCCCGCGGGTTATTTCGCGGCCAGCGCTTCGGCGACGAGCGCGGCGATCGGTTCCGGAAGAGCCAGGGCGCGCGCCTGGGCTTGGGCGCCCGCGCTCATCTTCCGCCAGGTCTTGCGCAGGATATCGACGAATTTTTCGCGCGGGTAGTCGGCGTGCTGCGCCGCAAAGGCGGCGATTTCGTTTTCCAGGAAGACGAGACAGGCGGCGTCTTCGAGCGCCTGCGTGCCGGGATTTGTTTTCAGCCCGGTCTTGGAAACCCACGTCGCCACCTCGGCGGCTTCGGGCGCCGGCACGCCGGCGGAAAGGAGAAGTTCGCGCGCGCGTTCGGCCTGCTTCACATACAGCGACCGCCGCCAGGCGAGGTAGCCCGCCTTGCCGTCCGGGAAACTCGCGCGCGGCACGGACCAGCGTTCGAGGTGCTGGCTGCGCGCGGCGAGCCGCAGGAGCGGGGCGGCATCCGGCACGAGACGCGCGACCCACGCTTCCATCCGGTCGGCGTAGAGGGATTCGGCGGCCCGGCCGCCTTCCGCGCGGTGGGGGTCCGCGGCGTGGGCGGCGTCGATCAGTTCGCGGGCGCGGGCGTAGGCATCCATGGGCGGAGAGTGGAAACCGTTGCACGCGCTCCGGCAAGCGGCAGATTGGCGGGGCACGTTACCCTGCCGTGAATGCCCCCACCGATTGCCTGCGCTGCGGAGCCTGCTGTTTTTCGCGCTCGGAGCGCTTCGTGCGCGTGACGGGTGACGACTGGCAGCGGCTCGGCGCCGAGGCGGAACGCGTCGCGCATTTCATCGGGCACCGCGCCTACATGAAAATGAGCGCGGGCCATTGTGGTGCGCTCGACCTCCGCCGTTCCGCGGCGGGGGAGGCGGAATTTTTCTGCACCCTCTACGAGCGGCGCCCGCAGATCTGCCGCGACCTCGCCCGCGGCAGCCCGGAGTGTTCGGGCGAGCGGGCGAAAGCTGGCAGCGGCTGCGGCTAGGGCCCGTCTTCAAATTGCTTCTTTTCTGTCATTCTGAGCGCAGCGAAGAATCCACTGGGACGTCCACACCGCTGACCGGCTTCGAATCTCCCGCTGGATTCTTCGCTGCGCTCAGAATGACAAACGTTTTTAGAAGGCGCCTTTCCAGCAGCCAACGCCGCGAAAAACAAAGCTTGACGGCGGACATTTCTGAAAATACAGAAATGTCATGAAACTCACACCGGTCATGAAAAAGTTCATCCTGCACTGGGGCGAGATGGGCTGGCGGTGGGGGATCAACCGGGCGGTGGCGCAGGTGCATGCGCTGCTCATGCTGGCGGAGAAGCCGCTGCCGGCGGATGAGATCGCCGAGACGCTCGACGTCGCCCGCTCGAATGTGAGCACGAGCATCAAGGAGCTCCAGAGCTGGGGGCTGGTGAAGGTCGTGCACATCTTCGGCGACCGGCGTGAGCATTTTGAGACGCTGAGCGATGTCTGGGAGATGTTCCTTGTCGTGATGCGCGAACGGAAAAAACGGGAGCTCGATCCGACGCTCACGACGCTTCACGAGTGCGCGAAGGAAGCCAAAGCGGGCAAAGCCGACACGGCGGCCACGGTGAAGCGGATCGAGGACATCATCGGGTTCATGGAGCTGAGCGCGAGCTGGGCCGAGCGGGCGCACAAACTCTCCCCCTTGGCGGCGAAGAAACTTTTCGCGCTGGGCGACAAAGTCTTCCGGCTCGTGTAGCGGCTCCGCAAAATTTCAGGGCTCAGAAACATCGAAACACAAATCCCATGAACTATACCGTAATTGCCTATCTGCTCTATCTGCCCGTCGCAGTCGCCATGACTGTGTGGGTAGCTCGCACGCTGCACCGGAATGGACGCGTGTTCCTGGTGCAGGCCTTCCGGGGCAACGAGGAAATGGCCGACTCGGTGAACCATCTCCTCGTGGTCGGATTTTATCTGATCAACGTGGGATTCATCACCACCGCGCTGCGGTACGGAGACAAGCCGGTCGATCTGCAGGGGATGATGGAGTTTCTGAGCACGAAGCTCGGCGTCGTCCTGCTCGTGCTCGGCGGCATGCATTTCTTCAATCTCTTCAATTTCGATAAAATGCGGAAGAAAGGTCTCCGTCCCGAAGGCGCGGTGGTCGCGAACGCCGCTCCGCCCGTCCTGCACAGCCACTAGTCGTGGCTTGGCCATAAACGGCAGCGACCAGTGCCCTCATTTCGGGGCGCCGGTCGCAATCGGAAAAATCCGTCCCGAGGAGAACGCGGATATCCCGGTCTCCCTTCCCCCATGAATCTCACCTTGCTGCTGAAATTGGCGGCGCTCACGCACGTCGGGCTGATTGCCGCCGGCCTGCTCATGCCGGTGGCAAGCGGGCTTTGGGCGGAGACGGCGAAGCTGTCGCCGTTCGGACGCCGGTTGTTCAAAATCTACTACGCGTACATCGGACTCTGTCTAATCGGCTTCGGGCTCGGGTCGTGGTTCTTCGCGGAGGAGCTGGCGAGCGGGGGGCCGCTGGCCCGCGGGGTCTGCGGACTTCTCACCTGCTTCTGGCTGCTGCGGTTCATCGCGGTCTGGCTCCTGGATGTCCGGCCTTACCTGACGAACGGCTGGTGGAGACTCGGATACCAAACGTCCAACGGGGTGATCGGTTTGCTCCCGTGCCTCTACGCCTGGGCGACCTTTCGGTGAGCGGGGAATAACAGCGTCCATTACGGGACAGTTCCGTTGCGCTCGCGTTCGGTTTGGATTCGCTCCGAATTTTGCGACTCCGACCGCTCCACCCCTGGTCCTGCCATGAAATCCCTGAAAACTCTCCTCGTCCTCCTCGTCCTCGCCTCGTCAACGCTCGCCGCCATCGCGGCCGAATCCATCGAGGTGAAAATCGATGCGGGAAAAAAAGGCGCGCCGATCAACCCGTTTATCTACGGCCAGTTCATCGAACATCTCGGGCGCTGCATTTACGGTGGCATCTGGTCGGAGATGCTCGAGGACCGGAAATTTTATTTCCCCGTCACCGCCGACTATTCCCCGTACCGCGCCCTCCAGAACACCGCTTTCCCGGTCGTTGGCGCTTCACCGTGGCAGATTGTCGGAGCACCAGATTCCGTCGCGATGGTGAAGGAGGGGGCTTTCGTCGGGAAACACTCGCCGCGGATCCAGGCGGGTTCCGGCATACGCCAGCTCGATCTCGGGCTCGTCGCGAACAAGAGCTATGTCGGTTACGTCTGGGCGAAGCCCGCCGGCGCCAACGCCGAGCTCGAAGTCTCCCTCGTCTGGGGCGCCGGCGCGAACGAGCGCGAAGCCACGCGGCTGAAATTCAGCGGCGGCAAGTATGCGAAACAGGATTTGAAATTCACCGCGAGGGCCGGCACCGAAAAAGGCATCTTGGAAATCCGCGTGGTCAGCGGCGATGTGTTCCTCGGTCCGCCTTCACTGATGCCGGGCGACAATGTTCGCGGCCTCCGTCCCGACTCCCTCGCGCTGATGAAGAAACTGAACGGCACGGTTTATCGCTGGCCGGGCGGGAATTTCACGAGCGGCTACGACTGGCGCGATGGCGTCGGCGATCGCGACCGGCGTCCGCCGCGGAAAAATCCGGCGTGGACCGGCGTCGAGCACAACGATTTCGGCACGGACGAGTTCATCGATTTCTGTCGCGAGATCGGCACCGAGCCCATGATCGGCGCCAACACCGGTTTCGGTGACGCGCATTCCGCCGCACAGTGGGTCGAGTACTGCAACTCCCCCGCCACCACCCTCGCGGGCGGCTGGCGCGCGAAGCACGGCAGCGTGAAACCGTTTGCCGTGAAATACTGGTGCGTCGGCAACGAGATGTGGGGCCCGTTCCAGCTCGGGTTCATGCAGCTCCACCAGTACACGCTGAAACACAACACGGTCGCCGAAGCGATGAAGGAGACCGATCCGTCCCTGGTGCTCGTGGGCGTCGGCGACATCGACACGATCAACCGCGCGAACGATCCCGAACAGGCGAGGCGCGGCATCGTCTGGTCGCAGGGCATGCTCGAAACCTGCGCCGACAACATGGACATGATTTCCGAGCACTTCTACAGCGGCCGCGTGCCGTGGAAAACCGACGAGCGCGTCGACCTGGTCACCCACGTCGGGCAGGTGAAGGAATCGATCCGCCACAAAGCGGACGGACACCGCAAACTTCAGGCCAGCCTCGCCAACCTCAAGGGCCGGGTGATCCCGATCGCGATGGACGAGTGGAATTACTGGCACCGCGAATATGCCTACGGCGAACTCGGCTGCGTCTATGAACTCTCCGACGGACTCGGCATCGCGGCGGGTTTCCACGAATTCTACCGCCAGAGCGACCTGATCCAGATGGCGCACTACGCACAGACCGTGAACGTGATTGGCGCGATCAAGACGACGAAGACCGCCGCCGAAATGGAAACCACCGGGCTCGTGCTCCAGCTCTACCGCGAACACTTCGGCCAGATCCCGCTGGTGCTCGAGGCCGCGCCTGCGCCGTACGATGTCGCGGCGGCGCTCACCCAGGATGGACGCACGCTCACGCTCGGCGTCGTCAATCCGACGAATGCCGAAATCGAACTGAAGCTGACGCTCGCGGGCGTGTCACCCGGCGCCCCCGGCACGCGCTGGCACATCACCGGGCCGGATCAATTCGCGCACAACTCGCCGGGCAAACCTCGGGTCGTCGATATCACGAAGACGGATGGCATCGATGGCGCCGCCACCCTGAAAGTACCGGCGCTCAGCTGCAGCCTCTTCGCGTTGCCGTTGAAGTGAGGGTTGTAGCAGCCGAGGTAACGAGGCTGGGCGGAGGTAATCGCGGTGTTCAGCCTCGTTACCTCGGCTGCTACTCGTAGATCCTTTTGCTACGGCGTGCTCTTCAGCGAGGCGATGAAGGCCTGGCACTCGCGGATCGACACTTCCATGTCGGTTATCAGCCGCGAGATGTCGGCCTCCAATTCCCGGTTGGCCGTGTCGAGCGATGCGATCGCGCGGGCGTTCAAGTTGTGTTTGAGGAAGAGCACCTGGTCGCGAAACGTGCTCAACACCGGCTCCATCCGGTCCGCGGCGCGGCGCATGAGGCGCATCAAGTCGTCGTAGCGCCGGCGCGTCGCATCGAGCTGCCGCTGGCTTTCCGCGCGGAGCGACGCGTTGCTGTACTGTTTCAGCTCCTGCTTCCATTCCTCGAACAGGGCGCCGGCGACGTCCTCGACGGCCGCGATGCGTTCCCGCACTTCCTTGGCGCGGGCCTCGCTGCGGGCGAACTGGCCGTTCATGTCGTCGTATTTCCGCTGAAGGTCGCCGGCGTCCGCTTTCGTCACCGCGAGAAAATGTTCGAGCGCGCTCGAGAACTGTTCCTTTGCCGCGGTCTGCGCCTTTTGCGTGTCGGCGACGCGATCGACGAGGATCTCGCGCTTCGGAAAACCAATCTTTTCCATCGCGCCGTAATAGGCGGAGGAACAGCCGCCGCCGAGGGCGGCCAGGGCGATGAGAAAAAAGAAACCGCCGGTGCGAAATACGCGAGGCATGGGCATGGCCTCTCGACCGCGGGAAAGCGGCAGAGTGCCCTCGGCCTTTATCCAAACGGCAGGAGCGGCTTTACGCCGCGACCGTCTGCGCGAATTGGGCCAAAACGGTCGCGGCGTAAAGCCGCTCCTACAGGTCGGAGGTTAAAGCGGGATGGAAACAAACCAGGGCTCGGCAGAGCGGCCTATTTCAAACCCTCGATCACGATCTCAAAACTCACGCCCGGCCCGTTCGCGTAGAGGGGTGAGAGTTGTTCCAGCTCGATAAACGGCTCATCGCCACCGAGGTAAACCTGGGTGAGAAAGCCTCCATCCGGTTCGCTGACAACCGCACCGGTTTGAACCCCGCGGCTCACCCGGAAGGCCAAGGCCCCGCTTTTCGCCGCCAACGGTTGCGGGCGGAAACCGAGTTTTCGAACGCTGCGCACGTGGCGCAGCGTGAGACCGCGTTCATCGCGAGCGACATGCGGCGGCGCGGTGAATTCCGCCGTGAGTCGCGGCACGCCGCCGGCCGGCAGCAGCACATAACCTTGCGGCGCTTCGGGAACGGCTGTGGGTGAGGCTTCCACCACCGCCTTTTCCGGGACCTGGATGATTTGGATAATTTGCGCCGGCCGTTTCCCGCCGCTCAGTTCCACGCCACACCTGAGTTTCGCTCCCTCCCAGGAGTAGGTGCGCGTCAACCGCGGCCAGCCGTCACCCGGGTCGGCCATCGACAGGCGCAGCATGCCTTCACGGATCGCGACCGATTCGGCGCCGCTGCTCTCCCAGGCAGCGGGAGGCGGCCAGCCGCCGGACCACGTCGATTGCGGCCCCAGCCAGACACGATGTCCGCCCCAGCTGGAGGAACCGTTCCGTGCGGCCGGGGCGAAAAGCAGGTTCGTGTCGCCCTCCGCGGGGCCGAAGTGCATCAACCGGCCGCGCTCCAGCGAGACGATCGCCTTCCAGCCGTGCGAGCTGGAGACGAAGGCTTTTTCTCCCTGCCACGTGGTCGGCTCCCAAGCGCCATCGACCCCCGCTGCGACGGCGCAACCTAGACCGCAGATGAAAAGCCCAGTGAGGAAAAGTGAGCGAAAGCAAACCACGTGAACAGATGACTGGGCGTGTTTTTAGATTCTTCTGTCATTCTGAGCGCAGCGAAGAATCCAGCAGGAGGTCCGAAGCGCTTCTCCATACGGGAGTCGAAATGGATTCTTCGCTGCGCTCAGAATGACAATCAAAAATACGAAACCGGTTTTGAAGCGGCCCTTGGCGACTAGCCGAGGATTTGCCGCAGGCTTTCGAGGTCGAGCACGTTTGCGAGCGATTCTTCCTGCACGACGGACGCCGCGAGCGACGCCTTCTCGCGCTGCATCGCCAGGATTTTTTGTTCGACGGTGTCTGCCGCGACCAGCCGGTACGCCATCACGGGACGCGTCTGTCCGATGCGGTGCGTGCGGTCGATCGCCTGCGCTTCCACGGCGGGATTCCACCAGGGATCGCACAGGATCACGTAGCTCGCGGCTGTGAGGTTCAGGCCAAAGCCGGCGGCCTTCAGCGAGAGGAGAAAAACCGTCTGGCTGCGATCCGTCTGGAACTGCGTGACGAGCTCGGCGCGGTTTTCCGTCTGGCCTGTGATCATCAGGTGGGCGATGCCGGCGCTCGCGAGGCGGGCGCGGATCAGCTCGAGCAGCGAAACGAACTGGCTGAACACGAGCACCTGCTGGCCTTCGTCGCGCAGCTCCTCCACGCGCTCCAGCAGGGCATCGAGTTTTGCGCTCGGCAGGTCCGGGTTGCCGCCACCGATCAATGCGGGGTGACAGCAGATCTGCCGCAGCCGCAGCAGACTCGCGAGGACGTTGAAGCGCACGCCGTCGAGCGCGCGGTCGGTTTCGATGCCGAGAAGCTGGGCGCGCGCACGTTTGAGCTCGGCGTCGTAGAGCCGGCGTTGTTCGCCTTCGAGATCGACGACAATCTCGTCCTCGGTGCGCAGCGGCAGTTCGGGCGCAACCTGCGCCTTGGTGCGGCGCAGCAGGAAATGCCGCACGCGGCGGCGCAGTCGGGCCGCCGCCTCATCGTCCTCGGTCGGATACTGCCGGCGAAACGACGCCTGTGTTCCCAGCAGTCCCGGTTGCGCGAAGGTGAACAAACTCCACAGGTCGAGGAGCCGGTTCTCGATCGGTGTGCCGGTCAGCGCGAGCCGGTAGGGTGTGCGGAGTGCGCGCGCGGCGAGGGCGGTGGCGCTGTTGGGATTTTTGATGAACTGCGCTTCATCGAGCACGACGGCATCCCACGTTTGCGACTGGAACCACTCCGGCTGGATGCGGAGCTGCGCGTAGTTCGTGATCAAAAGCCTCGGCCGGTCGCTGTGGCCAATCGCAGTGGCGTCCAAGTCCCCGGGATTGAAAGCCAGCGCGGCGAGCGACGGTGCGAAACGCTCCGTCTCGCTTTCCCAGCCGTGAATCACGCTCTTCGGGCAAACGATCAGCGCGCGAAAGGGCTTTCCTGCGCGGGCGGGATCGGCCGCCGCGGTGTCCGCGAGATGCAGCAGCCACGCGAGCGCCTGCACCGTTTTGCCCAGGCCCATGTCGTCGGCGAGCACGCCGCCGAAACCGAGCGCGGAAAGATGCGCGAGAAACTGAAACCCCTCGTGTTGATAGGGCCGGAGCGTGGCGCGCAGCCCGGCGGGCAGCGGAGGGGGCGGCAGCGCCGTGAGCGTGGCGGCGCGTTCCTGCAGCTGCGCGGCGAGGTTGGCGTCCCGCGCGGCAAACGCATTCGCCTCCGCGGCGAGTTGCAACGCGTGCAGCCGGTGCACGGTGGGGCGTCCCCCCGCGAGCACGTCCTCGGCGTGCAACCCGAGCCGGTCGAGCGCGGCGTCGGCGGGATCGCCGTTCACATCCTTGGCCAGTTCGAGGCGGCGCCAGCCGTGTTGCGGCAGGCGGACCCATTTGCCGCGCGCTTTGAGCAACAGGGCGACTTCGTCGGGCGTGAGCTGCGTGTCCTCGACGCGCAGCGCCACGGTGAGATCGAACCAGTCGCGATGCGAACTGTCGGCCGGCGCGGCGGAATATTCCACGCGGGCCCGAAGCGGCGCGCCGAACAAATCCGCGACCTGCGGCGAGGTTTCGATCGCGAGGCCGGGGGGAAGCGTGGCATGCCACGCGAGAAATTCCTCCGGGAAATTTTTCGTGACGTAACGCGTCCAGGCATCGGCCCAGCTGTCCCAGCCGAGCCGGAAATCCGCGAACCGTTCGCTCACCAGCTGCGCCGCCGTGAGGTCGAATTCGAACAGGGGATCGTCGGCGCCGCGCGGAGGAGCCCCGCTGCCCTTGGACCACTGCCAGCCGCCGCCACCGCCGGTCCACTGTTGTTCGCAAGCCGGATCGTCGCTGCGGGCGAGCAGCTGCGCGTGAAAGTGCACGGGATCCGATTCGGATTTAGGCTCGTTGAACCAGCACTTCAAAAGCGGGCGCAGGGTCACGCGCCGGACCTTCGCCTCGAGCGAGGAGGAGAGCCGGAGCCCGGCGGCGCGCAGGCGCGACATGATGCGCACGTCGCCGAGGGCGGCGGCCGGAAGCTGGGTGGCCGGTGCGGGAGGCGGTCCGCGCCAGACGAGTCCGTCAAAAAGATAAAATGTCTCGGGGCGCAGCGTGATGAGGTGGGCGCTCGAGGCGTCGCGGCCGTCGGGCGCGACGAGAATAAAATCGAGCCGGTCGCGCACCGTGGCGGACGGCGTGGCCTGGGGCACGAGTGGCTGGGGCTCGATCGCGAAAGGTTGTCCCTCGGGCAGCACGATCGCGTCGCGCGCGGCGGCGGTGCGAAACAAATTCTCGGTGACCTCCGAGGGGAGGGGTTGTTTCGGCCAGAACGCCTGGATTCCCGGGTGACACTCCGCGGCCAGCGCGACACCGAGCGCGGCATCGGCGCGGGGCAGTTTTTCGAAATCGGCGGGCCGTGCCTCGCGCAGGGTGTCGAACCATTTTTGTGACGGGGCCTTCCAGGGCTTGTCGTCGCCCGAGCGCACTTCGATGAGCAGTCCGCCGGCGGATCCGACGCGGGCGCGCAGTCCCGTGATCCCCGCGCCGGCGCTGATGCGCGGTGTTTCCGCGGGCTCGTCGGAGGCGGCGAGCGCGCGCCGCCAGGTCGCGAGTTCCTTCTGCACGAGGCGGTCGTGCATCGTCGCGTGCACGGCGCGCGTGTCGGTCATCGGACGGAAAACCTCCGGGATCGCGCGGCCCGAGCGCTCGTAGTCGTAGGCGAGATATTGCCACAGCGCCCAGGGATCCGCGGGGGCGTTGGAGACATCCCACCAGCCGGCGAAGGCGGGGGTGTAGAGGGGCACGCCGGGAGGAGGAGTGTATTCGAAACCGTGGCGGAGCAGCGCGCCCGGCTGGAGCACGCCGTGCAACTGGGTGAATTCGGTGAAGAGCGCCGAGAGACTTTCGAGATGGTGGGCGTCCATCAACGAGAGCGGACGCCCGAGTTTTTCGGCGAGGGCGGGTTCCCATTGTTCGCGGAAGGAAAGTTTTTTCGGCGCGGGCGGCAGCCGGGAAAGCAGGGGCACGCGCGGAGCCGGCGGCGGGGCGGGTGTGCTCCCGGCGGGATCGGCGCCGTCGGTTACGCCGGCCTCGACATCGGCGAGCCATTTCATCGCGGCGGCGCAGGCGTGCTTGCAGTTCACCTTGGCGTCGCAGTTGCACTTGGAGCTCCACTGGCCGCGGGTGAAGAAGAGCGTGACGTTGTAAGTTTCGTCGTCCTTCACCACCGCCTCGACGAAATGATCGGCCGCGGCCCAGACGCGCTCGATCTGATGGTTCGCCACACACGTCTGCGCGCGCTCGCGGGTGCGGGCGGGGAGATTGCCGACCCACGTGCGCAGCACGGCAAGCGCTTCGGGCGTCTTGACGCTGCGCATGACCGGTGGGCGAGGCTTGGCGGCCATGATGGGGGAACGTCGGAGGTTGAGGAAGGCGGGCGACCCGCCCGCTGAGAGAGGCGCGGGATGCGCCTCAGGTTCCCGAATTAATAAACCTGCTCCTCGAGCAGGGCGAAAAGTTCGGCCTCGGTGATGCGTTTCTGCTGCATCGAATCGCGCTCACGCAGGGTGAACGTGTCGCCGGGCTTCTCGATCGTGTCGAAGTCGATCGTCACGCACCACGGCGTGCCGATCTCGTCCTGACGACGGTAGCGGCGGCCGATCGCGCCGGCTTCGTCGTAGAAGACGGCGTAGCGGCGCTGGAGTTTTTTGTAGAGCGCCTGCGCGCGGCCGACGAGCTGCTCCTTGTTTTTCAACAGCGGGAGGACGGCGACCTTGACCGGGGCGATGCGCGGCGAGAGGCGGAGCACGGTGCGCTTCTCGACGGCGCCCTTTTCGTCCTTCACATCCTCCTCGGCATAGGCGGCGCAAAGCACCGCGAGGAAAATGCGATCGACGCCAACGGCGGGTTCGATGACGTGCGGGACAAATTTCTTCTTCGACGCCTCGTCGAAAATTTCCTGCGGCTTGCCGGACGCGCTGGCGTGCTGGGTGAGATCGTAGCTGCCGCGCGCGGCGATGCCCCAGAGCTCCTGCACGCCGAACGGGTATTTGAACATGATGTCCACCGTGCCGCGGGAGTAGAACGCGAGTTTCTCCTTCGGGTGCGTGTAACGCGAAAGATGACTCTCGGGCAGGCCGATGCTTTTCAGCCAGGCTTCGCACCAGGCGATCCATTCCTCGTGGCATTTGGCCCAGTCGGCGTCCTCGTGGATGAAGTATTCCATCTCCATCTGCTCGAACTCGCGGGAGCGGAAGATGAAGTTGCGCGGCGTGATTTCGTTGCGGAACGATTTGCCGATTTGCGCGATGCCGAACGGCAGTTTCACGCGGCCGGTGTCCACGACGTTTTTGAAATCGACGAACATGCCCTGCGCGGTTTCCGGGCGGAGGTAGGCGACGCTGCTGCCGTCGGTCATCGCTCCGACATTCGTCTGGAACATCATGTTGAACGAGCGCGGCGGCGTGAGGCTGCCCGGCTCGCCGGTGGCGGGAGAGGGGATTTTTTCGATCTCGTCGGGCTGCGCCTCGGTCATGTCCTTGGCGGTGACGGGTGCGAGCGTGCCCTGGATGGCTTTCTTGCGCTTGAACGCTTCCGCGGCGGTCTGCAGTTCGCCGGCGGTGTTGTCGCTTTCGAGGGCGCTGACGTAGCCGACCGTTTTGCCGTCGACGACGATGGCGGCGAAAAACAACTGGTCAGCGCGGTAGCGCTGTTTGCTCACCTTGCAGTCGACGAGCGGGTCGGTGAAGCCGGCGACGTGGCCGGAGGCTTCCCAGACTTTCGGGTGCATGATGATCGAGGTCTCGATGCCCACGACATCGTCGCGGCGGCGGACCATGTCGTCCCACCAGCAATCGCGGATATTCTTTTTCAGTTCCGAGCCGAGCGGGCCGTAATCGAAGAAGCCGTTGAATCCGCCGTAGATTTCCGAGGAGGGAAACACGAACCCGCGGCGCTTCGCGAGCGCGACCAGGTTGTCCATGGAAACGGGAGCCGGCGAAGGCGTGGCGGAAGAGGGGGCGTCGGACATAGCCCGCCAGAAATGCCCGGACCCCGCGCCGCGGTCAATTCCACGCTTAGCCGGGTGGTGTCCTCATTTGTCATTGCGAGGAGTCCCGCAGAGCGGGACTCGCGATGAAAAATTCAACCAGGACACTACCCTTAGCCGGGTCCGCTTCCCGGTTGCCAACGCGGCCTTCGGTGAACACATCCCATGGACCCCATGAAAATTCGTTTCCTTGGTTTGTTTGCGGTGGCGCTGGGCGCTCTGCCGGTTTTCCCCCTCGTCGCGCAGGATGTCATTGTCGGTGATCCGATCTGGGCTTTGCCGGACCCGGCTCCGGATGAGATGCCGAAAACCAAGGGACGGCTGCGGCCCGAGTATCCCGAGGAACTCAAGAAAACGAGCGAGCTCGGCTACGTGATCATCCATCGCACGATCGACTCCACCGGGAAGAGTTTGACGATTAACGCGGCCGGGACGCATGAGCCGTGTAAGCGCGAAGTGCAGGAGGCTTTCCGGGACTGGGGAATGTCGGCCGCAAAAAACAAGGGCGAGCCGATCGACTCGCGGGTGTGGCTGGGAATCATTTTCAACCCGAAATCCGCGGGGGCAAAAGGCGCTGATGCGACTCCACGGCTCCTTGCGGTCACGCCGGTTTTCACGTCCGAGCGCCCCGGGCAGCCTGGACAGCCGCCGATTGTGCGGACGAGATTTTTCCTGGATTCCGCCGGCGTTGTGACCCGGATACAGCCCGAGGGTGACCTGAAACCAAAGGTGGCGGATGCCATCACGGCGGCGGCGAAATCGTGGCGGTTCGCCCCGGCGCGCAAAGACGGCCAGCCGGTGGAGTCGGAGATTGTTGTCCCGGTGCTCTGCCAGTCGCCGATCACCGCAAGCGTGGTGAAGGCGTTTCCGCCCCGGCCGATCAGCCGGCAGGATCCGGTTTATCCCACGACCATGCGGCGGTACGGTCTGACCGGCCAGGTGCTCATCGAATTCGAAGTGGACGAGGCCGGAAACGTGATCAACCCGATCATCAACGAATCGGACAACCCGGCGTTCGACCTGCCCGCATTAAAGGCATTGCTCGCCTGGAAATTTCAACCCGGCACCAACGATGGCAAACCGGTGAAGACAAAGATGAAAGTGCCGATTATTTTCTCGCTCAACCGGGCGGGTGAAAGCGGCATCCTGCAGTTCGACCAGAAAACGGACCAATCGAAACTGCCACCCGACCTCCGCTACGACACGCCCCCGAAAGCGCGCGGCGTGTTCCTGCCGGTTTATCCACTCGAAGCGCGGGAGGCGGGACTGAAGGGCAAGGCGGCGGTCGCGATGCTGATCAATCCGCAGGGACGCATCAGCAAGGTGACGACCATCTCGGCCGACCGGCCCGAGTTCGGGCTCGCGCTCACGGCCGCTGTTGAGGGATTCCGTTTTGATCCTGCGTATCGGGACGGAAAACCGGTGTATCACCTCCTTCGCTTCGAACACGAGTTCAACCACGTCCTGTTGGGAATGGATGACGATGACAGCCTGATGACCTTGGAGAAAAAACATCCGGAACGAATCGTCGCCGGACCCAAGCTCGATGCGCAGCCGTCGCCACTTTCGCGCCGTTCGCCGATCTTTCCGACCAGTGTGCCCGCCGACATCACAAAGGGGGAGGCGGTCATCGAATTCCTCATCGACAAGGAAGGGCGCGCGCGGCTCCCGCGCATCGTGTCGGCTTCCGATCCCGCTTTTGGCTACGCCGCCGTGCAGGCGGTGGGTACCTGGTTGTTCACCCCGCCGTTGTCGGGTGGAAAACCCGTGGTGACGCGAGTGCAGGTGCCTCTGCGGTTCTCGTCCCCGAGTCCATCGCGTCCAGCCGTCGTTCGTACCACTCCGGTGTCAGACGCGAACGCAACACCGCCTCCGCGCCCCGCACCCGGTACGCCGCCCGAGAAAACCCTGCCCTAGGCCGGCAGCGCCGCGGCGCAGAGCAGGAATTAAGCGGCGACAGAAAGAGCGATCCGGGTCGCGGGACGCTGCACGCGGTTTTCGCGCGGCGCGTCGGAGGGATCGATCCGGCAGGTGAAGATTTTTTCCCCGCCGGCGCGTTGCAGGACTTGAAGGATGGTCGCGAGCTCCGATTTTTCCATGACTTCGATCGCGATCGCGACGCGGTTTTCGAGCATGGTTTCCTCGAGGATCAAACCCTGCTCATGGGCGAGGCCGAGTTGCTCGAGCTTGCCGGTGAAAGTGGCGTCCGAGGTCGCGACGTTGGCGGGTGTTTGCAGCGACTCGGAGAGAAAACCGGAAGCGGCGATATTTTCGCCCGACGACACGCGCAGCCGCGTCGAACCGCCCAGCCAGCAGAGCGTGCTGTTGGGGCAGCAGTGGACCGGATGAATGACGGAGAGATGCGCGGTGGAAATTCCCGCGCGTTTGAGCCGCACGATCATGAGATCGGCGTGCAACCGGGAGAAGGCGGAGGCGAAAACAACGAGACGTGACATGGGAGGAGGGTGTTAAGGGAGAACTGAGTGAAGATTGGAGGAATGAATGATAATCATGGGGTTTTTAGCTCGGGCTGTTCCGCGAGGCTCCCGTCCTGCTTCAAATTTCGGAAGCGCGCTGGTTTAAAGTGTTTAAAAAATTTCCTGCGGCGGGGTGATAAGGGCTGCGTCCCGCGAAGGCTGTGCAGGTTGCAACGCTTCCCGCGCGGGAGAGTTCAAATTGCCATTGTGTGCGGCCGAGGTGGGCGGTGTTGCTGCGATTCGCGGTTGCGACCTGTCCCGGGGTCGGGACGCTCAACCGGCATGCGACTCCTCGATCTCTCGCAGCCGCTGTTCGACAACGCCCCCAATTGCCCGGTGCATCCGCCGGTTTCGTTTCGTCGAACCGCGGATCACCCGACCGGCGGCTGGCGCATGGAAGAGATCGCGATGGCGACGCATACGGGAAGTCATCTCGATGCTCCCCTGCACAAAATCGCCGGCGGAAAAAGCATCACGGATCTGCCGCTGCAGACCTTCGTGGGCCCGGCGCGGATCGCTGACCTGCGGACGCTCGCGCCGAACGCGCCGATCGGTCCCGATCTTTTGGCGTCGCAGTTGAATGGCTTGGTGAAGGGGGAAATTGTTTTGATCGCCACCGGCTGGGGCGACCGGCGGGCGAAGAGCGACGAGTGGCTTTACCGTTCGCCGTTCATCGATCCGGCGGGCGCGCGATGGCTGGTGGAGCGCGGGGTGCGAGGCGTGGGCATCGATCACTATTCGATTGGCGGCAGCGGGCCGCTCAATGCCGAAACCCACACCATTCTGTTGGGAGCGGGAATCTGGGTCGTCGAAGAACTCCGGTTTCCGCCGGAAGTTTTTTCGCTTCCGCCTCCGCTCAAGTTTTGGGCGCTGCCGCTCAATTGGACCGGTTGCTCCGGCGCGTTTTGCCGCCCGGTGATCGAGCTGTCGGAATAGTTCAGTCAGAACCGGCGGTGCGCGGCGTGCTCCACGCCAGTCCCAGCAGCACAACGGTCCAGAGCAGCAACGCGGGATTTTGGAGCGGCGAATGGACGGTGCTGTGCACGGCCAGACCGACGAGCGCGAGCACGAGTCCCGGATCTTCCAGCGTTGAGCGTACGCGGCGTCCGGTGGCGCGCCACAAGGCGCCGAGCCAGATCGAGAGCCACGCGAGCGCGCCGAGACCGCCCCATTCCGCGGCGGTCTGCAGTAAATCGTGATGAGCGAACTGCCGGTGCTGGTAGAACGTGTTTACGATCGTGTCGTTTGAATAGAGCACGACGCGTTTTACCCAGGAGCCCGGGCCGAGGCCGATCAACGGATAGTCTGAAGCCATGCGCGCGGCGGCGAGCCATGCCGCGGGTCGCGGGGGAGTGGTGGAGGCGACGAGCCGGTCGCCGCGTTTCAGTGCGGCGGTCCTGATCGCCGCGTCGCGCGCCGGCGCGTCGCGCTCGGTTTGGGCCGCACTGATCCAGCCGTCGGGCTGGACTCTCAAGGGCTGCAAGCTTTGCCATTGCCACATCCCGATCGCGAGGAATGCGGCCGCGATGAGACTGCGAATGAGGAGAGGAGAAGTTTTTTTGGCGGCGGCCACCCGGGCATGCAAAAAAACACCCGTTAACAAAAGCGCCGCGGCGATGAGCGGAGCGGCCAGCGAGTGCCACAGGGTGAGGGCGGCGGCGGCGACGAGAACGATCGCGACGTTTCTCACGACGGGGAAACGGGGGGCTTCCGTGTGCAGGCTGCCGAACACCAGCAGCGGCCACGCGAGGTTCAGGCAGGCGCCCGGGCCGCTGTGATGGAAAAAGCCGACGTTAAACCTCTCAGTGTCGGCCGCCTGGTTGATCCATGGAAGAATCGGCCAGCCGAGCCACCGCATCCCCAGCGCGTAGAGCGCGAGCGCCAGACCGCTCAGTCCAATCGTGAGGCGAAGCCGCCGGCGAAATTCCGGCGAAGCTCCCAAATCGAGCACCGCGAGAAATCCGAGCAGCACGCCGGCGAGAAACGCGAGACGCGCGAATCGCGGCCACTGGAAAATCATGAACGGGAAGGTGGTTTCCAGAAAATGCCAGTGTTCCTCGCTGAACGCGGTGGGGAAGGCGGGCTCCGGTTTTGTCATCCACCAGGCGAGGCATCCGAGCAGGAAAAAAACCGCCTCGCCCGCGGGCCACGGAAGCACGGGAAATTTTCCTTCGCGCGCGCGTTGGACGCACAGAAGAAAAAACGCCAGCGCGAGTGGCGCCGCCAGCCACCAGCCTTTTACCCACAGTGTGGTGTTTGCGCCCCCGATCCAAGGTGTCACCGCGACAGCGCTCAGGATGAGCAGAGAGGAGATGGAGCGAAGTGACATCAACGGCCGCCACATTGTGGAGCTCCCGCGCCGCGGTCGATCCGCGTTCGCATCTCCGAGAACAATGGGTTTTTCACCGATGCCCTACGTGCAGTCGTTTTTCAGTCCGAAAATAGTGACGAACTGCTTTACGAATTACCTGTCTTCCATCGGTTCCGCAGAACGGAAATGCGATTTGAGTAGGTGAATGGAAAGCCCGTTTAGTAGGCGCGGGACGGTGAGATCTCGCCCACGGTACGCAGACTTCCTTTTACGGCCGCTGCGCGCGATTCCCAAAAAAAAAGCCAACCTCCGGAGAGGTTGGCGGGAGATTCAAATGAACCTTGGGAGAGCGATCAGGCGAAGACGACGTAGAGCGCCGACGTGGTGAAGGTGACTTGGGTAGCCACGCCGTTCACGACCTTCACGTTGATGTAGCCACGCACCGAAGTTCCATTGGCGTAATAGACTTTGAAACTTCCGCCGAAGACGCCCGTGCCGGGCAAATCCGTCCCGTATTGCTTGATCGCGACGATGTTCACGTAGGGAACTGCGCCACCTTTTTCGTAGGCAGTCGGCGTATCGGAATATTTGCTTTTCCAGCCGACGACCACGGAACCGCTCGTGACGACGGGGTGGTTGTACCAGCAAGCTTGGCTGATGCTAGTGACCGCCAAGGTGAAAACTGCCAAAGAAAGAAGCCGGAATTTGGTGCTCATCGATGGACGACTGCACAAGATTCGCCATCGAGCTGCAAGATTGGCCGGGTCAGGGAATAGCTGATTAATACGTAGCCCTTTCCCTTCCGGCTGTTGCGAGGCCGAAGAAAAGGCCGAACGAAGCGGCGACCACGGGATTGACGAAAGCCATGTCTCCCACCGCGAAAATCAGCACGGTCATACAACCCACAAACAACCACCGCTCCATGGGCGGAAGCGGCGGGCGTCGGCGAATTGACCTGAACCACAAAACGCCCGGGATCAAAAACAAGCTGAACCCCACGAGCCCGAGTTCCGCCAGCCGTTCGACCCAGTCGTTGTGAATGTGATCGTACAAGGTGATGCGACCCTCGTTGTGAACGATGATGGTTTCCGGGCGTTGATAAGACCGGAAGGCGGCCCCATAGCCGCCAAGGCCCCAGCCGAACCACGGCTTGTCCTTCAGCATGGGAATCGTGTCCTCCACAAAAGTTTGCCGGAGGCCGAAAGGATTGTTGGTCAGAATGCCCACCCACGTGCGATGACCGCCGGGCTGGCCGCGGACTTTGTAGAAATAAAACACCGTGCCCGCCACGGCGATGATCCCGACCACCGCGGCAATGACCAGTGATCGGGACACGCGAAAATGGCTTTGGCGCAGGGCCAGGCGTTCCCGCATTAATACCGCGACGACGAACAGACCAAAGGCGAGCATCGCCAGGGTGCCCAGACGGGAGGTCGAAAGCGGAGCCGACGCCGCGATTACAATTCCCATCAACATGACTGCGCCGCGCTCCACCGCTCGCGGCGAGGAAACGAACAGGCCGGTGGCGGCGGCGGCGGCGAGCAGCGCGTAGGCGCACCAGTGGTTGTGATAGAGAAACGTCGAATAGAAATACCACTCCGGCATTTCCCATTTTCCGAGCATTGCTTTGACGCCGGAAAATTTAAACGGAATCCCGACCAGCGCCAGAATCGTGGCGTTGGAAACAAGCAGCCAGAGCAGCGCGCGAAGTTGTTTGCGCGTGAAGCCGGTGCATTGCGCGGTCAGCGCGAGCAGGCCGAACGCGAGCCAGAGATTTCCGTCAGTCAGGGTGGCGCCGGGAAAAGCGCTGCTCGGCCGGCCCTCCTGATGCGGGATGCGATCGAAACTGCTGCCCTCCCAAGGGGCCTGGCTCACGTGACTGGGATTGTTGAGGCTCGCAATCACTTGAACGGAAAGCAGCGCCCAACAAATCACCGGCACCCAGAATTCCGCCCCCGGTTGCTCGCGTCGCAACACCGCAGCCGTTCCCCACAGCGCGAGCGGGACGAGACACAAGCGTCCGCCCCACGAAATCGCGTGATATCCCTCCGGACCGCCTCCGCCAAAAAACCATGGCACGACGGCAACGATGGTCGCGGCGATCAACCACAACCCAATTTGAGCGGCAGCGTGAAGCCGCGCCGCGACTCGCAGCCGACCCGAAGTGGAACACGGGGGAACGCCAACCGCCATGGTGCGTAGCAATGGTTTTAGCGAATTCATCTGCAAGCTCGGTTTGCTCCGTGGGTAAAACCACGACCGCGACTGACGGCGCTTTCGTTGCACTCCCGTCTTGCCGCGCGATTCCCGCTGCTGCCTCTTGGCGCCATGAAAGTGAGTTTCACACCGAAAGAATACGCGCGTCTCCTCGAGCTCGCTCATCTCGGCCTGTGGGTGACCGGCGCCCGCCCCGATGATCCCGCGACCATGCCCGAGCGTTATCGCGATCTCGCGCAGAAGGTATGGGGCCTCGCGGAACCGCTCGGGTGCGCCGACCTCGTGGAGACCGATGTGAACGGCGAGTCATATCCCGGCGAAAAACTCACCACCGGTCCCGCCCAGGAAAAGCTCGATCAATTTGTGGAGGATACTTTCTGGTCCGAGCTCGTCGGCCGCCTCGCGGAACGCGACCTGCAATCGGAATTGGGACCAACCAAACTCAGCCCCGAGCTGACGGCGGAGGAAGCGGCGCGGCTCGATGCGTTCGAGGACCGTTATTGGCGGGAGTTCGAGCAAAGCGGGGTTGACCACTTGGTGCTCTTGCGGGGTGGCCGCGGTTAAAAGGTTTTCGACCGGCGTGGGCTTGATTCGTGGCTCGGAGTCGCAAGGCTCCGCGCTTCCCCATGAAAAAGCTTTTTGTTGGGCTGGCGCTTTTTCTCGCGCCGATGATTGCGCTTCGGGCGGTGGATTCCGCTCCGTCACGACACCCGGATAACAGCGCCCTCGCCGACGGTCCGGCGTTTGTGCGCGAGTGGACGCCGCCGGTTTATCCCGCGGATGCGCTAAGATCGAAAGTGGGGGGACGGGTGGTGGTGCGCATCATCGTCGACGAGACGGGAAACGTAACCTCCGGCCGCGTGCTCAGTGCACCCGATCACCGCCTGGCCGATGCGGCACTCGCCGCGGTGAAAACCTGGAAATTTTCGCCCGCGACGGAAAATGCGAAGCCCGTGGCGATCTGCATGGATGCGCCCCTAATTTTCGATCCGGCAAAAGGAGCCAAAAGCTGGAAGGAAGGCGGCTCATTGCCCGGCGAATCCCTTCCGCAACCGGTGAGACGCACGGCGGCCGCGGCCAAAAATGCGCCGCCGGGAGGATATCCCGAAGCGCTGACCGAGCGCCGGCTTTCCGGACGCGTCGCTTTCGCGTGCGTTGTCCAACCGGACGGACGCGCGACCGACCTTCGCATCCTGGGAGCGAGCCATGCCGATTTTGTTTTGCCGGCGTTCGATGCGATTGCGCATTGGGAGTTCACTCCGGCCATGCAGGGGGATCTCCCAACCGCTTCGGAACTGCGGGGGGCGGTGGCCTTCGATTCCCTGGCGAGTACCCGCGCCGAGGTGCTTGCGGCCAACGCCATCACGGCGCCGGATGGAAGCGCGCCCCAGAATCTGCCGCTCCTGGAGAGCGCCGTGGATGCGATGTGGCCGTATGCGTTGCTCGTCGAAGGCAAAGGAGGAAACGCGAGTGTCGAGTTTACGGTTCAGCCCACGGGAAAAGTGACCGACGTGAAAGTGCGCGACGCAACGCATCCGGATTTTGGACGGGCGCTGGCCGCGGCGATTGAACAATGGCTTTTCAGTCCCGCATTGAGCGAGGGGCGCACCGTGCCCGTGACCCTCGTGAAAAAAGCGGAGTTTAAGCCCGTTCCGATGGAGCTTCAGGACGCGAGCGGTGATCCGGTGGTCCGGCTCGTTCGCCTCGTGCGTGCCGGTCCGATTCGTGGCGGCGGACTCGATGAAAAAATTTCCCCGGTCTATCGCGTTGCGCCCGGTTATCCGGCGGCGCTCGCGGCGGGGGAACGTCCGAGCGGGAACACCACGATCGAATTCGTGATCGATCGCGACGGCCGTGCGCGGCTGCCCCGGATTGTATCGGCCACGCACGAGGAGTTTGGCTGGGCTGCCGCGACGGCGGTGGGGCAGTGGATTTTCAAGGCACCGAAACGCGCGGGAGAACCAGCCGAAGCGAAAGTGCAGATCCCATTTAATTTCGTTCCGCCTCCCTTGTGAGCGGAACGGAGATCACCCCGAAAATCGGTGGTGGGCCCACTGGGATTCGAACCCAGAACCAAAGGATTATGAGTCCTCTGCTCTAACCGTTGAGCTATAGGCCCGCGACTGTGCCGTTGTGCCAAGCGCGCCAGAGGTTGGCGAGTCGGGAGAATTGTCGGCTCAAGACGAGCCGACTCGCGAGTCGCTCACGTGGTGCCCCCGGCGAAACTTCCCGACGCCAATCCGGAAAGTTCAGGTCGCGAGCAGCTGATCGATCGCGCGACGCAGTTCCTCACTCGTGAAAACTTTGGGGAGGAAGCCGGCTTTTTTCCCGTTGGGCAACGGATCGGTTATCACGACCGTGTCCGCGTAGCCCGAAATAAGAAGGACGTTCAGCTTCGGAGCCTTGCTCACAAGTTTCTTCGCGAGATTCACCCCGTTGTCGTCGCCCAGAACGATGTCCACGATGGCGAGAAAGGGCGCCGGTTGACCGGCACGATTCACCACTTTCAAGGCTTCGGCAGCACTATTGGCCGTGAGGGTATTGTATCCGAATTTCGCGAGCACGAACGTGAGGTATTCGACGATATCGGGCTCGTCATCGACAACCAGCACGGTCTTTTTTTTATCCGTGGCCTCCACCGGGAAACCGTGCCGGCTGGAACTCGTTTTGCGAGCGGGGGCTACGGTTTGAGCGGGTGGAGTCTGCTTGGAGTTCATTTCCGTGTTAGTAACTTCGAAAAGCAATTAGGCTCTAACGTGTGGCGAAATCTTCTCTGATTTAGCCATCGTGTAAAGTGCGTAGGCCCGGCGCCGAGGTAGATTTGATGGGCGGGAACCTGACGAATTCAGCACGGGGATACTCATGGCTTCTTCCACCAGAACCTCAACTTTATTGTGGGATAGCTTGCGTTATCCGGCTCAATTCTGCCATCAGGTATAACACTATGCCGGCAAAAAGACCCATCCACCGTGCCGCTACGTCGACGCGATTCCGATGTGGAAGGCAAATACAGGTGCCGGTGGGTTGTGTAGCCGAACAAAAACGGGTGGAGGGGGCGGTGTGAACTCCTACTCTGACCTCACCTTCGAACACGATTCAACGAAGCACGTCGAATCGATGCTTCGGCTGAAGGCGTGTTTTTGGAGCGCGAGCTCAAATCCATGGCGAGGTCAGTTCGAATCGCCGGTGCCTGAAG
Organism: Opitutaceae bacterium; assembly: GCA_036261745.1. GTDB lineage: Bacteria > Verrucomicrobiota > Verrucomicrobiia > Opitutales > Opitutaceae > DATAKE01. The sequence continues at coordinate 83,165 of DATAKE010000058.1, forward strand.
AACTCGCCGAATTTGAGGTTGGGCAGACGGATTGGTTTCAGGGCATCTATCCCTCGGACGTGGCAAACGTCCGCGAGCAGATCGACGAGGCTTTGAAGGGTTCCCCGGTAGTCCCTTTCGACTATCGAATGGTGACGGAACGGCGCGGCATCGTGTGGGTGCGTCACTGGATTGACGGCGTCAGTCGGGGAGACCGGCGCGATTTCGCCGGCGGGGTCAGTGGATTCGTCCAGGTGCTGGATGAACAAAAACTGCTGGAGGCGGAATGCCTTCGGATTTGCGAGAGGGAGAAAACCGCGATCGGGCAGGAACTGCATGATGACGTCTGCCAGCTGCTGGTGGGGCTGTCCTGCATGCTTGAGGCCATCGGTAAGAAGGCAAAGACCGCGATGCCCGAGATGGCTCCGACATTTGACGATCTGGCGTCGCAATTAAGTGCAGGCATGGAGCGGACCCGGTCCCTGGCTCACAGTCTGGTGCCAATGAGATTAATAAACATGGGACTGCCGAGGGCACTTCGTGAACTTGCTTCTCAGGCGCAGAGAAACTTTAACATCAAAGTCCATGTTTCCGTTGCTCGAAGTCTCCCGTCGCAAAAGCCGGAGCAAATCCTGCATGTTTACCGCATCGCACAGGAGGCGATCGGCAATGCGTTCAAGCATGGAAGAGCCACGGAGATCGAGGTCGAGCTTACCCGCCAACGAAATAAGATGAATTTGTCCATCCGCGATAACGGCAGTGGCATACCGGCCGAAGCATCCCGAAAACAGGGGATTGGGTTGCATATCATGAGTTACCGGGCGGCTGCCATTGGCGGTCGATGCACCATTTCCTCCCAGCCCAACAAAGGCAGCGTAGTAAGCATAACCTATGATTGTGTTGGGGCCGCAAAAAGGGTTCAGAAGGTCAGCGCATGAAAACGCGTATTTATATCACCGATGACCATCCGCTCGTCCGGAGGGGCTTGGCCGCGATGATCAATGCGGAACCCGATCTCGAAGTTTGCGGGGAAGCCGAAGATTGCGCGACCGCGACCAGCGAGGTGGCGAAACTGCGTCCGGATATCGTCATCGTGGACATATCCCTGAAAGGAAACAGTGGCATCGAGCTGATCAAAAACATCAAAGCTTTCGATCCGAAGATCGTGGTCGCCGTGTTGTCGATGCACGACGAGTCGGTCTATGCCTTGCGGGTGTTGAAGGCGGGGGCGAAGGCCTACGTCATGAAACAAGACATCGCCAGCAAGGTGATCGAGGCGATCCGCAAGATTCGCAAAGGGCAGATGTATGTCAGCGAAAAGGTCGCGAGTCAGATGTTGAACCGGATCGTCAAAGGCCAGGAGGAGGAGAGCGATTCTCCCGTGTCGGCGTTGAGCGATCGTGAGCTTGAGGTGGCGAATCTGATTGGTGCAGGGCTCGCCACGCGTGAGATTGCCCAACGATTGCACGTCAGCGTGAAAACCGTCGAGACGCACCGCGCCCATATTAAATCGAAGCTGAATTTGGCGAGCGCGACCCTGCTGGTGCAGTTCTGCGTTCGGTGGGTCGAAGAGAGCAAACGCACTTCCACCGGGTGAAGTGCGTTTCCGCGGAAACGCGCGATCAGATCCCCAGCGCGGTTTTTAGATGGGTCGCGGAGAAGGGTTTTGCCAGAAAGCCGTCAGGGCGGTGATTTCCGCAGCGTTCGAGGGCGTCGCCCTCGCTGTAGCCGCTCATGATGAAAACCCGGACTTCGTTCTTCCGCGCGGCACGGATTTTTTCCAAGACGTAGTGGCTGGGCACGCCGGGCATCGCGAGGTCGAGCATGACGAGGCTGACTTGTTGCGCGAGCTCGGTGAACAACTCCAAGCCTTCCGTCCCGTTTTTTGCGTAGCGCACCCCGAAACCTGCCTCCTCGAGCATTGAGCCGACGAGATCACGAATCGTTTCCTCGTCGTCCATCACCAGTGCCAGCTCCGGTTTGTCGGCCGGGCTGCGTTTCGGGGGCGGGGTGGCCGCCCGCGTACTTTCCATTACGTGAAGAGTAGGGATGGCGGGAAAATAAAGGCGGAACGTGGCCCCTTCGCCCCGTTTGCTTCGCACCTGGATCGCACCTTTGTGCGAGCGAATCATTCCGAGCGTTTCGGAAAGACCGAGTCCGCGGCCGATAAATTTTGTGCTGTAGAAGGGTTCGAAGATGCGGCGCATTTGTTCCGGGTTGATGCCGCAACCCGTGTCGGTCACCTCCACCACCGCACAGTAATCGCCCGGTATTTCCGGGGTGATGAAACCGTCCACCCGGGTGGGATCGTCGGGAAAGGAACCAAAGGTTTTGATTTGAATCAGCCCGGGCGAGTCCGCAATCGCCTCCGTGGCGTTCGTCACGAGGCTGACGACGACTTGTCCAAGCTGGGCGGTGTCGAAGCTGACGGGTGGCAGTTCCGGCCACAGGCTCATCTCGAGTTGGATGTGACCCGGAAGCTTGTTGCGCAGCGGTTCCTCGAAACTGCGGATCACGTCATTGAGATCGCCCTGGTGAATCGAAACCTGGGCCCGCCCGGCAAAGGCGAGCATCTGCCGGCAGAGTTCGCCCGCCCGCAACGTCGAGCTTTCGATCTTCGCAAAATAACTGGCGATGGTTGGCGAGTTCGCACTGCGGTCGCGACCGATCGTCGCGAATCCCAGGATCGACATGAGGATGTTGTTAAAATCGTGGGCGATGCCGCCGGCGAGCACGTTCAAGCTTTCGAGCCGCTGCGCTTCCTGCAGCCGCGAAGTAATCGCGGATTTTTCGGCCTCGGAGCGTTTTCGTTCCGTGAGGTCGCGAAAGACACCCTGTACGAGACGCTGCCGCGGCAGCCGGCTCACGCTGAAAGCGACTTCAGAGGGGATGATCGCGCCGTTGCGATCGGCGAGCTCGATTTCCAGCGTGCGCAGTTCGCCTTTCGCCGCGCGGCGGAAAAGGGCGCGATAGACCGGCGCTTTCGAGGGCGGAAAAAGAATGACGTGCTCGTGGCCGAGCACCTCAGCCGCCGCCCGGCCCAGCATCTCCAGCGCCCGGGGGTTCAAATCCACGATCAAGCCGGTGTCCGCATCGATGATCACAATCGCATCGAAGGCGGTTTCGATGATCATGCGGTAGCGTTCCTCTGTTACCCGCGAAGCGGACGTTGCCGGGTCGTGGCTGGCAAACGTCCGACTCAAACCGGAGCGGGATCCGCCGAAAAAATCCGGCTGGCCTGTCTCCAGCGAAGCCTGCCTGGTCTTCTCCAGTTCCGCCGTGATGCGCGCATTTTCCGAGGTCAGCACCGCTTGTTTTCTCAATGAGCCAAGCGAGGCCTTCCTCATGTTATGGGAGCAAAGGGTGCAGATCGCCATCGCTGCGGCGGCGACACCCGCCGAGCCCGCCAATTCTGTTGCCGCCGCATTTCCTCCACCCGCGTTTGCCGGCATGAGATTGACGATCAGGTAGCCGATGAGGGTCAGGGTGGCGGCCGGCCAGAGGCAATGAGGGTCCTGATAAATAACCAGCATTGCGAGCGTCGCAAAAAACAACCCCTGCACCACCAGCGAGCCCGGCAGGCCGAACGCCTGCAGTGCGACAAAACCGAAGAGGGAAAAGGCCGCCGCCTGCCGGCTCGCCATGCTTGCCCGCGCAAAAACGATGGCCGCGATGAAACCCGCCGCGATCGCGGCAGCCCATGCGATTCCCAATCCCGTCCGGCCTTTGGCGGAAAACACCGCGATCGCGAAAATCGCATGTCCCACTAGCAAAACCCCGGTGGTGCGGTGCGCGCGCTCGTAGACATCCTGAAGGGCCGCATTCGCCTCGGGTCCGTTCAACCGTTCGAACGGACTCCGGCTGAGCACGGTGGGCCCGGTGGACAGCCCGGGCGCGGTCGAGGCGGGGGCGCCTGACGGAAGGCTCCGGGTGTCATGGGTCATGATACAGGCAATAGTTTTCGCTGGCGGGCCGCAGTCACCCGCGCAGAATTGCGCGGATGAGTCCAACTCCATCCGCTTCGGGCGGCAACTCGACACAGGGGGATGGCATGGTTTCGGGGCGGATGAAAAATGCGATCGATAGGTCAGTAGCGGTTCGGCGAAAGGTGTCCAGAGTTTGGTTTCGCACGGTTGGGAGGGAGGCGGCCGGGTGAAGATCCTTCTCTGGGGCATAAATTACTCTCCCGAGTCCACCGGAATCGCCCCCTTCAATCGCGAGCTTTGCGAGTACCTGGCGGGACGCGGACACGAGGTGTCGGCCGTCACGGCCTTCCCGTACTACCCCGTTTGGAAAAAACGGCCGGAGGATGCGGGAAAACTGCACCGCGCCGAACACATTGCCGGGGTTCGCCTCTTCCGTTGCTGGTGTTATGTGCCGTCGGTGGTCACGACCCTGCGACGCATTGCGCACGAGCTGAGTTTTTGTGTCGCTTCCACCCTCCGGATTTTATGCCTCCCGCGAGCCGACGTGTACCTCGTCGTCAGTCCGCCCCTCGCGCTTGGCTTGTTCGCGTGGATCGTCACCACGGTGAAAGGAAGCAGGTTCGTATTTCATGTGCAGGATTTGCAGCCGGACGCGGCGGTTGGGCTGGGCATGTTGAAACGAGGCTGGTTGGTGCGCGGGTTGTACGCGTTGGAGCGGCTCGCGTACGCCAAGGCGGCCATGGTCTCGGGAATCTCCGCCGGGATGACCGGCGCTTTCCGCGACAAAGGCGTGCCCGAGGATCGCCGGATCATGTTGCCGAACTGGCTGCGGGAAGGATCCGCGATCAGGCGGGATCCTGCGACGCGGGCCGAAGCGCGACGAAAGTTTGAAGTGAAGGATGGCGCCTTGCTCGCGGTCTACGCGGGCAATCTCGGAAAAAAACAAAGCCTGGAAATCCTGGGCGAAGCGTCGCGGTTGCTGGCGGCCGATCCGGGCGCCGGGAATGAGGCGGTTCGGCTGATTGTCGCCGGCGATGGGGCGGGGCGCGCCGACCTCGAACGCGCGCTAAAGGCCAGTGGGTTTGCCGGGGTGCGGCTTTTGCCCCTGTTGAGCGATGCCGACTATGAAAGCCTGCTCGCCGCCGCCGATGTCGCTTTGATCACCCAGGCGGCTGGCACCGGTCAGTTCTTTTTCCCCAGCAAGCTGCTTTCCGTGTTAGCCGCGGGCCTGCCGGTGGTGGCGGTGGCCGATGAGGGCAGCGAGTTGGCCTGTGCGGTCCGCGAAGGGGAATTTGGGTGCATTGTGCCACCCGGGGATGCCGCGGGTTTGGCGGGGGCCTTGCAAAGCGCCGCTCGCGAGCGAAGTCGCCTCGAAAGATGGGCTGAAAGAACCAGTTGGGTTCAAAAGTTCGACCGGGAGCGGGTGTTGCCGCAGTTCGAAACGATGCTGGCCGGCGTTGCTTCGAGGAGCCGCGTTGCGGGGCCGGTGATCTAGGCGGGTAGGGGTGTCCCTTACGCGTTCCTCGCATCCGCCGGGAGAGCGGATTTCCTTGATATCGCAAGACTCGCTGGATTGCGTGTGGACCGCTAATCCACGAGTAATGCTTTCGGACGGAGGAACAATGTGAACGGAATAACTGCTGGCGTTGAAACGCAAAAACCTGCGCGTGCGCTTAGCCTTTCGGCATGGCTTCCTACCGTGATCTTGGTGGCCCTTTTCTGGCTGCTCATTTTTAACCAGCAGCGCCTCGAATGGACCGTTAATGCCGTTTATTCGTACGGCTGGGCCGTTCCTTTCCTGGCCGGGTTTCTCTTTTGGGAGCGCTGGCGGCGCCGGCCTCTGCCCGGAGAACCGCTTAAACCCGCGCTGGCGATTGCAATAGCTGCTGTTTTGTTGATCGCGTACCTGCCGACGCGGGTGATTCAAGAGGCCAACCCGGATTGGGTGAAAATCAACTGGGGTTTGACGGGCCTGACCGCGGGCGTGTCGCTCGTCGCATTGGCCGCGATTGGAGGCGTGCGGTATTCGGCCTATTTTGCATTCCCGATCCTGTTTTGTTTCACCGCGCTGCCGTGGCCGGTGTGGATGGAGACGTACCTCATTCAGGAACTCATGCGGGGCAACGCCTCAATCTGTGCTGAGATTCTGACCATGTGCGGCATACCGGCGCTGGCGGAGGGCAACCTCATCCAGATCGCGAATCACCGGGTGAACGTTGAAGAGGCCTGCAGCGGCATCCGCTCGCTCCAGACCGCCTTCATGATGTCGCTGTTTCTCGGCGAGTTTCACCGTCTGTCGATCGTCCGCCGGGCGGCGTTGATGTTGGCTTCCTTCGGCGTCGCGTTCCTCGTGAATTTGCTTCGCACCTTGCTGCTCACTTATCTCACCGGCCAAGGCACCGCCGATAAGTGGCACGATACGGTCGGCACGGTGGGAATGTTGATCTGTCTCGCGACGTTGTGGGGCATTTCGGAATGGATCCGCCCGAAAGGCGCCGATGACAGCAACAGCGCGGCAAGCAAGGAGCCGTGGCGCGTCGCATTTCCCATTTGGTTTGTCGTGGCGGGGTGCGTCTGGCTGGCCTCCGCGGAGGCAGTTACCCACGGCTGGTATATCTATCACGAGAAACAGCTGCCTCCGCCCAAGCAGTGGCACGTCGCGTTCCCGCGTGAGGCGCAGAATTACCGCGAAGGAAAATTCCCGGACCGCACCCTCGCCCTGCTCAAGTTCAACCGGGGCGGCACCGCCGATTGGATCGCAGAGGCCGGCTATCATTTTCAGATGTACTATCTGGACTGGGATCCGGGTCGCGTTTCCAAATTCCTGTCGAGCTCCCACTATCCCACGGTCTGCATGCCGGCAACCGGTCTGACCCTCGTCAAGGAGATGGGGGTCTGGGACTGCAAGCTGGGCGAACTCCAGGTTCCGTTTGCCACCTATATTTTCGATGAACGGGGACGCGATGTTTACGTGTTTCACGCCATCATCGAGGACCGGCCGCTGCGGCCCGGAGAACATTTCAGCTATCGCCAGGTCACGTCGGAAGAACGCTACGATTCGGTCCGGCGCGGCGAACGGAATCTGGGACAACACGTGATCGGGATCGCCTTGCGCGGCGCGTCGTCAGAGGAGGATGCCCGCGAACTCGTGGTCCGGGTGCTGAAGAATGTCATTCGTCCCGGTGCCGGTCCCGGCACCTAGCTCCCTCCAACCCCTCAGTCTGCAATACCCCGCCATGAAACTTTTCGACGCGAAATGGAAAATTTGGACATTCGCGTTGGTCGCTTCCGCAGTTCTGCTGGTCGGCGGTTATGTCGGCGCCCGCCGTTATGCCTGGCCGAAGGTGAGAGAGTGGCGGATCGACCGCATGAACAAGGTCGCGCGCGATTTTCTCGCCAAGGATGACCCGACCAATGCGCTCCTCAGCGCGCGCAAAACGCTGCAAGTGTCGCAGGAAAACATCGAGGCCTGGCGCATTGCCGTCGCCTCGGCCAAAAAGCGCCAAAGTTCAGATGTCCTCTTTTATCAGCAGAATCTGGCCAGACGGGAGCCGACGAAGGAGAACTACCTCGAGCTGATGCGGCTCGCCCTGCAGTACGGCGCGGTTCGCTACGCCGCCGAAGGCATCGAGGCCCTTGCGAAAAAAGCGGGTGACGATCCGGAATTCCATGCCCTCGCGGCACAGACCTACCTCCGTTCGGGACGCACGCTCCCGGCGAAATTTCACCTCGTCGCCCTCACCCAGCTCAAGCCGACCGATCGCACCGCCCAGCTCGACCTCGCCGAACTTGAAATCGCCGATGATCCCGAACGCAAAGATCGCGCGCTGCGCGCCCGGGTGCGCAGCCTCGCCGATGATTCCTCCCTCCGGGTCCGTGCGCTGACCCTCCTGCTGCGCGAAAGCATCAAGGCGAACCTTCGCGTCGAAACCTCCGAATTGATGACCCGGCTGCAAGCGGTGCCCGACCTGGGGGTGAACGAGCGCTTGTTGCTCCTCGAGGCCGCGGGCGTGGTCGGCGGCTCGGCTCTGACGCTCAACCTCGACCGCCTCCAGTCGGAAGTGGCGGACAAACCGGCCGAGGTCGTCCGCGTCATGGAGTTTCTTTCGCGCACGAGCCAGCAGGACAAGGCGATCGCCTGGTATGCCACGCTCCCGGACGAGACCAAGAAGGACGAGTTGGTGAAGTTCGTGGTCGCGGACGCACTGCTCGCCCGCCGCAACTGGCCGGCCTTGGAAGCCCACCTGAAAACCGGTTCGTGGCCGAACCGCGAATTTCTCCGCCAGGCTCTCCTCGCGTACACCTACCGCACGCAGGCCCGCTCGGCGGAATTTTCCGAAGCTTGGAAAGCCGCAATCGTGGCGATCGGGAATGACCCGGTTCGAAGCCCCCTTAACGCGCGCATGCTCCTCCAGCGGGCCGAGCAGTGGAAATGGCTGCACGAGCGTTATGATGTCGTCTGGAAACTTTTTTCGCTCACTCCCGGCAACTACTCCGTTCGGCAGGCGCTGCTCGCCTGGGAGCGCCGGCAGGGCAACACCGCCAACCTGAACAAGCTCTTCGCCCGTCTCATCGAGATCGAGCCCCGCGACCAGGTCGCCCGCAATAATTTCGCCTACACCAGCCTCCTGCTCGATTCGAACCTGGCCCGCGCGGGTTTGATCGCCGCGGAACACCACGCCGCCCATCCCGACGATCCCTATCTGACTACCACCTACGCGTTCGCCTTGTTCAAACAGGGCAAGGCCGCCGAGGCGCTGGAAAACCTGGAGAAGTTAAGCGCCACCGAACTTTCCGAGTCCGAACGCATGCTGTTTCACGCCGCCTTCCTTGCCCGCGTCGGCGAAACGAGCCGCGCGGCCGAGCTGATGAAGGGAATCGATCTGCGCCGCCTCCTGCCGGAGGAACGCAAGATCGGCGAAAATGCGCTGCTCGAAATCGCCCGTCGCGAACGCTCGGCGGGCGACCAGACCCGGCTCGCCGCCATCAAGCAGGCCCAGGGCACCGATGGCGGTCCCAGCGGCTGGCTCGCCGTCGTGGCCGCCCCGACGCGCGAAGCCGCGACGGTGGACATGCAGCTCGCGGATTCACTCTACGCCGCCGCCGATTGGAACGGCCTGCACACCATGCTGCGCGCGACCGATTGGAAAACGGAGGACTACCTGCGGCTGGCTTTGCTTTCCTACGTCGCCCGCGTGCGCGAAGACGCGCTCCAAAGCCGCGAATCGTGGCGGCAGGCGATGGTCGCCACCGAGCGGAATGTTGCGCGGGTGCAGAATCTTCAGGCCCTCACCACCCAATGGAACTGGCCGGTGGAACGGATCGAAACCGTCAACCAGCTCTACGAGCGGAACCCCACGGATAAAGCTTTGCTGGCGGAACTGATGAAGCACTACCGCGAGGCGAAGCGCACGCGGGACCTTCAGCGCGTCGTCACGCTCTATGTCAGCCGGACATCCGATGCCAGCGACGAAGCCGTGGCGCAGGCCTACTACAGCATTCTCACCGATACGAGCGCAGCGCGGGCGCACGTCGTCGCCAAGTCCAACTTCGACGCCAAGCCGGATGACGTCACCCGGCGGCTGGTGCATGCGTTTTCGTTCTGGAAACAAAAGCGCGCCGGCGAGGCCAACACCCTGCTGGCAGGCCTCAAAGCCGACGATGCTTCCGAGCTCGTGCCGGTCGCCCTCGTGCGTGCAGCGGTCCAGGCGGACATGAATCTGCCCGAGGAAGCGCAGGCCAGCCTTCAGGCGTTCAACACCGAGAACGCCCTGCCCGAGGAGACGGCCCTGGCGGCAAGGATTTCCGCCCAGCTGGCGAAGGCGGCCGACGCGGCCAAAGCCGCGAAATAGTCGGCTGACAGACGATTCGTCCCCGCCGTTCAGCGCGGGGACGAAGTCCCCGCAGCTCGGCGCTGCCGGCGCAGCTCGGCGGCTTTGGCGACCGACATGAATTCGTAGAACGCGTGCAGCCGCGCGAAATAGTAGCCGCGCGCGCCGTCGAGAAATCCGCCTTGCACGAGGTACACGTAGAGGAAGCGAAGAAACGGGCGGAACGGCAGCCGTCGCGCCGCACGCTTGATGCGCCGGCGCAAACCCACTTCCGACGCCTGGAGATTTTCCCCCGGGCGCTTCAGCCCGTCCTCGACTTCCAGCTGAGCCTCCCAGTTCGAGTACCGGTTGTGCTTTTCGACGAAGACATCGATCGACGGAAACGCGTAGTGATCCATCTCGCAGCGCAGGCGGCCGGTCTCGCCGCGGACGATGATGTGTTCGTGGACTTCGTTGTCGCCGCTCTGCGTCGCGCCCTGCACGAGCTGCTCGTAGCGACCGACGCGGTGTTTGAAGAGGCGGAGATTCCAGTTCGGGTAGTACGCGTGCTTCAGCCAGGCTCCCATGAACATGAAGCGCCGGTTGATCCAGTAGCCGGTTTTGCCGGCTCCATCCTGCGCGATGATCGTGGCAAATTCCCCGGCCGACTCCGGCGGCATCACCTCGTCGGCATCCAGAATGAAAACCCACTCGTGCCGGAACGGCAGATTCTCGAGCGACCAGTTTTTCTTTTTCGGCCAGGTCCCGTTGAATTGGAACTGCACGACCTTCGCCCCCGCCGCCGTCGCGATCTCAACCGAGCGGTCGGTGCTGCCCGAATCGACGACGAAAATTTCGTCCGCCCAGCTCACGGAGGCGAGGCAGCGCGGCAGGTTGCCCGCCTCGTTGCGGATCGGAATCAGGATGGAGACGGGGACTTTCGCGGAACTCATGAAAAGGCAGACCGCGAGTTGGCGGAAAACGCGCCCCGGGCGCAAACAGAGAAAGATTTTCCCCCCTGCCGGAGAATACTCCCTCCGGCGTCTACCCAAAGAAGGGGATGTCGGGTTCCACGGACGAGCGGCGCATTAAGGGTAGGGCTCTCACAGCGAGTCCATCCCCAAAAATGAAAGCATTCGAAAAACCCCTGCCTGGAAAAATCCCGACAATCGCCTGCGCAGCCTTGCTGCTGCTGTCGTTGGCCACGCCGCTTCGCGCCGCGTTTTGGAATCTCACCGGCGCCCTCGGCGTCCACGACCCCTCGATCACCCGCGACGGGTCCGGCCCCTACTGGGTGTTCGGCACCGGCCAGGGCATCCAGGCCAAGCGCTCGAGCAACGGCCTCGCCTGGACCGACAACGGCCGCGTTTTTTCCTCCGCGCTCTCGTGGTGGAGAACTTATGTGCCCGGCAACACCAACAACGACGTGTGGGCGCCGGACATCCGGTTTTTCAACGGCAAGTGGTGGCTGTATTACTCGATCTCCACCTTCGGCAGTAACACGTCCTGCATCGGCCTCGCCTCCAAATCGGGCGCCTTGAGCAACACCGGCTGGACCGACAACGGCCTCGTGATTCGCTCCACCAGCTCGAACAACTACAACTGCATCGACCCGAATCTCACCGTCGACGCCAGCGGCGTGCCGTGGCTCGCGTTCGGCTCGTTCTGGAACGGCATCCACATCACCCGGCTCGATCCCGCGACGATGAAACCCACCGGTGGCATCACCAACATCGCGCGGCGCTCCGGTGGCATCGAGGGGCCGAGCATCGTTTACCGCAGTCCCTATTATTACCTTTTCGTTTCGATCGACCGCTGCTGCCAGGGCGTGAACAGCACGTACAAAATCGCCTACGGCCGCTCGTCCAGCATCACCGGTCCCTACGTCGACAAAAACGGCGTCAACCTGCTCAGCGGCGGCGGCACGGTCCTCGATGCCGGCAATGCCCAGTGGAAGGGCCCCGGTGGCCAGTCGATCCACAGCACGAACGTCATCGCGCGGCATTCCTACGATGCCAACGCCAACGGCGCGCCGAAGCTGCTGATCAACGACCTCAATTGGCCGAGCGGCTGGCCTTCGTACTGAGCCGCTAAACCGATAGCCGACCAACCCCGGCTTTTCGGCCGCCATCCCGTGAGCACCGCCTGCTGGGCGGGCTGTGCTCGCGGCTTTCCGCGCTCGCAAAACGGGCGCGTTTCCCCACCCCTGCAAAATTTCACCCAAGGATCAGTCATGTTCACCCGTTTCACTTCCCTTCTGGCCGCCGGCCTTCTCACCGTTTCCTGCCTCCGCGCGGACAACCCGATCATCAAAACCATTTTCACCGCCGACCCGGGCGCGATGGTGTCCGGCGGCAGAGTCTATCTCTACACCGGTCACGACGAAGCCGCCGTCGGCGGCAACGGTTACGTCATGCGCGACTGGCGCGTTTATTCCTCCGCCAACATGACGGGCTGGACCGACCACGGTTCGAAGCTGAGCGTGAGCACGTTCAGCTGGGCTCTCGGCGACGCTTGGGCTTCGCACGTCGTCGAGCGCGGCGGGAAATTTTATTGGTACGTCACGCTGGACCACCGGACGATTCCCGGCCGCTCCGTCGGTGTCGCCGTCGGCAACAGCCCGACCGGTCCGTTCACCGATGCGCGCGGCTCTGCGCTCATCACGAACAACATGACGACGCAGACGAGCATCTTTCACGACGACATCGACCCCGCCGTGTTCATCGATACCAACGGCCAGGCGTATATTTTCTGGGGCAACACCGTGCTCAAATACGCCCGGCTCAAGAGCAACATGATCGAGCTCGATGGACCGATCAATGTGATCAACGTCTCCGGCTTCACCGAGGCGCCCTACGTGCACAAGCGCGGCAGCACGTACTATCTTTCCTACGCGCGCGGCTGGCCGGAGCAGATCGCCTATGCGACGTCCTCGAGCATCACGGGCCCGTGGACGTATCGCGGTGTCATCACGGAGCCGAACATCGCGTGCGGCACCAATCACCAGGCGATAGTCGAATTTAACGGCCGCTCGTATTTCGTCTATCACACCGCCGCGCTGCCGAGCGGCGGCGACTACCGGCGCTCGGTCGCCGTCGAGGAGCTGTTCTACAACACCGACGGCACGATCCGTCCGATCCAGCAAACCTCCACCGGACTCGATGGCGTCAAGCAACGGTTCCAGTCGTACAACTTCCCGGACCGCTATGTGCGGCACACGAATTTCGACGCGCGCATCGACCCAGGCGTCACTCCGCTGATGGATTCCCAGTGGAAAATCGTGCCCGGCCTCTCGAACACGGCCTCCGGCTACGTGTCGTTCGAGTCGGTGAACGTTCCCGGCTATTACCTCCGCCATGTGAACTTCGATTTCCAACTGGCGAAAAACGACGGCAGCGCGGCGTTCAAGGCCGACGCCACCTTCCGCCGGGTCGCCGGGCTCGCCAACAGCGGAGCCGTTTCGTTTCAGTCGGCGAACTTCACCGACCGCTACATCCGCCATTCGGCGTATCTGCTGAAACTCGAAACGATTTCCGGCGCCGCCGCCCAAGGCGACGCGACGTTCCGCATCGTTCCCTAGTTCGCAGGCTCGCCACGCACGGGCACCCGCGGCAAACAGAACACGGTCATGAGAAACACCGCGCAGTTCTGGCCGCTGGTCACGGTCGCCGCCGTGATGCTGGGTTTCGCCGCCGGACGCTGGACGTCGCCTGTAACGAGCGCCCGTTCCGCGCCAGCGCCGGTCATTCCCTCCTCTGCGCCGGTCGCCACGACGGCGGAGGATCCGGCGAAAAACATTCCCAAAAAAAATGAACTGCCGGAGCCGGAGTCATGGAAGACCGAGTGGGCAAAAGTCAGCCAGCAACCGCCGTCGGCGAAACGCGAGAGCGACCTCGCGGTTTTGCTCGAACGGCTCGCCGCCACCGATTCCGATGCCGCCCTCGGCCATGCGCTCGCCGAACCCAATCTGAAAGTGCGATCGGTGTTGGTCGGCGCCGCGCTTCGTGGCTGGGGCGGAGCCGCGCCGCGCGAAGCCATCGCATGGTCGGCCAGGCATCTCGACGAGCAGGGCCGCCGCGACACGCACCAGGCATTGGTCGCGGGCCTCGCCGCCAGCGGTCAGCCGCCGGCGCCGTTGCTGGTGATGCTTTGCGAAACCGATCCCGATCTCGCGTCGGACTACGGCATCGCGTTCATCGGCGAGCTCGCCCGCACCAACCGTTTTCCGGAGGCGCTGCAGGCGGCGCTCACTGCCAAGGCCGACCGGCTCGATCATTGGGTCGGCACCGCGTTTCGTCACTGGGCGGAATATCAGCCGGAGGAGGCATTGAAGGCGGTTGCAGCCGTCACCGATCCCAGTGCGCGCTCCACGGCGCTGCAAAACATCGCGAGCGGCTGGGCCGCCGCGTCACCCGCCGCGATGGCGCAATACGCGGAGCAGCTCCCGCCCGGCGAATGGCGCCAGACCGTCCTGCGCGAGGCGCTGCAAAGTTGGGTCAAGTCGGACACCGCGGCGGCGATCAAGTGGATTGACCGTTATGATCCGGAGCCCGCGCTCGATTCCGGCGCGGCCGCGATCGCCACGATCCCCTCGCTCATCGCGGTGAAACCGGCCATCGCGGCGAGCTGGGCGGAGAGCATCGTCGACGACGAACTGCGTGAAAACGCGTTCGGCGATGTCATTCGCCAGTGGTCGCAACACGATGCGGCCGCCGCGCGAAAATATGCGCTGAGTTCAAAGGCTCTCAGCGGCGATGCGCGCTCCCGCCTGCTCGACAGCCTCGTCCCGCCTTCCGGGGCGGATTGAGGGCGGGAGCTGTCTCCAAGATCCCGGCGATCGACTCAGAAAAGATATTGAAACAGCCCGTAGAGGACGCGGAGAAATCCAAAGAGCACCGGTCCCCAGGCGAGGAGAAAATAGCCGCCAGCCACGTCGGCAAAAGCGTAGGTGCAAAACGTGATGAGAGCACCGATCACGAAAATCACTCCGCCGTCCTGCATGTTTCCGACTCCTTCCGCGCGCCAGGGATGAAAAACCCGGCGGCTCCGTTTTTTCTCCCGGCGTTCGCGCTGCCGGTGGACCGTTTCGGCGTCGGGTAAATTGCAGTCCGCGCAAAGGGTCGGATCCGCGCTGCCCGGAGCAGGGACGAAAACGCGATGGCATTTCGGACACTCGGGAACGCTCGCACTCACGATGACGGACGGCTGCCGATCGGCTTGGCGGGATTCCCCGCGACGATCACACCCGCCGCGACATCGCGCGTGACCACGGCGGCGGCGCCGACGACACAGCGCGCGGCGAGGGTGACACCCGGCAGCACGAACGCGCGCGCCCCCACAAACACATCGCGGCCCACCACGATGGGCGCGGTCTGCAACGGAATATCCGGGTGCGCGAAGTCATGCGTGCCGGTGCAGAGATACGCCTCCTGCGCAATCGTACAGCCTTCCTCGAGCGTGATCGGTGCGAGCGAATACGCGTTCGCACGGTCACCGAGGCAGGCGCGATGATGCATCGTGAGATTCCACGGCTGTTGCACGCGCGCGCGCTGGTGCACGAACGGAGTGCCATGCAGCTTCGCGCCGAAAATCCGGAGCACGAACAGCCGCCAGGGGTTCAGCGGCTTCGGCGTCCATGAGCACGTGAGAGCCCAGACGTATTCCCAGACGAGCAGCGCGATCCGTCGGTGCAACGGCCAAGGCGAATCGTAGGCACTGGCTTGCGCGTGCGTTTGAATGGCGGATTTCATTTCACTTCGCGGTCACGGGGGCAAATTTTTTGAGCGGGTCACGAGCGCGAAGTCGTCCAGAAAAGTTTTTCCGACGGCAGCGAGGGAATAACCACGGGCGGTGTTCCAGGCCGCCTGCCGGCGCGCCGCCAGTGTGGCCGGGGATTCAATGAGTTTCCCGAGGACGCCCGCCAGGTTTTCCGCGGCGGTTGCCGAGCGGTGGTCGAAAACGTCCCCGTTGGTTCCGGCGGCGACGAAATCCCCGAAGCAAGCCAGCGACGAAACCACCGGCGCGCAGCCGGCCGCCATCGCCTCGAGAACGGAGAGCCCGAACGTCTCGCCTTTTTCGGCGAGCGAAGGGTAGGCGAAGATCGCCGCCCGCTGATAGGCCTGCACGAGACGCGGCTCATCGAAAATCGGTTCGTCGATGTCCACCGGGAAACCCGCGGCGGCGTTGCGCAACGTTTCGCGATAGGCGGGTCCGCCGCCGCCCTGGCGGAATTCCCACGGCCCGATCAGACGAAGCCGCCAGTCGGGCGCGGAGGGGGAAACGCGCTTGAATGCCTCCACCAGCAAGTGAACGCCCTTCTCCGGATGGAGCCGGCCGGTGTAGAGAATCTCGCGCCCGGGTTGCTCCGGAAAAGGCGCGAGGTAGTGCGGCGCGAGCGGATAGGGGATGACCCGCACCTGCTCCGTGCGACGAGGAACCTCCCGCAGGATGGCCTCGCGGATTGGCGCGGAGACGGTCTGCAGAAAAGCCCGCGAAGGGTAGTGGCGCAGTTGTCCCTTGGGATAGCGCGCGACGTGCACGTAAACCGCACCGCGGGATTTCCGCCGCTCGAGCATCGGCAGCCAAAACGTGTTGGTCACAAGGACGTCGGCCTCGGGCAGCGCCCGTCGCACATTCCAGCTGTAGCGCAGGTCGCACCATTTCAATTTGAGCAGCGAAGCCGGTGCCGGAAATCCGGAGACGCGGTGGTAGTCGACGCCGGCGTCACGTTCCCGATCGGGCAGGCCTTCGAAACGGCGGCCAACATGCGTGACCGTGTGACCCTGCCGGGCGAATTCGCGGCCGAGGGCGTACCAGGCTTTTTCGACCGCGCCCCCTTGCACAGGTGGAACGGGAAGGAAGGCTCCCTGCACGATCGTGATTTTCATGGCGCGCTGCGGGAGTTTGCCGCCAGGCCGTCCGCGAGAATTTTCGCGAGGTTCAGTGCCGTCGCCTGGATCGCGTAGCGCTGCGCAAAACTTTTGGCCGCCGCGGCACGCATGCGTTCCCGGGCGGGTTCGTCCATCGCGGACCAGCCGGACAGCAGTTTCGCGGTGCCGGCGAGATCGTCGTTCTCCACCAGCCCGGCGGCGTCGGCTTTGATTTCGCGCCAGATGTTCACCTTGTCGGAGATCAACACCGGTGTGCCGCACGACAGCGCCTCGGCGACCGCGATGCCGAAATTTTCCTGGTGCGATGGCAGCACGAAAACTTCCGCGGCGCGCAGCGCCCCCCATTTGGTGTCGCCGCGAATCATGCCGGGCCACGAGACGCTGCCGGCCGGGCAGCGCGCGACGGCGCGTTCCTGCAACTGCCGGAGGTACTCGGCGTCCGCACACGGACCGGCGATCACGAGCGCCGGAAGCGACCGCCCCGTGCGGGCGGCTTCTGCGGCCAGTCCGCCATAGGCATCGATCAGGAGATCGACGCCCTTCTTCACGTGGATGCGCCCGAGAAAAAGCCAGAAAGGCTTTCCGCGCACCGCCGGCACCTGCGCGTAGAACGCCTCGCGCTGCCGCGCCGCGTCGCCGTCGACCCCGACCGCGCCGAACGCCACGACCTGTTCGCGGCACCGGTAGCCGGCGAAGGACTGGCGCGCGAGCACGCGTTCCTCCTCGCAGGTGAAGAGCACGGCGAGCGCATCGCGCAGCACGCGCCGCTCGGCGGGCCACCAATAGAAAAGTTTCTTGATGTGCTTCAGCGGATATTCGCGCTTGAACCACGGATCGAGCATCCCGTGCGAGAAGATGAAGTACGGCGGATCGCCCGCGCGGCCGAGCGCGCGGTGCACGGCGAAGCCGTGGTATTGCCAGAGCCCGTGGACCACGACGACGTCGAAGCCTTTCGCCTCCTGGCGCAGCCAGGGCACGATCTTCGGCGAATACTGGTAGCCCAGCCGCGCCGGCCCGAGGGCATGCACCGGTCCGGGGAACGCCGCGAGAAACGGTTCGTCCGGCCGGTCCAGCGTCGCCACTTCCGAGGTGTGGCCGAGCGCCACCAGTTCCGGGGTGAGCGACTGCAGGCAGGCCGCGACTCCGCCGCCCGCCGGGTTCAGCGAGGAAATGACCTGGAGAATTTTCATCGCTTCCTCGCCGCGAGCTCGCGGTAGATTTTTTCGTAGCCGGCGAACATCGCCGCCGGGTCCCAGCGCCGCACTTCCTCGAAACCGCGCGCCCGTTGCGCGGCGCGATTCGGCCAGGCGGCGGCGATGAGGCGCGCCGCGTCGGCCGGATCCGCGGGGTCGAAGTAGACGCCGGCGCTGCCGCCCACTTCGTTCATCGGGGCGCGATTAGACGTGAACACCGGGCAGCCGCACGCCTGCGCCTCCGCGATCGGCCAGCCGAAACCTTCCTCCCACGACGGGAAAATCAATCCCTCCGCCAGGCCATAGAGTCCCTCGAGCTGATCGTTCGTCAGGCTCGAAAACAAAATCACCTGTTCGCTCAACCCGAGCGTGGCGACCCGGGCCGCATCTTCGGAGGAGAGCGGGGGCCCCACCATCACGAGGGCCGGCGTGGGCATCAGGCGGCGCCGCAGTTCCGCATAGATGGCGAGAAGTCCGGCGCGGTTTTTATACCAATGGGCGCCGCCGACATTGAGCAGGAAGCCACCCTTGCCGGGGGAAAGTCGCGAGGGGTCGACCTGATTGGCCGCGGCGAGCTCCGCCACGCGTTCGCGCGCGACGGCGTGGTCGAGCGGGCGATAGGGATGGTTGAGCGCGTTGGGCACGACTGAAACCAGCGCGGGCGGAAGCGTGGTGAGCCGGAGCACCTCTTCCCGCGTTTTCGACGACACGCAGGCCAGGCGCGGAGCCTGGGCGAGGCTGCGAAGAATCCACGCCTGATAGCGCCGGCCCAGTCCGCTCACCCGCTGCTGGGGGATTTCGCCGAGGGCGGCGCGCACCTGCAGCAGATCGTGACAGGTGATGAGAACGGGTGCGGTGCCGGCGGCCCGTGCATAACTCGCGTTGGCGTGATCCGTGATGTGCACCACATCCGGGCGGGTTGCCTTGATCTGTTTCCGCAACTGCCGGGGAAAGAGCGCGAACTTGTCCAGGTACCCGAGATATTTGGAAATTCCGCCATACCGGTAGGCGCCCGCCAGCCGGGCGATCCGCAGCCGCGGCGCGAGTTGGGTGACGTGGTGGCCGCGGGCGGTCAGGCCGGAATGCAGCAGCTCGGTGAACCGCCGCATGCTTTCCTGCCGGTCGTCGGGCAGGTTGCCGACCAGCAGCACCTTCATTTTTCAACCGATCGAATGACGATCGGTGGACGCCGGTCGGAAGGCGTCGGGAGTGCCGCGTGCGTGGATTGGGCGAGAATCAGGGGAGTCGACGCGGCCTCCGCGATGGCGGCCGCTTCTTCCGTTTCGACCACGGGCACCGGATTGATCGCGCCGAGAATCAGACCGCCGCCGATCACCGCGAAGCCGAGCACCGTGGGCGGCGCCCACTGGCCCTGGAAAATCGCAAAGACCAGCGCCGCCCAAATCAGCAGCGGAAGCGTGTTGTGATCGTGCCGCGCCGCCCGCCAGGCCTCCAATCCCAGGTGAATGCTCAGCCAGGTTCGAAACAGGATGAACGCAAAACCGAGGATCGGCCCCAGCTCCAGGATCACCTTGCCCCACTCCTCTTCGGCGAGCACGAAGCCCATCGTGCCATAGAGCAGGCGGGATCCGACGTTTGAGCCGACGCCGATGCCGTGGCCGAAAAACGGGGCCTGCTCGACGAAGTAGACCGTGTTGGTAAAGGCGCGGAATGTCCGATCGATCAAACTTCCCCAAGCCTGGCCGTCACTCTCATGGGCCGCCTGGTCCCATCGCATCATGAACACCGTCGTGCCTTGTTTGAACACCGGCAGCTGACTCAGCGCGACGGCCAGCAGACACAGCAGGATCAAAGGGCGTCCCATCGACGCGAGCCGCGAAGAGGACAGCGGCAGCGTGATGAGAAACATCACGGCCACGATGCCCGTCCCGATCATCACATAGCGGCTGATCGAAACCGGCAGGGCGATCGCGATCGCGAGCCCGCAGGCAACCAGCAGATACCAGGGCATGCGCTTCGCCCCGCCGATCTGGTCGAAGAAAAACGCCGCGCACAGCGGGAAAAACAATTGCGGCCCGGTGATGAAGGCAAACAGCCCCGGCGGGCGGATGCGTCCATCGGCCCCGAAAATCTGTCCACCTTCCTCGGCGCCGACACCGCGGTTGATGGAGGCATCCATGGGCGAGTTGAATTGCTTCACCATCACCCAGGTCATGACGATGCCGGCAACCAGGAAGAAGGTGCCGATGCGCTCCACGTCCTTCCGGTTCAGCACGCTGCCCATGACCCAGATCAGCGGCACGTGCAGGTAGTTGATGCGCATCCCGTAGGCGACGACCAGCGGGTTCGTCTGCCCGGCGAGCACGGAGGCGACCACGGACGCAGCCGCGAGGCCGCCGAGCGCGACCATGAAGCTGTTGCGCGGGAAGGTCCCCGAGACGAAAGCGAGGGCGTAGATCGCCAGCACCACCGGATCGCGCACGACGAGGAACGCATCCGCCATCGAGGGCAGCCACCACTTTCGAAAGGCGCCCTCGATGAGCAACAACACGAGGTACACCCAAATAAGTTTTTTGATCCAGGACGTCATTAACGGCGGAAATCCCTAACGGCTGCCCAAGGCCTGCGCAACACATGCGGCGAGCGTTTTTCCATAGGTTTCCCACGAGAATTCCCGGGCGCGCAGCCGCGCACATTCGCTCATGTCCGCGTGCCGCAAGGGTTCGCGATGGAGCAGCTCAAGCCGCTCGGCGATCGCCGTGCTGGAACGGATCGGAACGATAAACCCCTCCACGCCATCGCGAATCAAATCCGGTCCGGCCGTGTGCGCGGTGGTGATGACCGGCAGGCCCATCGCCATCGCCTCGAGCAGGACGAGCCCAAATCCTTCGAACAGCGACGGGAACACAAACACATCATGGGCGGCCATCTCGGCGAGGACTTGCTGATGGGGACAGGTCGGCAGCCAGCGCACCGCGCTGAGCTCGCGATCCAGGATCGCGCAGGGTTCCAGCGGCTTCTGGCCGATGATCGTCAGCTCGACCGCGCCTTCGAGCTGGCGGCAGGCGGAGAAAAGGTAACTCAGCCCCTTGCGCTGCCCGAGCGATCCGACGAAGAGCACCCGCAGTTTTTTACCGCGCTTGCGCTCGATCGGCGGTTTCGACCCTCCCACCGGTGGCAGGGTGGGGGAACCATAGGGCACGATCACCACCTTGCCTTTGAAATCGCGGGCGGACTCGAGCGTTTTCCGGGTGTAGGAGCTTGCGACGTAAACCACGTCGGCCATCGCGAGCTCGGCGTCCTTGCGCTCGGTTTTCTCCCGGCTGTCCTGATTCCCGCTGAGCGTGACGGCCCATTCCGGCTCGCGCTCCGCCTCCTCCAGCAGGATTTCGCGCGCGGCGCGCCAGTAGCCGATCGGCAGATCGTAGAGGGCGCGCACCCCGCGCTCCTTCGCGGCGCGAAAACAAAACTCCGCCCCGTCTTCGTAGGCGTACACGCCGCTGAATTTCCCCGAGCGCAGCCGCCGGCTCGCCGCGCGATCGAGGGCGCGGTACACCGCGTCGACGCTGAAGCGCCCTTTCTCGTGCTGCACGAGACGCCGCAATCCCACTTTCGGCGCGAGCAGCCGCATCACTTCGTGAAAGGGCTGCGTGTGAATCACGCTCGTGAGGGCCTCCGGATACGTGCGGCGCTTCAACTGGTTCGTCACGCCCCGCGGCAGGATTTTTTCGAGGAAGCCCGATCCCCGGTAATTCAGGCACGTCCAGAATTCCGAGATCAGCCCGGCTTGGTGCAGTCCCAGCGCGGCGTATCGCACATTGGCATTCCCGGTCGGGTGGGTGAACAGGATCATGGTGCGATCCTGCAGCCGGCGGCTCCCGTCAGGATCGGGTCCAGGGAAAATCGGAAACGGAGGGGCATGGTTTTTCCTAGATTCTCGTTTCGAAGAAATCGAGCCAGCGCGCGGCCACGACGGCGGGAGCGAAGTTTTGGTCGTACGCGGCCCGCTGGGCGACACGCGAGGTTTCGCCCGCGGTGATCCGGCCCGCGAGCGCTCTCACGGCGGCGACCAGTTCCGCGATTCCCGCCTGGGCCGGGGCGACCAAAGTGTTCTCGCGCGAGATCGCGAGTTCCTTCGTGCCACCCTGGTCGGTCGCGAGCCAGGGCAGGCCGGCTGACATCGCCTCGATCAGACTGAGCGGCATGCCTTCGTTGTGGGTCGAGAAAAGCACCGCGGCGTCGAGCTCGAGCATGGCCGCCGCGTGTTCGGCGGGTGAGGAATACGCCCCGTGATAAACCAGCCGCGGCTGGTTCGCGAAACGCGCCGGCGGATAGGCGTCCCCGGCGCCGTGCACATGCCACTCGATGTTTGGCAGGCCGGGATCGCCCGCGAGCGCGAGGATGGTGTCGATGCCTTTTTCCGGGATCAGCCGGCCGCTGAAACCAAATCGCAGCGGCCGGTGCGCCGGCCGGTCCTTCACCTCATGAGTGGCGAGGGCGCAACGCGTGAGGTACGGCAGAAAACGCGCGTCGGTGCGATCGAGCGCCGCGTTCAAGGCGTCCTTGGTGGCGTGGCTGCAGCCGACAAGGATCGGCGCCCGCTCCAGCACGCGGCGAAACGAGTCCGACCACGTGGCCTGTTCGCGCGCATCCGCCGCGTTGTGGTGATGGTGGACGATGCGCGTGTAACGCCGCGCCGCGAGCCAGGCGATGCGCGAGAGCGCGCTCTGGCCGTTCGTGTAGATGACGTCCCACACGGTGGAGCGGCTGCGGCGCACTTCGTTGAGCAGCCACGCGATCTTTGTCAGGGCGCCGGCCGAACCGCGGGCGAGGGGAAGTTCGCGAAACGTGATCGACGGATGCGCGAGTTCGCCGCGGAGATCGGCGCCGAGGGAATTGCTCGTCGTGATCAACAGGACCTTGTGCCCGCGTTCCGCGACGGCGCGGGCGAGGCTGCAGACGTGGCGTTCGATGCCGCCGTACGGCGCCATCTGCGGCACATAGAAAAGAAAATTCATCGGCCGCACGATCGTGCGGAGCTGCGGCTGGGCCGCTTCACGCGGGCCGGCCTCGAGGGCGCCGAGCGCGCGCAGGAAGTTGCTCGCGACGCGGGGGACCGCCGCTTCCGCGGGGCGGCGCGAGGCGAGCCAGAGATCGGTGGCATCGGCGTCGAGTCCGTCGAGCCGGGTGAGCAGCGGATCGGTTGCCGCGACCGGCTGCGCCGCGACGTCGCGCAGCTTCCAGTCGTCGCGCGGCACGAGCACCGGGATCCCGTGCTCGAGCATCGCGGCCGCCGCGCCGCTTTTGCCGATCAGCGCCCAGGGATGAGGCGCGATCCCAAAATCGGCCTGGCGCAGCAGCGAGGAAATGCTGCGCGGATCCTGTTCGCCCGTGACGATCATGTTGATGCCGCGCTCGGAAAAACGCTCGACGATTTCCGCCTGGTGCGAGCCGATGCGCCCGATGGCGAGCAACGCGGGCTGGCGGCCGAGCCGCCCCGCCGTCGCGAGAAACCAGTCGACCGTCGCCGCGGGTTTCCACTGGCGGTGCAGAGTGCCGAAGGTGACGCCGACCAGCCAGTTTTCGCGGCCGGTGCCGGCGGCGCTGGGGATGAATCGCGTCAGCGCGTTGGCTTCCTCCGCCGGCGCGACCGGCACGTTGCCGAAAAGGCCGAGGAGCTCCGCGTTGAAACCGCGCCGGGCGAGCTCGGCGTGATAGGTGGGATTTGAAGTATGCAGGCGGTCGGGTGCGCGTTGACGCAGCAACCGGGTCAGGCCCCAGCGCTGCCCTTCGCCGACGATGCGCGGCCATGGACGCGCATCCGCCTCCAGCCCGATCCAGAGTTCATGCAGCATCATGTGGCACCGCGGACCACGGAGGCTCATGGCCAGTTCCCGCAACGCCTCCGGAACCAGGCCCTTCGGATGGAAGCCGTAGGCGACGAACTGCCAGCTGACCCATTCGGGGCCGTGTTCGCGAATGTGGAAACTCGCGCGCTTCGCCCGGACGTTCCAGGTCTCGGTGGTGGGCAGACGCACGAGGCGCACGCCGTCTTCCGAGCCCTCGCTTTCGCTGATCACGTGGGGATCGTGCAGCGCGATCGCCATGCAAACATGTCCGCGGGCCGCGCATTCACTGGCGAGCCGGCGCGTGTAGTCACCCACACCATCACGGCCTGGCTCGAGCGAAGGACACAGAAAGACGATCTTCACGAATGCGGTCTTAGGTGCGGCGGTAGAAGCGGCCGATGAGGGCGGCGAGTTGCAGCGTCAGCCGACGCCACGCGAGGGTGGTTTGCGGGAGCACGGGCAGGGGGCCGTGGGTGTAATCATAAAATCTTTTCTGCGCCGGCCCGGGCGGCCGGCCGCGCAACGCTTCGCCGATGAAACCGCCGCGCCAGGGCTTCGTGCCCCCGGCCGCGTGCGAGAGCAAATGTCCGCCCGGCAGAAAATCCATCGCTTCGGGGCCGGCGGCGTTGATCGGCACGTCGCTCAACATGAGCGCCATGTTCATCGCGTCCTGGTCGATGGTGTGAAAGAGCGTGTTCGGCTGGCCGGTTTTGATGCGGTCGAGCGCTCCCACTTCCTGCTGCGCGAGATCGAGCATGCGCTGCCAGTCCGCCAGAAAACCCGCGTGCTCGCGCGACACGCCGAGGAAACCCGCGTTGTAGTAGCGTTCGAGCGAACGCCGGATCGTCACGCCCTTCTTCGCCAGAAAATCGATCCACGCGAGCCGGTAGGGATGTCGCGCGGGAAGGCTCGCATTCACGTCCTCACAAAGCGCGAGGCCGTTTTTCGCCCAGCCCTCCACGGTGGCCCACGGCGCTTTCACGACGATGTCGGGATCCGAGTAGTAGAGGATGTCCGCCGCGGCCGCCTCCTTCGCCCAGCACGCCTGCATGAACGCCGGTTTGTAATTCGTGAAGTGCACCGCGGTTTCGATCGCCACGAAGCGAACCTCCATCGGCGCGAGCGCGCGGACGTTTTCCGCCCACGGCGGCAGCGCGCCGCGGTAACCGCACACCACGATGCCGGCAAACCCGGAGGCGTGGAGGGAATTGATCAACGCCGCCGCGCCGAGGTGATAGTGCCCTTCAAAAAGGGTGACGATGCCGGCCTTCATCGCACCAAGCCGAGCAGTGCGGCAACGGACCAATACGCGAAAAGCGCCGGCTCCGCGCGATGATGCAGCGCCTGCGAAAAATAACGGCGGGCCGCCCGCGGATTTTCCCGCAGCACAATCCGGCCGGCCGCCATCCAGGCCGCGGCGGCGCGTTCGCGGCGGACCGGTTTGGGAATCGCGGTCCAGTCGGCGGCGCGGTCGTAAACTTGCGCCGCCGCGATCGCCATCGGGCCCGCATGCGTGGTGAGGGCCGCGCCGTGTTTGCGGTAGAGGCAGGTGTTGGCGCCGGTGAAGGCGAACACCGCGCCGGCGCGCGAGCAGCGCATCCACATTTCCCGGTCCTCGACGTAGCGAAACGCGGGATCGAACCCGCCGACTTTCGTCCACAGCGATTTTTTCAACATCACCGAGGAGGGCTGGATGATGTAGTTTCCCAAAAACAGGGAGAGGGGATAACTGGCGACCACGTCCGGGGAAGGCGCGCGGATTTCGAGTTCCTTCCCGGACTCACTGTCGAAAAGCACCGAGCCGCTGTGCACCAGGCTGGCTCCCGGATTTTGCGCCGCGCACGCCGTCAGTTGCGCCAGATGATCCGGGGTCCAGAGGTCGTCGCTGTCCAGCAGCACAATCCATTCGGTGGTCGCGAGCGCGATGCCCGTGTTCCGCGTCGCCGGCAGACCCTGGTTTTTCTCGTGCCGCACGAAACGCGCCGATTGCGTGCCCTCGCTGGCGAAGGCTTGGAAGATTTCCTCCGTGCCGTCACGCGAACCATCCTCCACTAGAATCAGTTCCCAGTCCTGGAAGGTCTGCGCCCGTACCGAGTCCAGCGTGGCTTTCAAATAGCGCTCGGCCTTGTAAGCCGGCATGCAGATGGAAACACGAGGGACGGTCATTCGCCGTGACGATGCCGGAGGTCGGGCAAGTTTAAAGTCTGGAAATGCGAGCCGGGCCCTGAGCGCACGCCCGGGTCCAACACGCTGGCAGACAGGATTTTTCCGAAACCGGCCGAAGAAAATTCATGCACAAGAAGTCGATTGCAGCTGACCGACCCGACTCCGGCCGGCGGGTTGCGCATATCCCGGAGGTTTCTTCAGGGCGAAGGCAGCCGCGCCCGGTCCCATGAGGTTCCGGTCCGCACCGCCCGGGCCGGAATCCCCACGGCCACGCAGCTTTCCGGAAGGGGGCGCGTCACCACCGCGCCGGCCGCGACCACCGTGTTCTTTCCAATCGTCACGCCTTTGAGCACGCGCACGGCTGAGCCGAGCCAGACATGGGAGCCGAGCGTCACGTCCGCCGCCGGGTTGATGCGGGTTCCGTCGGACTGGTTCACGATCGAATGACCGTCGCTGCAGCGGATTTCGACGTGGGCCCCGATCATGCAATCATCGCCGAGGACGATGGCGCGGCCTTCGCTCGCGAGCAGCCGGGAGTCGATCGTCGTGGTGCCGGCTCCGATCGTCAGCCGGGAGCCGCGGTCCTCGAGCAACCAGTGGCCCCCGCGAATTTCGCAGCCGGGTCCGACCGTGAGGTGATGATCGTCGCCGACAATTTCCAAATTGAGATCCCACAGGCGGCAGCCTGGCGCCATTTCGATCCGGTTGCGGTTGCCGCTGATTCGAATCCGGCAGTGCCGGCGCACGCTGTCCGCGAGTTCGATTTGATTGTCGTGTCCGTGCACACGCGTGGTGCTGCCGTGCAACCGGGAGTAAACCTGGCGCGCAATCCGGCGAAGCGGGCTCGGGGCGTTGCTCATCTCAGGAAGTTTTGTGCGAAAGACTGCGGGCCAGCGCGAGATCGAGCCGGTGGAACCAGCGCGAGACGGCCGGCACGGCGGGAATCGGCTTCGCGGCGTTTTCCCAAAACGCGACGTCGCATTGCCGCACGGTCCGCCCGGCCAGCACCCGCGGGAGGTACCAGCGTCCCCACGGCTTCGGAGTGGAGATCGCGTGCGACAGCCAGTTTCCGCCCGGCCTGAAGTCCATCGTCTCAGGACCGCCGATCCACACCGGCGCGCCCGCGAGGCGGATCGCCAGGTTCAACATGTCCTGGTCCACGAAGAAAAACGGCAGGGCCCGCTCGCCGTTCCAGGTGAATTCCCGCGGATCGAACCCGCGCTGCACGCACGCGAGGATTAATTTCTCCCAGAGATCCAGGACCGCGCGGTGGGCGCGCAGCGCGCCGACGAATCCGCCGTTGCAGCACGCTCCGTCCATCGCGGTCGAGAGACCGGTTTGTTCGGCGGCGAAGCGCGACCATGGCGCCTCCTGTCCCAGCCACGGCGGGGCGTTTTCGTCCGCACACACGCAGGCCGTGGTGAGGATGCGGGCGGTGATGTCGGACCATTTCGCTTTCACGACGACGTCCGGATCGAAGTACGCGATGCCGGTGCACGCCGGTTCCAGCTCGTCCAAAATGCGGCGCGCGAAAAGCGCCTTGCCGTGCGTGAGGTGGCGGTCGCCCGGCGCGGCGATGACGCGCACGTTCACGCCTGCGGGAACGCCGGCCGGCAGGGTGAGCAACCAGCCGCCGGGCCCGCCCTTGAGTCCGACGATGAACGTGCCCTGGAAACCGGAGGCGATCAGCGAATTGAACAGCGCCGCCGCGCCGACGAGATAGGCCGGTTCGCAGAGCGTGAAAGCGACAATGCCCGTGGCGGCGGGGCCGGAGTTTTGAGCGGGAGCGGCGGTCATGCGGCGGCGGAAGGTTTGGCGAGGCAGCGCGCGAGTGCGCTCCAAAAACGACGGGTGCCCAGCAGCGGCGGAAAGAAACGCACCGCGCCCGCCAGCCGCGACAGGGCGAGGGAGCGGTTGCCCGCGCTCGCCGCCTCGAACGCCTGGCCGAACGCGATCATCGAACTGAAGCGCCCGACGAATCCGCGCGTTTGCAGCCAGAGCCGCCAGCGCGCGTTGAGCGGGGTGCGTCCGAGATGCTTGTGCAAAACCTGCAGGCCCGCGTGAAACATCTTCGGCGCATTTTGCGAGGCGTTCTGCGACTGCAGCCGGTAGAGCAGCGAACAACGGTCCTCGTAAACGAATTCGCCGGTGCGTCCGAGGCGGATCCACAGGTCCCAGTCCTCGGTGCCGCGGATAGCCGGATCGAAACCCCTGAGTTCGCGCACCGTCTGCGCGCGCAACAACACCTGCCCGGGCGAGCTGATGGGATTCCCCCGCAAAAATTCCTCGCCGACCGCGCCCTGCGGACCGGCCGCTGCGGGGAGCCGGTAATTCTGCTCCATGCCGAATGTCTGCGCGTAGCCGTAACAGAGCACCGCGCGCGGATTGCGCCGGAGACTTTCCACCTGCCACGCGAGTTTGTCCGGCGGCCACAGGTCGTCGTCATCGAGCAGCGCGATGAATTCGCCGCGCGCGAGTTCGATCGCCCGGTTGCGCGTCGCCGATTGCCCGGCGTTGGGCTGTTCGTGATAGCGGATGCGTCCCGACTCCACCCAAGGCCGGAGCACGGCGGCGGTGTTGTCCGGCGATCCGTCATTGATGACGATGACTTCGAAATCGGAAAACGTCTGGGCGAACACCGAGCGCAGGGTTTCCTCCACATACGCCGCGTGCCGGTACGTCGGAATCACCACGGAGACGGCGGGCGGATTTTCTGCAGGCGGGCGCATCGTCTAGAAGGGGCGGCGGCAGCGCGGGAGCGGTGGCCGGGTGTCGGCTGACGGAGCGCGGTTCATGCCTTAGTGATGTCCGCGGTGCCCGAGCGGAGTCACCTGAAAAAACAATCTCATCTCAATTCCGCAGACGCGCCGCCGGGGTGGCCGTGAAAACTTTTTTCGCCCGCGCGGCGACACGTCGACCGGCAGCGAAGCGATGGGTCCGTCCCATTGCCCCACCAGCTCCACCGCATTTTCGCGCAAAAATCCGGTGTAGGGCAGGTAGCGATCCACCCCGCGATAACGCCCGGGCAGCACGACTGACGGCCGCTCGAGCGCGTTGGCGAGATGAGCGGGCCCGCTGTCGATGCCGAGGAAACCCACGGCGCGCCGGATCAGCGCGGCCGTTTGCACGATCGACCGGCCGCAGCACCTTGGCCGGTCACTCGAAAAGCTTGCGGGGCGTTACGTAGCTAACTCGCGCGCTGTTGCGGGCCCGGACCGGGAAACGGAAACGGATGCGCCGACTCGGCCGCGACCGGCGACCAGCCGCGGCGGGCGCCGACGCGATTGCGCGCCTCCCGCAGTTCTTCGAGGTAACCCATCCCGAATTTCTGGTCGGGCTCGAGGTGGTTGCCCTCGGCCCACTCATTCCACGCGTTGATGAAAAACAAATCGGTGCCCGGCGGCGAAACGGCCCATTCGTCGAGCCGGCGCTCCAGCATTTTTCCGAAAAGCGGCGGCGAGCAGTTGGTGAAGATGACGGCTTTTTCGCCGCGGCGTGGAGAGTTGTCCCACGACACCAGCACGCACGGAATCTGCCGCACCGGCGCCTGCGAGGCGGAGCGCTCCATGATTTCGAGGGCGGTTTCGTAGCCGTAGAGTTTCAAGCGCCCGCTCGGCAATCCGCTGCTGCTCAAATTTCGCGACAGCCGGCCGAGGGTGAAACTCCGGTCATCGAGGGCATTCGGGAGCGCGCCCAGCGAGGGCTGGAACGCCATCGTGTGGTCGAAACCCGCGCCGCGGTACGCGAACTTCGGGTTGTGGACGTCGATCGCGATCAGATACGGGTTGGGCGAACCCTGCCGCATCAGTTCTTCGCGCATGATGGCGATGCCGTCGTATTCCTTCGGGAAATCGCTGTGGCGGTAGATCACGAACACCGGCCGGCCCTCGACGCGAATGTAACGTTTGTCGGCGAACGCGCGCGCGAGCCAGCGGGCGTGTTCGCGAAAATCCTCCGGGGAATACTCCTGGCGTATCAGGATTTCCTTTTCCTCGCCGAGCCAGCGCTTGCTCCAGGTTTCGTTGGCCCAGCAAAGACAGAAGGGGAAATCGGGCTGGCCGCTGGCGAGCACTTCCTCGAAGGGGCGCTCGATCATGCGCTTCCCGCGAAACCAATAGTGATAGTACATGAACCCGTGGATGCCGTGTTCACGGGCGAGGTCGGCCTGGGCTTGGCGCACCTCGGGGAGGCGCAGGTCGTAGAAACCGAGGTCGGCGGGCAGGTGCGGCTGGTAGTGTCCCTTGAACAGGGGTTTTGCGCGCGACACGTTGGACCACTCGGTAAAACCCTTCCCCCACCACGCGTCATTTTCCGGCGTCGGGTGAAACTGGGGCAGATAGTGAGCGATCAAACGCGGCGCTGGACCAGTCGAAGGCGGCATGCGCCTCATTATAAAGCTGATCTCGAACCAAGTTCCCTGCGCAGGAGTTTTGCTAGTAGTTCGCGGTTGAGAGGGCCTGAAGCGGAGTGTCCTCATTTGTCATTGCGAGGAGTCCCGCGAAGCGGAACGACGAAGCAATCCAGCTGGATCGCCACGTCCCGCAGAGCGGGACTCGCGATGACAAATTTTAATTAGGACACTACCGCCTGAAGGCCTAGGTTGAAACGGTCGTGGCGCCCGCCTGAACAGGCGAAACGCGCGCTTCGAGAGGGTCCTGACCCGCTGCAGACCGAAGTGCCCGCGCGGTCGCTTCGAGATAGCCATGTCCCCACTGGAGGCAGGGTTCGAGGTGATTGCCTTCCGCCCATTCATTCCACGCGTTGATGAAAACAAAATCCTCCCCGGGCGTCGGCGGTTGAAACCGGGCGAGGGCGCGATTGAGCCAGCTTTCGTAGAGTTCCGGCGTCGAACCGCGGAAAATACGCGCGCCGGCTTTTTTCCGGGCACTGTTGTCCCAGCTCGGCGTCACGCAGGGAAATCTCACGTAGGAGGGCGTGGGCTTTGAGAGCATGTTTTTCACCAGCTCCGGATACTCGAAGACCAACTGGTTGTCCCGGGCGGGATCGCTCTTCCCCAATTTCCTGAGGACGCGTTGCACCGGGCTGTGGCCGAGCAGGGGAACGGCGGGAGGCAGCGTGTGCCAGTCCGGGGCGAACTCGACGGCGGCATCCAACTCGTAGCGCGACGCCAGTCCGTGCTCCGATCCGAAACATTCGACGTTGGCCAGATACAATCCCGGCAGGCCCGCGGCCGTCACAATTTTTCGCCAGCGGGCGAAGGTGGCGGCGGGATCGGGCAGATGGGAGGTGCGATAGACGAGGAAAAGCGGACGGTCTTTGACGCGGATGTAGCGTGGATCTTTGAACACCGGGATGAGCGAGCGGATGTGCGCCTCGTCGTCTTCCGCGGAATATTTTTGTTCAGCCAGCAGCAGTTTGTCGTGGCCGTCCCACGTCCGGCTCCAGTTTTCGTTGGCCCAGCACAGGCAGAACGGGAAATCCGGCTGTCCCAACCGGAGCAGCTGATCGACCGGCCGCTCGAGGAGTCGTTTGCCCGTAAACCAATAGTGGTAGTAGCAGAAACCGTGGATTCCGTACTGGCGTGCCAGCGCGGCTTGCTCCGCCTGAATCTCGGGCATGCGCAGATCGTAGAAACCCAGATCCGCGGGGATGTGGGGCTGATAGTGGCCGGGAAATCGCGGGCGGGCTTTCGCGACGTTGCGCCACTCGGTGAAGCCCTTGCCCCACCACCGGTCGTTTTCGGGGATGGGATGAAACTGCGGAAGGTAGAAGGCGAGGGCCTTGGGCGTTCTCATTTTTTCCTGGCCTTGATCAGAAGCTGGCAACCGAACAGCGACGGAAACCAGCGCGCCATGAGCCGCACGAACCGGCTGCGGAGGGAGATTTTTGCCCAGCGCCACGGGCGCCACTGAAAATATTCCGGACAGCCCGCGCCGGCGCTGTAGCGGACCTCGACGGTTTCGAAGCCGGCGTAGTCGAGCAGATGAGTCATGCTCGAACGCGTGAACCAGCGGAGGTGAGTGGCGTCGCGAATGCCACAATCCGCATACTCGAAACGGCCAAACAGAATTTGCCACCGCATGATCCAGTGCACGGCGTTCGGGACGGAGATGAGGATGAGACCCCCGGGTTTCAAACCGGAGCGGGCGAGGGCGAGCATTTCCGCGGGACTCGCGAGGTGTTCCAGAACGTCGGCAAACATCACGACGTCAAAGGGACCGTGCTCCTCGAGATATCCGGTTGAAAGATAGCCGCAGGTGACATCGAGCCCGCGCGAACGAGCGACCGCCGTGCGATCCGCATCGGGCTCGATGCCGAACACGGCATTGTTCTTGTCGCGGTTGGCGATGAGCGAAACGGACCCGGTGCCGCAGCCGACGTCGAGCACCTTGGCGTTGGCCGGCATGAACGCCCGCAGAATCCCTGCGCACTCGAGCGGATCATCGGTATGACCGTCGTAACGCAGCGCGTCCAAGGGGCGCGCCGCCAATCCAGCGCCGTGAGCGTCGGGTGTGATGGTCATGGAAATTTGTGTCCACTCTCTGACCCCAAAATGGCCGGCGTGATTCCCCTCAATATCATGGCAGCGTGCGACGTTGGTGACTTCCCAAGGACATGTCTGGCTTTTCGATATACGCCTGAGTGCCGGAGGCTACCGAAAATGACGATCGCCAGTGAAATCATAAGGTGCAGCCCGGGGTGCCATGGTCCCGACTATTGGGCGAATGTGACGAAGGGAAGGAGCGCGAAGATCCATGCACCGCTTCCCGTCGCAGGACCTGTGCCCGCGCTAACTTATCGCCAATTCGCCTGCCGAGGCAGGTCCACCGTCCGAATTTTCCTTCACCCCGCCTCGCAATTTGCGGCCTAAAACTTTGGCTTTGGCGGGCCAGCGCTCGTCCTTCATGCGCTGCCAGGCCTTGCGGTAGAGATAGCCATGCTTGGCTGCGACATAGCGTTCCGTTTCGTGGGAACCGGGATTTGCCTTCGAAATCATCGATCCCGGAACGACGCGGTAGTCGAAAAGCACCTCGGGGACATAGGCGAACTTCCAGTCCCGCGAGACAGCACCCAGCCACATGTCCCAGTCTTCCAGCCCCATCCTTGGCATGGCTTCGTCGTAGCCGCCGTTTTGCTCCCACACTTCGCGGCGAAGCACCGCACAGGCGTCGATGTAGTTCCATTCCAGCAAGCGCTCCAAATCGAACTTGCCGGTTTTCCAACGACCCGTTCGGGCCCCGAAATACTCGGCGTCCCCGTAAACCACGCCCACATCGGGATCGGCGCTCAACAGGGCGATGCCCTGTTCGATGTAGGCGGGACGAATCCGGTTGTCGGCGTCGACGGGGAGGAAAATGTCCGCCTTCGCCGCGCGAAACCCGGCATTCCGGGCCGCCGCGACCCCGGCGTTTTGCTGGCGGATTATCGTGATGCGATTCCGATCGAGCCCCGCGATGACTTCACAGGTCAGGGTGTCGGTGGAGCCATCGTCGACGATGATCACTTCGACGTCATTTCGCTTTGCGCTTTCGATGCTGC
Source organism: Opitutaceae bacterium (assembly GCA_036261745.1). Taxonomy (GTDB): domain Bacteria; phylum Verrucomicrobiota; class Verrucomicrobiia; order Opitutales; family Opitutaceae; genus DATAKE01. Next base: position 116,439 of record DATAKE010000058.1, read on the forward strand.
GAAGAACTTCCGGCAGGTAAGCACCGTGGTTGAAACACGGAATGACGACGGAAAGATGGGGTGTTGCCATCGTTGGGCGCGGGACGAAAAAGCGGACCTTTGGTTAGCATAGTGCAAATTCGTCGCGAGCCAAAAGGGCGTGGAGAGCGCAACGCACGGCGCGCGTCCAGGGCGGAAAATCTCCAATCACCGGCCTGCTTCCCCAAGCGGCTTGTGCGTGAAGCAGTTCGGGTGAAGCGACCGCCGTGTAATCACGACGTCAAAAAAATCCCCGGCGCCCTTTGAAAGGGATTCCCCCGCGGCGGAACGGACGTTATGCGACGCGCAAAGCGGTGGCCGCGCGAGCCTGCTCGATCGCGTCGCGCGTGGCTTCGAGGTACCGGTGGCCGTACCGGACGCAAGGTTCGAGGTGGTTGCCTTCGGCCCATTCGTTCCACGCGTTGATGAACACAAAGTCTTCGTCGGCGCTCGGCGGTTCGAAGCGCTCGACGACGGTGCGCAGCCATTCCTGGTAACGCTCCGGGGAGGCACCCCGCAAAATCACCGCATCACTCGCGCGGCGCGCGGAATTGTCCCAGCTCGGCGTCACGCCCGGAAACCGCAGATACGGCGGAGTCGGTTTGTCCAGCATGTGCCGCACGAGCAGTTCGTAGTCGTAAATCCGGTCGCGCCAATAAATCGGGTTTCCGAGCGCGAGCTTGCGACGCCACCGTTCGAGGCGCGGACGGCGCCACCGGCCGCGCGGCGTCGGCAGTTTGCTCCAGTCGGGGGCAAATTCCACCGCGGCATCGAAACCGTAGTCGAGCGTCACCCCCTGCTCGCGAAAGATGCTTTCGACATTCACGAGATAAAGTCCGGGCAGGCCCGCAGCCTCCGCCAGCTGGCGCCAGCGCCGGAGGGTTTCCGGCGCGTTGGGCAGATTCAGCGGACGGTACACGAGGAACATGGGGCGACCGTCGATCTTGATGTAACGGGGGTCCTTGAATGCCGGGAGGAGCGCGTGCAAATGGCGTTCGTCGTCCTCGGGGGAGTAACGTTGCTCCATCAGAATTTCCGTTTCGCAACCGTCCCAGCGGCGGTTCCAGCTTTCATTCGCCCAGCACAGACAGAAGGGGAAATCCGGTTTTCCCAGGCGCAGCAGCTGCTCGACGGGGCGCTCGAGGATCCGCTTCCCGTGAAACCAGTAGTGGTAGTAGCAAAATCCGTGGATCCCGTAGCGCTGGGCGAGCGCCACTTGCGCCGCCTGCACCTCCGGCAAACGCAGGTCGTAGAAGCCCAGGTCGGCGGGCAGGTGCGGTTGATAGTGGCCGCTAAAACGCGGGCGCGTCTTCACGACGTTGCGCCATTCGGTGAAACCCTTGCCCCACCACTCGTCGTTTTCGGGGACCGGGTGGAACTGCGGGAGATAGAAGGCGAGCGCTTTGGGATTTCTCATTTTTTGCGAGCTTTGATGAGAAGCTGGCAGCCGAAGACGGAGGGAAACCAACGCGCCATGAGCCGTACGAAACGGTTGCGATGCGAGATTTTCATCCGGCGCCACGGAAACCATTGAAAATATTCCGGACAGCCGGCGCCGGCGCTGTGCCGCACTTCGACGACTTCAAAGCCGGAGTACTCGAGGAGGCGGGTCATCGTCGCGCGCGTGAACCAGCGGAGATGCGTGCTGTCGCGAATGCCGCAATCGGCGTACTCGAACCGGCCCCACAGCAGCTGCCAGCGCATGATCCAGTGCACGGCATTGGGCACGGAGATGAGGAGCAGGCCGCCGGGGTTCATCCCGGAGCGAGCGAGCGAGAGCATTTCCGCGGGACTCGCCAGGTGCTCGAGCACGTCGGCGAACATCACGACATCGAACGGGCCGTGCTCGGCGAGATAGCCGGGGGAGAGATAACCGCAGGTGACATCGAGTCCGCGCGAGCGCGCCACGGCCGTGCGTTCCGGATCGGGCTCGATGCCGTAGACCGCGTTCTCCCGGCCGCGATTGGCGATGAGCGAGACGGAGCCGGTGCCGCAACCGACATCGAGCACTTTCGCGTGGGCGGGCATGAAGGCATGAAGGATACCCGCGCATTCCAGCGGATCGTCGGTGTGGCCGTCGTAACGCAGTGCATCCAGCGGGCGCCCCGCCAGACCGGCGCCGTGGGCGTCAGGTGTGGAAATCATAGTTGACGTGGAAAACCTGCGACGAAAGGGGGCTGCGCAGACGGGCTCGATTGACCACGAATTCCATCGCGGGTTTCGTGCCGACCGGATGGAAAAATTTGCGCGTGGCGCAAATTTTCCGACCTTTCGCAAACCCGGGACAAGAATGCCTCCGGGAAATCCCTACGTACCGGCCGACGAGCCCGTGCCCGCCTCCCGCAGACTTAGAGCTTCTCGCCGATCACCAGGAATTGTTTTCCGAAAATCCGCCAGAGGAAGGGGAGCTTCAGAAACAGGTGGATGAAGCTCGGCGGAAATTTCGGCATGCCGACGGTCGTGTAAGGCAGGAAGCGCGGCTCCGAGCGCACGATGCGGAATCCGTTGTTTTCCAGAGCCTCGCCCAGCGACATTTCGGTGAGGCAGAGGAAGTGATCCCAGAAATCCCAGTACGCACCCTGCACGTACTTGATGTTGGGCCCCAGGGCGATGAGCCGGCCGCCAGGTTTGAGGCAGCGGGCCGATTCGAGAATGGTGTTCTTGAGCGAGAGCTTGTCGGGGAGATGTTCGAAAAAATTGCTGGTGAAAACGACGTCGAGCGAGTTGTCGGGGAGCGCCCAGCGCGTGGAGCAATCCTGCGCGATGAGTTCGACCTCCGGCGCGAGCTGGGCGCGCGACTGGGGATTGAGATCCATCCCGATTTTCCGCTGGCAGCGGATGTGGTTGATGAACTCGCCGTAGCCGCAGCCGAGATCGAGCACGGTGTCGGTGGGCTTCACGAAGCGCTGGAAAAATCCGTCGCAGAGCGCGTCCCAGAGTTTTTTGCGATACACGACATGCGCTTCGAATCGTCGAAGATAGATGCTCTGCAGCTCGCGCGGCTCTTTGATGCTGATGCTCATGAAGTGGTGTTAAAGAGAGTTGGCCGCGAATGGACACGCACAATCTCATTTCCGCGGTCGCTCGGTTTCATCGGTGGTTAAAATCAGTTCTGTTTTGTCTGCGTGAGTGTGCCCTCGCGGCGGTAGAGCCAGGCGGGATAGGGGGCGACGACGCGCAATGCGACAACCTGCCCGGCGGCGGCGCGGTGGGTCAGCCATTGCACGACATCGGCATTCGAACGAATGAGCGGATGAATCAAAAAGCCGGTGCGGGCCATGGGGAGGGGAAGCGCGTAGCTCTCGGTTTTTCCGCCGGCGAATTCGACTTCCAGCCGCAGCGACCGGAGCGGGAGGAAATTGCGAAGGAGTTTTCCCGCGATACTCGCGCCGAGATCGAGCTGCACGTAGGTCAGCTCGCCTGCGGGAATTGGGGACAGGCGGTGCCATTCGTTGAGAAGCAACGGAATCTTTTCCGACGCCGCGACGGAGGTGACGGGCTCTTTCGCCGGTGCGGTTGAGCGGGAGAGGAGGAGAAATCCTTTTTCCTCCGTGGTGACGCGGTAGTTTTGCAGCGTCCAGGTGAGGAGCGGCGCATCGTCGAGACCGGGCAGGCGTTCGTCGATCGACTCGACTTTCATCAGGATGAACGGCGGCGCTTTCGCGACGGCCCACGCGGCATTCCAAGCCGCGAGCTGCGGGGTGAACGCGCAATAACTCTGGGGGACCGGACGCGGCCGGTAGCGATATCCGCCCAGAATCGCGATCGCCTGGAAGTTGCCGTGCACGTCGAGCTCCGCGTCGCCCACCAGCGAGCGGGTCACCGGCAGGGAGAGCGCGGAGCGGTTCACGGCGTCGGTCGTGCTCCAGTCCCGCAGGAACGCCGCGGGTTGCACGGCGAGGCGGACGCTGTTCCGCACGTTGCTGACGAAGTCGTGCGCCTTCGCCCGGAAGAAGCGTGTCTCGGGGAAAGTCACCGCGAAAAGGAGAACGGCGGTCGCGGCAACCGCGATGCCCGGCCGCGCCACGCGCTGCCACGAGAGGGAGGAATCGTGTCGCGAAATGGAAATCAGCAGGAGCGCCACGATCGCCACCCACATGAAAAGCGCGGAGAGGTGGAAATAATCCCCGCGACACGTCGCATGGCGCCACGTCAGAGCCAGGAGTCCGCTGGTCAACAGGCCCAGTGTCACGCCGCGCGCGCGGGGTTGAATTTTCCAGCACTGCCACCAGACGTGGATGAAAAACAACGCGGCGATGAAAATCGTCGAAGGCAGGTGCCGCAGACGCGGGAACGTCGCCATCGCCTCGGTGTAGCCGTGGATCACCTCGCGCGCGCCGCGGACGAAATCGCCGAGGCCCGCGAGCGGTTGCCCGCTCAGCACCCAGCCGGCGAGGCAGGCTGCGGCATAACCGGCGATCAGGCTCCCGCTGAAAATCCAGCGGCGGTGGAGACAGTGAAAGACCACCAAGGTCGCGAGGACGGCGATCGCCGCGATGGTGAGCGAAGACTTCGCGAGCGAGAACGCGGCGAGCACCGCGACCGCGAGGAGCGAAATTCGAATCGAGCTCGCGCCATCGACCAGGAGGACGGCCGCCGCGATCCAGATTGCGATCATGTAGAAAGCGTCGCTCGCAGGCACATTGAGCGAACCGGCCGAGGTCGCCGAAAGAAACACCATGAAACCAAAGGTCGCCGCCTGCAGCCAGCGCGGCGCCCCCCGCATCCAGATCGCCATGAGCGCGACCACTGCGCCCCGCGTGGCCAGCTGCCAAGCGAGGTGCATCCAGAACAGCTCGGGCAGCTGCACGCGGTTTTCCAGCGCGCCGAAAGGCCCGAAGGTGAAAATAACGTCGCGGCCGTAGACGAGGTTTTGGAGGAAGCCCTGGGAAAGAATGTACTGCCAGGAATCATCCAGTCCGGCCGAGGCGGGCAGCGGGATTTGCATCGTCGCGAGAACGGCCAGGAACGGAGCAATGATCGAAACGGCCATCGCCATCATCCCGCGGCGCCTCACAGGGGGAGGTTGCACCGCGTGCGTGAGTGCCGGAGTGGAGTGGCCGGAGTGGACGTCGGTGGGCATTTACGAATCGAAGTGAAGCGGAATCCGTTCCAGCGAAAAGACTCTGGTGCGTGGGAAACGTTAGCCGCGGCTGCGGAGTGTACTCAACGACAAGCCGCCGGGGGAAGAACTGAGAGTTTCCTCAGGGATTTCCGGGAAATTAAAAAAAAGCGCCGCCTGGTGGAACTGCCGGGAGCGGCCTCGCGCACGCCGTTTTCCTACTCGCTGAACGGGGCCATCGATTTCGTGAATGGCGTGGTGGAGACCGAGGAGGTGCGCTGATCCACCAAGGCGAGATGCCGGTGCAGCTCGCGGAAAAATCCCTCGGGGCAGATCCATTTCTGGAACAGCTCGCGGGCGAGCCGTTGTTTGGCGGCGAATTCCTCCGGGGTAAGTTGCGCGTGGTAGTGCCGCAGGAAGGGCCCGATGCGGCCGAGGTCCTTTTCCTCGACCCACACGCACGCCGCTTTCCAGTCCACCAGCCAGTCGTAAGGGAGCACGCACTGGGTGTTCACGAAGACAGGGATCCGGCCGAGGCTGATCGCCTCATAAAAGCGGATCGAGCAATTCGCTAGGCCGCGCACGCACAGCGCGTAGTCGGTGGTGTTCAGGTTTTCGATGAACTCGTGGCGCTGTTTCGCCGCGGTCTCCGGCGTGCCGCCGGGCTGGAGCACGCCCCAGCGGTTGAAGGCAAACTGGTCGCGCACGATGAAGCGCGTGTCGACGCCCTTCGTCCGCTGCAGCGCGCGGAGGGCCTGCACGCGCGGAGCGTGGGCGATGAGCTGCCGGCGGCTTTTCAGCACGCCTGCGCGATACGCGACGTAGCGGCCGACTTCGCGCAGCGAGTGCTTCGACAACCGGCAGCCGACGGGCGGCGCGTAGCCGCAGAAGCCCACGCTTGGCACCGCCGATTTTTCGCGCAGTTCGAGGCGGCCGCCGTAGTTGAGCGCCAGGAAATCCTGGCTGAAGGTCGGAATCGAAAACTGGTTGGCGCCGCAGGTGTCGCTGTAAATGGAGAAGCGAAACACGATCGCGTGCCGCGGCCACTCGATGGCGTCGTCGTGGTCGGAGTCGAAGAAAATGATGATGCGTTTGCCGTGCTTTTTCGCCTCGCGGATCTGCTCCTTGGCAAAAGCCTCCACCGCCCCGCTGCCGCGCGTCAGTTTCCACGGGATGGAAAGCACGAAGGCGTCGGCCTGCTTCGGATCGGAGACGAGTTCGTATTCGGCGGGCCGGGAGGCCGCCCAGTTCGCAAACTGCCCGGAGTGGAGCGAACTCGGATCCTCCGGCGGGGCGCCCCACCACGGGGCCAGAAACGGCACGTGGGCGTTTTTGCCTTCGTAGCGGCGGGCGAAAAGTTTTGTCACGGAGGCAGGTTCGATGGAGGCGGACATCGGCAGGTCGGAGTTACTCGGCGCGCGCAGTCGCGGACGCACGGGCTTCACTCGAATTATCTGCGCCCGCCGGCAGGGCGACGCGAGGCGATTCTCCCTCGGCGAAAGCGAGCCACGCGGCGGTGCGTTTCAGGCCCAGCGCAAACGTGACGGGTGCGTGAAAGCCGAGGGCGCGGGCCGCCCGCTTGTGCGGGAAGCGCCAGCGGCACTGCTGCTGCAGCGCGAGTTCGGCGGTGACGGCGGGAGCGCGGGTGGGCTGCGGAGCCCAGCTGTCCACGGGACCGGCGGGCGTGCTGAGCATGTATTTCGCGAAGCGTTTCACGCCCGACGGCATCACCGGAACGACGGCTTGCACGCCCCGCGAGTCGGCGAGCCGGCGCAGGCGCGAGCGCGCGTTGGTTTTTTCGGCGGGAATCTGCGTGACGTTCGCGATGCGGCGGGGATGCGCGCCGACGAGCGCGGTGGTGGCGAGATAGAATTCCCGCCAGGTCACCGTGTCCTCGTCGCCCACGAGGTAGGGTTTGCCCGTCGCGGCCGCGGGCGCGGCCAGCGCGGAGAAAACCGCGGAGACGAGATTGTCGACGTAGATGCCGTTGAAAATGCCGCGACCGTCGCCGAACCACCACGCGCGCCCCTCGCGAAGATCGCGCACCAGATCGGCGAACCACGCGGAGCGCGGGCCGTAGACCAGGCCCGGCCGGAGCGCGATGCCCTCGAGGTGGAGGCGTTCGCAGCGCTGGAAAAACACCTGTTCGCCGATCACCCGGTGGTTGATTTCCTCCGAGGCGTGCGTGGTGACAAGCGGGGAGTGTTCGTTTGTGCCGGGTTCGGGCGTGACGCCGTGCACGCTCATGCTGCTGAGATAAACGACGCGCTTGATCCCGGCGGCCGCGGCGGCCGCGCACAGGATCGCGGGCATCCGCTCGAGTTCGCGCCCGCGCCCGGCGGCGGCGTGCACGACGGCGTCGCAACCTTCGAGCGCGGTCCGGAGCGCGGTGGCATCGAGCGCGTCGGCGAGGCGCCATTCCAGTTTGAAGCGGGCCGGGCGCGCGAGGCTCGATGCGCCGCGGACGACCGGCACGACGGCGTGCTCGTTGGCCAGGTGCAGCTGCTCCACGATGCGACTGCCGATGAAACCGTTTCCGCCGATGACCGCGATTTTCATGGTTTGGCGAGCGCGAGGCGGCGCGCGGATTGTTCCTCTTCAGGCGTGAGCCACGGTTGCGCGATGAGCTTGCGGCGTGCGTAGCAGTTCTCGATCAGCAGCAGGATGCGGGCGCCGGCGCGGGCGTCGACGGGCAGGGCGGAACCATCGCGCGCGGCGAGCACCACCTGGCGGAGGTGGCTGAGAAAACTTTGGGGATGATCATCCGTGTCCTGGCCGCTGGTCTCGAGGATGTGGCTGCGCAGGGTGAACGGCAGCCCCTGCATTTCCACGGTGAGGCCGTTCGCCTCGTTCACCGTCCACACCGCGCGGCCCCGCGCGAATTCGAACGTGTAGCGATTCACGGTGGCCCAGTCCCGGCTCAGTTGCACGGTGCCCGTGGCGGCGCCGAAGCGGAGCGTGAGCCGCGCGTTGATCTCGAGGCCGCCCATCGCGTCGTCCGCATAAACCTGGTCGAGCGGCGCGCCGAGCCACCACACGAGCAGGTCGAGCACGTCGACGCCGAGGTCGAGGAGGACGCCGCCCGGGGTTTCCTCGCGGCGGAAAATGGCGGTGGAGACGGCGGGCCAGTCGAAGCGGCCGCCCTCGCTCACGTTGAAACGCATCAGCGGACCGAGCGGGGTGCGGCCGGAGCAGAGTTCCTTGAGCGCGCGCGCGGCGGAAAAAAACCGCCGGTAGTGGCAGACCGCGAGGCGCACATCGGCGTCCTCCGCGGCCTTGATCATCGCGGCGCACTCGGCGCTGGTGGTCGCGAGCGGCTTTTCGCAGAGGATGTGCCAGCCCTGGCGCGCGGCCGCGAGCACGTGGTCGCGGTGGCAGACGGCGGGCGACGCGACGATGGCGAGCGCGCCACGCTCGAGAAACGTGACGCTTTCCAAATTCGGGACAGCCCGCGCCGTGGGAAAACGCCGGGCGAGTCGCGCGCGGCTGGACTCCGCGGGATCGACGAGCGCGACGACGCGCGCGACGCCGCTTTTCTCCAGATGAAGCAAGGCCGGCGCATAGAGCTGCTGGCTGACCGCACCGCAGCCAACGAGCACGATCGGCAAAGGGGAAGGAGACTTCATCGACGGAGAGAGGATCGAGGCATGGCGGCTCGTCGGGTCAACTTTGCTCGACGGCATCCCCGGCTTTGGACGCGGACCAAAGCTCGTTGAGGGGAGCGAGCACGTGTTCGGGGTCGAGCTGCCGGCCGATCCACGCGAGCTGGCGGGCGGCGACGGCCCGGCGCCATTCCGGATCGCCGAGCAGCTTGACGACCGCGGCGGCGAACGCGGGCGCGTCATCGGCGACGACGGCCACTCTTCCCTCCTCCAATTCTGCAAAGCCCTCGGCCCCCGCGCGGGTGGTGACAACGGCACGGCCCTGTCCCATCGCCTCGACGAGCTTGATCTTCAGGCCCGTGCCCATCGGCAATGGCACCAGGCTGACGGAAGCTTCCGCATAAAATTTCCCGAGATCCGAAAGCGGGCCGATCAACCGCACGCCGGGCGGGGGATTCGCGACCGCTTTTCCCACGGTGCCCGCCACGACCAGTTCCGCCGCGGGGTGAGCCGCCCGCACCTGCGGCCAGATATCGCGCAGCAGCCATTGCAACGCCTCGATGTTGTGCCCGCTGAACCCGCCGACGAAAACGCATCGACCGGCGATCGCGCTTTTTTCCGGCTGCGGGATTGCGCGGACCGGCATCGGAACCGTGACGACGCGGTGGCCCGGCAGCATGCGGCGAAAGGCTTCAGCCTCCCGCTCCTGGATCGCGACAATCACGTCGGCCCGCGCCAGCAGCGCGGTTTCCTCCGCGGTCGTCATCGGCAGAAAATCCAGCGGCTGCCCGTGCGACCGGTAGAGATCGGTGCGGCGGGAATTCACGTTGTGCGTGAGCACGCCGACGCGAAGCCGCGCCCGCTCGGCGGAGCTCAAGCGGTCGAGCACCGGAAGTGTGGCCGTGCCGTCGATCAGAACCGCCTGGATGCCGCAGCGGCGGATCACGCCGGCGGCAAAAGCTTGTTCGTCCGGAGTGGGAAGGTGTTCGCCCGCCGGCGCGTCGTCGGGGTCCGCGCCCGAAAAAAATTCCCGCAGCGAGGAGGGAATAATCAACCCGCCCACCGGCCGCGCCCCGCGCACCCAGCCGCGTTGCACGAAGTCCGCCTGCAGGGGATGTCGCATGATGCGGCGGCCACCGGCCAGGGGTTTTCCGAGCCACGCGTAGTCGATCGCCACGCCCCGCCGGTGGAGTTCGGTCAGGAGCCCGTGCGGATAAACGCATCCGCCGTGCTGCCCGGGCATGGCGAGCAGCGGGCTCAGGAAAAGCAGCCGTGGCCGGGATGGCGCCATCGTTTAGCCCCGGCGCGTGAGACCCACGAATTGGAGCCAGGCGGAGGTCCGGTGCATGCCCTCGAGGAAAGGAACGGGCGGCGAAAAACCGAGCAGCTGTTCGGCTTTCGCGGTCGGATAACGCCAGTGGCAGCTTTGCAGCTGGCACATCTCCTCCACGATTCGCGGACGCGCCGCGTCGGGCAGCGACCAGCCGGCGGGAGCGCCGGGAGGCGACCAGGCGGCGGCCGCCGCTTTCGCGAGGCGTTTCACCCGGGCGGGAACCAGCGGCAGCGTGGCCATCACCGATTTTGTGGCGGCGATGCGGGCGAGCTTTTCGCTCGGGCTCGTGCGGAAAACCGGCGCTTTCACGTAGTGAACGCCGCTCAGATCCGTGCCGACGGCGCCGGCGATCGCCGCGTAGAACTCCCGCCATGTCACGGTCTCGCGATCGTTCACGAGGAAGGTGTTTTTGTCGGCTTCCGGTTTGGTGAGCGCGAGCCAGATGGCCTGGATCAGGTTGTCGACGCCGACGGCGTTGCAGATGCCGTGGCCTTCCTCGACGAGGTACGCGGTGCCGTCGAGCAGCTGGCCCGCGATGTCCGCCACCAAACGCGAACGCGGTCCGTGAATGATGCTGGGGCGCAACTGCACCAGCTCGACCGTTCCCCGGCTCCGCGCGGCATCGAGCAGGAGCTCGGCCTTCACCTTGGCCGCGTTGTAGTCCGATTTCTGATTGGCGAGGACGGCCGTCGTTTCATCCGTGCCCGGCGCGGGCGTGAGGCTGTGAACGGCGGCGCTGCTGAGCGCGACGATGCGTTTCACGCCCGCCTTCGCGGCGGCGGGATAGAGCGCCTCGGCCATCGTGACGATCTGCCCGGCATCGCCGAGCGCGGCGTGCACGACGCAGTCGCAGCCCTTGAGCGCCTCGCCGAGTGCCTCGGGATCCGACGGGTTGGTGACGCGCCACGGCAGTCCGAAGCGCGCGAGCACCGCGAGACTGCGGTAGGCGTGGACCACGGGCACCACTTCGGCGCGGCCGGTGAGATGGAGATGTTCAACGAGACGCAGCCCGACAAATCCGCTGGCTCCGATTACGGCGACTTTCATGCGACGTTTTCTCCTTTCGTTTCGAGACGGGCAAGACCGGCCGTTTCCTCCGGCGAGAGCCACGGTTGGGGCAGGCGTTTTCGCTGTCGGTAACAGTCCTCGATCAGCCGCAACGAACGGAGACCTTCCGGGCCGTTGATCCGCACGGGCGAACCGGTGCGAACCGCGGCGACCACATCGAGCAGCTGCCGGATGAACGCCTGCGGGGAACCTTCCGCTTCGCCGGGCGTGTGGAGAATCAGGCTGTTGTCGCGATCCGGGAGGAGATCGCCGGCGAGCACATTGCCGAGGCCGTCGAGTTTCAGCGTGATCTGGCCGGCCTGGCCGACCTGCCACGCGACGCTGCCCTTGAGAAAATTAACGCGGAAAAGATTTCGCGTGATCCAGTCGCGGCTCAGGCGGACTTCGCCCTTGAAGCCCGCCTCGTAGTGCAGGCGGAGCTGGCAGTTTGCCTCCACGCCGCCGGCCGAGTCGTCCTGGTAGTCGAGTGAGCTCGGCTCGTTGAACCACCAGAGCAGGAGATCCAAGGTGTGCACGCCGGTGTCGTAGAGGACGCCGCCCGGGGTGATTTCGCGGCGGAAAAAAGAATCGGACGCGGCTTCCCAGCGGAACGGGCCGCCTTCCTCCACCTCGAACGAGAGCACGGGGCCGAGGGTTTGATTGGTGATGAGGTCCTTGATCGCCTGCGCGCCGCGGAAAAACCGGCGGTAGAGCCCGATGGCGAGCGGTCGCTTCGTGCGGGCGGCGGCGGCGGTCATGGCCTCGGCGTCGGCGATGGTGGCGGCCATCGGTTTTTCGCTCAGCACGGCGCAGCCGCGCTCGAGCGCGAAGATCGACTGCACCGCGTGAAGTTTGGGCGGCGATGCCACCACGACGATCGTGCCCTCGGCCAGCATCGGGGCGTCCTCGAGGCGTCCCAGCACCTGCGCCTGCGGAAACGAAGCGTGCACCGCGGCGCGGTTGGCCTCGTTGGGATCGCACAGGGCGACGACCTTCACCGCGCCCTTCGATTCCAGATAGGCGAGGGCGGAAGTGTAGAAAAATTTCGTGATTGCGCCGCAACCGGCGACAACCACGGGGACAGGACGGGACTCAGAGGCGGTCATTGGGAAATTCGGGAAAAACTGGAGGCAAGCTGGTGCTGAATGGAGACCGGATCAAACTCACCGCGTGCGAAGGAGCGCGCAAGATTGGCGCGTTCCCGGCGGAATGAAGGATCGCGGAGGCGGGCAACGTAGCCGCTTATACCCGCGGTGTCCCCGGGCACGAAGGCATCGGGGAAATGGCGGGCGCGCGCCCAGTGCATGACGGCGGTGTCTTCGGGCGCGATGATCAGAATCGGAATGGCGAGGTGGCAGTATTCGATGAGCTTGCTCGGAAAACTGGTGCGGGTCCAAGGCATGTCCGCGCTGGACGCCGCATAACTCACGACGAGGGCCGAGGCGTTTTCGCGGTAGTAGTCGAGCGCCTCGGTGTTGCGGGGGAACGGGCGCCGCCATTCCACGTGGCTGGCCTGCAGGAAGGCGACGTGGCCGGCATCCTCCTTGAGCACGGCGAGCAGCCGTCCGCCGGCCGTCCGCGCGGCGCCGGCGATCGCGGCGAGCGTGGGAAGTTGCGGCGGCCAGTAGTTGCCCGCGTAGATGAGCAGCGGGGATTCGAGCGGGGCGGAAACCCCGTGCGCTTCGGCGGCGGCCGCGGCGCCTTCGGGGATCGGGGGAAGCAGGCCGGTTTTTTCCGATGGCAGATCGTAGCACGCGGCGAGCTGTTGCGAGGCAAACCAGGCGACGGTGGAGCGCGCGAGGATCCACTGCCGGCGCCGGTAGCCGAGTTCGGCCTCCTGCGCGTTGGGGGTGAAGCAGCGCGAATCGTCGTGCACCAGCGTGGCGAGCGGCAGGTTGTAGCGCTCCGCAAAACCGACCGCCGCGATCGAGAGCGTGTCGCTGAACGCGGAAAGATAGGTGAGCACGCCGTCCACTTTGGTATCGCCCAGCCAGCGGGCCGTCTCGCCGGCCCACAGCCACGCGCGGAGTTTTCGCGAAACCGCTTGGTCGTGATTGAATGGCAGCCACCACCAGCGGCGGTGCGGGAGCTGGGTGACCGGCCAGCCGGCGGCGTGGCAGAGGCTGTGGTCCTGGCCCCAGTCGGCGACGATGCGGACATCCCAGCCGTCGTCGGAAAACCGGCGCAGGTGGCGCAGCACGATGATGGCGCTGCCGGCGCCCTCCATCGGGACGTGTCCGAAATACAGAAGCGTGCGGGAAGCCATGTTACCAGTAACCCCCGCGATCCACCTTTTTGGCCTCGGTGGGAGTTTCATCCGGTCCGGGACGCACCCACGCGTCGTTAAAGAAGCGCTGAAACTCCGGCATCCTGTCCCAGCGTCCGCCGCGAATGCCGAAGAAAAGCTGCGTGGGTCCGCCGGTGTGAATCCCGATGGCGCCGAGTTTTTTGGCGAAGGTCGCGAGCGGCAGCCCGGCGGCGCCGCAGCCGATGAGCGCGACGTCGAAACGCTGCCGGCGGAAGGACGCCTCGACCTGCTGTTCCAGCCAGCGAAGCATCTCGAACCAGTCGCGAAAGCGGGTGTTCGAAAAACCGTAGGGCGAGCGGATCACTTCGAGATCGAACTCCGGCAGCACGCCGGGCGCCGCCTGCCAGATCGCGGTGCGTTTCGCGAATTGGGACCGGATGCTCGGCTCGAACGGGTGCACGACGAGGACCCGTTTTCCCGCGAGCGCGGCGGACCACGGTGCCGGAAAAAAATAAGGCTCGAGCGCCTGGACCTCGAGACGCCGGGCGGCGGGCGCAAACGTCGCGAGAATTTTGGTCTCGTGGGGATTGCCCCAGACACCGCAGCCATCGAGCGAACCCAGGCGGTCCAGGAAAAGATCGCAGAACTGGCGGTAGGTTTCCCCGGTGGGCGGAAACACCCCCGCCTGCTGAAACAACTCCGCCTCCTCGTAGGAAGGCGCCGCCCAGGTGTATTTGTAGAACTGCCGGTAGCCGAGGTGGGCGGCCAGGGCGCAGCATTCGCGGTCGCCAATTTTTCCGAAGGCCGAGGGCCGGCCGGCGGCGATCGCCCCGGCGATCCAGGCATTGCCCTCGGAATTTGGGACCGTGGAAAATTTCCGCGCCTGCTTGAGTTCGCGGCGGCGGTTGACCGCCGCGGCGTCGACGCGCCGGTCGAGCCCGGTGCTCTCCATGAAAACGTGAATCGCTTTCCGCAGTGGGTTCATGGTGAAAGGACCGGGGGAAGCTCGTTTTCGTGCGGGCGGACCCAGGCATCGTTCATAAATGGGTGCAGTTTCGCGTCCTCTTCCGCCGGGCCGCTCCGGATCCCGAAGAGTGCGGGAAGCGAGTCGCCCACGTGGATGCCGATCGCGCCCAGTTTTTTCACGAAGACAGCAAGCGGCAGTCCGCTCGCCCCGCAACCGATCAGGGCAACGTCAAAGCGGGAGCGCCGGTAAACGCCTTCGATCCGCTGTTCGAACCACTCCTGCATGGCGAACCAGTCGTTGAAACCGCTGCGGAAAAAACCGTGGGGCGAACGCGAGATCTCCAGATCGAAATCCGGGAGGACGTCCGTGCGGCCGGGCCAGACCAGGCTGCGCCGGGAATATTGCGAGCGAATGCTCGGCTCGAACGGATGGATGACGAGCACGCGTTTCCCCGCCAGCTGTGCGGACCACGCCGGCTTGGTCAGATACGGCTCCAGCGAACGGTGGGCCAGCCGGTAGGCCTGCCCGACGCGATCGGCGAGGATCTGGCTTTCCCCCACGTGGAGCGCGAGGGCGCAGCCGTCGAGACTGCGCAACCGTTCGATCATCAGCTCGGAAAACCGCCAGTAGATTTCGTCGGTGGGAGGAAACACGCCGGTGTGGGCGAGCCCCGCTTCGCTGTAGGAAGGCGCGGCCCAGGTGTATTTGTAGAATCGCCGCAACCCGAGATGCGCCGCGAGCGTGCCGCATTCGTGCCGGCCGAGCGTCGCGATCGCGGCCGGTTTTCCCGCCGCGATGGTTTCGCCGATCCATTGGCTGGAGGCGCGATTCGAGAGCGCGGGCTGGCGGCGCGAGCGCCAGAGTTCACGGCGCCGGTTGATGGCATCGGCGTCGACCTGACGGTCGAGCCGGGTCGTCTCCATGAACAGGTGAACCGCTCTGCGGAGAGGATTCATGCCGTGGGAGAGGCGGCGAGAGCGGTCCGGCCCGAGGACAGCGTGTATTTCAAACAGCTCCAGTTTCGCCGGTCGAACGGGCCGCCGAGGCAGCTGAGCCAGGCGTTCTTCCGCGCCGACGCCCAGAAACCGCCGCGCGCGGCGTCGAATGCCCAGTGACGGCGCCAGTCCGCGGGCCGCTGCGGCGCGTGGGGATCGATTGGGTTCGGCGCGAGGACGGGAAGGTTTCTCTGCTCGCGATAAGGGGCGATGATCTGCAGCCGCAACGCGTCGCGGGTGCCCTGAGTGCGGTTGACGCTCTTGAGATGCTGGCGGTACCGCAGAAACACGTCCGGGAGATTGGCGAGCCGGCCGGCCTCCGACAACCGCAGGAAAAGATCGAGATCCTCGATGAAGTTATACTGCTGCCGGTAACGCCCGGCGCTTTCGACCGCCTGGCGGCGAAAAATCACCGTGGGATGAATCAGCGCGCCGCCGTTGCCCACGAGCAGTTGTTCGACAATCGCCTCGTGGGTCAGCGCCGGGCGGTGGCGGGTCAGCGGGTCGCCCTCGGGATCGGTGTAGAGGATGTCGGTGCCGAGCGCGACGCACCCGGGATGCGCGCGGAGGTAGGCGAGCTGCGTTTCGAACCGCGTGGGCAGGGCGATGTCATCGGCATCCATGCGCGCGATAAACTCGCCCGTGGCGGCGGCGAGGCCGTCGTTGAGCGCGCCGACGATTCCGGTGTTGGGCCGGCTGATGACGCGAATGCGCGGATCGGTGGCCGCCAGCGCGTCGAGCAGTGCCTTCGAGGAATCGGTCGAGCCGTCATCCACCGCGATCAGTTCAAAATCGCGGAACGACTGGGCGAGCACGCTGCCAATCGCGGATTGGACGAAGCGCGCGGCGTTATAGACGGGAATGACAACGCTGATCAGAGCCATCGAAATTAAGGGCTCAGCTTTTAACGTGCGCGAGGAACGCGTTGATGTCGTCCTGCGCGAACCACGGCTGGGCGGCGCGCAGGCGCGCTTCATCCCAGTTCCACCATTGCAGGGTGAGCAGACGGCTCACGTGATCTTCGGAAAAGCGCATGCGGATAAGTTTTGCCGGGACACCCCCGACGATCGCGTAGGGGGGCACGTCCTTGATCACGACGGAACCGGCGGCCACGATCGCCCCGTCGCCGATCGTCAGTCCGTCCCGCACGAAAACATGCGCACCGAGCCAGACATCGTTGCCGAGCTTGATGGGTTTCCGTTCGGGGAAATGATCCTGGGTGGCAAACGAGGTGCCGCACTGCCGCCGGGTGGAATAAAACACCGGCGCGGTGGAAATGAAATGCGCCGGATGGTCGCCGCACCCCAGCAGCGTTTGCGGGCCGACCGAGGTGAAGCCGCCGATCGAGACATCGTTCAGGAACGTCTCGCGCGCGATATACGAGTGGCGGCCGACCTGCGTGTGATTCAGCGAGCACTTGGGGTGCACGGAAACAAAATCGGCGAGGGTGGAGTTAAAAATTTCCGTGTGGGTTTCCAGGAGGCAGTTCCGGCCGACCACCGAATGCGCCACGCGACTGTTGTGTCCCACGATCGATTCGTCGCCGAGGACGGTTGCGCTGCCGAGGTCGCTTTGGAAGACATGGCACTTGCTCCCGATCACGACGCCCGGGGAGATCGTGCAGCCGTCGCTGATATAGCTGGCCTTGCCGATCCGCGCGCGCGGGAAGCGCGATCGATTGCTGATCGCACGAACCAGGGACTTAAGCTGTTGGCGAAAACCGGCCATCAAAACGAAGTTAGTTTTTCAGGGAGAATTGGGCGAGGCTGGGAAAACGCGCCATCAGGCGCAGCAGTTCGATGCGGGTGCGCGAATGGGTTTGGATGATCTGGCCGTAGAGTTTGTCGTGGAGTCGGTCCGGGCCGGCGGTGGAACGTTCCGCGGCCGTCGGTACCGGGGAGCGCGCCCTCAGCCCGTTCAGGTATTGGTCCCGGTTCACGGTATGCGTGGCGTCCGCATCGAACCCGATGTTTTCGACCAGGTTGACGGACGAAACCATCGAGACGCGCCGCTGGGCGAGCAAAGCGTAGCTCCATTGGAAATCCCATGTGTCGACCTGCTTTGCCACCAAAGCGTCGAAGTTACGAGCGTGCCATTGAAAGTTCAGGCCGTCCTCGACGTAGGCGCGGATGCCTTCGCGCACTTCGGGTTGGGTCCAGGAATCGGTGAGATCGAAGCGATAGTCCTTCCAGGACCGCGCCCACGATGCCCAGCCCCAGATCCAGTTGAACGTGCTGGGAACGACCGGCCCCTGCTTGGGAGCGTAGCGGCCGAGGGGTTGAAACCCCGCGATGGCGTGGACGTGCGGATCGTCCCGGTAACGCGCGAGCATGGTGGCACAAAACGGGAAAAAATCGGCGTGCGGGAGGATGTCGTCTTCCAGGACGATCGCTTCACCCAGCGCGGAAAAAGCCGCGGTCAGGCCGGTCGATAAACGGCGGCCACAGCCCAGGTTGAGATCGGAATAGTCGCGCGTCACTTCGCACGGCCAGTCGATCATGCTTTCGACGATCTGGCGGGTTTCGCGGCAGCGTCCGGCATCGGTCGGGCGGCTGGCCCGGGGACCGTCGGCGATCAGGTAAAGCCGGCGCGGACGAACCTGGCGGATCACAGCGAAGGTGCGGCGGGTGACCTCTGGGCGGTTGAAAAAAATGAAGATGACAGGCGTCGCAAACACGTACCTGAGGCAACACCGAAACCCGCTGCGTTGTCAGCCACGAACACCGCTACAGCGGGCAGATACGTAGTTTAACCCGCTGCTTCCACCGGGTCCATGGACCGGCCGGTGTTGGCAGGTAAAAAGCCCGGAAATTTAAGGTCCCCGAGAATGCGGCGGGCGAGAAATTCCCCCTCCGTTTCCGCCAGCATGAATTTCCGGTGGCGCGGGGGCAGCCGCAGCGCCCGCACGCGATCCCACCACAGGGAAAGAGGGGAGCGGGTGGGACGATCGATGCCCCGGATGGCTTCAAGAATAATGGTCCCGGCGCGGATGCTCGTGAGCAAACGGGCGATGTAGTTTTCCGTGAGGCGATCCGACGAGATGAGGTGGGTGAGTTTCAGTTGGGGAAACCGGCCGATCTCGTAGCCCAGATCGAACGCCCCGAAACCGAGGTCCATGTCCTCGCCGCAAATGGGCGCCGCGCGCGTGCCGCCGAGCGCCAGCCGCGCCGGGGCGGATTCGACGAGGCGGAGATGATGTTCCGCCACGGGCCGCCGCAAAAACATGCCGGCGGTCGGCGGAATGGCGTCGTAGGAGCCCGCATAGCTGTGCGAACGGATTTCCTCCTCAAAGGGGAAGACCGCGATGTATTTCAGGAATTCGTCGATCCACTCGGGCGGATCGACCTCAAAGCTCCCGATCAGCTGGCCGCCCCAGCAGCCGAGGTTCGGCTCCCGTTTGGCGAGGTCCAAGCCCACTTCCAGGAAATCGGGGGCGAGCAAGTTGTCGTCGTCCACGAAAACCAGCAGGTCCGACCCTCCTTGGAGAAACTCCTTGAGTGCGCGCACCCGGGCGCGGGCGATGCCCTTGGGTTCTTCCTCCAGAAGTTTCACCCGCGGATGCCAGGAAAGACCGGCGCGCCGGGCCGTGGCGTGGGTCTGGGCATCGCCTACGACGAGCAACTCCCACTGGTCGCTCGACAGCGTTTGCTTCCGCAAGGCATCCAGCGCTTGCACAAAGATTTCGAAACGCGGGCGATGGGCGCAAATGGCGACAGTGATCTGGGAGGGAAGCATGGCCGGAAAATTCCGGCCGACAGACACGGGAACGCCTCCTCGGTTCGCGAAGAGGTTCGCAAATCGGAACTAGGGGAGGTCAGCCGCGGATCCGGCGCACGATTCCGTTCCAGAATCTCCGCAGCGGGGAATGCCGCCGATAGTAGTCCGTCAGGTCCGGCACCATGGGCAGCGTCAGCCGTTCGGGAACCGCGGGGCTTTCGTTGCGCCGGTCCTCCTGGATCAAGCGGGCCATGCGCGGAAAAAACTGGTGTTCCTCCAGCACGCGGCGGCGGGCCTCGGCCAGGGCATCCCGATTTTTTTCCGCGCGGTCCGAACGGATGATTTCGGCGATTCGGCGGGGGGAATCGGGATCCTCGATGTCCAGCCAGACAAACGACTCCGCCGGGAAATAATCCGCGATGTTGGGCGCCCCGAAATAAATCGGCATCGTGCCCGCGAGGAAGCAGTCCATGATTTTTTCCGTCCAGTAGTGGGGCGCCGAGTGGTTTTCCACGGCGATCGCGTAGCGGTAGGGGGCGATGCCGTCCCACTTGTCCGGGATCGGCTGGAATCCGCGGCCGAACAAATCGAATTTCACGCCGCCCGCTTTCAGGCGGGCGAGGAAGGCGAGGCGCCGCCGGTGGCCGGCGTTGACCGCGAGATTGCTCGTGATCCAGGAAAGGTCGCCGGTTTTCCCCGGCGGAGGCGCGGCGCGAAGCTGGTCGTAGGTGCGGCCGACATGCCACGGCAGCGATCCGTGTGTCCGGGTGATTTTCGGGCCGGTGAGCCGCGGGTCCTGGGTCATCAGGCGGCTGTAAAGCGGAAGTCCTTTTTCGATCCAGCGGAAACACGGGTCGGGCGGTTCCTGCACCACGCACCAGATGTTCGCGCGCGGCACCTCGACGGTAATTTCCGCGGGAATGTGATTCAGCGCGATGAGGTAGTCGCAGCGTTCCACCGGATCGAGGGTGAAGCGGCACCCGCCCCAGACGCCCGCGTTGCCGGGGGTCTGCCGCAGGAGATCGGGCGACGTCCAGGATTTGACGATGCGGACGAGCGTCATGACTTGGGCGAGTTTGCCACCGCGAGCGCGTGCAGTTCGCGGGCGACCGGTTGATAGCAGGCTTCCCGGGACAGATGAACGCGGGCCTGGGCCTGCAGGGCGGTTCCCAGGCGCGCGGCTTCGTCCGGATCGCGCAACAGGCCGGTGGTGGCCCGCGCAAATTCCACCGCGGAATCGGCGATGCGCAGTTCGTGGCGCAGCGCTTCCAGGCCCTCGAGTCCAACGGAAGTGGTCACGCACGCGCGTCCAAATCCGATCGCCTCCAGCAATTTGATTTTGATTCCGCTCCCTTGAAAAATGGGAGCGATCACCACGCTCGCCTGGGCATAGGCCGTCGCCAGGTCCGGCACGCGGCCGAGCTTGGTCACGCCCCCCGGCAGAGGTTCCGGGATCACGCGGCAGATTCCCCCGGCCACCAGCAACCGCGCCGCGGGGACGTCGCGGTGGACGACCGGCCACACGTCGCGAAGGAACCACTGCAGTCCGTCGCGGTTCGGACCGTGATCGCTGCCGACGAACAAAAGCACGGGCTCGCGCGGCGGAGGGGAGGCATGAAGCCCGACGGACATCGGTGCCGAGAGCACGTTTTTCCCGGGAAACATCCTCGAGAAAACGGCGGCCTCCGGTTGTTGGATGGCGATCAAAGTGTCGGCGGACGCCAGCATCCGGCTTTCCTCCTCAATGCTCATGTGTTCTCCGAGCTGTTCGATCAGGCGGCCGTCCCGCAAATGCAACTGCCGGTGACGCACATCGTGCGTGAGCACCGCGAATTTGGGTGAGGTGGAACCGGCCGGGCGGATCGCGGGCGCCACCCACGCGTAGTTGGCAATCACGACGTCCGGCCGGCAACGGCTGATCGCCGCGCGGATCGCGCGGGTCTCGTGCGGTGTGGCATCGCTGCCCCACGCGGGCAGGGATGGACCCGGATTGGCGGTGCGAACCGGCTCCGTGCGGCGCCACAAACCGACGGTGCGCAGAAACGTTTTGATGAGGTGAAACGAACGGGCCTTGAGCGGCAGCCAGACGACCGAGGGACGAAAAAAACGGCGCCCCACCTTGACCATGTCCACGATCTCCAGACTAAAGTTCGAACCGGCATCGGCGGGAGGGGTGTACCATCCCTTCGAAGGAAGAAGATCCGGCGGCTCGGTCCAGACCACGTGAATTCGAAACCCCTGCGTCGAGAGATACTGGAGCAGGTCGGCGACATAGGTCCCCGAGCCGGATTCCCCGGCAAAAGGCGAAGTCCGCGTGGCAAAGAGCAGGGTGTGAGATGCGTCAGCCACCGCGGTAAATCAGGCGGCTGCCGGTGCGACGGCGGGAGGAGCCGGACGGGCGCGCCACCACGCGACGAGCGTGCCGAGGAATGCGATGGCCGACACCGCCCAGGCCGCGGCCACGGTTAATTTATAGCGGGCTTCCTTCGGGTACTCCTCGAGATGCACCCGCAGGGTGTCGGCGTTTTCCCAGTAACTGGACGGCGGATGCGCAGCCTCGAGCCCGCCGAGCCGCCACGCGTTGGAGTGGAGCGCGAATTCGATCAAGGTCTGAAGCAGCAACGCGACGGCGAGCGCCTGCCAGGTGCGGGGCAGCTGGGAAGCCTCGCGGTTGAAACGGTCGCTCGCGCAAAAAATCGCCACAAAAAACGCGACGGAGATGAAGCGGGTGGTGATCCGCTCCGTGTTGAACAAGGGCAGCGGCAGGCTGGCGATCAGGGCGTAGAACACCGAGAGCGACAGCACCGCCAGCACGCCGGATCCGATCATCAGGAGATTGCGGTTGAACCCGGGCTGGTAGTCGGCGGGTCGCGGTTTCAACGCGAAGTACAGGGTGAAAGCCAGAGCCGGAAGGCCGATGAAGTGATCGAATTCCCACCAGCCGAGATTGATCCAGGGCGTGTTCACCCAGGGTGCGTCGTAGGGCAGACGCATCGCCAGCGCCTGGGTCATGACGAGAAAGTCCGGATAACCGGTTCCGAACGTGCGATGCACGCCACCGAATGTCACGGCGGCGGGTGCGACCCGGAACAGACAGAGCAGACCCGCCAGCCCGAGCGACCAGCCCAGCGGCCAGAGCAGCGCCGGGCGCACGAGTGCCAGCACCACGAGGAAAAGCATCCACCACACGGCGAGGTGGAATGAGCCGTTCAGAAACAGCGCGAACACGACCCACGCCATTTCGACGATGCGCCGGGTCGAGCCGGGGGCCTCGAGCAGGCGCAGAACCGTCAGCAGCATCCACGGGAAAAAATAATAGCCCGACCACATGAAATGACCGACGGCCAGACGGGCGGTGATGAAACCGTTGAACGCAAAAACCACCGTGAAGGTCAGCAACGTGAACGCCCCCCAGTCGAAACGCCGCGCGAGCTGCCAGCAGCCCGCGAGGCCAATCAGGAACATGAGGCACGTCTGCAGGGTGACGAACTGCGAGTTGGAGAGGAACGGCAGCAGGAGCGCCTGCGGGGCGAGCATCGTTTCCGGGATCGCCAGAAAACGCGTCGTCATCTGCAGGGGAAAATCCATGTGAAACGGAATCTTCCCGGTGGTGAGCGCCTCGCGGGTCACGTCGAGATACGCGCGTTCCTTCGGCCAGTCTTCGAAATCGAGCGCGAGGGGTTTCAGGCCGAAAAACCAAATCCAATGGCCGACCCCGAGCACCGCCAGCGCGACCAGCGCCCCGATGCGCGGCCAGCGATTGACTGACGCCGGGACAAACAAGGCGGCGAGGAAATTTCCGAGGCGGCTCCCCAGCCACTCGCCCGCGCGTGTCGGGACGGCGGTAAAATCAGCGGGCGGTGCGAGAGGTTTGGACATGGGCGGGAGTCGGAACGTCGGAACGCTTCCGGATTTCTTGAAGTAACTTCCTTCCGAGAGCGATCCCGGGTTGTTCAATCCACCGGTAGGTCACGGCGGAGGAGAGTGCCGTCAGGGCGAGGGTCGCAAAAAAGAGCAGGCCGAACGAGAGCCCCGGGGAAATCGCGGGGAGTTGTCCGCCCAGAAATTTCTGAATTATTTTTAGCGCGGCAAAATGGGTGATGTAGGCGCTGAAGCTCATCGCGCCCAGGGTGCAGGTCCAGCGGTTCACAAGCAGCGCGGCGGGTTCGGCGATGACGGCGACGACAAAAGCCGCGAGCAGCACCGGCAGGAGGAAGTCGTTAACCCGGAGCGGCAGTCCGGCCGCGCACCCGGCCACCGCCACGCAGACGGTCGCGAGGCAGATCCGTTTGGTGCGCGATCCGAGCCGGCGATAGTGCGGAAGAAAGTAGTAGGCGAGAAAACCGAGGAGGAAAGTCGGCAGATGAAAGGGCAGCCAGAGGAACAGAAACGAGTCGCGCCGCCAGTCCGGCACACTCGGAAAAAGACGCGCGATGAGCGTGCTATCGATCAGCAGGGCGTTCGACGCCGCGGCCAGGACAACCGCGGCCAGATAGGCGATGAGCGCGCGCCGCCCGTTTCCGAGTGCGACGAACAAAACGGGCGCGAGCGCATAAAAGCCAAATTCCGCAGCGATGGACCAGCCGCCGGGAACCACGGAATTCACCGTGTCGGGATGCCAGCCGTGGAGCAGGAGTGCGGTTGAACCGAAGTGAAGCCAGCCGAGGGGGCCTTCCGCCCAGCCCCGGTTCCAAGTGCCGTGGATCAAATAATAAAAAACGATTCCCGCCCAAAACAGCGGCACGATCCGGAAAACGCGGCGGATGAAAAATGCCAGCGTGGGCAGCGTTTCCCCGCTGCGCCGCCGGTGGTGGGAGGTGAGGAGGGTGAACGCGCTCGCGATAAAAAAAAGGCTGACCCCAAACGCGCCGGTGGCCGTGAGATCCCTCCAGGCGAATTCAGGCGTGCCCTGCCCGGCGTGCACCAGCAGCACTCCGAGAAAAGCCATGCCGCGCAAGGCATCGATCGATTCCAGACGGTCGGGCTGATCGGCCATGGCGGAAAGGCAGTCAGGCCACGACCGGCCGCCGCATGAAACCCACGCGCAATCCTCCCGACGAAATCTCGGAAGGCGCGGAGTTCACTTGATCAGTTGCACGACCGGTTTGGGCCGCACCGCACCGAAACCGCGGTCGCTGACATTGTCCGAGGCGCTGGTGAGGACTTCCCAGACGGCCGCGTTGGGCACCGTATCGAGAAAATTGTGGCCGGCGATGAGCGCGACGCTGACCCGGTAGTTGGCGGGATGCATCGGCCAGCATTCGAGACCGACGCGCATGCAATGCTCGCCTGCCGCCAGGTCGATCGGTTCGCACAGCGTGTCGGAGTCGAGGGTGAGAATCCGCTGACCTTCCGTCGTGTCGAAACCCAACCCGACGGAAAATCCCTGGACCGAACGTTTCGCGGTGAAATGCACGTCGACATAACCGGGCTCGCCATAGCGCAGCACGCCGGGTGCGGGGATATCGATGGAGTTGATCCGGAAGTCCCGGCCCTGCGTGTCGTGGCGCGTCCGGTCCGAAAGGTCCACGAGGTTGGGCGAAATTTTCTGGCTTTGCGTGTAGCGATCGACCGCCTGCTCCACGGGCAGCACCGCGCTGGCGACACCCTTGTCCAGCACCAGGCACTGCTTACACAGCCGCCGGATCGCCGTCATGTGATGGCTCACGAAAAGAATGGTGCGGCCGCCGTTGGTGGCGACGTCCTGCATCTTGCCGAGACATTTTTGCTGGAACGCCTGGTCGCCGACCGCGAGGACTTCGTCGATGATCAGGATCTCGGGCTCCAGGTGGGCCGCGACGGCGAACGCGAGCCGGACATACATGCCGCTGGAATAGCGTTTCACCGGTGTGTCGATGAACTTCGACACCTCCGCGAAGGCGACGATCTCGTCGAACTTCTGCCCGATCTCGGCGCGGGTCATGCCGAGGATCGTGCCGTTGAGGAAAATGTTTTCGCGCCCGCTCAGCTCCGGGTGGAATCCCGTGCCGACCTCGAGGAGGCTCGCGACGCGGCCGCGGAGGTGGATTTCGCCCGTGGTCGGTTCGGTGATGCGGCTGAGAATTTTCAGCAGCGTGCTCTTGCCCGCCCCGTTGTGGCCGATGATCCCGACCACCGTGCCGGGCTCGACGTTGAAATTCACGTCGCGGAGCGCCCAGAACTCGCGGGCTTCGGCGGCCGCGGGAATCTTGCCCATGAACCGCTGGACCTCGTCGCGGAACGACGTCATGCCGATGCGGCCGAGCTCGTAACGCTTGGAGACTCCTTGAACTTCGATGATCGGACGAGCCATGGCCGTTTATACGTAGTCGATGAAAGTGCGGGCGGTGCGTTGGAACATCAGGAGGCCGGCGACGCTCAGCACGACAGTGATGGCGACGGAAACGCCATACTGGCCGGTGCTCACGCCCGGCGTGCCGAGCAGCATCGCGCGAAACGCCTCGACGATGCAGGTCAGCGGATTGACGACGGCCACCCACTGCCATTTTTCGGGGATCTTCGAAAGCGGGTACATCAGCGGCGTGACGTACACCCACAGCTGCATGAGGTAGCCGGTGAGGTGCCCGAAATCCTTATACTTCGCGGAAATCGAGGAAAGAATCAGCCCGACGCCCAGCGCGAGCAGCGCGGTGTGCAGGATCACCAGCGGCATCGCGAACAGCCACAGGGTCGGGCGCGACGTCACCGACCCGTTGGTCAGCACGAGAAATACATATACGATGACGAACAACGTGAGCTGGATGGCGAACGAGATGAGGCTCGAAGCGACGACGGAGAGCGGAACGATCAGCCGCGGAAAATAAACTTTTCCGAAAATATGCGCGTTCCCGGCGAGCGTGTTGCCCGTGTTGCCGAGGATTTGGGCGAAGTAGGCCCAGCTCAGCTGTCCGCCGAGGAAAAAGAGAAACGGATGAACCCCATCCGTGGGCACACCGAGCACCTTGGAGAAAATCACCACCATCATCGCCGTGGTGATCAGCGGATTGATGACGAACCAGGCCGGCCCGAGGATGGTTTGTTTGTAACGGGCGGAAAAGTCCCGCCGCACCATTTCAAAAAACAAATCCCGGTACTGGACCAGGCCGCGCCAGTCGAAGTACAGCCACGGCTGTTTGGGCCGGATCACGACTTCATAGGACGAGCTGATCTTTGTCATGGTTTGAAAAGCTTGGGAGGCGGGCGGAACCGGATTCGCATCGGGCCCGGTGCCCGCAATATCGGGTGTTGGCTACGCTGCGCGACGCGGACGCGACAGGGTGGACCGCCCTGAACGCGTCGTCTGGTGAAGCCGTCGGGTCATGCCTCCGGTTTGTCCGCGTACGCCTTGTAGTAGTCGGCCGACTGGGTGCCGTAGCCGTGATAGCCGTACGCGCGCGCCTTTGTTTCCGGCAGCTGGTTGAGAACGATGCCGAGGGTCGAGATGCCCGAGTCACGGAAGCGTTCCAGCACCTTGCGCACGATCGCGAGGCGGACCGTGCGGTAGCGGCACACGTAAATCATCTCGTGGCAGCTCCGGGCGAGCAGCAGGGCGTCTGGGAAGACAGCCGCCGGCGGCGTGTCGAAGATCACGATGTCGTAGTTCTGCAGCAGCGGCTGAAGCGTGTCGCGGCGGCTGAGGCGATCGAGGAGTTCCGTCGGATTGTTCGGCGTGCGGCCGGCGGGCAGGAGGTGAAGTTCGTCAGAGACGGCCACGATGCCCAGCGGCGAGGCGGGGCGGGCGGCGACCGGTGTTTCGAGCCATTGCACCCAGCCCGTATCGACCTTGACGCCGAAATAACGGTGCAACGTCGGGCGGCGCAAATCGCAATCCACGAGGAGGGTTTTCCGTTTGTGAGAGGCGAACACGGCCGCGAGATTGCTGCACAAAAGGCTTTTTCCCTCGGCGGGGACACTGCTGGTAATCAGCAGGGTCTTGGGAAACCCGAGCGAGGAGCGTACTTCGATTTCGCTGAAGATTCCGAGATAGGCTTCCGCGAGATCCTTTTCCTTTTGCAGGCGGAAGACCTGGGCGCGCTGGGTTTCGCCCATTTTGCGCATCCGTTTGACGGCACCCAGCAGGGGCTCCTGCAGGCCCTCCTCGACATGAATGGGCGTGCGGATGCGGGTGTCGAAAAGACCGAGACCGAGAGGAAGCAGGAAAAGCAGACCGAGGCCGGCGGCCGAGGCCTTCATCGTGACCGCCGCGAGGCCGGTGTCGGCGGGGGCGCCTGGAATGTAGGCCGGGTCGAAAATTCCGATGTTGGTGTTATCGAGCTGACGAGTGATTTTCGCCTCAGTGAGGCGGCTCGTGATATTGGCGTAGGCCTTTGCCTGGTCGTTGGCGTCCTGTGCGAGCAAAGCATACTCGGTGGATATGCGGTCGAGCTTGCGCGTCTCGTCTTGAGCCTCAATCCGTTCGGCGCGCAGACGCTGGAGCAGCTGGTCGGCGACCTCGTTGCGGGCCCGGAGATCGGAGATGGCTTTCTTGATGGCTTCGTCCAAACGACGCTGAGCTTCCACGATCTGGAGCTCGTTTAACTTGATGCGGGGATGCTCCACGCCGAAGTCCTGATCCATCATGATGCGCTCGGTCTTCAGGTTGTTCAGCGCCGCGGCGAACGTGCTGACCTGTCCGGAGCCCAGGATCTGGGGAATTTCGGTCAGGTTGCGGTTCGTGCGGACGTACTCATCGATTTTGTCGATGAGGTTTTTGGCCTCGAGCTGCTCGATCTCGGCGCGAACGAGTGAATTTCCCAGCGACTGCACCTTCTGAACGACGACGTTTTGACTCTCGCCGAGGGTGGCGAGGTTGTTCTTTTCCCGAAAATCCTGGAGGCGTGCCTGCGCTTGTTCGACTTGGGTGCGCAGTTCCTCGGCGCGATCTTGAAGGAAGCGAATGGCGGAGTTTGTTTGGGTCTCCGCGCTATCAAGTTTGTAATCGATGTATTTTAGCGCGAGGCGATTGGCGATGAGGGCCGCGGCTTCAGGCGAACGGTTTGTCACGCTGATTCCAATGATCGGAGCTCCCCGGCGGGCATAGACGCTAAAATACGGCCGGATGATGTCGCCCACGCTCGGAGGCGGCGCTTCGGGCCGGGCCGGGTCGCGGTAGGCTTTTTGAATGTCGGCGGATTCTTCCGGGGTAAAAGAGGAGAGGACGTATTTGAAGAAGGTGTTGCTCCTCAACTGCTCCATGTGGGTGTTCAGCTCGGCCGCGTTTTGCAGGCCGGTTTCCACGACATTCTGCATGTTCACGACCTGCGCCTTCCGCGATTCGAACAGCAGCGAAACTTCAGTGCGATAGAGCGGTTCGAAATGCGGGCGGAAAAAGATGATCAGTGCGGCTGCGACGCCGCCAGTGAGAGCCCCGATCCACCAACGCTCGAGAAACATGTCCAAAAAGTCACGAGGCGACCGTTTGAACATCCCTGGCCTTGGCTTTTGGCCGGCGAGACCGGGAGCGCCGCTGGGCGAGGGTTTGGATTCGTTCGCGAAATTCACCTTGGGAGTCGTCATTAGAAATTAAAAAAGCGATTCGGGAACGTAGATGCGATCCCCGGGAAGGATGGGGAAATCGAGCCGGTCTTTGCCCAACTTACGACGCCCCGAAATCATGTTGCGAAGATCCAAAACCTGGGTCGTTTCCTTCCCATCGGCACCTCGTCGCATGACGCTCACTGCGTCGGAATTTGCCGCGGGGCGAAATCCGCCCACGCGGGTGATAACTTCAACAATGTCGAGACTGACTGTGTCCGGTGGAAATTGAACCGTGCCGGGACTGACCACGGCACCCAGAACCGAGACGGAACGGGGGTAATAAGCCGCCACTTTCAAGCTCACTACCGGAGCTTTCAGCAGCTTTTTGTCCCGGTAGAGGTTTTCCAGGAAGTGCTCCGCTTCGCGGACGGTTTTTCCCGCGAGTGTAATTTCCTCTTTGATCAGGGGGAGACGGACATCGCCGTTGCGGCTGATGGTCTCGCTAGCGGAGAGATCCCCCTGGCCTCGGACACCAAAGATGACGGTGTCACCCAGCCCCAAACGATAGTTAGGGTCGGTGGCGTTCGACAAAGACTGGGGATCGGGACGCGTCTGCTCCGCCTTAGGGGCGGAATCGCCCATTGAGCCTATTGAAGATGAAGGCGAGTCGGCCGCGTGAAGCGCGATCGAACATGCCATGGCGGCGACAACGAGCAGTCGAAAGTACGTGGACCTTGTGAACATAACGGCAAGGGGACTACCCGATCAAAACGTATACCCCAAGCTTAAGATAGCGAGGTGGCGCACATAGTCCGAAACCACCTGATTGGACTGCGAAGACTGATAGCGATACGAGGCGGAGGCTGTCCAAGAGTGAGCAAAATCGTAGTTGAGTGCGCCATCATAGGAGAAGACTTCGTCAGACCGGGGAATGCCTTTGTACGTGTTCCACTCGTAGTTCACGCCCGCTGAACCGGAGAGGTTGTAGCGGAGTTTTTGTGTGACGCTGGCGCGGGCGGACGTGGTCACGACGCTGATGTCCGTTACAGCCAGGCGTTGGGTGCGGCTGGTGCCGAGAGAAAGGGTGGTGCTCTCCCTCGCCTCCCAGCTCAAACTCAAGTCACCCGTCAGCAGTTTCGTTCCCGGGTCGTTCACCCCGGGGGTCGTCGCATCTTGGTAGGAAAGGGATAGATGGGATTTGATTTTCGGGAATGCGCGAGCGGGGAGGAACGGACCATCGATTGTCGCAGAAAGGACCGTGCCCGCCTGCCGGGTGGTGCCCGCCGTTGTTTCGGCCGCTGAACGATTGAGAATCCGATAGCCATAATTTATCCGGCCAGTCACCTCGCGATATAAAGGACGGCTGAGTCCCAGCGAGAAATGATGTGAGTTCTGGTCCAATTCCGCCCCCAGCAAATTTTCGCCCGAGCTCTCCGCGGACGTATAGTCGTACGAAAGGATCACCGTCGTGTTTCCCATGAGATTGTTGAAATTAAATGCGCCTCCTCCGCTCAGCATTTGCTGATCACTCGCCCCGGTGTTTTCTGCGTCTGAATAGCTCGCGTGCATGGTAACGCTGGTACGAGGACTGGGAACTAGCCCAAGCTGACCTGAAAAAGTGGTGACGTCGGATTTGATCCGAGCATTAAGGTCTTGGTCGATTTGGTAGCTTTCGGTGTAGCCCGCGCTAACTGACGCCGAAATATTCTGGAACGATTTTTCGGAAAGCTGGAGTGAAACATCTGCAGCCACGTTGTCGGAATTGAACTGCTGGCTGTCGACGTAGCGGACCGAGGAAATACTCACACTCGCATCCGCTTCGATTTTCCCAGCCCGTCGGAGGTAACTGATCCTAGGGGCAAAGGTGCCATAAAAATCTTCCTGGGAACCGCGTCGTCCGGAAACATTGGAGTCATAAGTGCCAGATACCGAGGCCGAGATGGCAACCTCTCCACGTCCCAATGGGATTGTAGCCAAACTGGGGCAGACAAAAAGAATAGGGAAAATGAACAAGCCCGCAGTAGATCTCAGAGTTTTCATGGTTTAGTAGGTTGTATGGCTTAGCTCCGAATGTTCTATAGTCCGCGGGAAGG
>DATAKE010000067.1:0-28179 GCA_036261745.1 Opitutaceae bacterium
TCTCGGTGTGGCGATGATGATGAGGGCGCTGCACCTGTATTCGGAAAGCCGGCCGCATACGCCGGTCAGCTCGTGGCAGAAACTGGCGGTGTGGTTCGGGGCCATGCTGGCCTGGCCGACGCTCGCCCATGCGCAAGCGGTCGATCTGCGCACCGCCACGGAGGCGGGCAATGCGATCATCATGTATCTGAGCGGGACGTTCGCCGCGGTCGGCATCGTGGCGGCTGGTGTCGCCATGATGATGGGCCGGCAGTCCATCGCAAAGTGGGCTTTCGCGGGCGCCATGGTGAGCGGGCTCGCCTTCGCCATCGTGCGCACGATGTGGAGCAACATGGGGATCGAAGCCTCCAACGTCGGCACCTTCTCGCCCTGATCGAAACCGGTTCCGCGTCCCATGCACTCGACGCATCTGAACGAGCACGACGCCAATCAGGGCGCGCAGTCCTCCGGCGAGTTCCTCGGCATGACGGGAAACTCCGGCTGGTATCTGCTGGGCTCCGGCGGCGCGACAATCCTCATGGTGATCTTCCTGTGGGGGATCTTTGGGGTATCGCTGCTGCTGTGCTTGCTGGTGGGCGTCGTGCTTTGCGCGCTGTCGGTCACGTATGTGTTCACGCTGAAAAACAACAAGCCGGAGCACTATGATACCGATTTCTTCGAATCTGCGTTGGTCGAATCGGGCCTGCTCTCCTTCCAATTCGGCCCGCGTGCCCGGCGGCCGGCAAATCCCTTCGCCGCCGCCGGGTCGCCGGCAGCTCCTGAGGTGGACGCGGGCGAGCCGGCGGTGCGCTCACGTCGAGCGGGTCTCGGAATGGCCCGTCTTTCCAGCGCGAACGCTCGCCCGGTTGGGGAGGTGACCGGCCAAAAGGACGCCGAACAGAAGAAGCGTGAGCAACCCGTGGTCGCACGCGCCGACTACGAGCGGTTGCAGGAGCAGCTCACGGTCACGGAGGACATGCTGGAAGAAGCGTTGGCAGAACGTGGGGAGGAAGTCGCATGAGAACCGAACCCGCAGACGGCTACTTTGGCGAAGACATGATTGTCTTCGAAGGCCTCCATCGCGGCGGTTTCATCGCGCGTGGATTTGAAATCATCGCCCCCGACTTGGAACATGCCGATCCGGTCCATCACAACGCATTCGAGTCCGACCTGGTCGCGCTGCTGTCGGTGCTGAAACCCGGTTGGCGGATGCAAGTGCAGTGGACGAACGATTCCGACTTCCGGAAGCCGCTCCAACGCTACCGGGAAGACACGGCCACGCTCGCGACCAACGAATGGAGCAAGCGCCAGCGCAACGAACGGTTCGTGCGTTACTGGCGCATGGTCGAGTCTGGTGCGCTCCGGCGGGAGCGTCTCCGCCTGTATTTCACGACGCCGGTCGATGCGGCGGCACTCGGCAAGAACGCCGGCCGATTGACCAGGGAGGCGCTGCTTGGCACCTATGCCGAGCAGTTCAACCAAATCGGGCAGTTCCTACAGGCGCTCTTTGGCGGCAGCGGCGGTCAGGTGCGGCCGATGACTGATGCCGATCACTTCCTGCACTACCTTGAGTTTCTCAACCCGTCGCTGCCGGAGCAGAAGGTCACCGATCCGCTGGAGTTCTTCGATCCCCAGAAATCCATTCAGGAAAACTGCTGGCTCGGCGAAGGCCGCCCGCTGGAGAAGCCCGACACCGGTTTTTATCTCGATGGCTGCTACCACAGGATGCTGGTGCTCAAGTCGCTGCCGAAGCGGACCCGCCCGAGCCTCGCCTACCTCCTGACAAAGCTGGGTTTCCGGGACTACGCCATCACCGTCAACGTCGAGTCCGTTGATGTGGAGGAATTGATCGAGAAAGAGCAGAAGGAGCTGAACCGCGTCGAAGGCGACTACGAGAGCCTGAAGAAAGTGAAGCTCCTCGCGGCGATGCGGACGAAGGCTGCGAAGATCGCCCGCTACAGCAACGGCGACAGCTCGCCCTACCGCATCCAGTATATCATCCGCGCGTGGGATCGGAATCGGGAAGACCTGCGGGCGAAGCTGACCGCGCTCAAGGCGGCGGTCGGCAGCATGGAGCGGGCGCAGGCGTATGAGCCCGCCCTGGAACCCTCGGCGCGAAACTTCTTCTACTGCACGTGGCCGGGCTGGTCGTTCAGTCGCTACGATTCGCTCTGGCATGACTACGATGACGCGCTCGTCGCGAACATCCTGCCGTTCTCGTCCACACCGGTGGGCCACCTCGATCAGGCCGAGTTCCTTTTTGAGGGTCCCAACGGAAATCTCGTCGGCGGGAGGACGTTTGTCGGCGAGGGCAACAACCAGACGCCCCAAAACGCGGTAGTCATCGGCACCACGGGTTCCGGCAAGAGCGTTAACGTCATCGATATTCTGACCCAGACCGAGCCCTTCTACGCTTACACAATGATCGTGGAGGAGGGTGAGTCCTACACCACCTACGCCAAGACGGTCGATCCGGCCGCGGAGCCAATCATCGTCCAGGCGAACGGCAAGTTGACCATGAACTACCTCGACACGCGGGGCCTGCCGCTGTCCGGGTTGCACCTGAGCGCGGCGGCGGCGCTCCCGATGCTCATGGTCGGTCAGTCGAAAGACGAAGACCGCAACAAGCTCCGGCAGGCACTCCTGGCGAACGCCATCGGCCGCCTCTACGAGGATTTCGCGCGGTGGTATTTCAATCGTCACCCGGAGGAAACGGCGGTCATGGCGCGCCGGGCCTACGCCCTTGACCTGTATCGTCGCACCCGGATGGGGCCGCAGGCGACCGGGCTCGATGCGTTCCTCGAGTTTGCAGAATGGGAGCAACGTCGGGGAGATGAAGCGTCGGCCTTTGCGGCTTCAGCCGACGAAGGCGAAGTGGTCCGTTTCGCGAAGGACGGTGCTGGCGCGCAACAAATCCGCGACCTCGTGTTCGCCCGGCTCACGCCGGCCGAAATGCCGCAGCATGGCCAGTTGCAGGAACTGCTCTCTGCCGAGGCCTCCGGGCCCCATGCCGAGGAAATGCGCTACCTTGCCACGCTCCTGGAGCCGTGGTCGGCGGGTGGCAGCTACGGCGAACTCTTCGATGGCGTCTCGAATGTATCGCTCACGGGCAAGATCGCGCACTTTGAACTGGGTTACATCCCGGAGTCGGCGGAGGAACTCAAAGCTGCGGCGGCCTTCCTGATCGCGAACTATACCCGGTCGCACATGATGCGGCTGCCGCGCGCGCTGCGGAAGCGAAACATCTTTGAGGAAGTCGCGCGCTTCTCGCTCGTGCCTTCCGGCAAGAAAGTGCTGCGCGAGTCCTACCAGCAGCTCCGCAAATACAATGTCTGGAACGTCGCGACCGTTCAGAATTACGAGCAGTTCAAAACGTCTGACATCCGGGGTGCCGTCCTGGGCAACAGCCGTATTCTCTTCCTGCTCCGCCAGAGCGACCGGTCCGACATCGAGGATCTGAGCCGGGATTTTCCGATCCCGGATGCGGCCAAGGATGCCGTCATGAGTCACCCCGAACCGGAGAAGCTGGTCGGGACCAAGTATTCTCAGTTCACCTACTACCACACGGACGAGCGCCGCCCGTTGATCGTGACGATGCGCAACGTCGCCTCGCGCGAGATGCTCTACTGCGCGTCGAGCTCGGGCGCGCATTTCGATCAGCGCGAGAAGGCGCTCCGTGGAAACGGTAACGTGGTGGATGCCATCATTGCCAACGCCTGACGCCATGAAGACCAACGAGGAAATCCAACGCGAGGCACAGCGCATGGTGGTCGCGGGGCGCAGCTACCGGGACGAGCATCGCGGCGACGCCGGCGGGGTCGTTCCGCTCCCGCGCGTGCTGGTGCAGCTTCCCGATGTGCAGGTCACCCGCAAGGCCGAGACTGGTTCGCCGGGTTCGGAATCGCAGATGGTGAACCGTCACCGGCATATCGAGGCCGCCTTTGAAGATGACGCTCTGATTTTCCGGCTCATGGAGCGGGAGACGGCGACGGGAGATGCTGCGACCCTGGTGCGGTCCGGTGAGCCAACCGAGGTCATGGTCAGCCGCTCCGGGTTCGATCTCCTTCACGCGGGATACGAGATGGTCGAGGAGGACCGCTTGTTTGAACGCCTCGCGCCCTACTCGGAGCGCATTGAGGAACGGGATGGTCGCGAACCACTCGATGAGCGTGAGGTCGCAGAAGTCGAGGCGGTCCTCGAAACCCATCTGCTTCCGCCTTCCGACCGCCTGCGGATGAAGGCGGACATTGTTGAATTTCTCGAAGGGCGGTTGGAGGCAGGCGTCTTCATCGCCCACGCCATTGACCGGTTTTGTGCGCGCGAGGGCCAGCGTCAGAGCCACGCGCATCGTCACGAACTCAAACTCACAATCAACGAATCCTGATCCTCAACCCAAGGCTACCCATGCAACGATTCCTGGACAGTCTCTCGTTCTCGCAGCCGTATCTGGTCGGCCTGCTGTTCATGGTGGTGGTTGTCCTCTTCATGCCCGGCTGTGCTACCGCAAGCGCCGACTCGGCCGGGCGCACGCGCAACTTTGCCACGACCGCAGCCACGACGGCCGGCGGGGCTTACATCGGTGCCCGGGAGGGCGACGGCAAAGCCAAGAACGCCGCAGTCGGGGCGGCGGCGGGCTTCGTGGTCGGCGAAACCATCAACTACTTTAATAACAAGGCCCAGCGGGAGGCGTATCTGGCCGGCTACGAAAAGGGCCAGTCGAACGCCGTGAAGCAGCAATACTGGATCGCTCGGGACAACCAACGCCCGTCGCTAGATGACGGTTACGAAGAGACCTACTACGAAATCGACGTGCCCCAAACGGATCGCGACGGGGTTCGGCGCGAGCCGACCAAGCGAGTCATTCGCGTGGTCATGCCGAAGGAGGAAACCGGTTCATGAAAACGACGCTCCTATTGGCCTCGGTGCTGACGATGGGCGCGAGTTCAGGCCTCGCGCAATGGGCGGTGATCGATGCCGCGAACCTCCAGCAAAGTGCCGTGAATTACGCCGCGATGGTGGAGCAGTTGGCGAATCAGGCCACGCAGATCACCAATCAGGTTCGGCAGATTCAACAGTTCGAGACCCAGCTCAAGCGCATGGGAGACATGGCCAACGTGAAGGATCTCGTCGGCTTTGCGGAGTTCCGTGCCGACCTGAGCCTCCCGACACAGGTTAAGACCTGGGCGCAGGGCATCGCTCGTGTCGATGGCCGGGGTCTATTTGGCGACACCCGGGGCGGCATCTTCCGTGAAGTCCGGGCGGACTTCCGCGATTTCGATGGTGCCGTGGTCGAACGCGACCCGACTGTTTACAAAGAGTCTCACGACATGGCCGTCACGGTGGATGAGTTCAAAGCCGTGCAGAGCGACGTTTACACGCGCCGGGAGGACTTGAAGCGGGCCATCGCTCAAACCAGCGAAGCGCTCCGGGTGGCAGAAACGGAGGCGGAGCAGAAGAAGTTAGAGGCGGTGCTGAACGCGCAATATGGCCAGCTTACCGCAGTCGATGCCGAGGTCGCCCTGAGTGCGGCCCAGGTGCAGGTCAAGGCGGCCGAGGCCACGGCCATGACCAACGCCCAGACCGAAGCCGATGCCGAGGCTCGCCGCCGCCTCGCCCAGCAAGAAGCGCGGAAGCTATCAGCGACGTTCACGCCGCAATACGGTTCGTTGCTCCAACATGTGTTTGAAAAACGTTTCACACCCTAACCCCGAACACCCCCGGAAAAAATAGGTCAAAACGGTCCTATGAAAGCACCTACGTTCACCGGAGTTTTGCTGATAGCGCTTGTGGTCACGAGTGGATGCGTGGATCGGGAAGCTGAGGCCAAGCGAGCTAAAGAAGAAGCTGACGCGAAGGCGCGAGCCGAGGCGGCTCGAAAGGAAATGGACGCCTTACCAAAGGCGTTTCAAACCCCGGATTACTACAAGAAAAACGAACCGGCCAAGAAGCCGGACCCACAACCCAAACAGTAGCGCCACCATGCCGATCGCAATAGGCACAATTCTGCCGCCATCCTACTTCGATGGTCTCTCGACCCTGTGGGGTGGCTGTGCCTATATCGGTAGCACGATTGTTGCCGCCGGGCTTGTGTTTCAAGTTGTCCGAGGCCGTCCGGATGCCGGAGATTTCATCTGGCTTCTCGCAAAGGTTTTCCTGATCGGGATCGCGACGCTGTTCATTCGGGAATGGTTGATGAGGCTAAACGACATCGTGCTCGCCTTTGGCGAGACGTTGGGAGTTGACCCTCGGCGTGCTGACGAGCGGTTCGTTGAGTTCATCGCGGGAAAAGCTGCAGCGGAACCTGATGCGAGCATGTGGGACATCATCTGGGGCACCAAGTCCATCGGAACCGCAATCTGCTATGCTCTGCTTTGGCTGTTCGGATGGATGTCCTGGGGAATTCAGTATGTGGTTAAACTTATAGGAGGTGTGCTTCTCACGGCGGGATGGGCGCTCAGCCCGATCTTTCTCGCGTTCTTCATGCTGCGGCCGATGGCAGCGGTTGCTCAGAAATACGTCATCGGTTTGGCCGCGTTGGTTTGCTGGCCCTTCGGGTGGACGATTGCGGCAGTCGTTACCAACGCGATGCTTGATGCGGCGGCCACAGCCAACTTGGTGCCGATCTTTGTTGCCGGTGCTCCGGTCGCGGCCCCGGCGCTTACCGTGCTCCTGGTCGGAGCTTGGATGATCGTGAGTTCGATCCTCGCCCCGTGGATAACGACGAAAATCCTCCTGATGGGGGCAAATCCGGCAGCAGCCTTTGCCCAGGGCGTTGGTGGTGTCGCTCAGGCGGCATTCACTGGCGGCGTCGGGGCGGCGGTGGCAGCTACCACAGGTGGGGTGGGTGCGGCAGGTGTGGTTGCTGCTGCGGCTGGCGGGGCGCTGGCAGCGGGAACTGAGTCGTCCGTTCGCGGTGGCGGTTCCGCACGAACGACGAGCACCGTGGTCGGCGGCGCGGCAGGGTTCTTCTCTGGTAGCTTGATGCGACGCCACGCCGCAGCGTCGGAAGAATCTGCATCGGCGGCACGACAGAACGCGGAAGCCTCCGAGGCGTTCTCCTCTGTTTTCACAGACTACGCGCGGCGCCAGCGGCGGAGCCAAAGCGGGTTCAACAACCAGCCGCATAACGACGACCCAAATCGGGCCGCCATCGACATCGATAGCCATGATAAATCAAAGTCGTAGATCCGTAAGGGCGCTTGAAGACTCGACGGCGTCGGTTCGGCGCAGCACGGCCGCGAAGCAAAAGGCTACGCAGGCTCTCCGGGACCTATTGGCGGGGGACAACTCGGGGCCTGTTGCGTCGTCCGATACCGGCAGCACACCAAAGCCGGTCGGTAAACAATCCAACCGGAGGTAGCCACAATGGTCGCCAACGCCGAAACCGCATCCGCGCCCGCTTCACGCGTTGCGCCGCAGTTCGGGAGACCGAAATCATCGTTGCTGGCGATTTTTGACCGGCAGCGTCGTCAGTCGT
Source organism: Opitutaceae bacterium (assembly GCA_036261745.1). Lineage (GTDB taxonomy): Bacteria > Verrucomicrobiota > Verrucomicrobiia > Opitutales > Opitutaceae > DATAKE01. The sequence goes on from DATAKE010000067.1 coordinate 7,457, forward strand.
TGATCTGGTTCCTCGTCGCCGTCCTGGCGTGGGTCTGGGCGGTGTGGGACCGCCATCAACTGGTCGAGCAACTGACCCGCAAACGGGAGGTTGTCATGATCGACAGTCTTGGCACCTACTACGTGTCGCCGGTGGTGGACATTCAGGAGGCGAAAGACCTGCACGCGATGCAGACGAAGCTCGCGTGCAAGGCGCTGTTCGAGCGCAACCCGGCAGGCTTGGACAATCCCGAATTGTTCAAGCAACTCTTCCTCCGGGAGGCCGCACAGACCGCACAAGCGTCGCTCAACCGGACCAAACCTGAGTTCGAAGCCAAATCCCTTCATCAGAAAGTGGAGGTCGGCGTGCCGGAGATTCTGAGCACGCGCGACAACGCCTTCTACACGTCAGCTGACGTTCAGTTGATCCGCGTCGGTTCCTATCAGGGAGCGCCCATCACGGAGGTGCTTCGCTACCGGGTAAAATTCAAGTTCCTGGTCAACCCGGACCTGACCCGCAACGGGCGGTTTCCGACTGCGGTCGCCGCGTTCCAAGTGGAGCCCATCAAGACGTGAGGACGCGCCATGCTGAAATCCCTCTCACTCTTCATCGGTCTCGCCTCGGCGCTCGCGGCGCAAACAATTCGCGAGGCCCGGCTTGATCCGAAACAGGCGGTGGACCTGCCGGTGTCCCGCGAGGTCACCACCGTCATGTTCCCCGGTCCGATCACCGCCGTGGCGGGGGCGGACATGTTAATCGAGAGTGGTAAGCAATCGGTGGAGGTCGAGGAAGGGACGCCCCTGCGTTTCCATGTCTCCCATGCGCCAGGATCGAACTTCATCCTCGTCCGCAGTCTCCAGCCGGACGCCGCCGCGAGATTGACCGCGATCTACGATGGCTCGGCCTACGTGCTCAACCTTCGCACGGTCGCGGCAGATTCAACCGCGAGCGTGATTTTCCAGCCTGCGGCGCAGGTGGCGGCGGTCCGCGTGGAGACCCCACCGGAGCCCGTGAAGTTCACGCCCCGCATCGGACTCAGCCTGCTGGACCGGGCGCGAGCCTATCCCGTGTTGGCGAAGTCGCTACCGAAGGCTGTCGAGGGCGTCACGCTCCGGGCGCAGAATCGAAGGATCGAATTGCCCGACGTGGAGGTGACCGTGCAGGAAGTCTATCGCTTCTCCAAGGAGGACGCGGTGGTGTTCTTGCTGCGGCTGAAGAACACGACGGACCGAACCCTCGATCTTGCCCCGAGCACGTTTGCGGCCCGGGTCGCCAACGAGAAGTTCGAGCAGTCCATCGCCAACGGTCCGCGCAGTCTCGCTCCTGGCGAGAGCGCCGACGCGGAGTTCGCCGTCGTTGGCATGCCGGACGGCACGCGCAACGATCTCAGCGCGGACAATGCGTTCACCATTCTGGTCAATACCTCGCGACGTGAGGCCGTCGCGACAACGGAGCCCACGGCACCGGCAGCAACGGAGGCACCGAAGTCATGAACCCGCGCAACATCGGCAATTTCTTCAAGAGCAAGTTCGGGTTGTTCATCGTGTTCGTCGTCGTGCTGTTTTCCGGTCTGGCGATTTACGGACGCCAGCAATCGCAGGAACGCGAGGCGGCAAAGCTCGCCGCGCAGAGCACGAAGAAGGTCGAACTCGGTCAGGTGCGGGTGCAGCTGGATCAAGGCCTCGAAAGCGGGTTGCCACAGCAAGCGCGTCCGCAGGTAGTCGCCCAGGCAGGCGAGCCGACCACCGCCGGCGGTATTGTGCCCTTCCGTCCGGCTGCACCCGTGGCCACGGGCGCAGCGGGCCAGAAACCGCACACGGCGACGCCGGCCGCAGAACTAAAACCGCGCAAGATTCGCTACGCCTCATTGCTTGCCTCGTATGAAGCGCCGCCGGTGCGGTCGGAGCGCGCGGTTCCGCCACCGCCGGAGAAGTTCATGCCGTTTGGCACGCTCTTGAAGTGCAAACTCGTGAACACGATCGACAGCGCGAATCTGGAGACGCCGGTCATCGCGGTGCTGCTCGAAGACGTTTGGCAGAACGGCAAGAAGGTCATTCCGGCCAACACGCTCGTGCATGGCACGGCGCGCGCGGGTCGGCTGCGCGACCGCGTGAACGCATCCGGCACCTGGCGTTTCGTCTGGCAGGATGGCCGCGAGCTGGCGTTCAACGGCGTGGCATTGGATCGCGAATACGAACACGACATTGACGGCTACGGAATCACCGATGGGTCCGGCGGCATCAAAGGCCGTCTGATGGCGACGGATGACTTGCAGGAATTGAAGGTGCTGGCGTCCGCCGCGCTCAGCGGTTTCGCGCGCGGCACGCAGGACCGGACGCAGACCGCCTTGGGGACGACCATCACCGGCTCGGTCTCCAACGGTGTGCGTGAAGGCGTGGGCGACGTGTTCGATCTCTACGCGAAGCGCACGCTGAAGGACATCGAGGAAAACGGCTACTTCGTCCGCGTGGCGGCCGGTAAGGAATTCTACGTTTACGTTCTCGAGTCGGTCGATCCGCAGAAGGCGAGCGTGGCGGGGGTGAGATCACCTCAGCCGGCACCACCTGAACCCGTGGCGCCTCGGCCAGCTCCTCAAAACCCATCACAAGGATAACTATGCGAACCCCCTGGTATATTCTTCCCGCGGTTCTCCTCGCCGGTTGCGCGACCAAGCAGCCCGTCGCGATCCAGCCGCCCCCGGTTGCTCCCGTGGCTGCCGTCGTTCCCACCAAAGCGGTCGAGACGCGTTACGATGTGCGCGGCTATCGCGAGGCGGCGAACCCTTCTATTCGCCATGAAGCGCACGCCGTCTATCGCCGCACCATCGTCCCGGCAAACGCCACGGAAGACATGGGGACTGTGCCGCGCACGGGCTATGCCCCGGCGAGCCATGCTCCGCTTTCCGGCGACGCCGAACTCGCGGCGGAACTCGCCACGCAAAAGGCCATCACGGGGGAGCTGCGTGCGATGCAGTCCTCGATGGCCGAAACCGAGCGTCGAATGCAGGCTCAGTATGCGCAACTGGTGCGCCAGAGTGCGGAAGCGGCGAAGCTCCGCGAGCAACTCGAAGCCGAGCGCGGCCGGCTCCGTTCCGGGGTGCCGCCTGCCGCGTCGGAACCGGTGGTGGCGAATGCCACGGCCCCCACTGAAGCAAAATGGTGAGGGCGCGTCATGAGCATCGCCGCCGAACACCTCGAAAAGCTCCGGACCTTGCCGGATCGCTTGAAGGCGATGCTCACGGGACAGGATACGGCCATCGATTTGGTCGCCGAGCGGCTGCAACACGGTGAGCTTGGACTCACCGTGCCCGGCCGGCCGAAGTCGAGCTTCCTGTTTCTCGGCCCGACCGGCGTCGGCAAGACGGAGCTGACGCTGCGCTTCACGGAAGACCTGCTTGGCCCGGATCGCGTCGTCCGTCTCGACATGTCGGAGTATCAGACGGCGGATCGTCTCGGACTGTTGCTCGGGACGGCGGATGAACCGGGAAGGATCGCGGAGGGGTTTGATGCGTGCGCCGGCTGCGGCACGCTACTCTTCGATGAAATCGAGAAGGCGCATCCGCGGGTCTTGGACGTGCTTCTTCAGTTACTCGATGCCGCCCGGTTGACGACGGGCCGCAACCGTGTGCTGGATTTCTCGGCCTGGTATGTGGTGCTCACGAGCAACATCGGCGCGCAACGCATCATGACGCTCCGGAAGTCGAAGTATGAAACAATGGAGCGGCTTGTGCGGCAGGATGCGCAGCGGGAACTGCGACCGGAAATCTTCGCCCGCATCGCGCTGACCGTGGTGTTCAACAAACTCGACTACGAGGCGCAGTGCGCCATCGCTGCCGGGCTGGTGGAGAAGGAGTGTCGGACGTTGGCCGGGCTGGGCTATCGGGTTTCCCCGGAACCTTCCGTGCAAGGAATTGTCGTTAGTCGCGGGTATCACGAGCGGCTTGGGGCCAGGCCGATGCGTGATGCCGCCGAGCTTCTGGTTCGGAACGCGCTCGCTCGCGAGTTACTGCGCGGGGGCGGCGGCTCAGGCCGTCTGCTGCCGCATTCGGATGGAATGAAACTGCACCTGAACCCTGCCGCCTCATAGCCATGCTGCCCAAAAACGCTGCGCCACGCATCGTGGTCCTAAAGGGCGATAGACTTTACGGGGATTTGATCAGCCGCCATATCAAGGATCTCTGGCGGAACGCGGACGTGCAGGTGTTTCAGCTCGGGTTCGACGCGCTCGATTCGATTCAGGCACGGGTGCCGGACCTGTTCATTACCGGCGTGAAGATCGACGACATGGATGGATTGGAGCACCTGGAGCCGTTCATCGAAACGGCGCTGCCGATCCTCGTGCTCACGTCGCGCAAGGACGCCCGCACCTTTGATCTGCTGCGCAGCATTCGCTACGATGGGCTTTACGATGGACACGCGGAGGGCATGGAGAATCTCCCGACCGCGTTGCAGGAGGTGATGCAACGCCGGCTCTACGTAAGCACGACGATGCTGCCGAATTTGAAACGGCCGAAGAACATCACGCTCGATGCCCTCACGGAGAAGGAGCAAATGGTGCTCTCGGTCATCGGGGACGGCTCCGACGATCAGCAGGCGGCGGAGCGGCTCGGGCTTTCACCTTACACGGTGAACACGCACCGGAAGGCGATCATGGCGAAGATGAAGCTGCATCACAAAGGTCAGCTCATGCTGTATGCGCTTCAGCACGGATATATCTGGGTGTCGCCGCAGCAGATTCAGTATCCCGGATTCCAGCGCCGTCTTCTGCCGACCGCAGCCGTGGCGAAAGTGCCGCCGACGGAGCGCGCGAGCGCGTGAGCTTACGAAGGCGCAAAAAGGGGCCGAAGCCCCTTCGTTCAGTCCTCGTAAGGAAGCATGAGGGTGAGGACCGGGGCCGCGGTGTCGCCCGGGCCGATGTGCAGTTTCAGGGCGTGCGTCCGCCCGGTGATGATGACGCTGAACCGGACCAGCTCCGGGTCCGTTGCGCTGCGGATGGCGAGCTTGGCCATGGTGGAGATGTCGTGGCAGATGCCAGAGACATCCTGGCCGGGCTGTTGCAACGCCTCCTCGATGATGGCCCACACCGCCGACGTGCAGGCGAAGGGGTATTTCCAGTGTTGGCGGATGGAGTCGGTCTGGCTCAGGTCAACGAGGACGCCGTCCTCGATGGCTTGGGCGCGGGAGTAGGAGTAGATCGTTTCCCCGAACGAATTTTCACAGGACATGGTTTGATGCCGTTCGGCCCGTGGGGCGTGCGTCACGTCTCGTGACCTTATCGCCTACTGCCGATTGGCGATTTTCGCCCTACACCCGAAAGTCAAAGCGGTGGATGGAGCGCCGAGGCCGTGTCCTGCGCAGCAGGACCAACGAGGGGGAAGCGGAGTGATTCCGCGTGGTGGAGATCGCGCAGCGATACTACCTTGACCGGGTGTAAAATGGCGAAACCAGCGGCTGGCAGTCGCTAGAAGATTCGAGCGAAGCGAGCGTCGGTTCGGTGGTCGGGAGCGGCGCCAGAGGACACAAAAAAGGCGGCCGGGGTTACCGGCCGCCGGGGTGGCGAGGGTCACTCGCTCTGTTCGGACTTCAGTTCCGCGAGGCGGTCGAAGATGAACGTGTGGGCCTGGTCGGCCAGCTTGGCGACGAGCGGGAGGTCATCACGGCCGAAGCTGTCGGTGTCGTGATAGTTCTTGGCGTCGTCCACGTAGGTCCGGGCGAAGTTCACGTTGTAGAATTTCTTCTGGTCGGTTTCGTTCTCCCACACGGCGGCTTTGATGCGGCCGAGGCGGAAGGTTTTCACCGGCAGCTTGGCGCTGGTGGTGGGCTTGGCAGACGAGGCGGGTTGAGCGGTCTTGGAGGGCATATAGTTCCTTTTTTGATTGTGAGGGAGCGGAGTTGCTCTCTCGCCCCAAGGCGGGGGTGCCGGCCGGGACGAGGGGGCGGTTGGGAGGATTCCTTTCAAGGGGGAACCAAACGTTCCCCGTCCGCGCAGCGGCGGGCGGGCCGGAGGGGCCGCCAGAGAGAGCGAAAACGATCCCGGAAAAAGGAACGTGCCGCCTTGGCGGCGTTGCCCGGAAGAACGCGGACCGGTCGCAGCCATGACCGCATACAGCGCTGCCGGGGTGCTCCGTGCCGCCACCGGATCGATGCGTGTGAGAATGAAACCGGAGAAATTCCGCAACGGTCTCGCCCGGTCCGGGGCGACGACATTTCATGACACTGCCGGCGGTGATGAATCACGTCGACGAGGGCGAGCCACACGGTCAGCGCGACTCGCGGAGCTGAAGTCCGCAGTGACCTCGCCTGACGGTCGGCCGGTCCCGGCCGCTTTGGGTCCGCAGGCACCGCTGGGTTTGTGGGGAGTCGCATGACTCCACGGTGATGGATCGGCAGGCTTCGCCCGATGCTCCGGGCCTACCGAATCCGGTGTAGGAATCGCCCCGCGATTTCGGCAGGGCCGCTCGATTGAGGATGACGCCGGGAGGCGCAGAGATGGATGCAGCGAAACCCAACTCATCCATGAAAACGAACCACACGACATCAACCATCACCGGCCCCGACGCGGCAGCGTCGGTGGTGCGGTATCAAATCTATCGGCAGAACCGCGCGGGGCTTTTCCTCCCTGGTCAACGAACCGACTCGGCGCCGGAGGCGGTCGAGGCGTTCCTGAATCAGGCGCCCGCCTTCGATGGCGGCGAGGTGCGCCTCTTCGATCACCGCGAGCAGCGCATGGTTGCGTCGGTGGAGTGGAGGACTGAAAAGACCGACTTTGGCTTTCCGGTGCATCACCGCGTGAACCGTTTTCACAATGCGATGGTCGAACAGCTCGCGGCTGATGTCGTGGCGCGCGAAAGCCTCCGGGCGTCCGTTCGGCATAGCCTGCTGGCTGGGGTTTGATCGCCATGAATCCGACCTCCCGGGCGATTCTCCAATCCGTCGTGACGACTGACTCCTCCCTAACGAGCGGGGAGCGGGATCTGGTGCAGCGGCTGATTTCCGGGCAGGTGGAAGAGGCTGCACGCGGAGGCGACAGCGACGCTCGTGCCCTGGTCACGCAGAAGCGCGCGGCGGAACTCCTCAGCGTGAATCGGGTGACCATCTGGAGAATGACCAAGGAGGGACTGCTTCACCCGGTGGAGATTCTCCCCGGGACCTGGCGTTATCCACTGGGTGAAATTATGCGACTTACGCAACGTGGGATCGGGTGTTTGGTCGGCTCCCCTCGGGAGCAGGGTGCCTCGGGCATCCCTTCGGCCGCCTAAATTTCCTCCAGTTTTTGTTGCCTTAGCCACTCCGTCAGGAGTGGCTATTTTATTGATGCTCAAGGGTCAGACCTGTGGGTGCGGAGCCTGAAGGCCGATGGGGAAAACCTGCTTTTCGGCTCGAAAAAATGTTTGGCGTAATGTTTGGTTTTGGTGTCCCAAAGTTGCCTCGTGCTGACTGAGGTTGCACGCGGACAGCCGCTCTTTCGAAAATCGCGTAAGCCATTAAGCAGAAACCCCCGGGAGCAGTTTCCGGGGGTTTCAAATTGGGTGCAGGGGTTGGATTTGAACCAACGACCTTCAGGTTATGAGCCTGACGAGCTACCAGGCTGCTCCACCCTGCAATGAGTGAGAGGAAGACCGTGCGTCCGGAAAATTCCCTGTCAACACCTTTGGCGGGAAGAATTCCCGCCCGCGCGGGCCACTGCGCCGAAGATGCGCAGCGACCGCGGGTTTGGGCAGCGGCCAGTTTATTTTCGCTCGATGAACTGGGCCCGCTTCCGGGCGTATTCCGCCTCGGTGATGACACCCTCATCCTTTGCTTTCTTCAGGTCGATGAGCTGCTGGCCAAGCGTGGCCGACGAAGCCGAGGGCGGCTGGTTGCCGATGGCGGCGACGCATCCGCTCAGGGTGAGCAGAAGCGACGCAATCAGGAGCGCGCGGAGGAACGGGGAGGTCTTTTGCATGGAGGAATAACCGCTGGTTCGAACGATTGGGTTGAATGACCGGCCCGAAGAGGTCGGGTCGTTTCGGGCGCTTAGTCGTTTCGTCGCGACGGTTTATTCATCGCGAGCCATACGTTTTTTCGCCGCCGACTTTTTCCGATGCGGGCAACGCTCCCGCAAACGACTGCGGTTTGACTCTCCATGCTTGCCGCGGCCCCACGCTCGCATGTGCTGGCGCAACGTTCCGATTTTTCCCATGAACCCGATCCTGCAGCGTGCGTCGCTGATGCTGTTATTTTCTCCCTGGGCGTTGTCCGTGAGCCAGGCGCAGACGCCGAACCCACCGGAAACCTCCGCGCCGGTCCCCGCCGTTGAAAAACCAGCTCCGCCTCCGGGCGAAGGATCGCCCGTTCCGGCACTGACGCCGCCTCTCGTGGATTCCATTGCGGCTTTGCAGTCGCGGCTGAGCGTGGCGGCCCCCGGTGACACCATCATCCTGAAAAACGGTTCCTACACGGTCAGCGCGCTCATCAACATCCGGTGTCGCGGCACCGCGGACCGGCCGATCACCATCGCCGCGGAGAGCATCGGTGGAGTGGAAATTACGGGCGCGCATGGGTTCAAGGCCTCGGCGCCGGCGGAGCACATCGTCATTTCCGGATTCAAGTTCACGCACGCCGCCGGCCGGGCCCAGATCGCCGACGGCACCCGCCACGTGCGGCTGACTCGAAACACGTTTCAATGCACCGGGGAGGGACACGATCTCACGGTCGCGGGCGATGACGCCCAGGTTGACCACAATGATTTCGGGCCGAAGAAATTTCCCGGGACGATGATCGCGGTTTCCGGCACGGGCAGCCAGGTGGCGCGCGGGCTCTGGATTCACCACAATTATTTTCACGACTTCGAAAACGACGGCGGCAGCGGCGCGGAAATGCTCCGGGTCGGCCTGCTCAGTTCCCACCGGACTTCGGTCGGCGCGACGCGGGTGGAGCACAATCTCTTCGCGCGCTGCCGCGGCGTGAACGACCTGATCTCGAACCGTTCCTCGGGAAACACGTTTCGCTACAACACGTTTATCGAGAGCCCCACCGCGCATCTCACCGTGCGGCAGGGCAACGACTGCGCGATCTACGGAAACATCTTCCGCAACACCGAGGGCATCCGCCTCTACGGCGACCGCCACCAGGTTTTCAGCAACTATCTTGAGTCGAACTACGTCGCCATCGCGATCGGCAACGGCACCGCGGAGATTTCCGAGCTCGGCGACGCGGCGCCTCCAAACAGCCACGACCGTCCGGATGGCTGCGTGATCGCGTTCAACACGCTCGTCGACAACAACACTCACTACCAGATGAGCCGCCGGCCCGGTGAGGCGCTCGGGGCAACGAACACCACGTTCGCGCACAACGTTCTCCAAGGCGGCGCGGTCGCAGCCAAGATCGACGGGCCCAACACCGGCGCCATCTGGTCGGACAATGTCGCCTGGAATGTCGCGAAGCTGCGCGATTTGCCCGCCGAGGGACAAACCGTGTCCGACCCACTCCTCGCGGCCGACGGCACGGGAATCAAACGCCCCCAAACCGGCAGCCCCGTGATTGCCGCGGCGAAGGAAAGTTTTCCGTTTGTGACCGTCGATGTGGATGGCCAGCCGCGGCCCGAAAAAAAATCCCTCGGAGCCGATGAACCCGGCGCCAGCGGCATCGTCGCCCGACTGCTTTCAACGGACGACGTCGGTCCCGCGGCAAATTTAGCAGTCAGGGAAACCACGATGCCGACAAACCGGAATCCGGAGCCCGCCACACCGGCGGTTCCTTGACATCGGAGAAACGCATTTCAAACCTCGCTGACCCCGTTCGTATGAAAATCATTGCGCTGCTTTTCCGGTTCGGCGCGTGCGCCTTCGCCTTCCTGTTACTTCTCGCGAGCTCCGGTCAGTTGAGTGCCCAGTCCGCCACGGAAGCTCCCCCGATCCGATCCTCCGCCGCCCCCGAAGAACTCACCCAGGCGGAGTTGTTGAAATCCTACCTCCAGCTGCGCGAGCAACTGCACGCGACCCAGCTCGCGATCGGCATCAGCCGCGCCGAGGCCGAGGCTGCCGCCCGCGCCCAAGCCGCGGCGATCGCGGAAAAACTCGAAGGCATCAAGACCGCGATCGAAACCGAACGCGAACGTCACCGCGCCGAGATGGATCGCTCAGCCGTGGAGCGGGAACGCGTTCGCACGGAAACGCTCCGGGCCAACGCCGAGCGCGAACGCCGGCAGGCCGAAGTGGAACGCTCCAATCGAAACGTGCTCTGGGCTGTGGGAGCCTGCGGCGGCCTCGGGCTGCTGGCGCTTTTGCTCACCCCGGTTTTTCAATGGTGGACGATCAAGCGTCTCGCCGCCTCGGCATGGCAGGAGCCACTGGCCGCGGGAAACTCGCCCAAACTTCTCGCCGCGGGAGCCGAAAATATCGCGGCCGCGGATCAAACCGTCGCCGTCTCGAATCAAAAACTCATGTCGGCCATCGAGCGGATGGAGCAGCGCATCGTGGATTTCGAAACGCGCTGGGTCACGCCCCATCCTTTTCCGGCCACCGCGGCCAACACGATGGTGGCCGGCCCGACGGGCACGCGTCCCGCGATTTCGATTGTCGAGCTTCCGTCCCGTCCGGCGGAGCCCGCGACGCGGATCAGCGTGCTGCTCGCGAAGGGACAGTCCCTCGTCGACATGGGCAAAACGGTGGAAGCGCTGGGTTGTTACAACGAGGTCCTGAAGATCGACCTGAATCATCCGGAGGCACTCGTGAAACGCGGCGCCGCGCTCGAAAAACTCAAGCAGGACGACGAAGCAATCCAGTGCTACGACCGCGCCATCAAGGCCGACCGCAAGATGACCCTCGCCTACCTGCACAAAGGCGCCGTGTGCAACCGGCTCGAGCGCTACGAGGAAGCCCTGAAGTGCTATCAGCAGGCGCTCCTCGTCGAGGAAGAGGCGAAGTAGGAAAGCCCCGGAGCGAAGCCGGGGAAATCAGTTCGTCCCAAACCCGCCGCGCTTGCGCTCGATGACGAGCTGCTGTTTCGCGACGGAAATCCGCGCACCGATCAGCTGGCGGTTTTCCTCGCCCTTCGCCGCGAGATCTTTTTCGAGCTCCTCGATGCGTTTTTCGTAGGCGCTGATCCGGTCCTGCAGCGGCGTGTGCATCCGCTCGAGCCTCTGCTCCAGCTCCCGCATCTCGAGCTCGGCTTTTTGCTGCGCCGAAAGCAGCTCGGTCCGGTGCCGGGACAACGTGCCGAAAATTTTCTCCTTCATCCATCCGAGCGCACCGCTGCGGATCGCCTCGTGCGCCCGCTCGGCCTTCGCCTCGGCGAGGAGCGCGCGCTGCTGCCAGACGAACTCCGCGGGGCTGCCGGCGGGCAACGCGGCCCGTTCGCCGGTCAAAAGCATCAACTCGGTCGAGTGCCGCGACCGCAGTCTCCAAAGCGTCACCAGCAGGGTGCCGCAAAGAATCCCGAGGCCGCCCGCGATCCAATACGTTTGCTGCTTAATCTGGACGGTCTCGGCCTGTTCCTGGTCCAGCTTGTTTTGCAACGTGCCGATGAGACTTTTCTCCCGCATCGCGGCGAGCGCGGTCATCGCCCTGCGATCGATCGGCTGTCCCTTCCGCACGATCACCTGCGCGGCCTCATAGGTGTCGTTCGCGGTGACGCCCTCGATCCGCCGCGCCCGCAACATCTCCGTCGAAGCGGGATCCGGGTAGGCATTCGCCCGCACGAAGGAGGAAACAAACCGCCCGAGATTTTCCTGTCCGGTGGGGAAACCCGTCTCAACGAGCCGGCGCGCCCGCCACAGCGCGATTACTTTTCGCGCCGGACCCGCCGGTGGCGGAGCTTCCAGCTCCTGGATCGGCGGAACATCCGAGGCGTTTTTCACCGCGACAAAGCGGAGGGTCTGGCCGGTCGGAAACGAGCCGTCAGTCCGCGCGACAATTGGCTGGCTCATCGCCTCGCGCAGAGGCTTGAGCAAACTCTCGACCAAAGCGGCGTCGCTTTCGCCGCGGACCCACAGCGGGGCGAGTTGCGCGAGCGGCAGATCCTTGGGCAATTCGACCGCCACATTGTTCACGACCGCGTTGAACAGCGGAGACGCCAGGTCAGAGGCGGCCGGAGCCCGGCCCTCGAGTACGAATTGGAACCGCGAGAGGAAATTCGTCCGCGCCGTCACAATCGCGGCGCGCAATTCCGCCTCGGCGTCCTCGGCGCTCTGCGGCGTGATCCGCACCACAAAATTAATCTGCGACGCCATTTTCTTCTTCAACGCCTCCGTCGCCTCCGGGTTCGGCACCACCAAGGGAACGGGCGTGATCACATCCTCCGTGGCGACGTCGCCCAATTTATAATCCGGGTTCGCCGCGCCCGCCGGATGCAGCGGAAACCAAAGCCCCGCCACAAAAAGCGCGCCGGAGAAAAAAGCGCGCGGCGTTAACGGGGTTTTCGAACGGCTCACGGGACTTTTGAATGCGGCGGCACCGGATGCCTCGCAAGCGTTTTTCTGGGTCAATCCAAGAGCGGGGCGCGGGCAAATCGCCCCGTCCGATGTGAGATTTTTGCGAAAGCGAGGCGGAGGCGGGCTACGGTGTCGGCGCCGGTTCGGTTTTCCCGCCGGCATACCTGGCGATCAAACCCGAAAGTTCGGCCACGACGGCCGCATGCCGGGGGTCCGTCGCGAGATTGGTGAGCTCCTGCGGGTCGTTGATCGGATCGGTCAACATCGCTCCCGCGCCGATCCCGAAAAATTCGGCGTAGCGCCAGCGTTCGGTGCGAACCACGACACCCGTGATTCCACGATTGCGTTCATTCCAAACCGTATACGCCGGGTGATCCCAGCGCGCCTTCGGATCCGCCAGCAACGGGGCAAGGCTCAAGCCTTCCAATCCGGCCGGCGCGGAAACGCCCGTCAGCTCCACCAAGGTCGGGTACAGATCGATCAGCTGCACGACCCGCGCCGAGGTGCTGCCGTTCGCCCTGGCCCGGGGATCGTGGATCACCAGCGGGACGTGCGCTCCCTTTTCCCAGAGCGAGCCGGCCTTCGACCATTTGCCTTTCTCGCCCAGCTGGTAGCCGTGATCGCTCAGGAAAACCACGATGGTGTTCTCGCGCAGCCCGAGCGCATCGAGTTCGGCGAGCACGCGGCCGACATTCCAGTCCATGTAGGAAATGCACGCGAGATACGCCCGGATCATTTCCTTCGCCTGCTCCGGCGTGGCGTCGCGGCCGATGAACAAATCCGCGTTGATCGCGCGAATCGAGCCGGCGGGAAACCCTGGCGGAACCGTGGGTCGCGGCGCGAAATCCACCGGCACCGGCATGTCTTCCACGCGATAGAGGTCGAAAAACTGTTTCGGGGCGACGAGCGGGCTGTGCGGTTTGGAAAATCCGCAGGCCAGGAAAAACGGTTCCGCGGTCCCACTTTGCTTGTGCTCCCGCAGATATTCGATGGCGCGGTTCGCGACGAGGGTATCGCCCTGCTTTTCCACCGCCTCTCCTTCGACCGCTTCCACCCGGTCCGACTGCCCGGCGCGGCCGCGGTCGGTGGCGAGTTGTTTTGCGACCCGGACATCTTCCTCGCCGGCGGTCACCGGTGCCGCCGGGCGGCTTTCCTTTTGCGCCGGGTGGCTGCCGTAGTTGTGCGGTTCGCCGCCTTTCGTCCAGGCGGTGAAATCGTCGATGCCGCCGTGGAAAATCTTTCCCGTCCGCACCGTCACGTAACCCTGTTGCTTGAAATGCTTCGGCAGGCTGACCCAGTCCGGATTGGGCCCGTTGAACCAGTCGCGGTTGCCGTAAACATTCGTCGTCGTCGGATGCCGCCCCGTGAGCAGCGAAGAGCGGGACGGGTTGCAAAGCGGATACTGGCAATACGCCCGCTCGAAACGCACCCCCTGCTTCGCCAGCCGGTCGAGATTCGGCGTCTGCGCGAGCCCGCCCTCGGAACCGAGTTCCGAGCGGAGATCGTCCGACATCACGAACAGGACGTTCATCTTTTTCGCTTCGGCGGCGCCCGCTGACAGCGCAGCGAACAGCGGAACGACCGTGAAGAGAGCGCGCAGGATGAAGCGCGCCGACGGGGTCAGGGGTTTCATGGGGTAAGGACTATCCCGGTTTTTCCGGAGCGCCAGCGGAGTTTCAGTTCGGTGCTTTCACACAACGAAAGCCGAGATGGTTGCTGCCCGTGTCGGGCGCGCCCTTGCCGCGGGATCCCACCATGTACCGCGTGCAATACTGGTCGGTGCAGAGAAACGAACCTCCGCGCATCACCCGTTTCGGCACACCCGGCTCCTGCGGATCGACGCTTTGCTCGCGGGCGGGACCGCGGGGGTTGCGCGAGACATCGTCTTTTTTCCCCGCCGCCGCATAGGCGTCCGGCCGGTACCAGTCGCTGCACCATTCCCAGACATTGCCCGCCATGTCGTGCAGACCGTAGGGATTCGCCGCGAACGCTCCGACCCGCGCCACGCCGCGGTGGCCATCGGCTCCGGTGTCTCGCTGCGGAAATTCGCCCTGGAAAATATTCGCCATCCAGCGGCCGTCCACCTGCAGGTCGTTGCCCCAGGAATAACGCTGGCCGGTTTTGCCGCCCCTCGCGGCAAATTCCCACTCCGCTTCGGTGGGCAGACGTTTGCCGGCCCATTTCGCGTACGCCTCGGCGTCCTCGTAGGCGATGTGGACCGCGGGCTGTTTTTCCCGCCCGGTTAACGCGCTCGCGGGACCTTCCGGATGACGCCAGTTCGCGCCCGCCACATAACTCCACCATCCCATCGGCCGGTCGAGCGGCACCGCGGAATCCGGTGGAGTGAACGCCACCGATCCCGCTACGAGAGCCTCGGCCGGGACGCCGGGATAATCTTCCGCGCGCGGCTTTCGCTCCGCGACCGTGACGTACTTCGTCGCCGCGACAAATCGCGCGAACTCTTCGTTCGTCACTTCGGTCGCGTCCATCCAGAAACCATCGACGCTGACGCGGTGGATCGGACGGGCATCCGCCATCGAGTCAGGTCCGCCGCACACCTCCATCGTGGGGTCTTCCGTTCCCATGGAAAACTCGCCGCCCGGGATCCATACCATGCCGGCCGGCGCAGTTCCGCCGGGCCGCGCGGAGTTTTCGATCGTCGCAGCGTACGGGCTGGCTGGTTCCGCGCGAAGTCCCAGCACCAGCAGCGGAAGAATCGCGACGCGACGGAAAACCATGACCCACGCAACAACACGACCCGCGAAGTTTCAATTCGCGGTTTGATTCCGTGCGGCCGCGCGCCCGGGCGCCCGGGCTATCGCAGAAATTTCATCACCGCCTCCGTGCGCGAGCGCACGTGCAGTTTCCGGTAGATGCTTTTCACGTGCGTGCCGACCGTATCGAGTTTGATCGCGAGCCGGTCGCCGATTTCCTTGTAGAGCAATCCCTCGCTCAGCAGCTCGAGGATTTCATTTTCCCGCGGGGTGAGCGCCTCGGCGGTCGCCGGCGGAGCCGGCCGGCGGTGAAACGATTCCACGAGCCGGCGCGCAACCTCGCTGCTCATCGGCGCTCCCTGGTCCCGGATGGCGCGAACGGCGGAGAGAATCTCCGACGCCGGCGTGTTTTTCAAAAGATACCCGGAGGCCCCCGCCTCGAGCGCCCGCACGATCTGGTCGGTGTCGTCGTGAATCGTGAACATCAGGATCTGCGTTTCCGGCAGCACGCGCTTGAGCCGCGCGGTGCACTCGATCCCCGAGCCGTCGGGGAGGTGGATGTCCATGATGACGACTTCCGGCGCCAGCGACGGGAGGCGGGCCAGGGCCGACTCGGCGTTGCGGCACACGCTGATGCACGAGAGGTCTTCCGCACCCGAGAGGATGTGCTTCAGCTCTTCACAAATGCCGGCGCTGTCTTCAACGATCGCTACGGTGGTTCGCATAAAGAAATAAATGGGAGCGACGCTTATTTTTTCCGGGCCGGCTGCAGCGGGACGCGCAGCGTCACCTTCGTGCCTTCGCCCGGGACACTCGCGATCGCCAGCGTCCCGCCGATTTCGGTGATGCGCGATTTCATGTTGCGCAGGCCATTCCCGTCGGAGCCGGTCGTGCTGGCCGGCGCGAAGCCGACGCCGTCGTCGATCACCGCCAGCTCGATCGTTTCCTGCTCGAACGTCATCGCGATGATCACCCGCGTGGCGCGCGAATGTTTGAGCACGTTGTTCAGCGCCTCCTTGATCGTCGCGAGCAGCTGATGCTGCGGATCCGGCGCCAGCGGAATCGCCGGCAGCTGCTCCGCACCGCGGACCACGCACTCGATGGCGGTCGCACGAAACAGCCGCTGGGCGTAACGGCGGATAAATTCCCCGAGGCGGTCGAGCGTGCTGTTCTTCGGACTCATCGTCCAGACGATGCCGGACAACTCCGTCGCGAGCCGGCGCGTGCGCCACGCGAGTCCGGCCAGTTGCGGCCCCAGTTCGGGGGCGGGCGTGCTGACGAGCCGGTCCGCGAGCAACCCCACCTCGGTGAGACTGGCGCCGAGATCGTCGTGCAAATCGCGCGCGATGCGGGCGCGCTCCTTTTCCAGCGCGTGCTCCTGCTCGAGGCGGCGGAGCCGCGCCTTCAGCCGGCGCTGCGAAACCGTCCGCGCAATCCAGCCGCTCATGCCGGCGAGCAGGAGCAGACCGCCCGCGCGCGCATAGACGGTTTCCCACCAGGCGGGCACGATCGTGAAGGCCAGGGCCGCACCCTGGTTGTTCCACTGACCGGTGCTGTTGCGGGCGATGACGCGCAGCCGGTAATCGCCCGGCGGCAGACCCGAATAGTTCGCCGTGCGGTCGGTGCCGCTTTCAACCCAGCCGGCGTCCGCCCCTTCAAGTTGATGGCGGACCATGACCGCGTCCGGAATCGTGTAGGTGAGCGCCGCAAAACGAAAATCGAGGCGATGCTTCCCGGAGGGAACGCGCAATCCGCCCGCCTGCGGCAGCACCGCGCCATCGAGCCGGATCTCGTCGATCACGACGGGGGGCGGCGGCAGATCGCGCGGCAAACGCTGCGGGTCGATCGCGACGGCCCCCTGCGCCATCGCAAACCACAACCGGCCATCGCGGCTTCGCGCGGCCGCGGGCTGGTAGTTGGGCGTGCTCGTCATGCCGACCAAACCCTGGCTGCGGCCAAACGCATGCGAGGTCACCCGCGCGGCTTTCCCGCGCACAACCGCCAGCAGCTCGGATTTCGGCACGTGGAAAAAACCGCGCGACGACGCGAACCACATCCGGCCAAAATCGTCCTCCAGCACCTGCTGGAGAATTTCGTCCGCGAGACCGTGGGCCTGCGTGAGCAGGTGAAACCGCTCGCCGTCCTTCACGATCAGTCCGCCGGCCGTGCAAATCCAGATCACCCCTCCGGCGTCGATCGTGATCGCGTGGATCGGCCGGTGCGGCAAACCGGGCGCGACGTCGAAATCGCGAAAACGCGCTCCGTCCCAGGAGAGCAGGTTGCCGTCGGGTCCGCCGAGCCAGAGGTGGCCTTTCGCATCTTCCGCGATGGCGCGGATCCTTTGGACCGTGAATCCATCCTCCGGGCCGAAGAGGCGCACATGGTCGTCGCGATAGCAACCGAGCTCCTCCGCCCCCGTGCCGGCGAACCATACCTCGCCATTTTTCGCCGCAAACAAAAGGTGCGGGTCCCGGGCGGGCTGCGGCATCCGTTTCGGGCTCGCCCCGTCATCGAGCGAAACGCGATACAAGCCATCGCCGCCGCCGCCAAACCAGAGGCGGTTGCGGAAATCGGCGCACACGACGTTCGCGAAGACCGCGGCGTCGGGCCACCCGGGGGGTTGCGGGCCGCCGCCCTGCCCCACCGCCGCAAGCCCGCCCGCGCGATTCGCGAGCCACACGCGGCCGTGTCCATCCTCGGAGACGGAGCTCACCGACTCCTGCCGCAGACCGGTCGCGACATTGAAATGTTGAAATGCTTTTTCCCGCAGCTGCACGGCGCCGCTGTCGGTGGCGGCCCAGAGATTTCCCTCGCGGTCCTCGGTCAAAAACGAAACCCCGGAAAACGGGACCGCGATCTGTTCCACGCGACCGCCGGTGCAGCGAAAAAGCCCGCGCCGGCTCGAAGCGATCCAGACGTTGCCGCTGCTGTCCTCGAAGACGTGGCGGATCGCATTGAATTCGTTTTGCCACGGCACGTGGGTGCACACCGTCACGAGCCGGCCGTGTTCGAGCCGCTGGAGTCCGGTCGCGTTGCAGACCCAGATGCTCCCGCCCCTGCCCTGCGCGATGAGCATCGATCCCCCCGACGATGCTTCATGCCGCTGCCAGTCGCCATCGCGAAACACCGCGAGAAAACCGTCCGAGGCCGCCCACGTGCGGCCGGCTTCGTCGGTGGCGAACGTGAATTTTTTCGAGCGCGGCGCCAGCGGCCCTTCACGCGAAAACCACGTCGCGGTCCCATCGGGCTGCCAGCGCAGCAGGCGCCCGCGAAACGTCCCGATCCAGACGACGCCGGAACTCTCCACATGGAGGTCGACCGGGGTGTCTCCCATCGCGGTGAACTCCGCGGAGGCGGGATGCACGGTCATGGCCGAACCGGTCAGCCGCAGCAGCTCTCCCCCCGTCGGAATCACCAGCAATGTCCCGGGCCGCTCCTCGGCCAGTCCGCGAATATTGAAGCCAAGGGATTCGGATACGCCGGTGACGGGAAGCTTCCGGAACTCCCGCCCATCGAACCGCGCCAGTCCGCCCAGGGTCGCGAACCACATGAAACCGGTCGCGTCCTGCACCACGCGGCTCGTGCTGTTGTGCGGCAGTCCGTCGTCGGTCGTCCAGGTGCGGGTGAAATATTCCACCGGTCGCGGCGGTGCGGCGCGCGCCAGCACGCCGAGAGCAAGGCAGCCAAAAATGACTCGTCGCCACGCTCGCGGACGCCGGGAAAAAAATGGGCAAAGGGGAAAACCCAGCATATCGGAGTCGCGGCGAGCAGACTGCGGGCGAGGACACGCGTCGCAACCTCCGAGTCGCATCCTAACCCGAACACGGGATGGGCGTGAACCGGCATTCCTGTTATGAATAAGCCTCCCCGGTGGCATCACCCCATGTCACCACCCGCCCGGCGACATCAACGGCGCGGCAACCCCCCAACCCCTAGGAACTAAGAAAGACCGTTCGCATGAACAAACGCACCCGCATGCTCACGCTGGCCGCAGGAACACTCCTGTTCGCCGGCATCGCCAGCGCCAGCTTCACCGTCCCCATCCGCTCCGGCGGCTCGATCCACTTCGCGTGGGTCGGCGACCTCAACGGCGACGGCAAGATGGACTACCTCATCGACCGCAACACCGAGAACCCGCAGCGCATCGAGGCCTACCGTGACAACGGCACCTTCATGTGGGAGGTGAACTTCGGCTACAACAGCGCCAACCAGGACAACATCTCACCCGGGCCCTCCACGATCGACGTCGGCCACAACGACGGCGTGAGCCTCTACGATCTCAATGGCGACGGAAAGGCCGAGGTGATCATCAAGATCGCCGATGGCGTGAAGTTCGGCGACGGCGCCGTCTGGTCGAACAGCAACAAAACGAAGCAATGGATCGCCGTGCTGAACGGCGCGACCGGCGCGCTGCTCAATTACACGGCGATGCCGACGGACTATGCCGCGATCGGGCCGCTCGCCTGCCGCCTGGTGTGCAGCAACGCCGGAATCTTCTCGTACACGAAAAATCGGAATGCGGACGGCTCGTTCAACCTCGCCGTCTGCCGTTACACCTGGTCGGGCAGCAGCCTGACCCAGAACTGGAAATGGCTCCGCGGCAGCCAGAATTGCCCGGACGGACACAACTCGCGCGCCTGCGACGTGAACGGCGACGGCACGGATGACTTCTGCGAAATCGGTTTCGTGCTCAACGGCACCAATGGCAGCATCCTCTACACGCTCGGCTCGCAGGGCGTCGTTCACGGCGATCGTTTCCACATCGCGAAAATGGATAACAACCGCAGCGGCCTCCAGGGCTTCGGCGTGCAGCAGGACAACGCCAACGGCCTCCGCGAGTACTACTATGATGCCCGCAACGGCACCATGTTGTGGAAACACTCGGGCACCGTGGCCGACATCGGCCGCGGCGACGCCGGCGACCTCGACGGCACCAAGGCGGGGTGGGAAGTGTTTTCGTTCGACGGCGTCCACAACGCCGCCACGAACACCCGCCTCGCCTCCGCGGCCAATTCGCCCTGGCCGAGCCTCCGCCTCTGGTGGGACACCGACGATCTCGCCGAGAGCTACAACGACGGGAAGATCGAGAAATTCCATCCGAACGCCGGCACGTCCGGTCGCTGGGTGGACCGCCTGTACACGATCACCGACTACGCCTCCGACGCGGTGACCGAAGATCGCGGAGCGCCGCTGTTCTACGGCGACATCCAGGGTGACTGGCGCGAAGAGGTCGTCGTCGGCAATTCGGCGAACAACAAACTCTATGTGCTCACTCCCTCGGGCACGCCCCAGACGAGCCGGTCGACCCTGCGCAACGACCGCTACTACCGGAACTGCCTCTCGGCAAAAGGCTACATGCAGTCGCACCACGTGAGTTTCTATCTCGGAAAATAACCGCCGGTCAGTCCCGGACTTTCTTCTCATCCCAAGCCGTCCGCTCTCTTTGAGCGGGCGGCCTTTTCCTCTCCTGACACCGCTACCCCAGCCGCGGTGTTTCACCCCAAAACCAGAACACGCAGTATGAAAAACAGCATTAAGTGCATGCTCTCGCTCGCGGCCGCAACGACCGCCTTTGTCAGCATCTCCCCGGCGAGCTTCACGGTCCCGATCCGGGCCGGC
>DATAKE010000068.1:0-105414 GCA_036261745.1 Opitutaceae bacterium
GTGATATTGCCGCTGAATTTGCTGAACTTACCCGGGACTTTCGAAACGAAATGGCGGATGTTGAACGCGACTGAAGAGTGCACCGGATCGATGGTGTAGGTTTCGACGGCGGCTTGGGAGAGCGTCGCGAGAGTGGAGGCGGCCAGCGCCGCAAGGAGGAGACGGATTTTCATAGTGAGGAGGGTTGTTCTAGTGACTGACATGTGGTTGCGAACTGAAGGGGGGGGCCGGCAACCAATGCGATTCGTCCGGGAATGCAACCGCCGGCGTCGCGTGGCTTCAGAGAATGAGCATCGCGTCGCCGTAGCTGAAAAACCGGTATTCGTGCGCAATGGCTTCGCGGTAGATTTCGTGCAGCCACGAAATACCTTCGGTGGAGCCGGGCGCAAGGAAGGCCGCGACGAGGCAGAGCAGCGTGGAGCGAGGCTGGTGGAAATTGGTGATGAGCGCATCCACGCCGCGGAAACGGCAGGGCGGATAAATGAAGATGCCCGTTTCCGACACCTGCGTTTTTTCCAGAGGCGCGTCGTGGGAGCCGAGAAAATCTTCGATGCTGCGAACTGACGTGGTTCCGACCGCGACACGGCGGCCGGTGAGCGGGGGAAACAGCACGCGCTGGGTCGCGACGGGCAGTTCATAAATCTCCCGGTGGATGGCATGCGCTTCGATGGTGGGCGTGGTGATCGGCTTGAACGTGCCCAAGCCGACGTGAAGCGTGATATCCGCGCTTTTGATCCCGTGCGTCGCGAGCGTTGCCAGGAGTTCCGGGGTAAAATGCAGCCCGGCAGTGGGCGCTGCGACGGCGACCCGGCGGGAAGTCTCGGCGTAGACGGTTTGGTAGCGTTCGAGGTCGAACTCGCGCCGAGATTTATCCGGTCGCTCGATATATGGCGGAAGGGGGACATCGCCCAAACGATTCGCCACCGCATCGATTGGCTGGTCATTCCGGGTTGAAAAACGCACGAAGGCCGAGCCGCTGGACGGGTCCTTTTTTGTGATCGTGCCGGTGAATTCACCGCTCGCATGCGCGAAGGTGGCCCCGACAGGCAGTTTTTTTCCGGGTTTGAGGAGGCATTCCCAGATTTCGGCGTCGGCGGTTGGTCGAAGGAGGAAGCATTCCACCTGTCCACCGGTGGGGCGCAGGCCGTGTAGCCGGGCCGGGAGCATGGCAGCATTGTTGCGAATCAGAACATCGCCGGCGGAAAGAAAGGACGGGAGGTCTTGAAACCGATGGTGAGCTATCGTTCGGGTTGTCCGGTTCACCACCAAGAGCTTGGATTGGTCGCGGCGCCCGGCCGGCGTTTGCGCCACGAGATGTGACGGCAGGGTGTAGTCGAAAAGTTCGGCGGCGAGCGGCACAAAAAAACTTGGGTTTAGCCAGCGAAAGGTTGCGAGACCGTATTTCAGGGCGACGCGATGCGGTGAACACTTAGGGGCGGGTTCCTTTCTTGCGATAATTTCTAGGGTGTTATCCCTATGTCTGCTCGTCCGCGCCCGCTTCAAATATTATTTCGCTCCCGTGATCCCATCCAAAAAACTTTTCATCATTGCCGCTCTTTTTTCCGCCTGCTCCGTCCGCGCGCAGCTGAACATTTCGCTTAAGGACGTCGATCTGGCGTACCCCTCCATTTCTGCGGTCACGATTCAATTGGGAGGGACCTCGCGCACGGGTCTCCCGACGCCGTTTGTTATTCACGGACTGGTTTCCGACAGCCTGCTCTGGTTCTGCATGGATCCTTTGCAGACCATCTATTACAGCGGCAGCGGCAAGCCGCCGGGCTCCAAGCTTGGTTACGCCAGCGAGGATGCGTCGGATTTCGACAAATGGACTCCGCTCGCGCCTGGGCTCTCGAGTGCGCGCCAGCAGAATCTCGCCGATCTGTTTCGGGCGTTTGCGCCGTCCACGACAAACCAAACTCTCAGCGGAGCCCTGCAGATCGCCATCTGGGAAATCGTCAATGAATTCGATGCGAACCCATTCAGTCTCACCGGCGGCCAGATGAGGGCCAGCAGCGGTAACGCGTCATTGATCCTTACTGCGCAGAGCATGCTCGATAGTTTGGACGACTTCGGAATACGAAATGCGGGAAATATCGCAGCCCTCGATTTTCTAGTCGACGGCACCTATTGGACGGGTGCGGGCGACACGGTGCTCGTTCAGGATCTGGTCGGGTTTAGTGAATCGGCCTTCGGAGTTACTCCGGTCCCTGAATCAGGCAGTTTCGCGGTGGGCATCGCCGCGCTGTCGCTATTGCTGATTGGGGCGAAGCTCCGGCAACGGGCCGGGAGCGGAAATTGCTTGTCAGTCCGTTCGAGCGAAGCGTAATTCCCGTCCCTCGCTTGGAACGATGGAGGTTTCCCGCCCTATGGGGTGACGTCGTTTTGGGTGCCAGTAGCCGAGCTAGCTCAGTTGGTAGAGCAATGCTTTCGTAAAGCATGGGTCATCGGTTCAAATCCGATGCTCGGCTCCATTTTAAACCCGCGATTTGATCGCGGGTTTTTTTTGCGATGCGAAATGAGACAAGGTGGGACACCGTTCGGTGTCCAGCTCTTGGAAAACGAGACAAGATGGCGTTGATTTCTCTTCGAGTGTTAGCCGTAAACTGCGGTGACGAAGTTTTAAACTCCGGTGCCGCAACGGCTAAAATGAAAACGGGTGTTGGAGGCACATGCACTGCTCACGTGGGGCAAACCCAATTTTATGAGCAAAATTTTAGGCATCGATCTCGGTACCACCAATTCCTGTATGGCGATCATGGAAGGCGGCGAACCCGTTGTGATTCCAAACGCCGAAGGTGCACGCACCACCCCGTCGGTGGTCGCGTTCACCAAAACCGGCGAGCGTCTGGTCGGCCAAGCCGCCAAGCGCCAAGCGGTCACCAACCCCCGGAATACCGTTTTCTCGGCCAAACGTTTGATTGGCCGCAAATTTTCCGAAGTCAGTGCCGAGGCGAAGAACATGCCGTTCAAGGTCGTCGAGGGAAAGAGTGGCGACGCCTACATCGAGGTGCAGTCGGGTGATAAAACCGAGCAGTTCGCGCCGCAGCAAATTGCTGCCTTCGTTCTCGGGAAATTAAAGGCCGACGCCGAAGCCTACCTCGGAGAAAAGGTCACGCAGGCGGTCATCACCGTCCCCGCCTATTTTAACGATTCCCAACGGCAGGCCACCAAAGACGCCGGCAAGATCGCCGGCTTGGAGGTCCTCCGGATCATCAACGAGCCCACGGCCGCCTCACTTGCTTACGGACTGGATAAAAAGAAAGACGAGAAAATCGCCGTGTTTGACCTCGGTGGCGGCACCTTCGACGTGTCCGTCCTCGAAATCGGCGATGGCGTCTTCGAGGTGAAGGCGACCAATGGCGACACCCACCTGGGTGGCGACAACTGGGACGATGCCGTCATCGGCTGGCTCGTTGACACCTTCAAAAAGGAAAACGGCATCGACCTCCGCAAGGATCCGATGGCGCTCCAACGCCTGAAGGAAGAAGCCGAGAAAGCGAAGATCGCCCTCTCTTCCACGCAGTCGGTCGATATCAATCTTCCTTTCATCACCGCTGACGCCTCGGGCCCGAAGCACCTCAATGTGCAGTTGAGCCGGGCCAAGCTGGAGCAAATCTGCGATCCGCTTTTCCAGCGGCTGATTGCGCCTTTCAAGTCCTGCCTCAAGGACGCTGAACTCACTTCGTCCCAGATCGAAGAACTCGTGCTCGTTGGCGGCATGACCCGCATGCCGAAGGTGGTCGAGATTGCCAAGGACCTCGGCGGCAAACAGCCGCACCAAGGCGTGAATCCCGACGAAGTGGTCGCGGTGGGCGCCGCCATCCAAGGCGGCGTGCTCAAAGGTGAAGTTCGCGACGTGCTTCTGCTCGACGTCACGCCGCTCACGCTCGGCATCGAGACCGCGGGCCAGGTCGCCACAGCGATGATTCCTCGCAACACAACGATCCCGTCCAAGAAGACGCAGACGTTCTCCACTTACAGCGACAATCAGCCGTCGGTTGAAATCGTTGTCCTCCAAGGCGAGCGCCCGATGTCCCGCGACAACAAAGTGCTCGGCACCTTCCGCCTCGACGGCATTCCGCCCGCTCCTCGCGGCGGTCCGCAGATCGAGGTTACGTTCGACATCGACGCGAATGGCATTCTTCACGTCTCCGCCAAGGATCTCGGCACGGGCAAGGACCAGAAAATCACGATCCAAGGCTCGTCCGGCCTCTCGAAGGAAGAGGTCGAGAAGATGACGAAGGAAGCCGAGCTCCACGCCGAGGAAGACCGCAAGCGCAAGGAAGCGGTCGAGACCAAGAACCAGCTCGATTCGACCATCTATCAAATGGAGAAAGCGCTGAAGGACGCCGGCGACAAACTTCCGGCCGAAACGAAGTCCAAGATCGAATCCGCGCTGGCGGAGGCGAAGAAGGACTTGGAGAGCAACGACGCCGCGCGCATGAAAGCCGCGACGGAGAAGCTCACCGCGGTCGGCGGCGAACTTTACGCGGAAGCGCAGAAAGCTGCGCAAGCGGCCGGCGCGGCCGGAAATCCGGGTGCCTCGGCCGGCGATGACGCCGGCTCCGCGGAAAGCGGCGCTGCGAACCCGAAGAAGACCGAGAAAAAAGCCGACGTCGTCGACGCGGACTTCGAGGTCGTCGACGAAGATAAGAAAAAATAAATTTCAGCCCTTTGCGCGCCCGCCGTGTTGATTCGCGGCGGGCTCGCTTGGTCCCGAAAAACCAAAACAACATCCACCCTCCAGTCTAACCCAACCACATATGGCTAACGTCAAAATCAAACCCATCGGCGACCGCGTGCTCGTCGAGCACGTCGAAGAAAAAGAACAGGTCCGCGGGGGCATCATCATCCCGGACAGCGCCAAGGAAAAACCGCAGGAGGCGAAAGTCATCGCCCTCGGCACCGGCAAGAAAGGCGAGGACGGCAAAGTCACTCCTTTCGAAGTGAAGGTCGGCGATCTCGTCCTCATCAGCAAATACGGCGGGACCGAAGTGAAGCTCGGCGAAAAGAAATACACCCTCGTTCGCGAAGACGACATCCTCGGCGTGATCGCCTGAGTTTCCGTTCTTCCCTCACAACTCTAACCAGAAATTAAATTACCATGGCTGCTAAACAACTCCTCTTCGACGAGCACGCTCGTCAGAAAATCCTCCGCGGCGTCGAGCTCCTCTCGCGCGCGGTCAAAGTCACGCTCGGCCCCAAGGGCCGCAATGTCGTCATCGACAAAAAATTCGGCTCACCCACCGTCACCAAGGACGGCGTGACCGTCGCGAAGGAAATCGAACTTCCCGATCCCTACGAGAACATGGGCGCGCAGATGGTGAAGGAAGTCGCTTCCAAGACCTCCGATGCTGCCGGCGACGGCACCACCACCGCGACCGTGCTCGCTGAGGGCATCTATCGCGAAGGCCTGAAGAACGTCACCGCCGGCTCGAACCCGATTTACCTGAAGCGTGGCATCGACAAAGCCGTCGAGGCCGCTGTTGCTGAACTCGCCCGCGTTTCCAAGAAAGTTAACGACAGCGAAGAAATCCGCCAGGTGGCCACGGTTTCTGCCAACTGGGATGCCGAGATTGGCGGCAAAATTGCCGAAGCAATGGATAAGGTCGGCAAAGATGGCACGATCACCGTCGAAGAATCGAAGTCGATCGAGACCACGCTCGAGGTCGTCGAGGGCATGCAGTTCGACAAGGGTTATCTCTCGCCGTACTTCACGACCAACGCTGAAGCCCAAGAGGCTGTCCTCGAGGACGCCTACGTTCTCATCCACGAGAAGAAGATCTCGAGCCTCCAGGACATGCTCCCGCTGCTCCAGACCGTCGCCAAGAGTGGCAAGCCCCTCCTCGTCATTGCCGAGGAAGTCGAAGGCGAAGCCCTCGCGGCCCTCGTGGTGAACAAAATCCGCGGCACGCTCAATGTGTGCGCCGTCAAGGCCCCGGGCTTTGGCGACCGCCGCAAGGCCATGCTCGAGGACATCGCTGTCCTCACCGGCGGCCGCTGCATCACGGAAGACCTCGGCCTCAAGCTCGAGAACATCACCCTCACCGACCTCGGTCGTGCGAAGCACATCGTCGTCGACAAGGAAAACACCACGATCGTGGAAGGCGGCGGCAAGTCCTCCGACATCCAGGGTCGCGTGAAGCAGATCCGCCGTCAGATCGACGAAACCACTTCCGACTATGATCGTGAGAAGCTCCAGGAGCGTCTCGCGAAGCTGGCGGGCGGCGTCGCCGTCTTGCAGGTCGGTGCTTCCACCGAAGTTGAGATGAAAGAGAAGAAGGCCCGCGTCGAAGACGCTCTCCACGCCACCCGCGCTGCGGTGGAAGAGGGCATCGTCGCCGGCGGTGGCGTCGCGCTGCTCCGCTGCGCGAAGGTCATCGATGGCCTCCAGCTCGAGGGTGACGAGAAGATCGGTTCGCAGATCGTGCGTCGCGCGATCGAGCACCCGATTCGCATGCTCTGCTCGAACGCGGGCGTTGAAGGCGCAGTGGTCGTTGGCGAGATACTCGCCGGAAAGGGCAACTTCGGCTACAACGTAGCAACCGACAAATACGAAGACCTTGTGAAGGCTGGCGTGGTCGACCCGACAAAGGTCACGCGCACCGCGCTGCAAAACGCGGCTTCGATCGCCGGCTTGCTGCTGACGACCGAGTGCATGATCACCGAAATCCCGGAGAAGAAAGAAGCTCCTGCGGGCGGCGGTCACGGCGGCGGCATGGGCGGCGGAATGGACTACTAAGTCCCCGAAGTCGCGCAGATCCTCCGATCTCGCCTCGCAAAAAATTCAAGGCGCGCCGCAAAACGGCGCGCCTTTTTTGTGGGCCGATGTCGCATGGCTAGCTCTTTCGACATAGGGAAAAACGTAACTTTCAAACGCCCGTTCTCAAAGCGGCGGGCTTGTCGTCGGGGGTCTTTCGAGGGCCCATCTCTCCCGGCGCTTCCATGACCCCACGGCGTTTCCTTTCCTCCTCCGTCTCGAAGGTGGTTCCACTGCTTTTGCTGTTGCCCGCGGCCTGGCCTGCCGTCGCCGGGGCGCAGAGCATCAGTCTCGCGGTCGACGCGACGCAGAAGGTGCGCACCGTCGACGACCGGGTGTTCGGCCTTAACACCGCGGTGTGGTCCGGCACGTTCAAGGACGCGCAAACCCAGCCGCTGCTCAAAGCGATCGACACACGCATCCTGCGATTTCCCGGTGGTTCGACCTCGGACGTCTACGACTGGAAAAACAAAAGAAACACCCAGGACGGAAGCAGCTTCACGAATTCGTGGAATGTGGATTTCGACCAGTTTGCCGCGACGACTTTGTCGTTGAACGCGCAGGCCTTCATCACGGTGAACTATGGTTCGGGCACGCCGGAGGAGGCGGCGGAGTGGGTCGCCTACTCGAACGTCACAAAAGGCTACGGCTTCAAGTACTGGGAGATCGGCAACGAAAACTACGGTTCGTGGGAGTACGACATTCACCCGGTCAAGTGGGACCCCGTGACCTATGCGACCCTCGCGAAAGAATTCATCGCGAAAATGAAGGCGGTGGACCCCTCGATCAAAATCGGCGTCGTCGCCCAGACCGGCGAAGACAGCCTCGATTCGCGTTCGCCGGTCCACAACGTCGTCAACCCGCGCACCACGGTCACACATCGCGGCTGGACGCCGGTGATGCTGGCCACGCTCAAATCCCTCGGCGTCACGCCGGATTACCTGATCTATCATCGTTATGAACAAGCCCCGGCGGCCGACCGCCCAACCGATCCGGAAGGCGATGCGAAACTGCTCCAGGCGGCAAAGACGTGGCCGCTCGACGCCGCGGATCTCCGCCAGCAGTTGACGGATTATCTCGGCGCGACCGAGGGCAACAAGGTGGAGCTCGCCGTCACGGAGAATAATTCGGTCTACGCCAAACCCGGCAAGCAGACGACCAACCTCGTCAACGGACTCTACTACGCCGACAGCCTGGGAAATATTCTGCAGACGGAATTCAGTTCCTTCGTCTGGTGGGATCTCCACAACGGCCGTGAAAACGGCAACAACAACAACGCGTCGCTCTACGGGTGGCGAAACTACGGCGACTACGGCGTGCTCTCCACGACCAACCAGCCTTACCCGACCTACTACGTGATGAAGCTGCTCACGCATTTCGCGCGCGGGGGCGACACGGTGGTCCGCGCCACGAGCAGCAACACCCTCCTTTCGGTTTTCGCGGTGCGCCGCGCGGATGGATCGCTCCGCTTGTTGGTGCTCAACAAAGATCCCATCAACACCCTCAACGCCACGATCGCGCTCACCGGACACACGGCGGCTCCGGTCGCGAACGTTTATTCCTATGGGATCCCGCAGGACGAAGCGGCGCGCACCGGAGTCGGTTCGGCGGATGTGGCGACCTCGACGCTGGCGGTCGGCGGCGCGACGTTCGCGGCGTCGTTTGCCCCCTATTCCGCGACGGTGGTTTCGCTGGCCGACAATTCTCCGACGCCGGTGATCTCGCTGCAGCCCCAGTCACAAAACGTTTCCGCCAGCAACAGCGTGACGTTCAGCGTGGGAGCGGGTGGGGCGGGGACGTTGTCCTATCAATGGCGAAAAAACGGCGTCGCGATTCCCGGTGCGACCAATCCCAATTTCACAATCAATGCGGTGCAGCTGACCGACGCGGCTGCGTACACGGTGGTCGTGACCAGCGGAACGGGGTCCGTGACGAGCGCGCCCGCTTTCCTTGCCGTCAGCGCACCGACTCCCAACAGCGACGCCCGGGTGGCGAATCTCTCCACGCGTGCATTCGTCGGCACGGGCGCCGACGTGCTCATCCCTGGCATTGCGATCGCCGGCTCCGGTCAGAAGCAGCTGATCGTGCGTGCGAGCGGACCCGCGCTTGCCGCCTACAATGTGAGTGGCGTCCTCGCGCAACCCCAGCTCCGGCTCTACAACGGCTCAACTGAAATTGCCTCCAACATTGGCTGGAGCAGCGGTGGAAGCGCGAACACGACTGCGTTGCAAACCGCGTTCGCGCAGGTCGGGTTGCCACAGTTCCCGAACGGGTCGGCTGACTGCGCGCTGCTCGCGACAGTGAATCCCGGCGGCTACACGGCGATTGTCAGCGGCGTCGGCAACACCACGGGCGTCGCGCTGGTGGAGGTCTACGAACTTGGCGCCAGCAGTGCGCGCCAGGTCGCGATCTCGTGCCGCGCCTGGGTCGGCACGGGCGGCGACGTTTTGATTCCCGGAATCACCATCGCGGGGACGGGGCCCAAGCAGATTATCATCCGTGCGGCGGGACCTGCCTTAACGGTGCAGGGCGTGTCGGGAGTGCTCGCGCAGCCGTATCTGGAAGTTTTTGGAACGGCGGGAAAAATCGCCGAGAACACCGGTTGGAGCACGTCGGCGAATGTCGCGGACCTTCGCGCGGCCACGACGGCCTGCGGTTTGAATGCATTTCCGGCGGGCTCGGCGGATTGTGCGATCCTCCTGACGCTCGAAGCCGGGAGCTACACCGCGAAAGTTTCCGGTTTGAACAACACGACGGGCGTCGCGCTGATCGAAGTGTACGAGGTGCCGTAGGGGGAAGCTGAGAGCTAAGAGCGGATGGGCTGGAGCCCCAGTGGCAGGCTCGATGTTTTGCTCTCGGCTCTAGACTCTCAGCTCTTGGCTGCTTTCATTCCGGGCATGGAAGTGATTTTTCTCGGCACAGGCACGTCGCAAGGAGTGCCGATGATCGCCTGCGGATGTGCGGTGTGCGCTTCGCCCGATCCGCGCAACAAGCGCACCCGGGCTTCGGTTCACGTCGTCATGGACGGACTGCATGTCCAGGTGGACGCGTCGCAGGAATTCCGGCTTCAGTGCCTGCGGGAAAAAATTGAGCAGCTCGACTTCTTCATCCTCACGCACGGGCACACCGATCACATCACGGGCATGGATGACCTGCGGCGGTTCTGCGATTTGCGGGGAGGGGAGGCGCTGACGGTTTATTCAACCGACGAAGGCATCAGCCGCGTGCTCGCGATGTATCCCTATGCGATCATGGAGCGGCCGATCGTGAAGGGTTACCCGGCGTTCAAGCTCGCCGAAATGCCGCTGCTGCTCGATCTGCCGCAGGGAACGATCCGGTCGACGCTGCTGCCTCACGGCGGAATCAACACCCTTGGGCTAATCTTCACGGAGCGGAGCAGCGGGAAAAAATTTGTGTACTACACCGACTGCAAACGCGTGCCGCGTGAAGCGGTGGAGTTTGCCCGCGGCGCCGACGCGGTGGTGCTCGATGGACTGAGGCCGCTGCCGCACCCCTCGCACATGAGCATCGATGAGGCGATTGGCGTCGCGCGGGACATCGGCGCGCCCCGCACGTTGATCACGCACCTCACCCACTTGAACGATCACGCGGAGCTCGCGGCCGCGCTTCCGCCCGGAATCGAGCCCGCTTTCGACGGCCTGCGCTTCAGGCTTTGAAGCGAAAGCGAGTCGCTAGCCCCGCCTTGGGCCCGGTTGATTCTGGCGTACGTGAAAATTTGTGAAATCAGGACTTGCTTTAATCCCTACTGAATCAATGTAGTTTAACTCCATCGACAATGAGGCTCTCCAAAAAAGGCGAATACGCGCTTCGCTCGCTTATCAATCTCGGCATCGCTGCCGAGGTGAAGCGGTCCTTGGTTCAAGTGACAGAGCTGGCTGAGACGGAACAGCTTCCGATCAAGTTCTTGGAGCAGATCATGCAGGCCTTGAAAGACGCGGGATTGGTTGAGAGCGCCCGGGGCAAATTCGGCGGCTACCGTCTCGCCAAGCCTGCCCGCCAGATAACGATCGGAGAGGTCGTTCGCCTGATCGACGGCCCGCTCGCCCCGATTGGCTGCGTCAGCCAGAGCGCTTACGAGAAATGCACTTGCCCGGACGAGGTGCACTGCGGCCTGCGGATGTTGATGCTCGATGTCCGCAACGCGATCGCCGGCATCCTCGATCGCTACACGCTGGCCGACGTCGTCGAGGTCACGTTGCGCAAGCTGCGCCGCGACGCCGTGCCGCTTCCTTTTTCTGCCGAGGCGGAGACCGCTTCCTCCTCGCGCCGACTTCCAGCCCGCCACGCCCGCAAGTTCGCCCGCGGCGCGGGTGGGGCACGCCTCGATGAAACCGAGGGCGTCCTCCACCAACTGCTCGGCGACTACACGATCTAAGTTAATCACCCGCTATCATGCCTTCCGTTGTCATCGATTCCTCCTCTTCTTCGTCCCTCCCGCCCGACTGGATCGCGCTCGTGCGCGAAAAGGTCGAGGGGCTCCGCTATGGCGTCGTGCAGCTCGTCGTTCACGACGGCCGCGTGACCCAGATCGAGCGCACCGAAAAGACCCGCCTGCCCAGCGTGCGCGAGACGCCTGCTGCAGAATAAAATTTTTCGCCCACCGGCACACCCCGGAGGCACGCACTACCAACGCCACCCGACTCACTGAGAGCTCACCCGTCCCCGGGAAGTCACTCACCGTCATCTCAATCCGATCGTTCCCATGAGGAAACTCACCCGACTTAGCGCCGCGTTCGTCACTGCGACGCTCTTCACCACTTCGTTCCCTGCCCTTGCTGCGGAGAGCGCCGAACTTCAAGCGTTGCGCCTGCAGGTCAATGCGCTCGAACAACAACTTCGGGTCATCGCCCGGCAGATTGAAATCAAGGAGGAGGCCGCCGCCGCAGCCGCTCCGACGACGCCGAAAATCACCGTCAACGACAAAGGCTTCACGCTGGCGTCCCCGGATGCCGCGAACTCCCTCCGGCTGCGGGGTCTCGTGCAATTTGACTCGCGCGTGTTCTTCAATGACGGGGGCGGCGTCCTGAACAACGCCTTCGTGCTGCGCCGCGCGCGCATCATCTCCGAGGGTGTTTTCGCGAAAAATTATTCGTTTCAGATCGTGCCGGAGTTTGGCGGCAGCGCCGTGAGCATTGTCGACGCGAATTTCGGCATCGCGATCTCCCCGGCGTTGCAGCTGAAGTTTGGCCGGTTCAAATCGCCCGTCGGCCTCGAGCAGCTTCAATCCGACGCCTGGGGCTTCTTCAACGAGCGGTCGATCGTCAACAATCTCGTCCCGAACCGCGACATCGGCATCCAGGCATCCGGCGATTTGTTCGGAGCGCGCCTCAACTACGCGGTCGGCATTTTCAATGGCGTCGCCGATGGCGCGAGCACGACCAACACCGATTTCGACGAGGAGAAGGATCTGGTCGGCCGGGTATTCGTGAGTCCGTTCAAGGATGATGCCGGTTCGGCGGTCCAGGGGCTTTCCTTCGGCATAGCCGGAAACTACAGCCGCCAGAAAACGGCGGCCGGCCACAGTGGCGGCTATCGCACCGACGGCCAGCAGACATTCTTCGCCTACAACGCCGCGGTCATTGCCGACGGTGCAACGTGGCGCGTCTCACCGGGTCTTGATTATCGCCACGGCTCCTTCGGCCTGCTGGGCGAATATGTTCTCTCCACCGTGAACGTGCGTCCCAGCGCCACCGGCGCCAAGGCCGAGCTGCAGCACACCGGCTGGCAGATCGCCGCGGGCTACGTTCTCACGGGCGAAAATTCCTCCTATGCCGGCGTCGTTCCCGCGACCAACTTCAATCCCGCCACCGGCACCTGGGGCGCCTTCGAGGTCGTCGCCCGCTACGCGAATGTCGACATCGATGACGCGGCTTTTCCGCTGTTCGCTTCCGCTTCCACCGCCGCCAGCGAGGCCACTTCCCTCGGCGTGGGCCTGAACTGGTACCTCAGCAAGGCGGTCCGCTTCACCTTCGACTACTATCAGACCGACTTCGGCTTCAACGTCGCCGCCCCGGCGGTGTCTTCCAACCCGGTCCTCCGTCAGGACGAGAAAGCGTTCATCACACGCTTCCAGCTCACGTTCTAAACTCCCAACCAAAGATTCCGCACTCTCATGAAATTTAAACTCATCCTCCTCGCGGCCGCGTCGCTCCTCAGCGCCGGCGCCTTTGCGAAAAACATCACGCTCAAGAACGTCTCCTACGACCCGACGCGCGAGCTCTACACCGAGTACAACGCCGCCTTCGCCAAATATTGGAAGGCCAGGACCGGCGACGATGTCACCGTCCAGCAATCGCACGGCGGCTCCGGCAAACAGGCGCGCTCCGTCATCGACGGCCTCGATGCCGATGTCGTCACGCTCGCGCTCGCGGGCGACGTCGACCAGCTCCACGACATTGCCAAGCTGATCCCGAAGGACTGGCAGCAACGCCTGCCGAATAATTCGGCGCCGTACACGAGCACGATCGTGTTCCTCGTCCGCAAGGGAAACCCGAAGGGGATCAAGGACTGGAATGATCTCGTGAAACCGGGTGTCGCCGTGATCACGCCGAATCCCCAGACCTCGGGCGGTGCGCGCTGGAATTACCTCGCGGCCTGGGGCTACGCCCTGAAGCACAACGGGGGCAGCGAGGAGAAGGCGAAGGAGTTCGTCACCGCGCTCTTCAAGAACGTGCCCGTGCTCGACAGCGGCGCGCGCGGTTCGACCACGACGTTCGTGCAACGCGAGATCGGCGACGTCGCCATCTCGTGGGAAAACGAGGCGTTTTACGCCGCGAAAGAAGTCGGCGCCGGCAAGTTCGAGATTGTCGTGCCCTCGCTGAGCATTCTCGCCGAACCCACCGTGAGTATCGTCGACAAATTCGTGAAGAAGAAAGGCACCGAGGCGGTCGCCAAAGCCTATCTGGAATATCTCTATTCCGACGAAGGTCAGGAAATCGCTGCGAAGCACTTTTACCGGCCGCGCAACGAAGCGGTCGCGGCGAAATACTCCAGCGTCTTCCCGAAGCTCGAGCTCCTCACCATCGACGACCCCGCGTTCGGCGGCTGGGCGAAGGCGCAGAAACTGCATTTCGGTTCCGGCGGCGTGTTCGAGCAGATCTTTTTGAAGAAATAAGTTCAGACAGCGCGCCGGTCCCCGACCGGCGCGCCGTCCTGTTTTTCCGCCCGCTCCTGCAACCTTCAATCATTCCGACGATGAGCTTCTTTTCTCACTCCGTCGCGCCGGCGTCGGCACCGCCGTTCGATGCGTATCTGCCCGTGGACGCATTTCACTCCCATCTCAGCGAGGTCTACGCGCTTTCCGCGCAGCATGGCCAGGTGTTCGGTTCGCCCGCAGGGCCTTTCTATTTTCAAACGCGCGTCGCTTACCTGCCGCGCTTCGCGTTTTTCGGGCCGGACGCTTCCGATGCGTCGTGGCGGCTGGCTTTTCTCGCCGGCTTCGATCACCGGGATCTGCGCGCGAGTCACGCCTTGCTCGATCTCGTGGAAAAACTCGCCCGCGACAGCGAGGAAGGCCACGGCCTGAACCTCGCGTTTTTCCCGCTGGTGGATGCCGCCGGACTTTTCCTCGGCGCACCGTCGCGTGCGCTTCAGGAGACGCACTGGGGCTGGAGCCATGCGCCCGAGATCAACCTGCTCGAGCAGGACGCCCGCCTGCACGGGTATCACGGCTTCATTCGCATCGAAACCGCGCCCGCCGCCGGCGACGACATTGTCACGGTGCGGATTCGCGAACCGCTGGGCGTTCCTCCGTCGCCCGACGTCGAACTGATTTCCTCCGAGGAAACCGAACCCTTCCTGGTGCGTTTCGAGCGCGAGTCTCCCGGCGTTAAAGTCGCGGACGGCCCACTCACCATCGCGGACGACCTGCCCGTGCAGCCGTTCGAGCTCACCCTGCGGATTCCGGACACCTGGTCGGACGACTATTACCGTGCGGCGGTCAGCGCCATTCTCACGCGCTTCATTGTGCGCTACCGCGCGTTTCAAGCCTACGGCCAGCACCTCTAACCTTCGCGAATTTTGACCATGGTCATGGCCACGCAGACAATTCCGTCCGCCTATCCGCAAAAGTTGCGGCGCCTTTACTGGCCGTTTCTGGCGCTCGCCGAGGAGTGTAAGGAAGTGATCGGCACCGTCGCCGGGGCGTTTCGCCTCGACGACCTGTGTTATACGATCCCGCGTTTCACATTCCTTGGCCCGACGACGAACGTCCCACAGATCCGGCTCGGGCTTTTCGCGCTCGTGCATGGCGATGAACCCGCCGGCGCGACGGCGCTGTTGAAATTCCTCGAAACGCTCGCCCGGCAACCCGAACTCGCGGCGGGTTACGATTTGGTGTGTTACCCGGTCTGCAATCCGACCGGATATGAAGACAACTCCCGGCACAACCGCGCCGGCCACGATCTCAACCGCCTTTTCTGGCAATCGTCCAGCCAGCCGGAGATCCGGATTCTCGAGCAGGAACTGGAAACGCAGCGTTTCGACGGGATCGTCGCGCTTCACACGGACTGCGACTGCGAGGGGCTTTACGGCTACGCGCACGGGCGGGAGTTGAACCAAAACCTGCTCGTCCCGGCGCTGCGCGCCTCGGAGGTGATCATTCCCTGCGACCACGCGCCCATAATCGATGGGTTTGCGGCGCGGGCGGGGGTGATCGACGGGTGTTTCGAGGGAGTGCTGCGTCCGCCGCCGGCGCTGCATCCGCGACCTTTCGAGATTATTTTCGAGACACCGGGACGCGCCTCTGTCGAACTGCAGGCGGAGGCGGCGCAGGTCGGACTCCAGACCATCCTCGCGGAATACCGCGGGTTTATCGCTTACGCTCCCAACCTCTAAATGTCGCCCGCCCTTCCACGCTCCGTCATCCCCGGCTTTGGCCTCTCGCTGGGCTTCACGCTCACCTACCTGAGCATCCTTGTTCTGGTCCCGCTGGCGGCGGCGTTCCTGAAGACGGCGGGGATGAGCTGGGATGAATTCGTCGCGGCGGTGGCATCGCCGCGGGTGTTTGCTGCGTACCGGCTGAGCTTTTTTGCGTCGCTGGCCGCCGCGTTGGTGAACGCGTTTTTTGGCCTGATCGTGGCGTGGGTGCTGGTGCGATATTCGTTTCCCGGCAAACGCATCGTCGACGCCCTGGTTGACCTGCCGTTTGCGCTGCCGACGGCGGTGGCGGGCATCGCGTTGACGGCGATTTATTCGAAAAACGGCTGGGTGGGGCAGTGGCTTGAGCCATATGGCATCAAGGTCGCCTTCACGCAGCTGGGAGTGTTCGTGGCGCTCACGTTTATCAGCCTGCCCTTTGTGGTGCGGACCGTGCAGCCGGTGATGGCGGAGCTGGAACCGGAGATCGAGGAGGCGGCTTCGAGCCTTGGCGCGAATCGATGGCAGACGATGAGCCGCGTGATTTTTCCGGAGCTCCTGCCCCCGCTGATCACCGGCTTTGCCCTGGCATTTGCCCGGGCGCTTGGGGAGTACGGGTCGGTCGTTTTCATCTCGGCCAACATCCCGATGAAAACCGAAATCGTCCCCCAGCTCATCATCACGAAGCTGGAGCAATACGATTACCAAGGGGCCACGGCCATCGCGGTCGTCATGCTCATGGCCTCATTCGCGCTTTTGCTCCTCATCAATCTCCTGCAGAAATGGACGCGGCGTTACTATCGCGTCTGACGCCGCTGCACCCCGACCTTTCTTCCCCCCTGAATTTCCCCGGTTAACATGGCTTCCGCCGTCGCCAGCACTCTTTCCGCCCACCAAGCCCCCTCGACCGGGGCGAGCCGGGCCACGAACGATCCCTTGTGGGTGCGCTGGATGCTCACGGGCACCGCGCTGCTGTTCCTGGGATTTTTTCTGCTGCTGCCGCTCGCGACGGTTTTTGGGGAGGCATTACGGCGGGGGTTTGGACCTTATTTTACCGCGGTGACGCACCCCGATGCGCTGGCGGCGATCAAGCTGACTCTAATCACGGCGGCGATTTCCGTGCCGGCCAATCTCGTTTTTGGCGTCGCGGCGGCCTGGGCGATCTCGAAATTTAATTTCCGGGGCAAAAGCCTGCTCATTACCTTGATCGATCTGCCGTTCGCCGTGTCGCCCGTGATCTCCGGCTTGATCTACGTGCTGGTCTTCGGTCTCCAAGGCTGGCTCGGGCAATACATGAACGCCGAGCACCCCTGGCTTCCCTGGTTGCAGCAGTGGCTGGTCGAAAAGGATTTCAAGATCATCTTCGCTGTACCGGGCATCGTGCTGGCGACGACCTTTGTGACCTTCCCCTTCGTCGCGCGGGAGCTGATCCCGCTGATGCAATCGCAGGGAAGCGACGAGGAGCACGCGGCGATTTCGCTGGGGGCGAACGGCTGGCAGACCTTCCGGTGTGTCACGCTGCCGAACATCAAATGGGGCCTCCTCTACGGCGTGATTCTCTGCAACGCGCGCGCGATGGGCGAATTCGGCGCGGTGTCGGTCGTAAGCGGACACATTCGCGGCCAGACGAACACCATGCCGCTGCACGTCGAAATCCTCTACAACGAGTTCAACACGACGGCCGCGTTCGCGGTCGCGTCGCTGCTCGCGCTGCTCGCGCTCGTCACCCTCGTCCTCAAGGCAATTGTCGAGTGGCGTCACGCGCAGGCCCGGGCAAACTGAACCCCCCTCGACTTCCGGCATGAGCATTCAAGTTAACGGCATTCGCAAAAAATTTGGCGCCTTCACCGCGCTCGACGGCGTCGATCTGCACGTGCCGAGTGGGAAACTCGTCGCCTTGCTCGGCCCTTCGGGGTCCGGCAAGACGACGCTGCTCCGCATCATCGCGGGCCTCGAGTTCCCCGACGCGGGCAGCGGGCGCATCCTCTTTCACGGCGACGACGTGACGAATGTCCCCGCGGGCAAACGCAAGGTCGGTTTCGTTTTCCAGCATTACGCGCTTTTCCGGCACATGTCGGTGTTCGAGAACATCGCCTTCGGCCTCGGCATCCGGCCGCGGCGGGTTCGCCCCTCGAAAAGCGAGATCGCCGATCGCGTCCGCTCGCTGCTCAAGCTCGTCCAGCTCGAAGGCCTCGAACAGCGCTATCCGACGCAGCTCTCCGGCGGACAGCGGCAGCGCGTGGCCCTGGCCCGCGCGCTCGCGGTGGAGCCAAAGGTGCTGCTGCTCGACGAGCCGTTCGGTGCGCTCGACGCCAAGGTCCGCAAGGAACTGCGTCGCTGGCTGCGGAAATTTCACGAGGAGATTCATCTCACGACCCTTTTCGTCACCCACGACCAGGAGGAAGCCCTCGAAATCGCCGACGAAGTCGTGATCATGAACCAGGCGAAGGTCGAACAGGTCGGCACGCCCCAGGAAGTTTACGACCGGCCCGCGACGCCGTTCGTCTACGAATTTCTCGGCAACGTAAATGTCCTTCGTGCCAAAGCTCTCGCGACCGCTGGCGCCCACGAGGCCGGGTCCTCGACGCTCGAGGCAAACGGTCATGTTTATGTCCGCCCGCACGACATCGAGATCCTGCCGCACATTCCCGGCGCCCCTGGCATGGCGGCGGTTTTGCGCTATATTCACGCCGCAGGTCCGCAGGCCCGGCTCACGGTCGAGCAGGTGCAGACGCGGGAAACCGTCGAGGTGGAGATTTCCCGTGCAGAGCTCGCCGGTTTTGAGTTAAAGATCGGCGATCTCGTCAATCTCCGCCTTCGCCAAGGTCATTCCTTCGAAAGCGATTATACGATTTGAACTTTTCTCCCAACGATAACGTCAATCCTCCAACCATGGCTAAAATATATAACGACATCACCGAGACCATCGGTAACACCCCCCTCGTCCGCCTGAACCGCACCGCTGCCGCGCACGGCGCCCAGGCGGAGATTCTGCTGAAGCTCGAGTTCTTCAACCCCCTCTCCAGCGTCAAGGACCGCATCGGGTTCTCGATGATCGATGACGCGTTGAAGTCCGGCAAAATCAACCAGAACACCATTCTCATCGAGCCGACCAGCGGCAACACCGGCATCGCGCTCGCGTTCGTCGCCGCTGCCAAGGGCCTGAAGCTCATCCTCACGATGCCCGAGACCATGACGATGGAGCGCCGGAAGATCCTGAAAATTCTCGGAGCGCGCCTCGTCCTCACCGAGGGACCGAAGGGCATGAAGGGCGCCATCGCGAAAGCGGAGGAACTCCAGTCGAAGATTCCGAACAGCGTCATCCTCCAGCAATTCTCCAACCCGGCGAATCCCGCGATCCACCGGAAAACGACCGCGGAGGAAATCTGGCGCGATACCGACGGCAAGGTCGACATCATCGTCTCCGGCATCGGCACCGGCGGCACGATCACCGGCGTCGGCGAAGTGCTCAAACCGCGCAAGCCCTCCCTCAAGATCATCGCGATCGAGCCCGACGCTTCGCCGGTGCTTTCCGGCGGCCAGCCGGGCCCGCACAAGCTGCACGGCCTCGGTGCCGGATTCATCCCGTCCATCCTGAACACGAAGATTTACGACGAAGTGATCCGCGTGAAGGAAACGGATTCCGGCCCGGTTTCGAAGCAGGTGAATTCCCTCGATGGCATCCCGGTCGGCATCTCGTCGGGAGCCGCGGTGTGGGCTGCGATCCAGCTTTCGAAACGCCCGGAAAACAAGGGCAAGCAGATCGTCGCGATCATCCCGTCGAGCAGTGAGCGCTACCTCACCTCGTGGCTCTTCGCCGACGTCAGTGCTGAGAGCGATGCGCTCGAAGACCTGCTTCCCGCCGCTCCGGCCGCCGCGAGCGTCTAAGAAACCTGCGCCCTTCCGCTCTTCCGCCCGCCTCTTTACCGAGGCGGGCTTTTTTCCGCTCCGAGTTTTCCGCCACTTCGAAACCAGTCCGTTCCCCCGAAAGAAAGAAACGCTGCTGAGAACCCCACCGCAGGCCTCCCGAACATGTCACTTAATAAGTGACATGTTCAAATTCCCGAAAACCCGTCCGGCGCGACAGGCGTGACAGGCGTGACAGGCAGACAGGCAGACAGGCAGACAGGCAGACAGGTGGCAGTCATCTCAAGCCGGAGGCCGGTTGCGTTTCGCCGCCACCAGCCAGGCGAGGAGCTGCAAGGTTCGTTCTGCGTCCGGCATTTGGCTCCCTTCGGTGAGAAACGCGTTTACCCGCTGCCGGGGCAGGCCGAGCAAGCGGCCGAGGTTGGCTTGATCACCATGCTTTACCACGTGCGAACGAAGCTGGGTGCGGAGCTCGTTCCATAGCGGGGTCTGCTTGCCCGGTCGCAAGGTGTCGCCGCGTTTTAGCGGACGACCCGTTTGAAAGGCCCGGCGCGAGTGCTTGGCCATCTCGAGCGCCGCCATGAAAATCAGTTCCGCGAGCTTGGCTGGCAATTCGAGCTGCGCTGGGAACGCGGACGGCGGAGGAGACATGTGACTTAATAGGTGACATGTCTCCTGCCCTTCCGAGGGCGGTCTGTGTCATTGAGCCAAAAAAAGAATGTCACTTATTAAGTGACATTCTTGGCGGAGCTTTTGCGGGGGATGAAGGGCGGTGGAGTTACGGGCGGGGGCGATCCTTAGAGGGACAGGGTGCGGATCACGGAGGGGAGTTCGCGCAATGTTTTGAGTGGGAAGAAACGACTCTCGTGCGCCGGCGGCTGCTCGGAGTGTTCCAGGGCC
Source organism: Opitutaceae bacterium (assembly GCA_036261745.1). Classification (GTDB taxonomy): domain Bacteria; phylum Verrucomicrobiota; class Verrucomicrobiia; order Opitutales; family Opitutaceae; genus DATAKE01. The sequence goes on from DATAKE010000068.1 coordinate 20,405, forward strand.
CAGGTGAGATGATAGGGGATGTGCGCGCCGGCGCCGCCGAGGGCAAGGACGGGGAGGATGTCGGACTTCAGGGAATTGCCCACCATGAGAAAGTGCTCCGGGGCGATGCCGTGGCGGCGGAGGATCGTGCGGTAGGTCGCGGAATCTTTTTCGGAAACGATCTCGATGTGCCGGAAGCGCGTCGCGAGTCCCGATTTGGCGAGCTTCCGTTCCTGGTCGCGGAGATCGCCCTTGGTAATGACGAGCATCCGGTAGTCGGAAAGCTGCGCGAGGGTTTCGGCGACGCCATCGAGCAGCTCCACCGGATGCGCCAGCATTTCCTGGCCGTTTGCGATGAGGAGCCTGATTTCCTCGGCGCTGATTTTGCCGGAGGTGAGCTCGATGGCGGTTTCGATGGCGGACAGGGTGAAACCCTTCACGCCGTAGCCGTAGAGTTCGAGGTTGCGCCGTTCGGTGACGAGGAGCGTGCGATCGACCGTCGCGGCATCGTGGTAACGGGCCAGCAGCGCGCGATAGCGTTCATGCACGCGCTCGAAGATCGTCTCGTTGTGCCAGAGCGTGTCGTCGGCATCGAAGCCAATGGAGAGCGCGCGGTTCATCAGGCGGTAATTTGCCGCTCAGTCTCGCAGGCACAAGTCCGGCGCGTCACCGCGCATCGACGTGATGCGTGGTCCGCGCCCAGCGGTAGAAGCTGACGCCGAAGGCGAGCAGGGCGACCGAGAGTCCCATGAGTTTCATGCTCACGCCGGCGAGGAGCTGGTCGTTCGCCGGAGAGAAATCGGCAATGAGCCGCGGGGCATATTCGTAGGTGGGGTAGAGGATATCGTCGGAGAACGTGATGTAGGCGAAGACGGGTGTCATGCCGATCAGCACGGCGAAAAGAAAAACCATCTGGGCGGCGTAGCTCACGCGGGGAAACGCCCGCGACGGACTGAGCAGGGGCCACCAGTAAAAAAGTCCGGCGCCGAAAAACATCACGTGTTCGGCGACGTGCACCACTTTGTTTTGCAGCGCCCATTCGTAGAGGAACGGCGCGTGCCACCCGCCGATCACAACCGTGTAGATCAGCCCGCATCCGAGCAGCGACGTGAGGAGGCGGACCGGGCCGCGCAGGGCGGGCCGGTCGAGCACGGCGTCGACCATCCACCAGGGCAGTCCGCGCAGAAAAAGGACCGCCGCCGGATAGATCAGCAACTGGTGCTGCAGCATGTGGGCGCTGAACAGGAAACGTTCGCCGATCTGGTCGAGCGGGGAGCCCACCGCGAGGTAGAAGGTCACCAGCGCGGCGTAGAACTGCCAGGCTTGCGCGCGGGGAAACGGCGCGGTTTCCGCTTCAGCGGGGGACACGCCGGCGCGGCGCAGAAGTTTCGCGCGCAACGGACCTGCCGCGATCGCCCAGAGCCAGCCGAGAAACACGAGTCCCCCGACGAGGTAGGGTTCGTTGTGCCAGTGGCGCCAGTCGATCATGGGAAATTACCGCGGAGAGCTGTCTGGGTTCGCCGCGACAGGGTGGGAAAACAAAAACGGCGACCGAAGTGGTCGCCGTGAAAAGGAAAAGGTCCGCGGGGTTTACGCGAGTCCCGAGATCATCGACGCCGCGGGGGCGAGGAAGACGTTGTTGATCGGCTTGCTGTCCTCGGCGCCAAAAATCAGGAGCAGCGCCCAGACGGTGCCGCCGGCGAGAACGAGTCCGATGAAAAACAGGATCGTGCAAAACGGCTTATCCCAGCGCAGGTGCATGAAGTAGAAGATAACGAAGAGAAACTTCACCGCGGAGAGCACCACGAGCGCCGTCACGATGAACCATTTCGCGAACGGCAGGTAGACGCCGATGATCTCCACGCCGGTGATGACGGCGAGGAGCATGGCGATCTGCACGTAGATCTGGAATTTGCTTACTTCCTCGTGACCGTGATGGTCGGCGGGGTGAGCGGTGGTGGCGGAACTCATGGGAATAAAGGAGGGAGGGAATTATTAACCACAGATAACACGGACAACCACAGATGGATTAAAACCAGTCGATTCGATGGCCGGTGATTTATCTGTGCCCATCTGTGTTATCGGTGGTGAAAGATCGGCTCAGAGGTATTCGAGCAGATAGACGGCGGTGAAGATCACGATCCACACGATGTCGACGAAGTGCCAGTAGAGGCCCATCGATTCGACATCGATCGCATTGACCTCGTTGAACTCGATCGGGCCGCGCGGTTGCGCGAGGCGGTTCATGACGACGAGGCCGGCGAGGAGGCCGAGGACCGCGATCCAGTGACCGCTCACCCAGCTGCCCATCGAGTGGCCGCCTTGCAGCGTGTGGACGAGCCCGAGGACGGCATACATTGCGAGGCCGATCACGACGATGAACGCCGCGACATGGACAAACGTGCGAACGAAATAGCTGACCTGGGAGCGTCCGCCCACCGGCTGAAACGACCGCACATACATCAGCAGCAGCCACAAAACGCCGATGGCAACGTGCGTGCCGTGCGTGCCCGTCAGGGTGTAGAAGGTCGAGCCGAGGATGCTGTTGCTGATCGTGAGGTGCTTGAGGTGCACGAACTCATTGAATTCATAGACCTGGCAGCCGAGGAAAATGCAGCCGAAGAAAATCGTCGTGAGCAGCGACCAGCGGCAGCTCTTCACGTTGCCCTTTTGAATCGCCGTGACCGCGAGCGCCATCATCAGCGACGACATCAGGAGGATGAACGTCGAGAAGGACGTCAGCTCGATGCTGAAAACCTCCCGGGCGGAAGGAGTGCCGGGAGGCGGATGCAGCCGGTAGATGAGGTGGGTGGCAATCAACGAGCCGAAGAACATGCAGTCCGACGCTAGGAACGCCCACATGAGGAGCTTCTTGTTCGGAATGCCGGTCGAGGTCGTGTGATCGTGGTGATGATCGATCGTGGTCGCGTGACTGCTCATGAAAAAAAGCGGGAGGTCGGAGGCGGGAAACAGGAGGTCGGAAAAACCGAGGATCAGTGCTTGGCGCTGCCGGCGCCGTGACCGTGGTCGTCCTCTTTGATGTTACCGTTTTCGTCGAGGTGGATGTGGTAGCCCTCGTTGCCTTCGAGCGACCAGAGGTAGATGCCGAGGATCATGATCGCGCCGCCGGCGAGGCAGATCGCGAGCTTCGCGTGAATCCCGGGGGACGGGTCCGCGGTTACTCCGCTCACGCCCCAGGCACCGAGCAGAAGTCCCATGCTGGTCACGAACGGCCAGATCGATGCGTTCGGCATGTGAATGCCGCCGTGCGATTCCTCGGCCTTCGCATGCTCGGCCTTTTCCTTGGCGATCTCTTCCTGGTGATGCTTCTCGTACCAGTAGGCGTCGCGGGCGTGCACGGTCGGGATGACGGCGAAATTATATTCCGGCGGGGGATTCGGCAGGCTCCACTCGAGCGTGCGGGCGTCCCAGTAGTCTTTGCCGACGCGTTCGCCCTTGAAGTAGGTGTAAACCATCACCGCGAAATAAATGAAGATGCCGATGCCCAGGATGCCGGCGCCGACGGAGGCGATGAGGTTGGCGCTGTTCCAGCCGAGGTTCGGGTCGTAGGTGAACGTGCGCCGCGGCATGCCGTTCAACCCGAGGAAATGCATGGGGAAAAACGTGATGTTGAAACCCGCGAAAACGACCCAGAAGGAGAGCTTGCCCCAGAACTCGGCGATCTTGCGGCCGAACATCAGCGGGAACCAGTAGTGGATGCCCGCGAGCAGCGCGAAGATCGAGCCGCCGATCAGCACGTAATGGAAGTGGGCGATGACGAAATAACTGTCCTGCTGCTGCGCGTCAGCGGGGGCGGCGGAGTGCATGACGCCGGAGAGTCCGCCGATCATGAACATCCAGATAAAGCCCAGCGCGAACATCATCGGCGTGCGCATCTTCAGGTGGCCGCCCCAGAGCGTGCCGATCCAGTTGAAGATCTTCACGCCGGTCGGTACCGCGATCGCCATCGTCGCGAGCGCAAAGGCCGCCGTCGCCACCGTGCCCATGCCGGTGGTGAACATGTGATGGCTCCACACCGCGAAACCGAGGAAGCCGATCGACGCACCGGAAAACACCACGATCGGATAACCGAAGAGGGGCTTGCGCGAGAAGCAGGGCAGGATTTCCGAGATGATGCCCATCGCCGGCAGGATCAGGATGTACACCTCGGGATGGCCGAACACCCAGAACAAGTGCTGCCAGAGGATCGGCATGCCACCGAGGGAAACTTCGAAGAAGCCCGTCCCGAAATTGCGATCCATCATCACTTCGACCAGCGCGATCGTGATGGCGGGGAAGGAGAGGATGATGAGGAACGACGTGAAGAGCGTCATCCACACGAACACCGGCAGGCGCATCATCGTCATGCCGGGCGCGCGCATGTTGATGATCGTGACGATGAAGTTCAGCGAGGCCGCGATCGAGGCGACGCCGAGGAGCTGCAGGCCCATGACCCAGAAGTCGGTCGAGTGATCGGGCGTGAACTGTTTCGACGTGAGCGGGGCGTAGCCGAACCAGCCCGCATCCGGGGGACCCGCGTGAATGAACCAGCCGATGTTGAGGATCACCGCGCCGGCGACGAACGTCCAAAGCGAGAAGGCATTCAACCGCGGGAACGCCACGTCACGCGCGCCGATTTGCAGCGGCATGATGAAGTTGAAGAACGCGGAAGATAGCGGCATCACGGCGAGGAAGATCATCGTCGTGCCGTGCATCGTGAACATCTCGTTGTACTGCTGCGCGGTGAGCACGGAGGAGTTCGGGAACGCCAGCTGCGCGCGGATGAGCAGCGCCTCGACGCCTCCGATCAGGAAGAAAATCAGCGCGAAGAACCCGTAGAGGAACCCGATCTTTTTGTGGTCGACCGTGGTCAGCCACATGACGAGGCCGCTCTTGGCGGTGGGGGTCCAGAGGACTTTGCGCTTTTGCGCCGCTGCTTCGTCCTTGGGAATGAAATCCGATTTGGCCAATTCCATGTGAGTCGTAGGTAAAGTGGGAAATTAAGAAGACGGCCCGGCGGGGCGCGGGGTCACTTGAGGCTTTGGAGGTAGGCGACGAGCGCGATCTCGTCGGCCTCGGTCAGCTTGATGTTGTTTTTCACGTAGCCATCGACCCACATTTTATTGCCGGGCTTCACGGCACCGGGGTCGCGCAACCAGCGCTGGAGCTGCTCCGCGTTATTCTCGAGCAGGCCGGCGGCGATCGTGGAACGCGAACCGATGTGCGTGAGGTCGGGATAGGCGGGACTGCCACCCGGCATGTGGCCGCGAATCGCATGGCAGGCCGAGCAGGTTTTTTCCGTGAAGAGCTGGCGTCCCCTGGCGATGAGCGCGGCGTCTTCATTCGCATCCGGCTTCTGCAGTTCCTGCCAGGCGGCGAGGGGGTTGACGTCGTACTTCGCCGTGATGCCCGTCTCGTTCTGCTTGAACTTGCGGAGGGAGGCGAACTGGGCTTTCGGGGCGGCCGTGCCGGCGGTTTGGGCCGTCACCGTGCGCGCGGGCTGCAGCTGCTTGTCGAGCCAGTCGTTGAAATCTTTCGGCCCCAGCGCGATGACGCGGAAGCGCATGACCGCGTGCGAATCGCCGCAATATTCCGCGCACTGGCCCCAGAAATAGCCGGGCTTTTCCGCTTCGAGCCAGAGGAAGTTCGCGCGGTTCGGAATCATGTCCACCTTGCCGCCGAGTTTCGGCACCCAGAAACTGTGGATCACATCGAGCGTGCGGATGTTGATGCGCACCGGGCGGCCGGCGGGAATCACCAGCTCGTTGCTGGTGACGAGCGAGCCCGCGCCGGAAATCTGCTCGGCGGGATATTCGAATCTAAACCACCATTGAACGCCGGTGGCGTTGATGGTGTAGGCGTCGGCTTTCCGTTCCGCCGGCACATCATGGGTGAAGATAATGGCGTGAAGTGTCGGGATCGCGATGATCACGAGGGCGATCACGGAAACGGCAATCAAACCGATCTCGACGAGGGGATTGCCGTGGGATTGCGCCGGAGGCTCGGCATGTTCGTCCGCATCGGTTTTCGCCCGGAACTTGAACGTCGCATACGCCAGCACCGACCCGACCAGCACAAAGATCACCGCCGTGACCCAACACGTGACGTAGAAAAGCTGCGCCTGTGAATGCGCCACCGGACCTTCGGTCACCAGGGTCGATTGGTGGCCGTCCATCTGCCACCACTTCAGATCGCAGCCCGTCAGGAGCGCGATGCCAGCCAGCGCGAGCAGGGCGCGCGTCCAGCGGGCGACGCTTGTTTGCCAGAAAGAAATCGGCGTGTCGGAACGCGGTGAGAGGAGTGTGGGCAAACGCATGTGTGCGGTCGGTAGAAAGATGAAGTGTGGCGGCAGACGCCAGCGCTCAAAAGAGTTCGCGAACATCCGGCCATTTCAAGCCATATTCCAGTTCTTGTTCAGAGAAGCAGCCGTCAAGCGCAACGGTTCCGATCGGGGGAAGAAAGCTATTAAGACCGCTGCACCCCACATTAGCTCCGCAGAGCCCGGATCGTTTCCCCTGCGAGTCCGGGCTTCGCCCTCACGCGGTCCCGTGGGCAGCCGGTGCGCGTCCCCGAACGAAATCCGGCTTCAAGTTTGCATTCGATGTCGGGGCACCAATGGTTTCCGCGCTATGAAAATCCCATTCGTTCTCCTCTCCACCGTTTTGTTATCCGCCTTGGTCGTGACCGGTTGCGGCAAGAAGGAAGCAGCCGGCCCCGCCGCCGGTGCGTCCGCACCCGCCGCCAGTGCCGCGACTCCCGCCGCCCCTCGCGCGATTGAAATCACCGCCGGCGACAACATGAAATTCAACCTCGCCACCATCGAAGCCAGCGCCGGCGAGAACCTGAAGATTACCCTCACCAATATCGGAACGCTCCCGAAGGAGGCCATGGGCCACAATTGGGTGCTGCTCAAGAAAGGCGCGGATGCGACCGCCTTTTCGATGGCCGCGATGACCGCGAAGGACACCGACTATATTCCCGCGGCGTTGAAGGATCAGGTGCTCGCCCATACCGAGACGATCGGGCCGCGCAAATCCTCCGAAGTCGCCTTCAAGGCTCCCACCGAGCCCGGCGAGTACACGTTCCTCTGTTCGTTCCCGGCGCATTTTTCCGCGGGAATGAAGGGCGTGCTGGTGGTGAAGTAAGTCCCCGGACGATTTTCCCCCGTCCTTTTCCGCCGGGCCGCGTGGCCCGGCTTTTTTGTGCCCCCCTTGGTAGTTCCCTGATTTGTCATTGCGAGGAGTCCCGCGAAGCGGAACGACGAAGCAACCCGGCTGGATCGCCACGTCCCGCAGAGCGGAACTCGCGACGACAAATTCAAATGAGGACACTCTAGGGCACGACCCCGCCTTCCCGGCCTTGATCTCGGTTCGCTCGTGGTTAAATGGACCGCGGTTCACGTATCCCGCTTGCCAACGCAAGGGGCTTTTCCCCAACTCGACGCTCATGTCGCCCGTCGGGAGTACCCGCCGATTTTGGGAAACACGCGCCGCCTTGCTGGCGTTCCGCTTGAACGTCGCCGCCTGGCTCGAACGCCTCGGTCCGATGCTCTTTGCGGTGACTTCGCTGGGGGCGGTTGTGGTTTACGCCCTGCGCCGGCAACGCGGTCCGGTCGAGTGGGGCTGGAGTGGCCTCGCCCTCGCCGCGCTTCTCACCGCGATCGTGATGCTCTGGCTCGCCCGCCGCCGGTTTTTCTCCAGCGCCGAGGCGCGCGTATTGATTGAGTCGCAGCTGCGGCTCGATACGCGCCTCACGGCGGCGTCGATCGGACTGGTCCCGTGGCCCGACGTGCCCGAGTCGTTGCCATCGGTCGTGCAATGGCGGCTCCGCGGGCCGGCCGGCTGGTTTTCGAGCGCTGCGATCATGCTGGCGCTGGCGGCCTGTCTCCCGGTGGCCGACCTCACCGCGATCGCCCGCGGCGGCGAAAAACCGCCCGCGCTCGCGCAAACCGAAGCGATGCTCGAGGCGCTCGCCCAGGCGAAGGTCGCGGAATCCGCCGCCGTCGAACAAATGGCGGAGCGCGCCCGCGAACTCGCGAACCGCCCCGCCGAACAGCAGTATTCCCACTCCGCTCTCGAGGCCGCCGATGCGCTGCGCGACCAGACCGCCGCCGCCGTGTCCGCGCTGAGCCGCAATCTCGAGGCCGCCTCGAACGCGCTCCAGTCCGCCGAAAACGAACCGTCGTCAAAAGCCGCCGCCGGCCGGCTCTCCGCGGCGTTGACCGGTTTGCGGGAAGGCGCGCTGCCGGCGAACGCCGAGCTGCTCAAACAACTCGGCGCCGACGCCAGTGCGCTGGACAAACTTTCGCCGGAGCAGCTGAAAGCCCTCGCCAACGCGCTCGCCGAGGCGAGCCAGCGCGCCAAAGGGGTCTTGGGCGCCAATGGCAGCGGCGCCCCCGTTGCGCGACCCGACATGGACGGAAAGGGTCCCGGTTCCCGCAGTGGGTTCGGCGGGCCCGGCGGCAAAGGTGGCGGCGAAAGCAGCGCACCGCTCGCCCTCGCGAATCAGGCCAGCGACGCCGGCGACGGCAAATCCGAAGCCTTCTCCGCCGCCTCGCTCGCGAACCTCGCGCTCGGCGACAAACTCGGCACGACGAGCGGAGCCCACGAAGTCGATCCGACGAAAGCCGCGGGTCCCACCTCCGCCGGCGCGATCGCCGCGCCCGCCAAGGGGGGCGAAGCCGTCTGGGTCAACCGGCTCACCCCCGCCGAGCGCGCGGCGCTGAAGAATTTCTACAAGTGAGGCCTCCGGGCCGATACGACCTATAAGTCCTATAGGTCCCATGCCGCTCCACTACTCAACGGCTTCTAACTCTTTCCCGCATGCCCCCTCCCAACTCCGCCCCGACCGCTCTTTCTGAAACCGAACTCGCCCAGGCTTCCGCCACGCTCGAACGGCTGGTCGGCACGTTGCGCACCGTCCTCTTCGGCCAGGAGGAACTGATCGAGCTCGTCGTCATCGGCGTGCTCGCCCGCGGGCATTTGCTGCTCGAGGGTCTGCCGGGCCTCGGCAAGACGGAGCTCGTGAAGGGGCTCGCGCGTGCGATCGGACTCGACGCGCGCCGCGTGCAGTTCACGCCCGATCTTCTGCCCGGCGACATCACCGGCAATCCGATCATGCAGGAAGTCGACGGCCGCCGCGCCTTCGTTTTCCAGCGCGGTCCGATCTTCGCGAACATCCTGCTTGCCGACGAAATCAACCGCGCCTCCCCCAAAACCCAGTCCGCGCTGCTCGAGGCGATGCAGGAGCGCCGCGTCACCGCCGGCGGCGAAACCCATACGCTGCCCGATCCCTTCTTCGTGCTCGCCACCCAGAACCCGATCGACCTCGAGGGCACTTATCCGCTGCCCGAGGCGCAGCTCGACCGGTTTCTTTTCAAGATCGACGTCCATCGCAACTCCGCCGCCGTCCTCGAAAAAATCGTGCTCCAGCGCGAACTCGGCACCGAGCCCGCCGTCGAGCGTGTGCTTTCGCCGGAGGAATTCATCGGACTGCTCACGCTCGCCCGGCGCGTGCGCATGCCCGAAGTCGTCGCCAACTACATCGCGCGCCTTGTCCACGCCACGCAACCGGGCGAATCCGCCGCCTCCGCCGGCGTGCGCTTCGGCGCCAGTCCGCGCGCCGCCCTCGCTCTCGCCGCCGCGGCGCGCGCACGCGGACTGCGACACGGCCGGCCCCATGCCAGTTTCGAGGATGTGCAGGCGGTGGCCCGCCCGATCCTCGCGCACCGCACCATTCTCGAACACACCGCGCGCCTCGACGGCGCGACTTCGCTGGGCGTGGTGGAAAAACTGCTCGTGGAAATTCCCGCGCAAGCCAAGGCGCTCCCCGGCACGCTGACCGCCGCGAAGATCGCATGAACGTCTCTGCCAACCTGGGACACGCCCTCCTTGCGCTGGCGGCGCTGGGCGCCGGGTTCATTGCTTTGCCGCTGCGGGCCGAGACGATCCTCGTGGCTCCGACGGAGCCTGATTCGGGGGCGTTGATTCGCTTCGCGGCGCCGTGGGTGCAGAATCCGCGGTTCGGTTTCGCCCCGGTCCGGGTCACGATCGAGAACCGGGCTCCGGTCGAACGCACCTGGGACGTGCAGTTTCAGTCGGGCATGCGGAATTTTTCCTCCGGCGTACTCAACAGCGAACACACGATCACGGTGCCGGCCGGGCACACACGGGAGGTGTGGGTTTTCGTCCCCGTGGCCGAACCGGGAGTGAACATGGGCCCGGGCAGCACGTTTGCCGCCGCGGCCCTGCCAGTGGGAACGTCCGGCTCGAGTATTGCTCCCGTGATCACTCCCTTGCCCTCCGGGGGAAGAAAGGTGACGCGCGTCGTGAACAACCGCGATGGCTCGACCACCACGATTGAAACCGAAATCGACATCGTCGCTGGCTCGATCACCACCACCACCACGAAGGCTCCCGGGGTCGTTTCGACCCAGGCGCGCTTTTTTCCGCTCAAGCGCGGGACGGCGGTGACAATTACGATCGATCCCGATACCGGAGCCGTGGGCGTGCCCCGCGCCCGCCCGGCCACGGGAAACAATCCGGCCCGGGTGACATTCCTTACGACGAAATCCGGCGGGAGGCGGCCACCGCGTCCCGTGCCGGGGACCCCGGGCGGCGCCCCGATCAGCATGATCGGTCCGGTTTCGATGATGGCTTTGACGGCGGAAGTCGCCGGTCCCGGGGTGCGGTCCAACGGGCGGGTCAACTTCCCCGGCAGCTCGAGCAGCAATGGGATGCGACCCTTCGCCGTGTCGTCGTCGCTGGAAGCGGTTTTTCGCAGCCGGCTCGCCAGCCTGGTGAGCGGCGCGCCGAATATTTCCACCATGGATCCCGCGCAACTGCCTGCGGACTGGCGGGTGTGGTCGTCGTTCTCCGGCGTGCTGCTGACGACGGACGAATACGCCGCCCTCGACGTGGCCCGCCGCAGCGCCCTGCGGGGCTGGGTCGCGCTGGGCGGGCAACTCTGCCTTTCGCCCGGCGCTTCGGCCGCGCCGGCGGGAAGCGGCGAACTCACGGAAAAATTAGGCGCGGGTGTGATTGTGACGCTCGCGGAACCCCTGGCGGCTGCGAGTCCGGCCGCCCCGGCATCGCCGGGCTCCCCCTCCGCGAGCGATACCGAAAAACAGCGGCGCGCGACGATGGAAGCGGAGATCGCCGCCCGCAGAGCGGCCCGGGCCGCCGGCCTGCCCATCCCCAAACCTGCGTCGACGACCGCGCCCGCCCCTTCGCCGGCCCCCGAGGACCTTTTCCCCCTCGGCCGTGACGTGAAGCTTTTCGAAAGCACCAACGGGCTGCCCGATCAATCGGCTTTCGAACTCGACCCCCTCCGGCCTCTCGCCGAGCAGGTAAAGGAGGGACAGGCGGAGAGTTCATGGCTGGCTTTGTTTCTGGTGGTGTTCGCGATCGTGGTGGGGCCGGTGAATCTTTTTGTCTTCGCGCCCTCGCACAAGCGCCACCGGTTGTTCCTCACGACCCCGCTCATTGCCCTCGCGGCGTCGATCCTCCTGGCCCTGACCATTCTCGTGCAGGATGGAATCGGCGGCACCGGAATGAGACAGACGCTTGTGGTCCTGCTGCCCGGCGACAACCAGACCGCGGTGTTTCAGGAACAGGCGGCGCGCACCGGCTTTCTGCTGGGGCGGGCGTTTGCGCTGCCCGAAGACGTGCAACTCACCAGCCTTCCCCTCCATGAGCCGACGTGGGGCGGACCGGAGACCACGTTTCTGCGGGAGGGCTCGCGCGTCGGCGGGGACTGGTTTCGCAACCGCGCGCGCCAGGCCCACCTCCTGCAACGCCTCGTTCCGACGCGCGGTCGCGTGGAGCACGTGGGAACCGACCCCGGCGGCGCGCCGATCGTGCAGTCGAGCCTGGGAACGACCTTGCAGGATTTCGTTTGTCTCGGTGATGCCGGCGAGACGTGGAAAACAGCCGAGCTTGCTCCGGGCCGGCGCGTGACGCTCGAACGCGGCGGCACCTGGCTGGGCAGTGCGTCCGGCCCGCTCGATCCCGGCGGCAGCCTGCGGTTCAAACAGGTCTTCGACGCCGCCACGCAAAACGTCCCGGACCGCTGGTGCGCCCGCGGCACCCCGTCCGAACTCGCGCCGATTCCGACGCTCGAATCGATGCGCTGGCAGGATGGCGCCGTGATCTACACGGGTTCGTTGGAAACCACGGCGGCCGCCGGCGCCGCCGCGGAACCGGCCGCGAAAACGGAGGGGCAGCCATGAGCACGACGACGACGGCGGCGCCTTATGTGGTCGTGAACAAACTCGTCCGCTGGTTCGAAGGCGTGCACGCCGTCAACGGCGTCTCGTTCGAGATTCCCGCGGGGCAGGTCGTCGGGCTCATCGGCGCAAACGGCGCCGGCAAGACCACGGCGATGCGGATTCTCGCGACGCTCGACACGCCGGACCGCGGGCAAGTGCTCCTCGGCGGAATCGACATCGTCGAATACCCCAACGAAGTGCGCCGCCGCATCGGCTGGATGCCCGATCATTTCGGCGCGTATCCCGACACGACGGTGGCGGACTATCTCGATTTCTTTGGCCGCGCCCACGGTCTGCGCGGCCAGGACCTCAACCGGCGGGTGACGGAGGTGGCGGAGTTCACCGACCTCGCCGCGCTCGCCGAACGCGCGATGAACAAGCTGTCGAAAGGCCAGACGCAGCGCCTGTGTCTCGCCCGCACGCTGCTGAACGACCCCGAGTTTTTGATCCTCGACGAGCCGGCCGCCGGCCTCGACCCGAAGGCGCGGCTGGAATTCAAGAATCTCGTCCGCGTCCTGCGCGACCGCGGCAAGACGATCCTGATCAGCTCGCACATTCTGTCCGAGCTCGGGGAGATGTGCGATTCGCTGATCTTCATGGACCGCGGCACCGTGATGCATCACGGCGACACCCACACGCTCCTCCGCAGCGGCACGACCGAGGGAGCCTGCGCCGTGGACATCGCGGTGGAAGGCCCGGTGAAACCGCTGGTGGAGTGGCTCGCGTTGCGCGGCGGCTGGAAGCTGATTGAGGAACGCAAGGCCGGCGCCCGCGCCGAATTCGAAAATGCCGAGCCCACCGCCCTCGCTGCGGAATTGCGGCGGCTCGTGCTCGACGGCATCGTCGTGACGGATTTCCACCGCGAAGCCCGCCGCCTGGACGAAGCCTTCGTCGAAATGCTCCGCGAACCCCCGGGGCGGAAAAAATGACCGTGAAAACCACCCGCTCCGGATCAACCAGACACGCGCGGATCACCCTCACGCATGAACACCCCTTCTGTCATTCTGAGCGCAGCGAAGAATCCACTTGGACTTCGTTTCTCCCTCTGTGCTTCGAATCTTCCGCTGGATTCTTCGCTGCGCTCGGAATGACAACGTTTGAAACGAATCCGTGTTCATCCGCGTCCATCCGTGGTTAATTTAAAATGACTTCACCTTCCGCCACGCTTGCTGCGCCGCCGGTTTTGCCGGTGGCGCGCGCCGATTTTCCGACCTGGCTCCCGGCAATGCTTGTGAAGGAGCTCCGCCAGGGGTTGCGGACGCGGGGCTTCGTCATCGCATTCATCGTGTTTCAAGTGGTCATGGTGTTCCTGATGCTGGGCACGGTGATGGGCTCGGGAATCGACAACGCCAGCGCGCGGGCCTCGATGGCGAATACCATCAACGGCTTTTTCTGGGCCCTGCTGGGAGCGCAGCTGCTGCTCGCGACTCCCGCCCGGGCGCTCGGCAGCCTGCAGGTGGAACTCGAATCGCGTTCGGTCGATCTGCTGGTGCTCACCCGGTTGACGGCGTGGCGGATCGTGCTCGGGAAGTGGGGCTCGCTGGTGGCGCAGGCCATCCTGCTTTTCACGGCGATGCTCCCGTATGGGATCGTGCGCTACTTCATGGGCTCGGTCGATCTGGTGCAGGACGCAGGCCGGTGCGCCGCGCTGATCGGGGGCTGCGCATTGCTGACGGCGGCGGGCCTGGCCGCGTCGGGCATGCCGAAAGCCGTGCGCATCCTTCTGCCGATCGCACTGGTGATCCTGTTTCAGATGCTCGCCGCGCTGATGGGACGGCGGTTTTTTAGCGGAGGCGGGTCAATCGGGGGAACCTCGGGCCTGGAAATCGCGCTCTGGTGGTTCGACGGCTTGCTGCTCCTCGGAATTTTGCTCGTGAGCGCGGTCAGGCGCATCGCTCCGCCCGCGGAAAATCACGCGCTCCTGCCGCGCGCACTTGCCCTCCTGTCGTTGCTGCCGGTGCCGTTGCTGGTCGCGTTCAAGGAGAACAATGACGCGCGCGGCCAGGCGGGATTTGCCGCGGTTCTTCTCGCGGTGATCGCCGCCGCGGAGCTCTCGAGCACGCGCTGGCCGATGGCGGCGCACTGGCGGACATGGGTCGCGCGTGGCCGGACCTTGCGCTGGGCGGGTATCTTCGCGCTGCCGGGCTGGCAGAGTGCGTTGGCGTTCACCGTTCTGGCGGGTGTGCTGGTTTCACTTTGCACGTTTGTGCCCGGACTGGCGCCGGCCGCGAACCCGCGAAGCCTGGTGGGCCTTTCGTTTCTCGCAGTCGTGGCGCTGGTTTTCCCGGCGGTGGCATTGTCGTTCTTTGACCTGGCCCGCAAATCTCCCGCCGTCCTCTACCTGCTCGTGCTGGCGATCTCGAACGTCGCCGTGACCATCGCCTACATCCTGCACAACCTGCCGGTCCGCGTGGAGGGAGCGCTCACGGTCGCGAGTGTTTTTCCTGGCGCGGGTTTTTGGGTGCTGGCGAATTCGCCCGGAGAGGTGACCACGGCCGCGTTCGTCGTTCAATGCGTCGTCGGCGCCGTGATTCTGGGTGCGGCGGTTTTGCAGTCGCGCGCCTACTGGCGGCACATCGCGCAGATCGACGCCCGCGTGGAAGCACCGAAAGCATGACGGAGGCGGGGCCAGCTTTTTCGGGAAGACGCGGTGCGCTGGCCGCGGCCGCGCGCTGGCGGTTGCCCTTTGGCCGGCAGGCGTGGCGGGGGCTGTCGGGCAACTGGCAGGGCGCCGGCGCGGGCAGCTCGATCGATTTTCAAGACCATCGCGTCTATGTGCCCGGGGACGATCCGCGGCACATCCACTGGCAGGCGTTCGCGCGCACCGGCGCCCTGACCATGAAACTGTATCGCGCCGAGGTCTCCCCGATGGTCGATCTGGCCATCGACGTCTCGGCCTCAATGGCCTTCACCCCGGCAAAAGCCGCGCGCGCCGATGAACTGCTCGCGTTCGGCGTCGAGAGCGCCTGCAGCATCGGAGCGCCCGTGCGCGTGCATGCCGCGAACGGACGCGCAGTCCGGGTCGTCGCGATGGAAAGCGTGCGGGCGGACAACTGGCGCGAGCGGCTGGGACAAACGAAGGTTTCGGGTTCCGAGATTCGAGTTTCGAATTTGGGCGCAGCCCAGCCCGAAACGCGCAACCCGAAACCCGCAACCAACTCCCCCATGCCCGGTCCGCTGCCGTGGCGTCCGGGAGCGCTGAAGGTGCTGGTCTCCGACCTGCTGTTTCCCGGAGATCCCGCCGCGCTGCTCGGACCGCTCGCGGCGAGCGCCGGTCTCGGTGTCGTGCTCGTGCCGACACTGGCCGAGGAGGCGGAGCTGCCGTGGCGCGGCAATGTCGAGCTCACCGATTGCGAGACCGGAGTGGAACGCCGGCAGCGCATCGACGATTCGCTCGCCGCGCGTTATCGCGAGGCTTACGCCCGGCATTTCAACCTGTGGCGCGAAGCGTGCCGCAAACGCGGCGTCCTGATGGCGCGCGTGCCCTGCGAAACCCCGCTCGCCCTCGCGCTCGGCGGCGAGCCTTTCTCCGCCGGCGTGGTGGAACCCATCGCATGACCGCCCGCTTTTTCCCTCGGCCCCGCTTTCCCGCCGCCCGCCTCCCACGCGTCCACCGCCCACGCGCCGCCCCCGGAAGTGCCGCCCCCGGAAGTGCCGCCCCCGGAAGTGCCGCCGCCGGAAGTGCCGCCGCCGGAAGTGCCGCCCCGCTCCCCCGCCAGTGTCATCTAATAGATGACACTGCAAAATCCTCCGCCGAGGGAGAAAAACGAAAGTGTCATCTATTAGATGACACTGGCGCCGAAGGGCGAAGGGGTTTTGCGGAGGTGTTGTGATGCTGCCGACGTTTGCCAACCCGGCGGGTTTTTGGGCGCTGCTCGCGGTGCCCGCGATTCTCGCCATCCATTTTTTGCAGCAGCGTTCGCGGCGCGCGGTCACGAGCACGTGGTTTTTGATCGAGCCGTTCGCACCGCGGAGCGTCGGCGGGCGCACATGGGAAAAACTGCGTTCATCGCGGGCGCTGTGGCTGCAGCTGCTCGCCGCGTTGCTGGGAACCTGGCTGCTGACGGAACCGCGGTGGCCGCGGGCGGAGTCGGCCCAGACGGTCGTGCTGCTGCTCGACAGTTCCTCGGCGATGGAAGCGTTTCGCGAGCCCGCGCTGGAAGCGGCGCGGCGGGAGTTCGACGCCGCGGACGGGCTGGCGGCCCGCACCACCTGGGTCGTGATGACCACGGACCCCCGTCAACCGACGCTGTATCGCGGCCCGGATCGCAACGCGGCCCTGGCGGCGTTTCCCTTGTGGCAGCCCGAACTCGGCACGCACGATCTCGCGCCGGCCTTGCGCCTGGCGCATTCGCTCGCGGGCGGGGCCGGTCGCACGCTGCTGGTGACGGATGCGCGCGGCAAAGTTCCGCCCGGCGAGCGCGCCGCGGGCGTCGGCCGGGCGCTCGAGAACGTCGGATTCGCCGGTTCGAATTTCACGCGCGACGACGCGGGGCTGATCTGGCGCGCCTTCGTGCAGAACCGCGCGGGCTCGCCGCAGCGGCGCACGTGGTGGATCGAAACACCCGGTGGCCGCACCCCGCCGCGCGAGCTCGAAATCGCCGCGGGCGCATTCGTCGAGGTGAACGGCGTTTTTCCCGACGGCGTGGAGCAGTGCACCGTGGTGCTCGAGGGCGATAAATTTGCCGCGGACGACCGGCTGCCCCTTGTGCGGCCCGCGGCAAAACCGATCGCGGTGGCCCTCGAGGGCGAGGACGCGGCGGCGAAATTTTTCCGCAAGCTCGCCGGCGGGATCGATGGCGTGGCGTTCGTGGCGCCGGCGGCAGCGGCGTTGCGCATCGCGCGGGCGCGGGCCGATGAACTCACCGCGGAAAAACACGGCGGCATTTTCTGGCCGCAACCGGACCAGCGCTCCACGGCGTCGATCATGAGCGAACCAATCACGGCGGAGCGGCATCCACTCGTCGCCGATCTCAACTGGCAGGGCTGGATCGGCACCGGCCCGCACGGGTATGCCGCCGCGCCCGCCGACACGCCGCTGCTCTGGCAGGGCCGCTGGCCGCTGGTTTTTTTGCGGACCACCTCCGCCGGCGCGCGACAGCTGCGCCTCGCCTTCGACTGGGAAACGTCCAACGCGGGCCGTCTGCCGGCCACGGTTTTGCTGGTGCGCCGGTTTATCGAGGCGGAGCGCGACCTGCAGCCGGCGCCCTACGCCGCAAATTTCGACGCCGCTGCGCCGATCGTGTTGCAGGGCGTGCCGCCGGAGGGCGCGCTCACGCTGGCGTTTCAACCGGCGGGCGGCGGCGACGCGGCGACGCGCCCGCTGTCGCCGGCGGAGCGCGCCGGCTTGCACGCGCCGGGCCGCGCGGGATTTTTCACGTTGAAGCGCGACAGCGAAGTCGTGCTGCGCGGCGCCACGCAATTTGCCGATGCGCGCCAGGGCGATTTTAGCGCGGCGGAAACATTTGTGCAGGATCAGCCGGCGGAACGCCGCGCCGCGATGGAGCGGCTGACGCGGCCGGATCCCTTCGTGCGGCTCTGGCTGTTGCTGCTGGTGGGACTGGCATTGGGAAGTTGGTGGACCCGCGGCGGAGGCGCGCCCGGATCATGAGCTTCGGCGCCCCCGAGTGGTTTTTCGTTCTGCCCGCGCTCGCGGTGATTGCGTGGCGCTGGCGCGGTTTCCGGCTGCATGAACCGTTGCGGGCCCTGTCGCTGTTTGTGCTCGTGCTGGCGCTGGCGGAGCCGCGGCTGCGGCTGACGAGCGCAGGCCTGGATTTGTGGGTGCTGGCGGATCGCTCGGATTCGGCGGCGGCGGCGATGACGACACAGGCGGGCGAGTTCACTGCGATTCTCGAGCGGGCGAAGCGCGCGGATGACCGGTTGTTCTTCATCGATTACGCGGGCTCGGCGGTGCGGCGCGATCGCGGCGATCCGGTTTATTTCGACGGCTCGCACCAGACGCGGACGGGCGCCGCGCTGGAATTCGCCCTCGGGCAACTCGCGCCGCAGCGAGCCGCGCGCGTGCTCGCGTTGACGGACGGCTACGCGACGGACCCACTGGGAACGGCGACCGACAAATTGCTGCGCAGCGGCGTGGCGCTCGACTACCGGTTCATTGGCGAATCGGTGGCGGCGGACTGGCGGGTCGCCGGCTTGATCGCGCCGCCGCGCGTGCTCCCAGGCGAGGCGTTCATGGTGGAATTTGTGGTGATGGGGCAGGGTGACAGCGACGTGCCGTGGGAGATGACGCGCAACGGACAACCCGCGGGCGGTGGCGTCGCGGCGGTGCGCGGCGGAATCGCACGCGTGCGGCTCGGCGACCGGCTCAACGGCAGCGGCGCGGCGCGTTACGAAGTGCGGCTGAAACCGAAAGCCGACGCGCACCCGGAAAACAACGTCGCCGGTGCGTGGGTGGAAATCACCGGCGGACCGCGCGTGGTGCTCGTGTCGAATTATGCGGATGATCCGCTGGCGGCCTTGCTCAGCGCGCAGGGTCTCACGGTGGAACTCGTGACCCAGCCAAACACGCTCACCGCCGCGAAACTCACGGGCGCGCGGCTCGTGGTGATCAACAACGTGCCGGCGAGCCGGCTGCCGCGCGATTTCCTGGGTGCGATCGATTTCTTCGTGCGCGAACAGGGCGGAGGGCTGTTGATGGCGGGCGGGGAAAACAGTTTTGGCTCGGGTGGATATTTCGCGTCGGCGATCGACGAACTGCTGCCGGTGTCGATGGAGCTGAAGAAAGAGCAGCGCAAATTCGCGACCGCGATGGCGATCGTGATGGATCGCTCGGGCAGCATGGGCATGAATGCGGGCGCCGGCCTCACCAAGATGGATCTGGCGAACACCGGGGCGGCGCGCGCGGTGGAGTTGCTCGGCGACATGGATGCGGTGTCCGTGCATGCGGTCGACACGCAGGCACACGCCGTCGTGGAGCTCGCGCAGGTGGGCCCGAATCGCAACCGCATCACCGAGGCGACACGCCGTGTGGTGAGCGGCGGCGGCGGCATTTATGTTTACGAAGGGCTTGTCGCCGGCTGGGGCGAATTGAAAAAAGCGAAGACCGGCACGAAGCACATGATCCTGTTTGCGGACGCGAATGATTCGCCGCACTCGGAGGGCTACCTCGAACTCCTGAAGGAAATGCGCGACGGCGGGGCAACCGTGAGCGTGATCGGGCTGGGCAGCGAGGCGGACCATTATGCGCCGGTGTTGAAGGACATCGCGGAACGCGGCGGCGGACGGTTTTTCTTCAACGCGGATGCCAATGAGCTCCCCGCGATCTTTGCGCAGGAAACCGTGTCGGTGGCGCGCTCGGCGTTCATCAAGGAACCGACGCCCGCGCAAGGCACGCCCGGCTGGGCGGAGATCGCGGCGCGTCCGCCGCAATGGTTGCCCGTGGTGGACGGCTACAATCTGAGTTATCTGCGCGAGGGCGCGACGGCCTCTTTGATCGCGACCGACGAATACCAGGCGCCGCTCGTGGCCACGTGGTCGCGCGGCGCGGGCCGGGTGGCGGCGGTGTCGTTTCCACTCGGCGGACCGAACTCGGAAAAAATCCGCGCGTGGTCCGGCTACGGGGATTTTGCGCAGACGTTGTCGCGGTGGCTGGGCGGCGAGGATGCGCCGGCGGGACTCGCGTTGCGCCCCGTGATCGACGGCGCGCAGCTGACGCTGGATTTGCTCTACGACGAAACCTGGACGGCCCGCCTGGCGCAGACCGCGCCCGTGGCGGCGCTCGCGGAGATCAATCGCGCGGGCCAGTCGGTGACGAAGCCGCTGACGTGGGAAAAAATCGAACCCGGCCGTTTTCGGGCCACGACGCGGCTGGAGCCGGACGTGATGGTGCGCGGCGCCGTGCGGGTGGGGGCGGTGGCGCTGCCGTTCGGGCCGCTCGCGGTGAGCGGATCGGCCGAGTGGAATTTCGATTTGGTCCGCCGCCGGGAGTTGCAGCAGCTCAGCACGCGCAGTGGGGGCCGCGAACGACTTGATCTCGCCACCATCTGGGATGCGCCGCGCACCGCGATGTGGCGGCCGATCCAAGGCTGGCTGCTGATCGCGTGGGGCGTGCTGTTCCTCACGGACGCGACCCTGACGCGCATCGGCCTCTCCCTCGTCCGGCGCCAGCAATCACGGCCGGGAGCTCATCGGTAAGATTCCGCTCACAGCCGAGTGTCATCTATTGGATGACACTTCCCCTCAGGCTCAGAGGCTCAGGAGGGATTTGCGCCGCGTCTGCGGGCCTGAAGCCATACGAAAAGCTGGAGTGCCCGTTCCGCGTCAGGGTAGGCGGTTTTCGCTACAATCAGCAGGTGGAGACGCTGACGCGTGATACCGAGAAGCCGGGCAAGTTTAGCCTTTTCGCCATAGCGATGAAGATGAGCGGAGACTTCGCGGGCTAACTCGTTCCATAACGGAGTGTCGGCGCCGGCGCGCGGAGTGCTTCCGCGTGAAACCCGGCGAAGCTCGCGATACTTTTTTCGCGCGGCGCGCTCGGTGGCTTCTGCCGCGGCCAGTAATATTTCCGCGATCGGATTCAGTCCTCTCAGGGGTGATTGCGTCATCTGCACCTCATGAAATCACCCTGAAAGTGTCATCTATTAAATGACAGGTCCATTCGCGTCATAGGCGGGAAACAAAAACAAAGTGTCATCTATTAGATGACACTTTGCTGGGGGGGCGGACGAGAGTGGGGTGGGTCTGAGAAGGATGGCGGTTGTTGCTTATCTCAACAGGAGCCGCCCGTGAGGCCCCGATCGGGCTGGGTTGCCCGCGAGGCCGGCGGCGCCTAGCGCGCGGCGGGCCACCATTGGTAGAGGAAAAAATAGACCAGGACGCCGGTGATGCTGACGTAGTACCAGATGGGAAACGTCCAGCGCGCCCACGCGAGGTGGCGGACGAAATCGCCTTTGATCGCGAGGAGAAAGGTCCGCGGCACGAGATACGCGATGCTGATCGCGAGCAGGATGTGCGAGATCAGCATCGTGTAGTAGACCGTGCGGATCGCGCCTTCGCCGCCGAAGGGCGTGTGCACGCCGCGGATCAGGACCTTGTGCGTCACATAGCCGACCAAAAAAACCGCCGACACGATGCACGCGGTGGTCATCACCTTGCGGTGCGCTTCGCGCCGGCCGCTCTTGATGAGAACATAACCCACGGTGAGGAGCACCGTCGCCAGGCCGTTGAGCGAGGCGTTGAGGGCGGGGATGTCCTGGACGCTCATTTGGATGGGCAGGTTGAGGCATGTTTGCCGCCGCGACTCGTGATCGCCGGGCTCTGCAATCGTCGATGCCCAAGCTGGGCACCTGTCGACGCGGGGGAGCACATTTGGTGTGTTTCGTCTTCGCCTGCGCCCAGACGACGGTCATAGGCCGACGTCACAATTTCAGACTGCTTGAAGCGGGTCATTTCGGCGCGAAGAAAAAAATCCGGTCGATCACCAGCGCTGCGAGCAGCAGCGGAAGATAGGCGATCGAGGCGAAGAACAGGCGGCGGGCGTTGACGTCGCGTCCCATGCCGTCGCTGCGGAGGAATTCAAGCGCGCGCCACAAGAACCACGCGCCGCAGCCGGCCGCAGCCGCAGCATAGACTGACGTCGCAAGTTTCCAGGCGACCGGCAGCAGGCTCGTGACGATGAGTGCGATGGTGTTGATGAACGCCCATCCCGCCACTTTGCCGCCGGCTTCATCGCGCACCGGAAGCATCGGGAAATTCACCTCGGAATAGTCGCGGCGATACGTCCAGGCCACGGCCATGAAGTGCGGGATCTGCCAGAAAAACAAAATCCCGAAGAGGATCCAGCCGAGCGTGGAAACGCGTCCCTCGGCGGCCGTCCACCCGATGAGCGGCGGAAATGCGCCGGCCAGCGCGCCGATCTCGGTGCTCCAGCGCGAAGTCCGTTTCGCCGGCGTGTACCAGCCGAGGTAGGAGATGATCGTGAGCAGCGTGAAGAAGGCGCAGAGATAATTGACGCGCGAGAAAAGCAGAAACAGCGCGGCGATGCACATCAGCCAGCCCATGACGAAGGCGGAGCCGGTCGCGACCTTGCCCGTGGGGATCGGCCGGTCGGCGGTGCGCTTCATCCGCGCGTCGGTGTCGCTTTCCATCCACTGGTTGAGCGCCGCGACTCCGCCGGCGGCGAGCGAAGTGCCGATCGCGACGAGGGTGAGGCGCCACGGATCTGATGCGGGACGCGCGGCGAGGTAGCCCACCAGCGCGGTGAGCACGGAGAGCGTGCTCAACCTCGGCTTGGTGAGCTCGAGATAGTCGGAAAATTTCGCGCCGGTCGGGCGGATGGCTTCGCTCATGGCGTGGAGGGGGTTTCGATCACGTCGCGATGGGCGAGCCACGCGAGCCAGAAGGTGGTTGCGAGCAGCATGGCGCCGCAGACCACGTGGCCGGTTGTTACGTGGGCTTCGCGGAGTTTCACGATGATCTGCGCGCCGAGAATGACCTGGGCGGAAAGCAAGGCCACGAGGAGCGAAGAGGCGGCGCGCATCGTCATCGTGACATTGCGGTCCAGCCGGAGCGCCACGACGAACCAGATCAGCGCCACCGAGAGAATCACGGCCATGACCCGGTGGGCGAAATGGATCGCGACGCGAAAATTCCAGAGTTCCGGCAGCCAGCCGCCGCCCGGAGTGGAATGGGGAAACGTCGGGATCGAGAGTCCGGCGTAGTTGTGGCGCATTGTCGCGGCGATGATGAGCTGGATGAACAGCAGGACGCAGCACACGAGTCCCAGGCGCCGGACACCGGCGCTGAGCGACGGGGATTTCCGTTCGACCCAGGAGCGCGAAAGGCCGACGGCGATCGCGATCAGCAGGCAGACATAAACCTGGGCGAGGATGCCGTGGGGAATTCGGAGCATCTGGCCCACGCTCATCTCGAAACCGCCGAGGTGCCACGCGTCGAGTTTCACCCGCTGGCCGCCGATCAGACCCTGCACGATCACGATGGCGAGGGCCCACCAGCCGAATTTTCTCAACCACCCGCGGGATTCGCGGCGATGCAGCCAGAGGGCCAGCGCGATGGCGATCAACCCCATCAGCGTCCCGCTGAGCCGGTGCGAATGCTCCGCAAACATCGCGATGTCCTCGAGCCAGCCGTGGGGATTGATGGAACCGTTGGAGAGGGGCCAGTCCGGAAAGGCCATCCCGGCGCCGATGGTTGTCGTGAACGCCCCGAGCGTCACCAGCACGAAGACCCACGCGCTGCCGATCGCGGCGAAAATTGCCAGCGCCGGTTTATAGGCAGAGGTGCGCGCGGAATTTGTGACGCCGGTCATGAGCAAAAGGACTCGCCAGCAGAAGCACCTCTGCGGTCGTCCGCAAACCCTTTGACAAAGTTATCTTCCGGCGAATCCGTAGTGCGATGAAAACTTATGCCGCCGCGGCGCTGGCGCTGCTGTTTCTGAGCGCGTGTTCGCGTCAGGCAAACCAGACGGCCGGCCCCGCGACGCCGGCCAGCGCCGCTTCCGCCCCCGCGCCCAAGGTCGAAGCCGCCAGCTATCCGCTCACCGGGGAAATCAGGTCGGTCGACCTCGCCGGTAAAATTCTCCGGGTGAAGCACGATGCGATCCCCGGCTACATGCCGGCGATGACGATGGACTTCATCGTTTCCGCGGGTGACGCGGCGATGGCGAAACCCGGGCAGCGCATTCGCGCCGAGATGATTCCGAGCAAGGACGGCGATTTCCGGCTGGAGAAAATCTGGCCGGACGACAAAGCCGCGGCCGACACCATCGCGACCAGTGCGCGCGTGCTGCGCGAGGACACGCACACCCGCGGCAAGAATGCCTATCGCGAGGTCGGCGAGACGGTCCCGGATTTCGCGCTCTACGACCAGGAGGGGAAGGTGGTGCAGAGCGCGCGCTTCCGCGGGAAGCAGATCATGATGAACTTTATTTTTACCCGCTGTCCGGTGGCGACGATGTGTCCGATGGCGACGACGAAGATGACCGCGACGCAGGCGCTCGCGCGCGAAGGGGGCGTTGCCAACATCGAATTTGTGTCGATCACCCTCGATCCGACCTTCGACACGCCGGGCGTGCTGAAGGAATACGCGGCGGCGCGCGGAATCGACACGGCGAATTTCTCGTTCCTCACCGGTCCCGACAAGGCGATCAAGGATTTGCTGGTGCAGTTCGGCGTGATCGCCGAACTCGAGGGCGATTTGCTGAAGCACACGCTCACGACGCTCCTGATCGATGAGAAGGGCACCATCAGCCATCGCGCCGATGGCAGCCAGTGGGAGCCGAAGGATTTCGTGGCAAAGATGCGGAAGTGAAGGCGATGGAGACAACCCAACCAGCCTTGGGCAGCCGACAGCTCCGGCAGATCGTTCTGATCACGATCGGCGCGGTGGCGGTGTTTGTGTTTCTGCGCTTCCTGCCGACCGGCACGAACCTGAACCACATGGACTTTCGCGTGAATGCGAAGAACGCCATCGAGTACTGCGATCCGTTGAACCCGCAGTTCATTCCGGTCGTGGCGGTGGCCTCGCCGGTGACGATGACCCTCGCGAGCGAGCCCCTCGCGGCGGGGCGTCCCGCGCAACTCACGCTGACCCTCAGCACGGCCAGCGGGAAACAGATCGAGCCCGTCGACCTGCTGGTGGCGCACACGAAGTTGCTGCACCTGCTCGTGGTCGATCCGACGCTGACCGACTACCAGCACGTGCATCCGCAGCCCGGAAAAAAGCGCGGCGAATGGACCTTTGCGTTTACGCCCCGGCACGGCGGGGCTTATCGGGTGTTTGCGGATTTCACTCCGGCGGCGACGAGCCGCGGACTCTACGCGAGCGCCGACCTCGCCGTTGCCGAAGCATCCGGGGTCGGGGACAAGCCGGCGGAGTCGCCAACGGCTGGTGGCTATCGCTTCGAACTCACGCCGGCGGGCGGTGCGATCCGGGCCGGGAAAACGGCTGACCTGCAGTTCGCGGTGACACGCCCCGATGGCAGCGCCGTGCCGCTGGAGCCGGTGATGGGGGCGTTCGCGCACCTCGTGGCGTTCGATGAAGCGCGCAGCGGGTTCGCGCATCTCCACCCGGCGGAAACCGATTTGGAAAAGAAGCCCGACGAAAAACGTCCGGTGCTGACCTTCAAGATCACCATTCCCCGCGCGGGGCGGTACGTCATTTGGAGTCAGGTGAAGCTGGGAGACGTGGAAGTTTTCACGCCCTTTTGGTTCGAGGTCGCACCGTGACTTGCTGATGCGGCGGCCGGACGCTGAAAAAAGCCGCTGTCCCTTCCAGGATTTTTTGTGCACGGTCGTCGCGTGAAGGCTTCTGATTTTTTTGCCCTGCCCAAATCGCTCGTGCCCTTCGCGTCGGCGTTTCCGGCGGATGTCGCCCCTTGGGAATGGTTGAAGCGCATCGGTCCGGCCCTCGCCGCGCAGGCTTTCGACCAGCCGCTGCCGAAGCTCCCGCCGGGCGTGCACGTGGAAGGAAAGGTTTACCTGCATCCCTCGGTGAAACTGCCACCGCACGCGACGATCATCGGGCCGGCCTGGATCGGGGCGAAAACGGAAATCCGGCCGGGAGCGTTTATCCGGGGCAACGTGATTGTCGGCGAGAGCTGCGTCCTGGGAAACGCGTGCGAGTTCAAAAACTGCCTGCTGATGGATGGCGTTCAGGTTCCGCACTTCAGTTACGTGGGAGATTCCATCCTGGGAAACGGGGCGCACTTCGGAGCGGGCGTGATCTGCTCGAACCTGCGGCTGGATCAGCGGCCGGTGGTCGTGAGCGGGCCGGACGGGACGACTTACGAGACGGGGCTGAAGAAATTCGGGGCGATCGTCGGCGACAAGGCGGAGGTCGGGTGCAACGCCGTGCTCAACCCCGGCACCCTGCTTGGTCCGCGCTCGCTGGTGATGCCGCTGGCGGCGTTTTCGGGTTATCTGCCACCGGCGATGATCGCCAAGACGCGCCAGTCGGTGACGCTGTTCCCGCGGCGGGACCAGACGGGAGAATAGGACGAAGTTCAGCCCGGTGAGTTTCCGAGGCAAAGTAACCTGATAGGTTACTCTTAACCGCTGGCGGGGAAGAGAGTGGGTCCACCCAACGAGGGCTTGCGCTTCCACGATGGCTGCGGCGCAATCGAAAATCCAAAATCGGAAATCGAAAATGCTTCGCACCCTCACTGGCATCCAACCCTCCGGCACGCTTCACATCGGCAACTATTTTGGCGCGATGCGCCCCGCCATCGAAGCCCAGGCCAGGGGGGAGTGTTTCTATTTTATCGCCGACTATCACTCGATGACGTCGCTGCACGACCCGGCCGTGCGGCGGCAAAACACCCTCGGGGTCGCGCTCGACTGGCTCGCGTGCGGACTCGATCCCAAGCGCAGCGTGTTTTGGAAGCAGAGCGACGTGCCGCAGGTGACCGAATTGACCTGGCTCATCGGCACGCTCACGCCGATGGGCCTCCTGGAGCGCGCGCACAGTTACAAGGACAAGACCGCGCACGGCATCTCGCCGAATTTTGGGCTCTTCGCCTATCCGGTGCTGATGGCGGCGGATATTCTCCTCTACGACGCAAACGTCGTTCCGGTCGGCAAGGACCAGAAACAGCACCTCGAGATGACGCGCGACATCGCGATCAAGTTCAACCAGACCTACGGCGAAACGCTGGTCGTGCCCGAGCCCGACATTCGCGACGAGATCGCCACGGTGCCCGGACTCGACGGCCAGAAGATGAGCAAGAGTTACGGCAACACGATCGACATCTTCGGCGAGGAGAAGGCCGTCCGGAAAAAAATCATGGGCATCATGATGGACAGCCGGACGCCCGCCGAACCCAAGCCCGATGCCGACAAAAATCTCGCGATCCAGCTGCTGCGTCTGGTGGCGCCGGCTGAAGTCGCGCTCGATCACGAAAACCGGCTGCGGGCCGGCGGGCTGGGCTACGGCGATTTGAAGAAAGCGCTGTTCGAACACTACTGGAATTACTTCGCTGCCGCGCGCGCCCGCCGGGCGGAGCTCGCTGCGAACCTTGATCATGTGAACCGCGTTCTGGCTGAGGGAGCCGAGCGGGCCCGGGCGGTGGCGACCGTCGTGATCAAGCGTGCGCGCAAAGCCAGCGGGCTGGAGTAAAAAGTAAAGTTTCCGCGAAAGCGGGCGATTGAGGGTGGGTGCTAAGAAACGTTCAACTCACCGGCATCCTGGGGAAACCGCGCCTCGATTTTAAAAACAACGAGGAGCTGGGAAAATACTACGAAGGCAAATACCGCGAGGGCGGCTATGAGGGCGGGTTTATCCTCTGCGGCATCAATGTCAGTGAACTCAACCATCGCGCCCGGCACGCGTCGGCGTTTCGCCTCCTGGCTCCCCAGGGAATCCAGAGGATTCTCGATGCGGGTTGTGGCGACGGCCGCCTGTCCGCGCAAATCGCGCCGCATTGCCGGGATGTCCATGCCATCGACATTGCGCCCAATGCTTTCGATCCCCGGCACGCGGCCGGCCTAGCCAACCTGAAGTTCCAGGCGATGAACGTGGAGCACCTCGCGTTCGAGGATGAATTTTTCGACCAGATCGTTTGCGTGGAGACGCTCGAGCATCTGTTGAACCCGCAGCTGGCCCTGAGGGAATTCGAGCGCACGCTCAAGCCGGGCGGGCGGCTGGTGATCACGTACCCGACGATCAACCGCACCTTCATCAAGAAAATCCAGGAACGGCTCCGCATCGGCCGGCGTCTCGAGATTTCCGAGCACCTGAACGAGTGGAGCTACGACGAGATCGTCGAAAACGGAAAAGCGGCGGGTTTGAACCTGCTGAAATCCGAGGGCGTGATTTTCGATTTTGGCGTGTTTGGCTGGCTCAAGGCCGCGTCACGCTTTTTCGCCCGCGGGATCACCGCACTTTCCTTCAAGATCACCTGCTTCCCGCGAAACTCATCGGTTGTCTCCGTGGTGTTCCGCAAGTCGGGGCAGGGCGTCAGACCGCCTGAGTCCGCGGCAGCTTGATCTCGGCGATCTTCGCCATGATCCGCTCCGAGGCCTGCTGGTAGCGGTCGGTGCCCGCGCCGGGATCGTAGTAGGCCGGGGCCAGCGGCGGGCCGAACACGATCGTGATGCGCGTGCCGAAGCGCGGAAACTTCACGCCTTTGCCGAACGCCTCGAACGATCCAAAAATGCGGGCGGGCACGACGGGCACCTGCGTGCGGCACACGATCAAACCGACACCCGGCTTCGGCGTTTGCAGAGCTCCGTCGGGCGTGCGCGTGCCTTCGGGAAAAAGAATCATGACCTTGTCGGCCTGCAGTGCGCGCAGGACGCGCTTGATGGCGCCGACATCCTGGCCGCCGTCGCGATCGACGGGAATCGTGCCGACCGCGTCGAGCCACCACGAGGCGAAGCCCGGTTTCCAGAGCGTCTTCCGCGCGAAGAAACACATCTGCCTCGGAACCTGTGCACCGATGATGGGCGGATCGAGGAGACTCGCGTGGTTCGCCGCGATCAGGAAGGCGCCGGTTTTCGGCAGGTTCTCCAGGCCCTCCACCTCGCCGCGGAAAAACATGTCGTAGACCACGACCGACAAATAATGGAAGAGCCCGTAGACGCGGCTCATCTCCGCCTGGAGATAAAGGCGCATCACTTCAATTTCGCCGCGAGCAGCGCAGCCATCTTTTCCACGACCTCGTCGAGCGTGACGTGTGTGGTGTCGATCGACGTCGCGCCCGCCGGGCAGGTGAGGGGGGAGGCTTTGCGGGAAGTGTCGAGGCGGTCGCGCTCGAGAATCCTGTCGTCCTGACCCTGGCCGGCGCGGCGCCGGGCGCGTTCGACGGGATCGGCGTGGAGGAAGAAACGAAAATCCGCGTCTGGAAAAATCACCGAGCCGATGTCGCGTCCCTCCATCACCAAACCGCGGAAACCGTGCGCCCGCGCGACATCGGCCTGACCGCGCTGATAGGCGAGCAGCGCCGCGCGCAGGTCCGGGAGGGCGGCAAAGTGGGAGACGGCGTCGTTGACCTCGCGGCTGCGAATTTCGTCACCGGCGACGCGCCCGCCGATTTCCATTTCGGCGGAGCGGCCGTTCACGCGGGTGCCGAGCTTGAGTTCGCCGAGGGCGGTTTTCACGGCGGCGGAATTGTCGGCGGCGACCCGGCGGCGGATCATTTCCGCCGTAAGCGCGCGGTAGTAGGAACCGGTGTCGACGTGCAGCAGGTTGAACCGCTCGCTCAGCGTGCGCGACGAGGACGATTTGCCGGACGCCGCGCCGCCGTCGATTGCGACGATGATAAAAGGGGAGCTGCCCATCAGGATCCCAACGATTTTTGGCGCACCGACTCCAGCAACTCAAAAAAGTTGGGAAATGTTTTCGCGCAGCAGCCGGGGTTTCCAATCGTGAGCCAGGTGCGGCCGCTGCCGTGGAGGTCGTGGCAGCCGAGAATGCCGAAGCTCATCGCGAAACGATGGTCGTGGTACGTCTCGATCGTCTGGCCCGCTTTCAACGGGCGCGGATCGATCTCCAGCGAGTCCTCGGTTTCCACCACGTGCTGGCCGAGCTTGCTCAATTCGCGCGCCATGCCGGCGACGCGATCGGTCTCCTGCTTGCGGGTGTGCGCGATGCCGGTGATGCGCGTCGGGCCGTTCAACAGTGGCGCGAGGGCGGCGATCGTGAGAAACGTGTCGGAGAACGCGTTGAAATTTTTATCCAGCCCGCTCAGGCGCCGGTCGAAATCGTAGGAGGAGGTCAGCCCGCGCTTCGTTTCGGCGATGCTCATGCCGCATTCGCCGAGCACGGCGGCGAACTGCGTGTCGCCTTGCAACCCGCCCGCTGAGCCGCGCAGCCCGCGCATCGAGAGCGCGCCGCCCACGACGAGGGGAAGCGCGAGAAAATAACTCGCCGCCGTGGCGTCGGGCTCCACGGCGTAGGTGCCGGCCGGCAGCGTGTAGCGCGCGGTGTTGGCAATCGTGAAGGCATCCGCGCCGCGCCGCGCGATGGGCGGCTGGCCGAATTGCTCCATCAGGCGCGCGGTCATGTGCACGAACGGCCAGCGCACGCCGCCGAGGAGCGTGATTCCCACCGGCGCCTTCGCGAGCGGCGCGACCATGAGCAGCGCCGAGAGCAACTGGCTGCTCTCCCGCGCATCGAGGCTCACGGGACCGCCGCGCAGGCCGGCCGCATGAATCTCGATCGGGAAAAATCCCTCCTGGCCGGTGCAGCGGATGTCGGCGCCCAGCGAGCGCAGCGCATCAATCAAACCCTTCATCGGCCGCTGGCGCATCTGCGGCACGCCATCGATCCGGAAAATTCCGCGGGGAGCGGCGGCGCACAACGCGGTGAGGAAACGGGCGGCGGTTCCGGCCAGCCCGACAAAAAGATCGACGGGTGTGTCGGGTCCGCTGGCGGAGAGAAAAGTTTTCGAGGGGTTGGAAACCCGGATCGTCTGCGCCTTCGCGTCAGCCTCGACGGTGAGGCCGAGTTTCCGCAATGCCTCGGCCATGAGCTGCGTGTCGTCGCTGAACAGGGCTCCCGTGAGCGTGACCGGTTGCTCGCAAAGCGCCGCGAGGAGCAGCGCGCGGTTCGTGAGACTTTTCGAGCCGGGCAACACCACATCCCCCTGCGCCGGGTGGGTGAAAGGCGTGATCGGCAGAAGATCAGGAAGCGGCATGAAGTCCGGAGCGTCAGCGAAACCACCCGCCGCGCCAAGGGGTTTTTCGTCGGGTTTAATGGTGCCCGTCCGGGTCCTGCTTTCGCCCGCTCGAGATTTGCGGCCCCACCTCTCCGAACCCTGCGCAAAAACCAGCTGAAGGGCGTCCACCGCGCTTGTGAAAACGCAGCACACAATCGGAACATGTCACTTATTATCGAGGCTTACCTAAAGAAGTGACGATGGGATCAAAACAGTTCGGCTTGGTGAAGAAGGCGGCGGGCACACGCGTCGGTAGAGCTGTTCGTAACGCGGCACGATCACGTCGGCGGAGAAGAATTCGCGCGCGCGTTTTTGCGCGGCGGTGCCAAGGGCGGCGCGCCTTGCGGGGTCGGAGACCAGGCTTTCCACCGCGCGGGCCAGGGCGTCGGGATCGCTGCCGGGAACGAGCAGGCCGCTGACGCCGTGCTGCACCACTTCCGGAATTCCCCCGACGGACGTCGACACGCTCGGGCGGGCAAAATTCATCGCCTCGAGAATGCTCAGGCAGAAACTTTCCATTTCCGAGGTGAACAGCGCGAGGTCGGCGGCCTGGAGATAATCTTCGATCGCGCTGACTTTTTCGCGGACAATCACGCGATCGGCAAGTCCCAGGCGCTGCACGTCCTTCGCGAACGGCGCGAAGTCGGCGCCGGCGAGGATCACGAGCTTGAACGATTCGCGCGGCCGGATGCGGGCGGCGGTCTCGAGCAGCAGGTCGATGCGTTTAAGGGGACGGAGATTCGAGGCGTGGATCACGAGCGTCTCGTTGCCGACGCCAAGTTCCCGGCGCACTTCCTCGCGCGAGCGGGCCGGCTGGTCCGGTTCGAAGAAATTGTGGATGACCTCGATCGGCCGGCTGACGGGAAGCAGGCGCATCGTTTCCTGACGCAGAAATTCCGAGACGGTCGTGATCGCGTCGGAGCATTCCAACGCGTGCTGGATCGCTGGACGGTAGCCGGGATCCTGGCCGAGCAGCGTGGTGTCGGTGCCGTGCAACGTCGTGATCAACTTTGGTCGCGAGGCGGCGGGCAGCATCGACTGCGCGAGGATCGCCGCGGTCGCGTGAGGCACCGCGTAGTGTACGTGCAGCAGATCGAGGCCGTGGTCGCGCGTCACCTCGGCCATCTTCACCGACAGGGGGAGCGTGTAGTCGGGGTATTTGAAAAGATTGTAGTCGTTGACCACGACCGGGTGGAAAAAGACCCGGGGCTCATTCCCGGCGACGCGGAAAGGACGCTCGTAGCTGATGAAATGCACCTCGTGCCCGCGCTTCGCGAGTTCCTGTCCGAGTTCGGCCGCGAGGATCCCGCTGCCGCCGACGGTCGGGTAGCAGGTGATGCCGACTTTGAGCGGACGGGCGGAACTCATGACCGCGAAAAACCTCGGCGCACGCATCGGCCTTTTTCTGTCATTCTGAGCGGAGCGAAGAATCCATTTGGATCATCGCCAGCCGCAGGGGCGTCGCACCTCCTGCTGGATTCTTCGCTCAGCTCAGAATGACAAGCCATGGATAAAAATGCGGTCTTGGCTTCAAAATCTCCGCGCGGACCGCTGCAGGGTCGCGAGCGAATCGAACACGAGCGGGTCATTCGGAAACAGCGGGATGGCCGCCGTCGCGCCGCAACGGCTGCCGTTGACCGTGGCGCGGGCGAGCTGGAGGCCGACGTAGTTTCGCGTCTTCTGCTGCGAGGCGTGGGCTTCCATCGCGGCCGCCCACGCGGTGATGACCTCCGGCGCGGAGACGTCGATCAGCAGGGGCTGGATGTCGCGCGGCTCGGCATCGGGCGTGATCGCGTAAAACAAGAGCTGGTCGATCGCGTGGGTCGGCTGGGATTTCAGTTCAGCCATGCCGCCGTAACGCGCGATGCGCGCCGCGTCGCGAACGAGCTGGCCGAGGCGCCAGTGATCCGGGTGCTGGTTTTGCACGACCGTCGGCGTGAGGATGATCGCGGGACGAATCTGGCGGATGAGGCCGGCGAGTTTGATCGCGTGGGCCGCGCGCATTTCGAGGTGGGCATCGCCGTCGAGTGCGACGAACTGCACGGTGGCGCCAAGCAGCGCCGCGGCTTTTTCGGATTCGGCGACGCGTTCGGCGGGAGTGCCGTTGGTGCCGGCTTCGCCGCGCGAGCACACGATGAAATGGGTGGGCCGGCCGGCCTGGGTCTCGCGGGCAATCACGCCTCCGCAACCGAACTCGATGTCGTCCGGGTGGGCGCCAAACACAAGGAGGTAGGGCGGGTTGTCGGCCGCCCGGCGTGTTTGGGCGGAGGACGTGCGCTTACGTGGGGATTTCGGTGTAGGCTTCATCGGAACGGTCGATGGGGTCGCGGTTCACGAAGACGATCTCCGGGGCATCGGCTTTATTCAAGTATGCCTGTTCGCCGGCTCCGGCGATGTAATGGGTGCAATGCAGGACGGACTGCATCCAGCGCAGGCGGCTGTCGCGCGTCGGGCTGATCTGCGCCTTGGTGAATTGGGCCGGCGGCAACGTCGTATAGCGCTCGCCGCCTTCGTGGAGCTTGAGCGCGCCATCGAGCCAGCGGGCGCGGACGATTTCCCCTTCGTGCGGCACGTCGACGAAAAACTCCGGGATGTCGCACGCTGCGCCGCGCACGGCCTGGTCACCGGAACGCACGACGCGAATCCCGTCGAGCAGTCCCATCGCGCGATACATCTCGAGGCAGAAATCGGCGGTGTTGCCGGCGGCGGTTTTTTTGAAGGCGTCCACCCAGCGCGCCCCGACGAAGGCCGGCAGCTGGCGCGCGGTGTTGTCGCGCCACTCCGCCGACACGTGCTTGGCGAAGAGCGGGGAGAACTTGCGCTGGATCTTGTTTGCGAAGGTGAAGTTCAGGGTCTGCGCCTCGCCGGTTTTGGCATGGCGCAGCGTGGTCTGGGTTTCGCGACAGTCGTGGTCGCTGTCGTGGTAGAAGAAAACAATCTCCCCGCCGATCTCGGCCCGCAGCCGGCGCGCGGTCTGGAATTTTGCGAAAAGGAAGCGCCGCGGGAAAAATCCGCAGGGTTGCTGGCCGAAGCAGATGACGGGCACGCTGCTCATGCCGGCAGGGCGTCGTCCCGGCGACGTGACGGCAGCACGGTTTGCAGCACGACGGCGAAGAGCACGCAGGCGGCGCAGCCGATCGGGTTCAGCCAGAGATAGCCGATTTCATGCTGGGGATGGGCCTTGCCGTAAAAGTAGATGCCGACGACGACCGCCTGCGCGACAATCGCGGCGGAGAACACCGCGGTCCCGCCCACTTTTTTGAGGAAAAAGGCCACGACGAAAACCCCGAGCAAAGCGGGATAGAAGATCGAGGCGATGATGTTCAGCCCCTCGATCAGGTTCTCCGCGGAGCTGACGTAGAGCGCGAAGCCGATGGCGAAGAAACCCCAGAGGGCGGTGAACCATTTCGCGTTGCGGACGTTTCGCGCCTCGTCGTGGGCGGCGAGCGGACGGAAGTGCCGCCAGAGATCGATCGTGCTCGTGGTGCCGAGGGCGTTCAGCTCACCGGCCTTCGAGGAAAGCGCCGAGGCAAACATCACCGCGATCAGCAGGCCGATCACGCCGTGGGGAAGCTGGCTCAGGATGAAGCTGATGAAAACGTAGTCGGAGTCCTTCGTCTTGGCGCGGGGATCGGCGGCCTTGAGCGCATCGCGCGCTTCCTGGCGGACGGCGTTCGTGGCCTGCTGCACTTGGGCGAGCGCGGCGCGGGCGTTGGTTTCGGCGACCGCGTCGCCGCGATCGCGCACCGCGACCCAGGCGCGGATTTTTTCCTGTTTGTCGGCGTGGAGCGCCGCGTGCTTTTGCTCAATCGCGCGGAAGGTCGCACCCTGCGCCCCCTCGGTGTGGCGGCGCCATTCCGTCTGGTTGAAGAAGACCGGGGTGTCGGGTTGGAACTGGTAGAACACGAACAGCAGCGCGCCGAGCATCACGATGAAGAGCTGCATCGGAATCTTGAACACCGCGTTGAACATCAATCCCAGCCGGCTTTCGCGAATCGACGCGCCGCCGATGTAGCGCTGGACCTGCGATTGGTCCGTGCCGAAATACGAGAGCGAGAGAAACAGCCCGCCGACCAGGCCGCTCCAGAACGTGTAGCGCCGGTCCAGGTCCGGGGTGAAATCGACCGCCTGCAGCTTGCCCATCGCGCCGGCGATGTGCGTGGCGTCGGGCGGAAGTTTCACGAGCAGGACCACGAACGCGGTGAGCATGCCGCCGAAGATCACGGCCATCTGCCATTTTTGCGTGAGGTTCACCGCGGCGCTTCCGCCGGTGACGGTGTAGACGATCACGAGCAGGCCGGTGAAAACGATGGTGAGGTCGAGCCGCCAGCCAAGCACGGTCGCGAGGATGATGGCGGGCGCGTAGATCGTGATTCCGCTTTGCAGTCCGCGCTGCAGCAGGAAGAGCGCGGCGCCGAGCAGGCGGGTTTTCTGATCGAAGCGCTTGCCGAGATATTCGTATGCCGTATAGACGCCGAGCTTGCGGTAGATCGGCAGGAACACCGCGCAGACGATGATCAGCGCGAGCGGCAGCCCGAAATAATTTTGGATGAACGCGATTCCGCTTTCGTAGGCCTGGCCGGGGAGCGAGAGGTAGGTGATCGTGCTCGCCTGCGTCGCCATCACCGAGAGGCCGATCGTGCCCCATTTGGTGGTGCGGTTTCCCTTCAGGTAGGTGTTGAGGTTGTCGGTGTGACGCGTCCGCCACGTGCCGTAGGCGGCAATGCCGATCATCGTCCCGAGCAGCACGAACCAGTCGAAGGCGTTCATGCGTAGAAATGCGTGAACACCGCGAGTCCGACGACCATCAGGAGGAAGCAGCCGAACACGAAAAGATAAACGCCCCGCCAGGAGTGGAATCCGGGCACGCCGGGCGATTCGGATTCGTCAGATTCGGATTTCATTCAGAGCGTGCTTTAAAAATCGTTTGTCATTCTGAGCGCAGCGAAGAATCCAGCAGGAGGTGCGATGCCTTCAGCGGCTGCGAGTATCCCATTGGATTCTTCGCTGCGCTCAGAATGACAGGAATTTTGAGACGCGCCGCGGATGCGCGACGATGGTGGTCCGGGAACTTCATTCTTTCCCGAGCGAAACCAGATTCGCGAACAGCCGGTACGCTCCGGGAACGCCAGCGGGCAGCTGCCGGAAAAAGGCGAGTCCCGTGTAGACGTAATGTCCCTTGCCGTGCTTCGCGATGAGCACGCTGCTCTTCAACGGCGCTTCGCCG
Source organism: Opitutaceae bacterium (assembly GCA_036261745.1). GTDB lineage: Bacteria > Verrucomicrobiota > Verrucomicrobiia > Opitutales > Opitutaceae > DATAKE01. Next base: position 56,513 of record DATAKE010000068.1, read on the forward strand.
GGATCGCTCATCGCAAGAAGGGATTGGTAGGCGTTCTGGTCCCACGTGCTCGGATAATAGGCGCCACGTTCCTGCACCCAACCGGCCCAGTCGGAATCGATGAGCTTGTTCGGCGCGTTTACCGCGGGATTTGCCGCGTCGAGGAGGGACACGGCCGCCGTCTCGTCGGTGACCCGCAACGCGGGCGCCGCCCCGGCGATCGAAAGCGCGTAGGGCCCGAGTTGCTGGGTGATGAGGCCGTTCGGCCGGTTGTATTGGGCGACGACCGTCCCTCCGGCTTCCACGTAGGCGAACAGGCCCGGGAGGTTGTCCTTGAAATCGGTGCGCTCATTGAAGGCGCGGACGCCGACCACGACGGCGTCGAACTTCTTCAGGTTCTCCGGCGTGAGGTCCGGGCCCTGCAGGAGCGTGACCGCATAGCCCAATTGTTGAAGGCACTCCGCCACGCTGTCGCCCGCGCCGGGGAGATAACCGAGATTCCGGCCGCGAATCTGGTAATCGAAGGCCGCCACTTTCATGCGCGCCGGCGGCTGCAGCACCTGCGGCGCGATGTGATCGTAGCGCACCTCGTCGCGCTGCGCGCTGAAACGCGTGCCGTCCACCTCGGCCACGGCGCGGAAACTGCCGGTCGCGGTCTGGGCGGGAGCGGTCACGGTAAAGCTCAGGCGGGTTTTCTCGCCGCGCTGGGCCAGTTTGAACGGCCGTGTCGCCGGCGTGATCGTCCAGCCGGAAGGCGCCTCGACGCGCAGCGTGCCCGCGCTGGCCGTGCGTGCGGCAGTTACTTCCACTTCAATTTCTTTTTTCGCGCCCGGGGTGAAGAGCGCCACGATCGACCCGAAGCGCAGCGCCACCGGCGAGATCACGGCGAGGCGGCGCGGCGATTTGCCGGCAGAGTCCGGCGCCAGCGGTTCGTCGGCGACGACCAGCGTCTGTCCATCCACCTCAAAAACATAGTCGATCACGAACGGCGGCGGGTTCTCCGCGGTGCCGATCAGCTTTGTCTCCGCGACACGAAACATCCCCGCGGTCGGCTCCTCGCGCAGCCAGTAGGGCTGCGTTACCGGCGTGTTCTTGGGCACAGTGAAAGTGACTGCGCCCGCCGTCGGCTGCTCCGGCGTGACCGCTGCACCCGGCTTGGCCGAGGCGAGTTTGCCCATGCGTACCTCGATCAGCTTCACCGGCACGCGGGAGCGCTGTCCCGCGGAGAAGGTGAGTTTCAGTTCGTCGCCGGGTACGACTTCGTAGGCGTCGGCGAGCGTGGTGGTCGTGAGTCCGAGACACGCCTGCACGATGCGGTCGAGTTGCGCGCGTTTCCCGTCGACCACCGGGTCGGATGGCAAAGCCGCGACCGATTTCCGCAACGCGAGCAGCGCGGGCAAACTTGCCGCCGGATCCTCGGTCTTGAATTGAGCGACGATCGCGGTGACCTGCCGGCCGATCTCGGCGCCGCCGGACACGCGATTCCAAGTCGTGTCGATCTCGGCCATCAGGTCGCCTGTAGCCGATGCACCCGCGAGAAGCGTAAAGTTTTCGGAGCCGGTGCCGCCGCCACGACCGCCGCCTCCACCGCCGCCACCCGCACCCAGGCCAAACTGCGTCTTGTGCTGCGAGCTGCTCTTGCCGGCGATTTGTTGGAAAGTGTCGCCCGTGACCGGATCCGTGCCGCTGATCTGCACCGACAGGCCGCCCGTGCCGGCGCCACCGCCCGCGCCGCCGCCCTGCACGATGCGCACCGCCTGCCAGGGTTTGAGACCCTCCGCGATTTGCTCGGGATACGCATTCGGATCGGCCGCGAGCTGGAAAGCTTCCAGCGCGAGCAGCGCCGAGGCGTTGTGATGGCCGTGATTGCCACGCTGAGGCACAGGAGCAAAGCGGGTGACGATCACGTCCGGCCGAAACTGCCGGATCACGCGCACGACATCGCCCAGCACCACGGGCTTGTCCCAGAAGGCGAGCGACTCATCGACGCTTTTCGAATAACCGAAATCCACGGCGCGCGTGAAAAACTGCGTCGCGCCATCGAACCGCCGGCCGCCGAGGAGTTCCTGGGTGCGGGCGATGCCGAGTTTCTCGCCGAACTCCGGGCCAATTTCGTTCTGCCCGCCGTCGCCGCGCGTCACGGAAAGATAACCCGTGCGATAGAGCCGTCCGCGCGAAAGGTAGGCGAGCAGCGTGCGGTTCTCGTCGTCCGGATGCGCCGCCACGTGCAGCACCGAGCCCAGGTTGCCGAAGCCGTGCAGCTCCTGCTGGATCGCGGCGGGCGAGGCGGGAACGGTGTCGCCCGCGAACGCCGCGGCCGCGGCGAACGCAAACACGGCGACGCGGCTGGCAATCGTGACGCAGCGCATCACTTGAGGCTCGCGATGAGGGCTTCGTTCAACCGGACGTATTCGTCCTTGATGGCCCCATTGGCCTTGTTCGCGCCTTCGAGGGAAGCTTTGGCCGAGGCGAGCGCGCCGGCCTTGTCGCCGAGGGCGGCTTGGATTTTGGCTTTGCGGTAAACAAGGTAGAACGCGTTCGGCTGTTCCGCGATGGCGGCTTCCGACCACGCCAGGGCTTTTTTCAGGTCGAGGCTGTTGTCGAGGTAGAACATCGCCGCCGGCATGTACGGCTTTTTCGGTTCGGCGGAAGCCATGATCTCTTCGATTTTCGGAACGAGCATTCCGACGGTATCGATTTCGATTTTCACCGGGACGCGGGTTTTTTCCCAGATGAGGTTCAACGTCGCCGAGCTGTCGCGAATGTCGTTGAGGTCGATCGTGAACGTCTCGACGAGCTCGGCGAGCTTCACGGGTTTGACCGCCACGTTGGCGACGTCGTCCTTGGGATTGTAGGCATACGAGCCCCATTGATTCGGGGCCTTGGTCAGAATGACGTTCCAGGATGCCTCGCCGATTTTGGCGAAGAGGCCGAAGGTCCCCGCGGGAACGTCCTGGCCGCCGAATTTAACCGGCGTGCTGAAGGTGACCTTCGTCGCGGAATTCGCGCCGGCCCGCCAGACTTCGCCCCAAGGCTCGAGGCCGCCGAAGATCTTGCGACCTTTCACACCAGGACGGGAGTAGACGATCTCGATGTCCGTCACGCCGACGCGCTGCTTCAGCGTGGAAGTGGGGCTGGGCGCGGGGAGATCGAGTTTGGGAGCCGCCGTTTGGGCGGAGAGGGGAGCCAAGGTCGCCAGAGCGGCGACGAGGGACAGACCGAGACGGATAATTTTGGAATTCATGGAGCAGGGAGGCACCGGTGGTCCGGTGGCGGGTAAGAAGGGAGAGGAAAGAAGAAGGGCCTGATTATTTCTGGACCGTCAGCGGCAGTGAGAACTGGGTGGTCTCCCAGGAAAACTTGAGCACGCCGCCGTTGGGTGTCGCCGGATCGTTCGCGATGGCGATGGTGAGCTGGTCGACCGGATTCGGCAGGGTTTCTTTTTTCAGGTCGACGCGGGCGACGTCGCTTTTTTCGTCCACGGGAATGCCCCATTTGCCGATGTTTTTGCTGAAGGCGAGTTTTGAGACGCCGGTTTCCGAGGGGACGATGTAGAGCGTGTAGGCCCCGGCGGGAATGGTCGTTTCTCCAATCGCGAGCGGCTTAGACGTGATCAGCAGGGTCGCCTCATCCGCGCCAAGGCGGTCGGCTTTGTCCCACGGCACGAGTCCACCCCAGATTTTACGCGGAGTGGCTGTGCCGGGCCGGGTCGTGTAAGGGCGTCCGTAGGTGATGGTGATCGGGTGGCCGGTGCGACGATCGCCGCCCACGTAGCCGGTTGTTGTTTCATGCGGGCTGCGGCCTCCGGTCGAAGCGGCGCGGACTTGTGGAGTCGCGGGCGCCGGCGTGGCGGTGGCGGGAGCGGGGGACGTTTGAGCGACGAGCGCCGCCGTGCAGGCGATGACAAGGGAGGCAACCAGAACGGAACGGAGGGTATTCATGTTGGGAGGTTTTGTCGGGGCAGAGACGGGAAGGTTTCCAGACCAAGCTATTCCGCAACACCTTTGGCGGAAATTTCTAGGGGCGGGTGGGTGCCAGACGCGGCGCGGGGCTGATCGTTGCGCACGACCGGCGTGCGAATTGTAGGAGCGGCTTTATGCCGCGACGTTTGGGCGCCGTGGAGTGGACGATTGCGGCATCAAGCCGCTCCTCCCGCGCGAATGCCGGACCTGAATAACCAAAGATTCGGTTGGCGCGAAGGGCGGAAACTTGAATGGCTGTCGGCTTCCCTCCTCATGGCTGAACACAAGTACCCCGTTCGTTGCTGGCGCGAGTCGGCCCTGCTTTCGACTTACGAACCGCAGGCGCCCGACCTGAACCCGATGTTTCTCGAGAAACGGGTCTATCAAGGCAGCAGCGGCAAGGTTTACCCGCTGCCGTTCGTCGATCGCATTGCGGAGAAGCCCGTGCCGCGCGAGTGGGACGCCATTCACCTCGATAACGAGTATCTCTACGTGATGATCCTGCCGCAGATCGGCGGACGCATCCACATCGCCCGCGACAAGACCAACGGTTACGACTTCATCTACCGCCAGGACGTGATCAAACCCGCGCTCGTCGGGCTCGCCGGGCCTTGGGCGAGCGGCGGCATCGAGTTCAACTGGCCGCAACATCACCGTCCCTCGACGTTCATGCCCGCCGACGTGGAAATCGAAAAGCACCCCGATGGCGCGGTCACCGTCTGGCTCAGCGAACACGATCCGATGGCGCGGATGAAAGGCATGCACGGCGTGTGCATTCATCCCGGGCGCGCCGTGCTCGAGGTGAAGGTGCGCGCCTACAACCGCACGCCGCTCACGCAGACTTTTCTCTGGTGGGCCAATGTCGCGACGCGGGTGCACGAGCGCTACCAGTCGTTTTTCCCGCCCGACGTCACTTACGTGGCCGATCACGCGAAGCGGGCGATGAGCACGTTTCCGCTGGCGAGCGGACACTACTACGGCGTGAACTACGGCGAGCGCGCCCGCCGCGGTGTGCCGGCCAGCGAAAAGCCGGCGCAGTTCGTGCCGGCCGGCGACTACCCGGCGAACGATCTCTCGTGGTACGCGAACATCCCCGTGCCGACCTCGTACATGTGCATGGGCACCGAGGAGGATTTTTTCGGCGGCTACGATCACGACGAACGCGCCGGCCTCGTCCACGTCGCCGACCACCACATCGCACCGGGCAAGAAGCAGTGGACGTGGGGGAATCACGCGTTCGGCTACGCTTGGGACCGCAACCTCACGGAGGCCGACGCGAGCGGAAAGTTCGCCCCCTACATCGAGCTGATGGCCGGGGTGTTCACCGACAACCAGCCCGACTTCTCCTTTCTCCGCCCCGGCGAAACGAAAACGTGGAGCCAGCACTGGTACCCGATTCGCGAGATCGGCCCCGCGCATCGGGCCAACGTTCACGCCGCGGTCAGCCTGACGTGCGCCCGCAGCCGTGAGAATGAGCGATGGGCCGCCCGCATCGGCGTTGTCGCGACGTCTTTCGAACCCTGCGCGATCATCAACCTGATCCGCCACGGGAAAATCATTTCCTCCATCGTCGCGGATCTCGCGCCCGACGCGCCGCACACGTCGGTGGTCGAGCTGCCGGAGGATGCGCTCGAGACCGAGCTCCTTCTCGTCGTCTTCACGTCACAAGGGCGCGAAATCATCCGCTACGCGCCAAAGCCGCGGCCGAAGAGCCCGGTTCCGCCAGCCGCGACCGAGCCGCTGGCACCGGCCGATATCGCGACGATCGAGGAGCTTTACCTCACGGGGCTGCACCTCGACCAATACCGGCACGCCACCCGCAGTCCCCTCGACTACTGGTGCGAGGCCCTCCGCCGCGATGCCGGCGACGCGCGTTGCAACAACGCCCTCGGCCTTCAGCGCCTCCGTCGCGGCGAGTGGAACCTGGCGGAAATCCATTTCCGCACAGCGGTGGCCCGGCTCACGCGCCGCAATCCGAATCCCGCCGACGGCGAACCGCACTATCATCTCGGGGAAACCCTCCTGCACGCCGCCCTCGCCGAACCGGAAAGCGAAAATCGCAAAGCGAAAATCAACGAGGCCTATGCCGCCTTCGCCAAGGCCACGTGGTCGCACGCGTGGCAGGCCGCCGGTTTCCATGCGCTCGCCGAAATCGACTGCCGCCGTGGCGATTGGTCCCGCGCCTTCGAACATCTCAACCAGGCGCTCCGCCTCAACACCGACAATATCCGCGCGCGCGATCTCCGGGTAATTGTGCTGCGCCGCCTTGGCCGGGTGGAGGAGGCGGACGAATTCCTCGCCACCACGCTCGCGCTCGATCCGCTCGATTGGTGGGCGCGTTACCTGCGCGACGGATCGATCGGCTGCGACAACCAAACCCGCCTCGACCTCGCGCACGACTGTTCGCGCGCCGGCCTGCATGCGGAGGCGATCGCACTGCTGGAAGCCGCTTTTGCCCCAGCGACCGAAGGCAACGCCACGTCAGCGACCCCAGCCCGTTCCGGCCAACGTCACTTAATAAGTGACATTCAAAACCAGCCGTCCGACGGCACAGTTCCATTGGTTCTGTATACGCTCGCGTGGGAGTGTCGCTGGAAAGGTGACCTTCCGGCGATGGAACGTCACCTCGCCGCCGCGGCGGAAGCGGCGCCGGACTATTGTTTCCCGGCCCGGCTCGAGGACATTCACGTCCTGGCTTTCGCGATGGCCGCGAATCCGCGCGACGCACGGGCGCCCTACTACCTCGGAAATCTTTTCTACGACCGCCGGCGTCACGTGGACGCCATCGCCCTCTGGGAAAGGTCGGCCCGGCTCAATCCCAGGTTCTCCATCGTCTGGCGGAATCTCGGGATCGGTTACTTCAACATCCTGCGGAAACCCGCCAGGGCGCGCGCGGCTTACGAGCGGGCGGTGCGCGCGAATCCGCGCGATGCCCGCCTGCGCTACGAACGCGATCAACTCTGGAAGCGTCTGCGCGAAAAACCGGACACCCGCCTGCGCGCGCTGCAGCAGCATCGCGAGCTCGTCACGGCCCGCGACGACCTCACCCTCGAATTCTGCGCCCTGCTGAACCAGACCGGCCGGCATGCCGAGGCGCTGACACTGATCGCCACCCGGAAATTCCAACCTTGGGAAGGCGGGGAGGGCGTGGCGCTGGGACAACATGTGCGCACGCACCTCGCGCTCGGACGCCTGGCTCTCGCCAAGGGGGAGGCCGCCGGCGCGATCGAACTCTTCACGGCGGCGCTCGGCGCCCCGGAAAATCTCAGCGAGGCGAAACACCTGCTCGCCAACCAAAGCGACATCCACTTCTGGCTCGGCTGCGCTCACGAAGCGGCCGCTGCTTCCGAATCTTGTCATCTAATAGATGACAAGATTCGGAAGACTGAATCCGCCCGCGAGGCACGGCGGCACTGGGAGCTGGCGGCGACGTTCAAGGGGGATTTTCAGGAGATGAGCGTGCGCGCGTTTTCCGGGATGACCTACTGGTCGGCGCGGGCGTGCGAGAAACTCGGGCGCAAGGCGGAGGCGCGGCGGTTGTTCAAGGGCCTGCTCGCGCATGCCCGCGAGCTCGCGAAAGCACCGGCGAAGATCGATTACTTCGCGACCTCGCTGCCGACGCTGCTGCTCTTCGATGAGGATATGGCGGCGCGTCAGCTCACGACGGCGAAGTTTCTCGAGGCGCAAGCCAGACGGGGCCTCGGCGAGAAGTCGAAAGCGCGGACGCTGTTGCGCGAGGTGTTGCGTCGCGACCCGAGCCACGCCGCCGCGGCGGATTTGCTGTGGGAGTGGAGTAGGGCGGGTCTGTGACCCGCCCTGGCTTTATTCCGGGCTGGAGCGGTGGTCTGTGACCGCCGTCCGGGAGAGTATCGAACACCTAGGGTGCTGTTGTAGGAGCGGCTTTACGCCGCGACCGCAGCGCGTCCGCAAACCTATCGCGGCGTAAAGCCGCTCCTACAGTGAGCCATTCTGCACGAGCCAGGGCGGGTCACAGACCCGCCTTACCTACGCGGCGCGGCGCTTCCAGCGATCGAAGAGAACGGCGGCGAGCAGGATCGAGCCGCGGGCGATGTATTGGTAAAACGTCGCGACGTTCATGAGGTCCATCGCGTTTTGAACGATCCCCATGATCAGCACGCCGGCGATGACGAAGGCCATGCTGCCGACGCCGCCAGTCAGCGAAACGCCGCCGAGCACGCAGGCGGAAATGACCTGAAGCTCGAAGCCCTGCGACGTGTTTGGCTGGCCGCTGGTCATGCGCGACGCCAGCACGATGCCGGCGAACGCGGCCATCACGCCCTGCGCGGTAAAAATGATGATTTTCACGCGGTCGACCGCGATGCCGGCGAGATGGGCGGCTTCGGAGTTGCCACCCACGGCGAGCGTATCGCGGCCGAACACGGTGCGGTTGAGAATAAATCCGAACAGCGCGAAGCAGGCCGCCGTGATCCACACCGGCGTTGGCACCCCGAGGATCGAGGAACTCCCCAGCACGAAAAAGCCCTCCAGTCCGATCCCGACCGCTTTGCCGTCGGAAATGATGAAGCCGAGGCCGCGCACGATCTGCATGGTCGCGAGCGTGGTGATGAGGGCGTTGATGCGCAGGCGCGCGACGACGTAGCCGTTGAAGCCGCCCACGAGCGCGCCGAGTCCGAGACCGGCGAGGATCGCCAGCGTGATGCTCCCCGTTTTGGCCATGACGACCGCGGCGAGCACGCCGACGCAGGCGATGACGGAGCCGATGGAAAGATCGAAGTCACCCGCGGCGAGGCAGAAGAGCATCGTGCACGCGACCATGCCGGTCATGGAGACTGCGAGCGCCAGTGCGCTCATGTTCCGCCAGGAGAAAAAACTCTCCACGAACAGCGAGCAGCCGATGAACAGGATGGCGAGCACGACGAGCATGCCGGCCCGTTCGAAGAAATCGCCGAAAGCGCTGCGCTTTTTGGGAGGAGTGGGAGCGGTCGTGGCCATGGGAAGGTCTTCTAGTTTGTCATTCCGAGCACCGCGAAGAATCCACCGGGAGATTCGAGCGCGAGGCGGGGAGCGAAAGTCCTGGCGGATTCTTCGCGACGCTCGGAATGACAGAAGGGGAGGACATGGTTGCGGGGAAACGAGGTGACTGGCTCACGAGGCGCGCGCGGTTTCGACGGGAAGCGCGAGCTGGAGCAGTTTTTCCTCGTTCGCGTCCGCGCGGTCGAGGATGGCGGCGATTTTCCCCTGGCGCATCACGGCGATCCGGTCGGAGACGCCGAGGACCTCGGGCAGTTCGCTGGAAACGACGATCACGCACACGCCGTCGCGGGCGAGCTGTTGCATGATGGCATAGATCTCACTCTTGGCCCCGACATCGATGCCGCGGGTTGGCTCGTCGAACAGGATCACCTTCACCGGCTCGGACAGCCAGCGGCCGAGAATGACCTTCTGCTGGTTTCCGCCCGAAAGATTGCGGATCAGCTGGCGGGCCGACGGCGTTTTGACGCGGAGCTGTTCGACGCGCTGCTTCGCGTTGGACTGTTCCCACGTTTCGTCGATCAACATTCCCCCGCGCGCTTTCCGGCGCCGGGCGCTGAGGTTGATGTTTTCGAGCACGGAGCGCACGGGCACGATGCCCTCCTTCTTGCGATCCTCCGGGCAAAGCACGACGCCGGCCTCGATCGCTTCGCGCGGCGAACCGATTTCCAAGGCGTGGCCGGCGACGGTTACGCGGCCAGCCGTCTTCGCGGCAGCGCCGTAGATGAGCCGCAACAACTCCGAGCGGCCGGCGCCGATGAGACCGAAAAACCCGAAAATCTCCCCGGCTTCCGCGGAGAAGGAGCAGGGCTCGGCCAGGCCCGGGCCCGCGAGGCCGTCGACGGCGAGACCGGAGCTCGCGTGAGGCCGAGGCGTGTAGTTGTAGATGTTCGCGAGTTCGCGTCCGACCATTTTGCGCACCACCGCTTCGCGCGTGAGGGCCGCGAGCGGTGAGGTGTCGACGTGGCGGCCGTCGCGCAGGATCGTGATCGCGTCGCACAGCTCGAAAATTTCCTCCATGCGGTGCGACACGTAGAGGATCGCGCGACCCTGCGCCTTGAGTTCGCGGATGATGGAAAACAACCGCCGCACTTCGCGATCGGAAAGGCTGCTGGTGGGCTCGTCGAAGGCGATGATCCGGGCGCCGCGGGTGAGCGCCTTGGCGATCTCGACCATCTGGCGTTGTCCGAGGGAAAGTTTGCCGAGCTTGGTGTCGGGATCGATGTCTTCGCCGACGAGCTGGAGTTGCTTCCGGGCCGCATCGGCCAAGGCGCGCCGGTTGACGATGCCGAACCGCTGCGGGAGATGACCGAGGAAAAGATTTTCGGCCACGGTCATTTCCGGGACGAGATGCAGCTCCTGATAAATCACCGAGACACCGGCGGCGAGGGCCTCGGTCGTATGGTGGAAGGAGCGGGGCTGGCCCTCGATGACGAGCGAGCCGCCGGAGGGAACGTAGGCGCCGCTGAGGATTTTCAGCAGCGTGGATTTGCCGGCGCCGTTTTCCCCCATGAGGGCGTGGATCGAGCCGGCCGCGACGCCGAAGGACACGCTGTCGAGCGCCTTGACGCCGGGAAACTCCATCGACACGCGGTCGAATGACAGAAGATCGCTCATGGGTTGTTGGTTATCGCTTATTGGGCAATTTGAGAGGCGGCTCGAGCGCGTGGGTGTGGGTGTTTCCGGCAATGACCCATGAGCGATAACCAATCCCCCATAAGAAATCCCTCAGTCCCGAATCCCCTGTTCCTTGAGCACCTGGCGGAAATTTTCGCGGGTGATGAGCACGCCGACGGTGCGGGAATCGGCGGGTGGTTCGACGCCATCCTTGATCCATTTGAAGAGCATCTCGGCGGTTTTGTAGCCGTGGTCTTTCGCGGAGAGCAGCATCGAGCCGTAGAATGAGGTCGGTTTTTCCTTCTCCAATTCGACGATGCAATCGGTGCCGTTGATGCCGATGCCGACGCTGCTGTCGGCGGCGAAGCCGCGGCCCTCGAGCGCGCGCACGGCGCCCAGCACGGCGCTGTCGTTCATGCCGCAGATGAGCCAGTGCTTCACGTCGGGTTTCTGGGTGAGGAGAACGTTCGCGGCGTCGAATGCGCCCGGGATGTCGCTCGTGCGCTGGGCGGCCTTGAAGATGCGATCCTTCGGAAAACCGGCGGCGGTGAGGGCGTTGATCGCGCCATCGGTGCGTTCCTTCGCGGTGGCGAGTTCCTCGAACGTGATTGCACAGACGGCGGTGTCGGCGGCGGACCAGCCGCGCTTTTTCATTTCCGCGGCGAGCGTGGCGCCGACGTTTTCACCGATCTTCGTGGCGGAGATGCCGAGGTGGTGAATGTTGGCCATCGGCTTGCCGTCAGCGCCGGCGAACTGGTCATCGACGCTGATGAGCTTGAGGCCGGAAGCCTTTGCCTTGGCGGCGATGGCCGGCCCGAGCCGGGTGTCGGGCGTGCAGATGATGAATCCCTGCGCGCCGCCCGCCGCGAGATTGTCGATGGCGCCGAGAACTTTTTCACCGTCGGGGGCGCCGATTTTCACGACCGAAAAACCGAGGTCGCGTGCGGCCTGGTCCGCGAATTTCCATTCGAGCTGGAACCATGTCTCTTCGGGCTGCTTGACGAGAAAGCCGATTTTGACGGGCTGGCCGGCCGCCGCGGGGGCGCCGGCGGATGGGGTGTCGGCGCGTTTGCTGCAGCCGGCGAGAAGGCCGAGGCCGAGAAACGCGAGAGAGGCGAGAAGCGGGATTCGAAGGGCGGCGGGACGGAAAAGTTTCATGGGGGCGATGAGGTTTGGGAGTGACGAGAACAGAGAGGGTGATGGCTGGGTGGCAACCGGGAAACTTGGGGATAGACTGGTTACTCACCGGAACGCTCCTGCCTTTCGCGCGTTGGGACGGTGAAATCGCTCCGACACGTGTCCGTTCGAAATGGCGGTCGGGGCAGTTGCACCTTGCGGCTTTCCTCCGCCCCAATTTTCCTAGTCGGCGAATGGCTGTCGCTGTCGAACCCCCAGCTCCGACCGCTTCTGCGATCAGCGCAGAGCCGGGTTCGCTTTCGCAATGGGCGCTCATCCGGCGACGCTTCCGGCAGCACCGCCTCGCGGTGGCGTCGTTGTACATGCTGGCGGTGTTGTATGCGCTGGCGCTGGGCGCGGAGTTTTTTGCGCCGTACACCCAGGAATGGCGGGACCTGCCGAGGAAATATTGTCCGCCGCAGCTGCCGCGTTTTTCGCCGGCCCACGGGTTTTATGTGCCGGCAATGACGGCCTTCGAGGACCGGCTCACGTGGAAAAAGACCTACGTCGAGGATCCGGGGAGGATCGTGAAGCTGGGTTTTTTTGTCGTGGGCGAACCCTACGAACTTTGGGGGCTGATTCCGATGCGGCGGCACTTTTTCGGAGTCAAAGCGGACGCGGCCGCCCAGGCGGATGGGACGATGCCGACCTTCTATTTCCTCGGGGCGACGAAATACGGGCAGGATATTTTCAGCCGGCTGGTTTACGGATCGCGCATCAGCCTTTCGATCGGACTCGCCTCGATCGTCATCACGTTTCTCCTCGGCGTGATCATCGGGGGAATTTCCGGCTATGCCGGTGGCACGACGGACACCGTGATCCAGCGGGTGATCGAGGTGGTGAACGCGTTTCCCCAAATTCCGCTGTGGCTCGCATTCGGCGCCGTGCTCCCGGCGGAGTGGTCTCCGTTGTCCACGTATTTTGCGATCACCCTCGTGCTGAGTTTGCTGGGCTGGACGACCCTCGCGCGGGTGGTGCGGGGAAAAATCCTGGCGTTGCGCGAGGAGGACTACGCCACGGCGGCGCGCCTGCTCGGGGCGAGCCATACGCGGGTGCTGTTCCGCCATCTCCTTCCGGGGTTCACGAGTCACATCATCGTGGTGCTGACGATGAGCGTCCCGACGATGATTCTGGGGGAAACCTCGCTGTCCTTTTTGAAAGTTGGACTGAGCGAGCCGGTGGTGAGCTGGGGCGTGATGCTGAAGGAGTGTGAGAACATCCAGACCGTTTCCTATTATCCCTGGCTGCTCATGCCGGTCGTGCTGATCGTGCTCACGGTGCTTTGCTTCAACTTTCTCGGTGACGGCCTGCGCGACGCCGCGGATCCCTATTCGGTCCGATGAGCTCTCCCGGCATCCCTCCGTTGCTCGAGGTGGAAAACCTCCAGGTCTCGTTTGTGACACCGGACCTGCTCGTGCCCGCGGTGCAAGGCGTGACGTTTTCCATCCAGCGCCGGAAAACCCTCGCGCTGGTCGGCGAGTCGGGGTCCGGCAAGAGCGTCACGGCGCACGCGCTGCTCCGGCTCGTGCAACCCCCGGGGCGCATCATGGGAGGGAAGATGCTGCTGCGTTCGGCGCGGGCGGGCGACGTGGACATCGCGCAGCTCGAGGAGGATTCGGACACGCTCTTTCACATTCGCGGCGGATTGGTGAGCATGATTTTTCAGGAGCCGATGACCGCGCTTTCGCCGGTGCATACGATCGGGAACCAGGTGGCCGAGGCGATCACGTCGCATCATGCCGTCGGCGCGACTGAAGCGCGGCGTCTGACGGCTGACATGTTGAAACGCGTCGGCCTGAACCCGGTGGAGCGTTGCTACGATCAGTTTCCCCACGAACTCTCCGGCGGCATGAGGCAGCGCGTCGTGATTGCGATGGCGCTCGTTTGCCGGCCCGAGCTGCTGATCGCTGACGAACCGACCACGGCGCTCGATGTGACGATCCAGGCGCAGATTCTCGGGCTGATCAAATCGCTGCAGCGCGAGATGGGCTGCTCGGTTCTGCTGATCACCCACGACTTCGGGGTCGTCGCGCAGGTGGCGGACGAAGTCGCCGTGATGCATCAGGGGCGAATTGTGGAAAGCGGCACGGTGCGGGAGGTGCTCAAGAACCCGCAGCATCCTTACACGCAAGGCTTGCTCGCGGCGCTGCCGAGCCGGCGGGGACTGCGATCAGCATGAGTGCCGTGGATGATAGCGTTGTGGCGGGAACGCCCACACCGGTGCAAACAACACCGCCTCCAATCCTGTCGGTGTGCGGGCTCAGCAAATATTTTCCGATTTTGAGCCGTGGTTTTCGCCAGAAAGTGGTGGGCGAGGTGAAGGCGGTGGACGACGTGAGCTTCGACATCGCTCCGGGTGAAACGCTTGGCCTGGTCGGGGAAAGCGGCTCCGGCAAGACGACGACGGCGCGCTGCATTCTGCGCGCGCTGGCGCCGACCGCCGGTCGGATCGATTTCCGGCTGCCGGACGGGCGCGTGGTCGATCTCGCACGGTTGTCCGACCGGGAACTGAAACCCATCCGCCAGCACGCCCAGATGGTTTTCCAGGATCCCTTTTCATCGCTTAATCCGCGGTGGACGGTGCGGGACATCGTCGGCGAACCGCTCGTGATCCACCGCCTCGCCGCGGGAAGCGAATTGGACGATCGTGTTTCCGAAGTGCTCCGGCGGGTGGGTTTGAAACCGGCGCACCGCGAGCGGTACCCGCACGCGTTTAGCGGCGGCCAGCGGCAGCGCATCGGCATCGCGCGGGCGCTGATCATGCGTCCCTCGCTCATCGTCTGCGACGAAGCGACCTCAGCGCTCGATGTCTCCGTCCAGGCGCAGGTGCTGGACTTGCTGAAGGAGCTGCAGCGCGAATTCCGGCTCACGTACCTTTTCGTCGCGCACAACCTCGATGTCGTTCGCAACTTCTGCGATCGCGTGGCCGTGATGCGCCAGGGCCGGATCGTCGAACTGGCGCCGGCGGCCCGGATTTTCGGCGCGCCGCAGCATCCCTATACGAAAATCCTGCTCTCCGCCGTGCCCTCGTCGGACCCGGATGTGCCGGTGAACTTCAACGTCGGCGAAGAGCTTGCGAAGCTCGATGCAGGCACCTAAGCGTTTCGACTCTCATGCTCATCCATTCTGTTTATTTCTGGCTTAAACCCGACCTCACCGACGCCCAGCGCACCGAATTCCGCCGGGGCGTCGAGACGCTCGCGACGATCAAGTCGGTTGAGAAAGTCTACGTCGGCGCGCCCGCCGGCGTGCCCGACCGCCCGATTGTCGACAAGACGTTTGGCATCGCCCTCACCGTGGTCTGCACGGATGTGGCGGCGCACAACTCCTATCAAGTCGACCCGATCCACCTGAAGTTCATCGAGAACTGCAAACAGTACTGGGCGCGCGTCCAGATCTACGACGCGGAGTAAGCGCGCGCCGCCGCTTCTGTTAGTGTCTTGGTCTGTCATTGCGAGGAGTCCCGCTTTGCGGGACGACGAAGCAATCCCGCTGGATCGCGACGACTGCCGTGCGTTGGCGGCCATGGCGCGCTGGGCGCACCTCGCGATGACAAATTGGAATTAAAGCAGATCTAAGCTCCGGTTCAGGAGCGGTTGGGTTTACCGCTTCACCACAAACGGTGCGAAGAACGCGGCTTGGGCGGGCGGGACGCGCGCCTTGATGCGCATGCCGGCGTCCTCGTGTTCCTGCTCGTGGATGTGTCCGAGGGCGTGCAGCCGTGCGACGACATCGTAGCGGTCATGAGGCACGAGCAGATCGGTCGCGCCCAAGGTATCGGCGATCAGTTCGACGCAGCGCGATTCCAGGACATCGAGACCGGTCTTCGTGTGGGCGCTGATGAACAAGGCATCCGGCACCAGTTGCCGGGCGCGGCGAATCATCGCGGGGTCGGCGATGTCGACCTTGTTGAAGACGGTGACGATGGTTTTCTCCGCGGCTCCGAGTTCGCCGAGCACGGCGAGCGTAGTCTCGTGGTGCTGCGCGACGTTCGCGTTGGTGACGTCGAGCACATGGATCAGGAAATCGGCGACCACGACTTCTTCGAGGGTGGCTTTGAATGCCTCGACCAAGCCGTGAGGCAGGCGGCGGATGAAACCCACCGTGTCGGTCACGAGGAGTTTTTGGTTTCCCCGCAGGACGAGCTGGCGGGTGGTGGGATCGAGCGTGGCGAACAGTTTGTCCTCCGCGAGCACCTCGGAGCCGGTGAGCGTGTTGAGGAGGGAGGATTTGCCGGCGTTGGTGTAGCCGACGATTGCCGCGGTGGGGATCGGAACGCGCTGGCGGCGGGTGCGCTGGACGCTGCGTTGCTTGACGACACTCACGAGCTCCGCCTTCAGGTGAGCGATGCGATCGCGCACGATGCGGCGGTCCTGTTCGAGCTGGGTTTCGCCTTCACCGCCCATGGAGCCTTTGCCGCGCTGCCGCGAAAGATGGGTCCAAGCCCGCGTGAGGCGGGGGAGGGAATACTGCATTCGGGCGAGGGCGACCTGCAGAGTGGCTTCGCGCGTCTGGGCGCGGTCCGAGAAAATTTCGAGAATGACTTCCTGCCGGTCGATCACGGCGCCGCCGAAGAGTTCCTCCCAGTTGCGCTGCTGCGCGGGTGACAGCGCCTCGTCGAACACAATCACGTCGGCGCCGAGGGCCTTGGCTTCCGCCACCAGTTCAGCGGCCTTGCCACTGCCGAGGAGAAGGGCGGGGGTGCGCAGGCGGAGATTGACGAGATTGGAGCCGACGATCCGCAGCCGGAGATTTTCGACCAGCTCGGTCAGCTCGAGGAGGAGTTCGGCGGCTTCGCCCTCGACCATCCGGGACGTCTGCACGCCGATGAGGAACGCGTTTTCGAGTTTGTTCGCCCGTGCGGATTCGAGGAAGTCGGCCATGTGGAGGCAGCGTGCGCAGAGGCCGGGCGCCGTCAAATGAAGCCCGTGACGGGGGCGGAGCGCATTTGTGACGGGCTCAGTCTTGGAAAAGGATGCAGACCGGCATGGGCGCGCGAACGGGATCGCCCACGCGGGTGAGCCGGCCGGTCTTGGGATCGACGCGGAAGACGATCAGCGTGTCGGAGTTCATGTTGGCACAGACGAGCCAGCCGCCGTCGGGGGAAAGGGAGAAATTGCGGGGGTGCTTTCCCCCGCTCGGCACGATGTCCACGGGTTTAAGCAGACCGGTCACGAGGTCGCGCGCGAAGATGGCGATGCTGTCGTGACCGCGGTTCGAACCGTAGACAAAGCGGCCGTTGGGATGCACGCGCACCTCCGCCGTGGTGTTCAACTCCTTGAAATCCGGCGGAAGCGTCGGCTGCGTGCCGAGGTGCGACAGGGAGCCGGTGGCGGCGTCGTAGGCATAGGCGGAAAGCGTTCCACCCATTTCGTTAATGACATAGACATGCCGGCCGTCGGGGGAAAAAGCGGAGTGCCGCGGCCCGGCGCCGGGCGCGGTGGCGGTGAAGGGGGGATTTGCGGGCTGCAGCCGGGCGGAGGCGGGGTCGAGGGCGTAGGTGAAAACGCGGTCGAGGCCGAGGTCGCAAACGAGGGCGAAGCGATTGTCGGGCGAGAGCGTCACGGAATGCGTGTGAGGGGTGCTTTGGCGCACCGGGTCCGTTCCCCTGCCGTGGTGACGGATTACCGAAGGCTGGCCCAAGGCGCCGCCGGGCTGGATCGGAACGGACGCTACAAAGCCTTCGCCGTAATGCGTGACCACGATCGACTGACCGGTGGCGTCGATGGCGATGTGGCACGGCGCGGTCGCGCCTGCCGGCTGAGTCTTGGCGAGCGGGGTGAGCTTGGAATCAGGTCCGATCGCGAATCCGACGGCCAAGGCGGGCGATTCGGCGACGGCGTAGAGGAAGTCCCGGCGCGGGGAGAAAGCGAGGAATGAGGGGTTGGTGGTTTCCGCGGCGAGGGTCGGCTCGCTCAGGGCGCCGGTGAGCGAGTCGAGCGTGGCTGTATAGATTCCGCGGCTTTCGCCCTTCGTGTAGGTTCCGATGAACAGGTGGTGCAGGGCAGGCGAGACATGAACGGGCGCGGAACTCATGGCGGAAAGGGAAGCGTCGGGCAGAGGATCGGAAAGGCAGGGACTCGGATTTGGCTCCCCCGCGGAGGCTGGCGTGGCCCGGAATTTCGGCGCAAGCGGACGGGGAGGACGGTGGCAAAAAAAAGCTCCGGGGGTTAGCCCGGAGCGTCGATTCTAAACTGAGCTG
Source organism: Opitutaceae bacterium (assembly GCA_036261745.1). Classification (GTDB taxonomy): domain Bacteria; phylum Verrucomicrobiota; class Verrucomicrobiia; order Opitutales; family Opitutaceae; genus DATAKE01. Next base: position 74,462 of record DATAKE010000068.1, read on the forward strand.
GCGTTAGCGGGCAGGGGCGGCGGCGACGGGCGCCGGCATGCGCGTGAGCGAACTGTCGGCGGCCCGCCGGGCGATCTGTTCCGTGAGGCGCTGAATCTCGAATTCCGCGGCCTGACGTTCGACCTCGGCCCGCTCAACGCGTTTCGAGGTTTCGAACGACTCGCGACTCTGCTTTTCGCGGTTCTTCTGGAGGGTATCGAGTTCGATTTCCAAGCGGGAGGCTTCCTTCGAAGCTTTGTCTCCACGGGCGAGGGCGGCGTTGGTCTCGTCCTGAATCTTTTTGGATTCGGCGTCCCATTTCGCGCGTTTCTCGGCCTCGCGGTCGGCGTCCTCCTTGGCGCGCTGTTCCGCGCGTTTTTGAGCGTCGGCGCGGGCCTGAAGTTCGTCGGCTTTCTTTTTCTCGGCGGCCTCCTCCTGCTTCTTCGCAGCGATGGCGACGCGTTCATGTTCGCGAGCGTCAGCCTCTTTGCGGTCGCTGAGGTAGAGGAGCAGGAAGATGGCCGTCATGCTGCCGACGGAAATGACATACAACCATTTTTTCATTGGTAAGTGGGTGCGGGTTACTTCTTGGCTTTGGCAGCGGCTTCGGCGGCCTTGGCAGCGGCCTCAGCGGCCTTGTCGGCGGCGTCGATCTTCTCGACCACGGCCAAGAGGCTCGCCTGATTGGCGACGGTTTTCTTCACGTATTCCTTCAGGAAAGTTTCCTCGGCGACGGCGCGGCGCTTTTCTTCCTCGATCTTCGCGATGACCCCCTTGGTTTCCTCGATTTCCTTGCCTAGGCGCTTCACCTGGGACTCGAGCTTGTCGGCATCGGTCTGGGCTTTGCGGAGAACCTGCTTGGCGGTCTCGCGGTCTTCCTTTTCCTGGGCTTCGCGGGCTTCCTTGACGGCTTTCTCCGCCTTGCGCTTGTCCTGGGCGGCTTTGGCTTCGAGCACGGCGCGTTCACGATCACGGTTGTCCTGATCGATCTTGGCCTGCTTCTGCTTCTGCACGATAGCGGCTTTCTCCTCGAGACGCTTTTCGTAGCCGGCACTGAATTGCCAGTAGACCACCGCGAAGGCGATCAAGCCGAGCAGCGGGAAGAGAAAATAGAGATAGGTTTTCTTCATGGAAAAAGGGTGGGGAGGATGCTCAGAGGGGTTTTGGCTGGGCAGCGGCGCGGGCGGCGGTTTCCGCTTTCTTGTCTTCGCGTTCCTTGATGGCGGCTTCGATCGCTTCCTTCATCTTGCCCAAGCTGTCGTCCTTCGGGCGGTCGGTAAGGCCTTCCGCCTTGCGGATCGCCTCCAGCGCCTCATCGAGCTGACCCAGTTCGAACGAGGTGTAGGCGAGAATCATCAGGGTGGGATAGAGCTTCTCCAAGTTTCCCTTGGCGACCGCGGTCTTGAAAAACGCGTTGGCGTTCTTCGTGTCGTCCATCCCGTAGTAAATCTGCCCGATGGTGAAATCGACCTGGCCGGCCTTCGGGAAGATTTTCGCGGCTTCCTTGAGCGCAGCGATCGCCTGGAGCTCCTGGTTTACCTGCTGGTAGGCATAGGCGAGGAGGAACCAGTTCTTCACATCTGACTCGATGGAGCCGTTCTTCAAACCGGCGTAGAGCAATTCCGTCGAGCGGCCGAACTGGCCGGCGAGAGAGTAGATCGTGACCAGATTGTACTGGTCCTTCTGGCCCTTCATGAACCCGTAGGGCTGCGCGCGCTCGATCGTGTTGATCGCGCGAATGTAGTACTGGCGCATCTTCTCCGGGTTCTTTTCGCTGGTGGCGGCGAGGGTGTTGTAGGTCGCCATCAACTGCTGCCAGTAGTTCGCCTTGTTCGGATACTGCTTCACCAGCAGCTCGAGAATCTTGGCGGAGCCTTCGATATCACCTTCGGTCTGCTGGATAAACTGCAGGAGGAGGTAGGCGCTTTCCTTCGGCTTGATCGTGGTGCGCAGGACATTCTCGACCACGCCGCGGGCTTCCTTGATGAGGGCGAGGTCGGGTTTTTCCGCGTTGATGGTGGCGGCTTGAACCAGGATCTGCGCGTAGGTGAGCAGCGAATCGGCGGGAACCTTGGGGGTCTGCAGCACGCGCTTAAAGTAGGTGATCGCCTTGGCGAAAAGCTGCTGCTGCGTCGCGGGGGACTTGCTCGCGACCGCTTCCTGGGCGTAGAGGCGGGCCAACAGATCGACGACCATGCTGGTTTCGCCGGCGTCGAAATACTGCTTGGCGTCCGAGAGCTTGAGGGAAGCCTCGAGGGGCTCGATCGCCTTCGCATATTCCTCTTTTTGCAGCAGGAGCTTTCCCTTGGTCTGGAGCGCCTGCGCCAGATCGTAGCTGTCGGGGGGAAGCTGGGGAATCAGTCCGTTGACCAGCTCCAGGGCCGCATTCCAGTTTGGGTTCGCCTCGCGAACGATGGTCTGAAGCTTGCCGAAAGCCTCGGCGGCTTTTTCGCTCAGCGAATTCGGTTGCTTGTCCTCCGCGAAACCCAACCCGAGGGGCAGGAAGGCGAGGAGGAGAGCCGCACGCAAACGGCGCGCGGAGCGGGAGAGGGAAAGGGAAAGGGAAACGGGCTTGGTCACGGGATGAATTAATCCTCGTTAAGGGTGAAGACGATGGGCACCTGCATGTGGGTGTTCACATTCCGGCCGTTTTTGCGGCCGGGTTTGAACTTCCACTTGCTGACCGCGGAAACGGCGTTGGCCTCGAACTCGCGTTGCGAGGATTTCGCGGCGTAGGCGTTCATGACGTTGCCGTTGCTATCGACGATAAAGTCGACGGTGACTTCGCCAGTGACGCCGGCACGGCGCATTTCGAAAGGATACTGGACGTCGACCCGGTATTTAACCTCCGGGATCTGGTCGAGCTTGCTGATATCGAAGACTTCGATGCCTTTCCCGAGCCCGCCGCTGCGGTTTTCAGGAATGGTGAACACGGCGCTGTTCGGGCGCAGGCCCTCGGGGGGAGGGGGCTGCATCTGCTGGACGAAAGAGGTATCGGTCACGAGCTGCGGAACGTCGGTCAGCATCGGCGGAGCAAAATCCGTGGGAGCCGGAGCCTGGTCGTCGGCTTCCTGGATTTCCGGTTCGTCCGGCTCGATCTTCGGCATCTCCATCAACTGGACGGTGGGAGCTTCCTCCGTGGTTTTCTTTTGCTCCGGCGCCGGCTTTCCGACGAGGGCAATGCCGCCGTGGACGGCGATGGAAACGATGAGACCGATGATGATGTCGCGACGCATGGTGGGCTGCGGTTATTTACCAGTGGGGCGGACGCGAGTTTCGACGGAGACCTGGGCAATGCCCGCCTTGCGGACTTCGTCGAGGGCAAGGACCGTCGGTCCAAATTTGGCCATGTTGTCGCCGGCGATGAGCACGCGCGCATTTGCGCTCTGGCTTCTCAGCTGTTGCAGGCGGGGGACGATGTCGTCCTTCGAGATCAACTCGGAGGAACCGGTGCCGACCTTCCAGTAGTAGGTGTTGGTGTCCGAGACCTGGAGAGTAACGATGTCTTCGTCGGGTTTGCCCTTGGATTCGACGGCCTTCGGGAGCTGCACATCGATCGACTGGATGCGGTTCAACGAAAGCGTGAAGAGAACGAACGTGGCCAACAGGAAGAAGATGACGTCGATGAGAGGGATGATCTCAATGCGCGCCTTCTTCTTGCCGTCGTCGACGTGGGAAGATGAACCGGACATGTTAGTGGGAGAGTTTTGTTAAACGAGGCGGACGTTACTGCGCTTCACGCGGCCGAACGCGGGTCTCGATCAGAACTTTTTCGAAACCGGCTTTGCGGACTTCGTCGAAAACATAAATCGCCTGGCTGAACTTGGCGTTCTCGTCCCCGTTGATGAGGATTTTGGCGTTCGGATCCTTCAGGTAGAAGGCCCTGAGGCGGGCAAGAAACTCGTCGCCGTTGATGAAATCCTTGTCCCAGGCGATCGTGGCTTCTTCCGTCACCGTGATCGTTGCGGAGCCCGCGGGGTCGCGGGGGATGCCGGTGGCAGACTGCGGAAGCACGACGGTCGGGCCGGCGGACTTGTTCAGCGAAAGCGTGAACAGCACGAACGTCGCGAGCAGGAAGAAGATCACATCGATCAGTGGGATGATCTCGATGCGCGCTTTCTTGACGCCGCCTTTGCTGGTTCCGCCTGATGAGCCTGCCATAGTATGAGGGGTCCGCGAAGTTTACGATCCGACGAGACGTTTCTTAGGAGTGGCTCAGTTGGTGAACGGGGTGGCCGTTTCCGACTTCTTGAGGAAGAGTTCGAGGGCGTGGGAGGCGTCCGACACTTCCTGCTTCGCCTGCTCGATACGGGCGTTCAGATAGTTGTAGGGGAGCAGGCCGAGGATCGCGAGGACGAGACCGCACGCCGTGGCGATGAGCGCTTCAGCCACACCACCCGTGATGGTGGCCGCGGCGGCACCGATGTCGCCGCCACCGAGGGCGCCGAAGGTGCGCATCATGCCGGTGACGGTACCGAGAAGACCGAGCAAGGGAGCCGCGGTGATGACGGTGTCGAGTGTCGCCATGCCCTGCTGGAACCGGCCGAGCTCCTGGCTCGAGGCGCGGATAAAGGCATTGGAAAGGGAGTATTCCTTGTTCGTAAGGCTGTAGACCAGGATGCGGGCGACGAAGTCCTTGCTCTGGCGGCCGATCGCGAGCGCGCCCTCGATGTCGCGGCGTTCAACGGCCTCGAGCATCTTCTCGACGACCTCAGGCTCACGATTGGAATTTTCGCGGATGGTGAAGAGCAGACGCTCGACCACGACCGTGATGAGCACGAATGACAGCATGAGGATCGGCCACATGATCTCTTTTCCGGCGTGGAAAAGCTCCATGGGCGTCATCGGGGTGCCGTCCGGATTCGTGAGAAGGAATGCGAGTGGGAGACTGTTGGTGATCATAGTAAGAGAGTGCGTTGACGGGTGACTGAAAGAATTGGGAACGAGAAATTACGGCCGGGTCACGAAACGTGGTGGGATGGACGAAGCGGAGGTAAAGACGCTCAAATATTTCGCGGCGGGACGGCCTGCGTACTGAGATCCTTCATCGTAACGCCGTTGCAGGAACTATGCCCGAAGGGGACCGGCGCGGGGATGAGAGGAAACTTTATTACCAGCATGTCGCTGAGGGTAAATGGGGGAAAAGGAGAGGCGAACTAGGGTTTATCGAAACTTTGCTGTCAACTTACTTTGTCACTCGTGTCCGGCAAAATCATTTTTGCAATCCTCCTCATTAGAAAGAGCGAGGCGATCTCAATGCATTCGTGGTGGTGGGGAAGATTACGCAGGGAGGGGTGGAGGATTTTTTTGGCTGCCCGGCATGGAGTCGAACCATGACAAAACGAGTCAGAGTCGTTTGTGCTACCATTACACCACCAGGCAGTGGAAATCTTAGAAACTATTTTGAGTTTTTTTGCGCGGCGTTCGCCTTTCCTCCGAAAACTGGAGCCGGCGATGGGATTCGAACCCGCAACCGCCTGTTTACAAAACAGGTGCTCTACCATTGAGCTACGCCGGCGCAAAAACTCGCAGCGCTTGCCAAGACATGGACTGGGAAAAAACGATTGGTGGTGGCTCCCCCGGGACTCGAACCCGGAACCAATTGATTAAGAGTCAACTGCTCTACCATTGAGCTAGGAAGCCAAAAACCAAGAGGCGAAAAAGCTCACGATCGACCCTGTGATGTCAACTGCGTTCTAGAGGGAGCGACCGCGAAACACCGCGATTTCACCGCCGGATTTTATCGGCGCGAGCCGATCCCGCAGATCCGTCCAGCAATCCCGTTGGAAACGGCCCGTTTCCAGGAGTTCGCGCAGCGGCACGGTCACAAAGGTGCGCTCGAACATCCGCGGGTGGGGCAGCGTCAGTGTGGTGGTGGCGCGCGTTTCGCCTTCGAAGAGGAGCAGGTCGAGGTCCAGCGTGCGGGGACCCCAGCGCTCCGTACGGATGCGGCCGAACTGGCGTTCGATTCCCAGCAGGGCCTCCAGGAGTTCCTCAGGGGTGAGCGTGGTTTCGATGCCGGCCGCCAAGTTCAGAAACACCGGCTGATCGGTCTTCCCGACCGGGGCCGTTTCGTAGATCGGGGAACTCTCCACGGCGGCAATGCCCGGGGTGCTTCGCAATTTCCCGAGCGCGGCGGCGAGCGTCGCCTCCCGGTCGCCGAGATTGGCGCCCGCGCCTACGAATGCCTGCCGCAGGGATTTTTCCGCCATCACACGGCTGGTTTCGGATTTCGCTCCCGCCGGATGCGCACCGAGACACCCGCGAATTGAAAATCAACCGGGGGGCGCGGCTTCAGGATTTCGACGGTGACCGCCATGAGCAGCGGAAACGCCCGCAACAATTCCGCCGCCACACTCTCCGCCAGGGTTTCGATGAGCTTCTTGTGCGACCCTTCTATAATGGAACGCACCACGTTTTGCACCGCGCAGTAATCGACCGTCTGGTCGAGCCGGTCCGATTTTCCGGCCGCCATCAGAGGCAGCTCCAGTTCGAGCGTGGCGGAGAAGTGCTGGCTGTTCTCCATCTCGATCGGGAGCACGCCGTGGCGCGCGATGAAATGCAGTTCGCGAAGGATGAGTTTGTCCATGATCAGCCGGAGGAAAACGACAGGCCCGCTTTAATCGCGTCGGCCATCCGGACAAAGCGAGCCATTTCTCGCACGTCATGCACCCGGACCATCTGGCACCCCTGCTGGATCGCCCACACGGCGGTCGCACCGCTGCCTTCCAGCCGGTCCTCGACCGTGCTGGCCAAAACCGCGCCAAGGGTCGATTTACGCGACGTGCCGACGAGAACGGGATGACCCAGCGCGACAATGCGATTAAGCTCCCGCAGCACCTCGAGATTTTGTGCGACGTTTTTCGCGAAACCGAACCCGGGATCGAGCCACAGCTGAGGGCGGTCAATGCCCGCGTGCTGGGCGATGGCGAGACTCGCTTTGAGATCGAGCAATACGTCGGCCCAGAAGTCCGTGTAGTTCCGGTCCGTCCGGTTGTGCATCGCGATCACGGGGCATTTCCAGCGCGCAGCGACTTCGGCCATGGGCGGAACCGGCTCTTTCGACGGTGCGCCGCTGCGAGCGATGGCCTGCCATCGGGCACGGACCTCCGGCGACAGCCCGTGCATCAGGCCCCAGACGTCGTTGATCATGTCCGCGCCTTGTTCGATCGCCGTCTCCGCGACCTCAGCCTTGTAGGTATCGATCGAGATCGGAATCTCCGGCCACGCCTTCCGCAATGCCTCCAGCACCGGGAGCACCCGTTCCAACTCGGCATAAGCGGGAACGGCCGCCGCGCCCGGCCGCGTCGATTCGCCGCCCAGATCGATTACGTCCGCGCCGGCCTGAATCATTTCGCCGGCGCGATCGACCGCTGCCTGGAGAGGCACAAATTTTCCGCCATCGGAAAACGAGTCCGGCGTGGCGTTCAACACCCCCATGATCAAGGTCCGTCCGCCCACCGCGGGAAGCGGTCGGTCGTGCGGGCTTTGCCAGGTTTGCATGCGCTGAATGGAGCGATCCTGCACCGGCTTTCCACCTAAAACGTTGTTCGCCGCGGAATGGTCGTGACGTTCCAGCCCGCTCTGCATCGTGATGTCCGGTCATGGATTCGATCGGCTATGCAGACTGGCAGCGCTGGCACCGCGAAGGGTGCACCCGCCTGCCTGCCGCGCTGGTCGTGTCCGCGGCGTCGTTTCCGTCCTCATGGACCGCACTGACCGATGCGCCGGCGACGGTGCTTCTGGAGAGCGCGCAATCCGGCCGCTACACCTATGTATGCGACCGGCCGGCGCGCGTGATCCTTGGCTCTGCGACGCAAACGCAGGTCTGGTCGGCGGACGGCAAAACCCTCCTCGAACGCAAACCGGGACAGCCGCTCGAAGTACTCCGGGCGCTCTTCGCCGCGATAAAAACGCCAACGCTCGGCGGCTGGCCGGCGATGGCTGGCGGCATGATCGGTGTCTTCGGCTACGATCTGGTGGGGATCTGGGAAAAGCTGCCTCTCACTGCAAAACGCGACCTGCCGCTTCCGTTGTTTGCGCTGATCGAGACCGGTGAGTTGTTCATCTACGATCATCTGGAGCGAACGCTGCGGATCGTCGTGTGGTGCGATCTCGCAGCGGACGCCGGCGATGAACTTTTGTCGCAGCGGTTTCACGCCGCGCAGCAAGCCGTGCACGATGCTTGCGCGCGATGGCAGGGCGGGGAAAAAAATCCGCACGGGCCCGATCGTCCGTCCCCGGTCGATCCCGGTCGTACCCCACCGCCCTCGTTCACGCCGGAAGAATTTAAAACCGCCGTGTGTCGCGCGCAGGACTACATCGCCGCCGGACACACTTATCAGGTGAATCTTTCGCGGCGGACCAGTCGCGAGACCGCTTTGCCCGCGACGGTGATCTACCAAGAGCTGCGTCGCGTGAATCCCTCGCCCTACATGGGCTTGTTGCGCCTGCCGGAATTCGCTCTCGTGTGCGGATCGCCGGAGCTGCTCGTGCGGTTGGTCGGTGGTGTGGTCAGTTCCCGACCCATCGCCGGCACCCGGCCGCGCGGGGAGGCCGCGAAGGAGGATGCGAATTTTTCCGCGGAGCTTTTCGCGAGCGAAAAGGAACGCGCCGAACACCTCATGCTGGTCGACCTGATCCGCAACGACATCGGCCGCGTGGCCGAATACGGCAGCGTTGAGGTGAAGGAATTCATGGTGCTCGAACGCTACTCCCACGTGATGCACATCGTCTCGCAGGTCGAAGGCCGCCTCGCCGCGGGCCGGACGTGGGTGGAAGTGCTGCAGTCGATGTTTCCCGGCGGGACGATCACGGGCTGCCCGAAATTTCGCACGATGGAGATCATCGAGGAACTCGAGCCGGTGGGCCGCGGATTCTACACCGGCGCACTCGGCTGGATCAGCTACGGCGGGGAGATGGAAATGAACATCGTGATCCGTTCCATGCTCGTGCAGCACGGGATCGCGCACGTGCAGGCGGGCGCCGGCATCGTGGCGGATTCGCAACCGGAGCGGGAACTGGACGAGGCCACGCGCAAAGCGCAGGCTCTCTGGGTCGCGCTCGAAGCCGCGATCAAACGACATGGCTGAAACCACTTCCCGCACCGATCCCCCGCGTCGCGCCGTTTTTTTCCAGGGCAGGATTGTCGATGCCACGGAAGCCCGGCTGCCGGCTGGCGATGCCGGCGTGCTCTACGGGCTCGGATTTTTCGAAACGTTCCGCACGAGCGGAGGCCGTCCGCATCACTGGCGCTTCAACCAGGCTCGGCTCCAACAGGCGTGTGCGACCGCCGGCATCGTTTTGCCGCCGACCTTTCTGGCGCGCGACGAAGTGCGGCTGGCTGATGTCGTCCGCGGGCTGCTGAAGGAACACCAGATGAACGACGCGGTGTTTCGTTACACGGTCACGTCCGGTTGCGCAGCGGAGTCCGATGCGCGCGGAGATATTTTTCCGGCGCCGACTGAATTCATGACGCTGCGGGCCTTGCCGCCTCCGCCACCCGCGGAAGGCATTGCTTTGCGCGTGCTCAATCTTTCCCGCGACAACGGCGAATGGCTGCCGCGGCCCAAGAGCCTGAACTACGCGAACGCGTTTGCGGGAGCGGACGAGCTGCGTCGGCGCCGCGCCGCGCCGGCCGACGAAGGCTTGTTTCTCTCCCGCAGCGGAGCACGGGTCGTTGAAACCGCGCGGCAGAACCTCGCCTGGTTCGAGGGCGAAACGTTTTGCTATCCCGATCCCGTGCTGGGCGCCGTGGCGGGGACTTGTCTGGAATGGGCTCTGCAACTCTTCCCCGCGGCCGAGCCGCGGCGTGCCTTGTTGCCGGACTTGTTCGTGGCCGATGCGGTGGTGGTGCTCAACGCCGTGCGCGGCATCACTCCCGTTCGGGAAGTGTGGGACGCCCAGGATCAAAATCGATTCAGGGTCTTCGACTCGGCGGCGAACTCCCACGTCGTCCGGCTCGTTCAGCGTTGGAACGAGGCATTGCGGGCATCGGCGGTGGCGTGACGAAAAGCTCCCGGTGAACTATCGCGAAGCAGTCGAGTATTTGCAGACGTTGAAGTCGCGCGGCGTGTCGCTCGGACTCGACCGGATGCGGCGGTTCATGGACGCGCTGGGAAATCCCCAGTCTTCGGTCCCGTGCATTCATATCGCCGGCACGAACGGCAAAGGTTCCGTCGCCGCGATGCTCGAGTCGATTTTGCGCACGGCGGGCTGGCGGGTCGGGCTCTACACGTCGCCGCATCTGGTGAGGCTGGCCGAACGGGTGCAGGTGAACCGGCGTTTGATCACCGAGGACGAGCTTGCCGGTTACGTGGCCGAACTGCGGCCGATCGCCGCCCAGCTCGAAGCGACCGGTGGCGCGGAGGAGCATCCGAGTTATTTCGAATTCATGACCGCACTCGCGCTGCGACATTTCGCGCGCAGCCAGTGCAGCCTCTCGTGCATTGAAACCGGGCTGGGCGGGCGGCTGGATGCGACCAACGTCGTTGTGCCCGAAGTCAGCGTGATCACCTCGATCGGCTTGGATCACTGCGAAATTCTCGGGGGGACGATCTCCGAGATCGCGGTCGAGAAAGCCGGCATCATCAAGTCGGGCCGCCCCCTGGTGCTCGGCCATGTCCCGCCCGAGGCCGAAGCGGTCATCCGGCGGATTGCGGTGAATCGCGACGCCCGCGTCCTGTCCGTCGCGCGGGAATTTGGCGACGGCGCCGCGGCGTATCCCCGTACGAATCTGCAGGGGGATTATCAGCGCTGGAATGCCGGGGCGGCAACGCTCGCGGCCCGGGCGCTGCCTCCTCATTGGGGTGTGACCGATGCGGTGATCGAACGCGCCTTGATGACCGTCGACTGGCCGGCCCGCTGGCAGCGGTTCAGCGTCGATGCGCGGCGGGTGATTCTCGACACCTCGCACAACGCCGAAGGCGCGGAGGTGCTCGATGCGAACCTCACCCGGCTCGTCGCCGAAACAGGCCGCGCGCCCATCATGATCGCCGGGGTACTCGGTGAAGCGCGTGCCCGGCCGCTGATCGAAGTTTTCTGCCGGCATGCCCGTGAGATCCACTTCGTCGTCCCGGGCCAAAGTCGCGCCTGCAGCTTTGAAGAGCTCGCCGCGCTGGTCCCGCCGACCTATCGGGGAAGGGTGTTGCGCGGGTCGATCGCCGAACTCTTCCCGTCGGCAAGCAGCTGCACGGTAGGTTACTCGGGGGATTTCCTTGTGGTGGCCGGTTCGATCTATCTGGCCGGTGAGGTATTGGCGCGCCTCGATCCGCGGCGCGGTCCGCACGAGGGTCATCTGCAGGATTTTTAGCGGTTTGGCCGAGGGGCCGGGTGGGGCGGATTACTCTCGTAGTTTACCCTTTACAGCCGGGCGGTTGATCTCTGTTTTCGACCACTCTTTCCATGCAAAAGACCAAAAAATCCGTCGCCAAGCGCTTCAAGCTCACCTCCAAAGGCAAGCTCGTGCGCCGCACGCCTGGTTTCCGTCACCTGCTGGGCGCGAAGAGCACGAAGCAAAAGCGTCGTGCCTCCCGCGACAAGCTGGTTGCTGAAGGTCACGCCAAGCCCCTCAAGCGGGCATTGCCGTTCGGCCTTCGCTAACAGGTAACCACGCTCAACCATAACCTCGTTCGCCGGGTGAAATTTAAGCCGACCCGGCAGCGCTAACCAAAGGAACAACACAACATGGCTCGTGCAACAAACTCCCCCGCGTCGCGCAAGCGACACAAGAAGGTGCTGAAATACGCCAAGGGCTATTTCGGCAATAAATCGAAGCTCTTCCGCTACGCGAAAGAAGCCGTCCAGCACGCCTGGCAATACGCCTACATCGCGCGCAAGAAAAAGAAGTCCGACCGCCGTGGCCTCTGGATCGTGCGCCTCAACGCCGCCTGCCGCGCGAATGGCATCAGCTACAGCCGCTTCATCGAGGGCCTCAAGGCCGCGAACATCGGCCTCGACCGGAAGATTCTTTCGGACATCGCGATTCGCGATGAGATCGCCTTCACCGGCCTGGTCACACAAGCCCAGGACGCGTTGAAGACGAAGGCTGCCAGCAAAGCCTGATCTGACAAACGCGAGCCGGGCCAAGGCTCGCCTCTCTTACTCTACGGAGGACGGGCCCCACCGGGCGCCGTCCTCTTTTGTTTTAACCACAGAGACACAGAGGACACGGAGAGTGGAATTTTTTTCATCATCCTGTCTTTCTCCGTGCTCTCCGTGCCTCTGTGGTTCAATTTTTTGTTTCCATGCAAGAAACCCTCACCGCCCTTGTTGCCAAAGCGCAGGCTGATCTCGCCGCGTTAAAAACGCGCCCGGAGTTCGAGGCCGCGAAGGCCCGCTTCGTCGGTCCGAACGGCGAGCTTACCGCGCTGATGAAGCAGATGGGCGCCGTGCCCAAGGAACAGCGGCCGGCGATGGGCAAGCTGATCAACGAAACCAAAACGCAGATTCAATCGCTCCTCGACGCCGGCCTCGCCCGCATCGAGGCCGCCGAACTCCAGGCCCAGCTCGGGCCCGCGATCGATCCGAGCCTGCCTTCACCCGACGCCGGTCCCGGCACCTATCACCCGCTCACGCTGGTTCGCGAAGAGATGTGCCGCATTCTCCGCAAAGTCGGGTTCACCGTGGCGGACGGCCCCGAGGTCGAGACGGAGTACTACTGTTTCGACGCGCTCAACACGCCCGCCGACCACCCCGCGCGCGACGCCCAGGACACCTTCTATTTTCCGGAATCCTCCCGTTTCGGGAATGTCTCCAAAAAAACACCGGAGGAGAAATACCTCCTTCGCACGCACACCTCGTCGGTCCAGATCCGCACGATGCTCAAGGGCGAGCCGCCGATCCGGATCGTTTCGCCCGGACGTGTTTACCGCCGCGACACCAGCGACGCCACGCACTCGGCGAATTTCCACCAGCTCGAATGTCTCTACGTCGACAAGAACGTCACCGTTCGCGACCTGAAGGCGCTGCTCGACTACATCTTCGCCTCGCTGCTCGGCAAAGACACGAAGACGCGTTTCCGCCCGCACTATTTCGGCTACACCGAGCCGAGCTTCGAAGTGGACCTCAGCGCGAAGCATCTTCCGAAAGTGAAGAAGGAATGGATCGAGATCGGCGGCTGCGGCATGGTCGATCCCTCGGTGTTTGCGGGCGTCGGCTACGATCCGGAAGTCTGGAGCGGCTACGCGTTCGGCATGGGCCTCGAGCGCCTCGCGATGCTCCTCTACGGCATCGATGACATCCGGTACTTCTACCAAAACGACCTCCGCTTCCTGAAACAATTCGCCTGAGAATCCGAGTTAAGCGCAAAGACGCGAAGTCGCAAAGGTCCGAACCCAAACCAAATTTCTTAGCTCCGAACTTAGCGTCTTCGCGCTTCAAATTCTTTCCTGTGAAAATTTCCCTCAACTGGCTCAAGGATTACGTTCAGCTCGACGCTTCGGTCGACGAGATCTGCCGCGCGATCACCTTCCTCGGCTTCGAGGTCGAACAGGTCATCCGCACCGGCGCGCCCCAGCTTTCCAGTGTGGTGGTCGGCGAGGTTCTCGTGCGCGACAAGCATCCGAACGCCGACAAGCTTTCCGTCTGCCAGGTCGACATCGGTTCCGCCGGCGGCGTCAAGACGATCGTCTGCGGCGCGCAAAATTATAAGGTCGGAGACCGCATCCCGGTCGCGCTGCCGGGAGCGATCCTCCCCGGCAATTTCGAAATCAAGCAGTCGAAGATCCGCGGGCAATCCTCCGACGGCATGATGTGCTCCGCCAAGGAACTCGGCATTTCCGAGGACGCCGCGGGTCTTCTCATCCTCGAAGGCCGCCCCGAGCTCGGCACGCCGATCAACCTGGTGCTTCCGCCCGGCGACACGGTGTTCGACATCGAGATCACGCCGAACCGCCCCGATTGCCTCTCGCATCTCGGCATCGCGCGCGAGCTGGGGGCATGGTTCAAACTTCCCCTGCTTTACCCGCAGGAGAAATTCCGCGGGATTCTGCGCGACGAGGCCCCCGAGCGGAAAGATCTGCTCTCCGGCGTTCGCGTCGACACACCGGAGGACTGCCCGCTCTATTCGGCGCACGTCATCACCGGCGTCAAAATCGCTCCCAGCCCGGCGTGGATGCAGCAGCGTCTCAGTGCGGTCGGCGTCCGGCCGATCAACAACATCGTCGACATCGGCAACTACGTGATGCTCGAGACCGGGCAGCCGTTGCACGCGTTCGATGCAAAGAAGCTCGGCGGCAGCCAGATCGTCGTCCGCCACGCTGCCGACGGGGAAAAAATCACGACGCTCGATGGCAAGGAGCGGACGCTGACCAACCGCACGCTGGTGATCGCTGACGCGGCAAAGCCGGTCGTCGTCGCCGGCATCATGGGCGGCGAAAATTCCGGCGTGAGTCCGGACACGACCGACCTCGTGCTTGAATGCGCGATTTTCAAACGCCAGTCGGTGCGCTGGACGTCGCGCAAGCTCGGGCTCTCCTCGGATTCCTCCTATCGCTACGAACGCGGCGTCGATCCCCACGGTTCGCTCGAGGCCGCCTGGCGCGCCGTTGATCTCATCACCGAGATCGCCGGCGGGAAGGTCGTCGGTCCCGTTTTCCGCACCGGCGGCGAAGTGCCTTGGCAGCGCGAGGTCGTCGTCACGCACGCCTACATCTGCGAAAAACTCGGCTTCAGCATTCCCGCGGACGACATGCGTGCGGCCTTCGAGTCGCTCGAGCTCACGATCACGCGCGAAGAACCCACCGAGGAACCGGTGCGCGGAATCGCGTGGACGATCAGCATTCCGACCTGGCGCGACGATCTCGACCGCCCGATCGACCTCGTCGAGGAGGCCCTGCGGCTTTACGGCACCGAGAAAATTCCCGCCACGGTCGTGACGTCGCCAGGCCTCGTGCGTGAGGACGATCCCATTGTTCTCTTCAACCGCCGCGTCACCGATTACCTCGTCGGCCACGATTTCCACGAATGCGTGAACTACACGCTTCGCCCCGCGAAGGAAATCGCCGCGTGGGTCCCGCAGACCGCGGTCGCGGGACTCGCGCTCGCCAATCCCTTCGTCGACGACCAGTCGCATCTTCGACCGACACTCGTCACCGGCCTGCTCGACGCGCTCAAGTTAAACCAGTCGCGCGGCGTGGCGGTTTCTCGGCTTTGTGAGACGGGCCGGGTTTTCATCGAGCACAACGGGCAGAACCTCGAATGTGCGTCGGTGGCTTTCGTCATCGCCGAGTCATCCGGTGAACGCGCCTGGCTGCCTCGCGCCGCCCCCGATTTCTATTCGGTGAAACATCACGTCTCGGCCCTGGCGTCCGCCGCTGGCATCGATTTCGGCCGGCAGCCCCTGGGCGCGGTCGGTGGCGATTCGTCCTTTGGATTCCAAGAGGGTCAGTCGGCCGCCGCGGGTGAGATCGCTCACGGCTGGACCGCCCGCTTCGGCCTGCTGAATCTCGCGATGGTCAAATCGCTCGGCATCGAAGGTAGAGTCTACGCCGGCATCTTCGCGATTCTTCCCGAGAAGATCACCGCGGACGCCGTGCGCCGTCGTCACGCGGATTTCAGCCTGCAACCCGCCGCGCTGCGCGACCTCGCCGTCGTTGTGGAGGCGGCCACGCGCGCCGATGAGGTCCGCAAGAATCTCGCGAAGATTGCGCGGGCCGCTGTGGGCAACGCCTTCGCGCTCGAGACCGTCGGCGTGTTCGACGTCTACCAGGGCAAGGGCCTCCCCGAGGGCACGAAGAGCCTCGCGTTCTCCTTCGTGTTTCGCGCGACCGACCGGACGCTGACCGATGACGAGGTGAATGCCGTGTTCACCAGGATTCGGGAAGAGCTGGTCAAAACCACGAACTACCAGATCCGAAAATGATTGGTGAACCGCAGAGGCACAGAGGACACAGAGTCAGAGCGGTTGTTTGCCTCTGTGCTCTCTGTGCCTCTGTGGTTTATTAACCTGCCATGCCTTCAGACCCTAACCTTAACATCGATCACGTCGCGCATCTTGCCCGGCTCGAGCTGACGCCCGAGGAAAAGGCGAAATACGCCCAGCAACTCGGCGATGTGCTGCATCACATCGAGCAACTCGGAAAAGTGGACGTGTCGGGCGTTGAGCCCACGGCGCACGCGTTTCCGGTCCACAATGTCTGGGCCGAGGATGTCGCGCGGCCGGGCCTGCCCGTCGAGCTCGCGTTGAAAAACGCCCCCGTGCAGCGGCAGAACATGATCGCGGTTCCGAAGGTCGTCGAATGAGCCGCCATGCCTGACGAACTTTTTTTCAAATCCATCGGCGATCTCTCGGCGCTGCTCGCCGCGAAAAAGATTTCCGCCGTCGAGCTGACGAAAGCCGTGGTCGCCCGCACCCAGGCGGTCGAGCCGCGGGTGAAGGCATTCAACTCCTTCGCCGAGCCCGATGCGCTGGCGCAGGCGGCGGAGTCCGACAAACGCCTGGCCGCCGGGCAGGCGAGGGGACCGCTCGAGGGAATTCCGGTCGGGTTGAAAGACGTGATCGCGGTGGAAGGCCAGCCGTTGACGGCGTCGAGCAAGATGCTCGCGAACTTCGTCTCGCCCTACGACGCGACGGTTACACGGAAACTCAAAAACGCCGGCGCGGTGATCTGGGGCCGGTTGAACCTCGATGAATTCGCGATGGGTTCCTCGACGGAAAACTCCGCGAACGGCCCGACGTCGAATCCGTGGGATCTCACGCGGGTGCCCGGCGGCTCGTCGGGCGGAAGCGCCGCCGCCCTCGCGGCGGGAGAGGCGATTGCCACGCTCGGCTCCGATACCGGCGGCTCGATCCGGCAGCCGGCCGCCTTGTGCGGCGTGGTTGGACTCAAGCCGACGTACGGCCTCGTTTCGCGCTACGGACTCATCGCGTTTGCTTCGTCGCTGGACCAGATCGGCCCGTTTTCGCGCAACGTCGAAGATGCCGCGATCATGCTCGGCGCGATCGCCGGTCACGACGAGCGCGACTCGACATCGTTCAAGGCGGAAATTCCGGACTACCGGTCGGAACTGAAGCAGCGCAAAGGACCGTGGCGGCTTGGCATTCCCCGGGAATATTTCGGCGCCGGCCTCGACCCGGAAGTCGGCGCGGCGGTGGAGCAGGCGATCACGTTCTACAAAAAGCAGGGCTGCGAAATTAAAGAGGTCTCGCTGCCGAACACCCAATACTGCCTCGACACCTATTACATCATCGCGACCGCCGAGGCCTCGTCGAACCTCGCGCGCTACGACGGCATCCGCTACGGCCACCGCTCGAAGAACGCGAAGGATGTAGTCGACCTCTACTTCAAGTCGCGCGCCGAGGGTTTCGGCGCGGAGGTGAAGCGTCGCATCATCCTCGGCACCTACGTGCTCTCGAGCGGGTACTACGACGCGTTCTACCTGCGCGCGCAAAAAGTCCGGACGCTGATCCGCCAGGATTTCCTCAACGCGTACAAGGAGGTCGACGCACTGCTCACGCCGACGTCGCCGATCCCCGCGTTCAAGATCGGGGAAAAGTCCGATCCGCTCGCGATGTATCTCTGCGACATCTATACCATCGGCGTGAACCTCGCTGGATTGCCCGGCATGAGCGTGCCGTGCGGCTTCACGAAGTCCGGATTACCGATCGGCCTCCAGCTCATCGGCCAGCCGTTTCAAGAGGCGAACCTGCTGGCGATCGCAAACGCGTTTGAAAAGGGGCATGACTGGCATGCGCGGCATCCCAAACTCTGATTTTGCCACAGAGGACACAGAGCTCGGACACAGAGTTCACGGAGCACGATCCAATGAATTTAGAGACCAATCAGCTCACCGAACAGATCAGTGGAGCGGCGATTGAAGTTCACAAAGAACTGGGGCCTGGACTCCTCGAAAGTGCCTATCAAAAAGCGCTGGCTTATGAACTCGGTCCCAGGCGACTGCCTTTTGAGGAGCGATACAAAGACCTCATGATCGAGGATGCCTATCGGCTGGATTTTCTGGTCGGTAAGAGTGTCGTGGTCGAACTCAAGGCCGTCGACACGCTCCTCGACGTGCATGAGGCGCAAGTTCTGACCTACTTACGTTTCACCGCCTGCCGGATAGGTCTCCTATTCAATTTTCGAACCACTTTACTCACCAAACACGGTTTACGGCGCCTGGCTCTGTGAACTCTGTGTCTGAGCTCTGTGTCCTCTGTGGCTAATTTTTCCTCCTCTTCAATTCCTCTCCCCAAATGAAATACGAAGCCGTCATCGGGTTGGAGGTTCACGTGCAGGTGAAGACCAATTCGAAAATCTTCACGCGCGTCGCCGCGGGCTATGGGCACGAGCCGAACACGCTGACCGACCCCGTCGTGCTCGCGTTGCCCGGGGTGCTGCCGGTGATGAACAAGGCGGCGCTCGATGCCATCATCAAGGCGGGGCTCATGCTCGGCTGCGAAATTGCCCCCGTCTGCAAATGGGACCGGAAGCAATATTTCTATCCCGACTCGCCGAAGAACTACCAAATTTCCCAGTACGACCAGCCAATGTGCCTCGGCGGGTCGGTCGAGATCGAGCTGCCCGGTTCCGCGCGGAACATCATGGGCGAACACAAAAAGATTCCGCTCACCCGCATCCACCTCGAGGAGGACGTCGGCAAGCTCAACCACGGCGCGACCGAGTCGCTCGTCGACTACAACCGTGCCGGAACCCCCTTGATGGAGATTGTTTCCGACCCCGCGATGCACACGGCGGAGGAGGCGTTCGCCTATCTCACCTCGCTGCGGGCGACGATGATCTACGGCGGCATCTCCGACTGCGACATGGAGAAGGGGCAGCTCCGCTGCGACGCGAACATCTCGATCCGCCCTGTCGGCGCCACGCACCTCGGCACCAAGGTGGAACTGAAGAACCTCAACTCGATTTCCTTCGTGCGCGACGGCATCGCCCACGAGATCAAGCGACAGATCGCCGTGGTCGAGAGCGGCGGCACGCTCGTTCAGGAAACGCGGGACTACGACGGCCAGACCGGCACCTCGCAGTCGCTGCGGTCGAAGGAAATGGCGCACGACTACCGTTATTTCCCCGATCCCGATCTCATGCCGGTGAAAGTGGACGAAGCCTGGAAGACCCGCCTCCGCGCCGAATGCCCCGAGCTGCCGTTCGACAAGCAGCGGCGGTTTCTCGAGCAATATCAGGTCCCTTACACGATCACCTCCGTCCTCGTTTGGGATCGTGCGCTCAGCGACTTTTTCGAGGAGACGACGAAGCTCGCCGGCCCGGGCAAAGCCCAGGCGGTGGGAAACTGGATCGTCAACGACCTGCTCCGCGAAACCGGCAACGCGAAGATCGAGCTGGCCGACTCCAAGGTTCGTCCCGCTCACGTCGCCGCCCTGGTGAAGCTCATCGAGAGCGGCGTGATCCTCACCAATGCCGCGAAGGAAATTTTCACCGACATGTTTGCGAGCGGCGAGATGCCGGAAGCGATTGCCGAGAAGCGCGGCCTGAAGGCGGTGCCGACGGATGCCGGCGAGCTCGAGCAGTGGTGCCGCGAATCGATCGCCGCGAACGCGAAGGCGCTCGCCGAATTCAAGGCCGGCAAGGAGAGCGCAATCAATGCGTTCAAGGGGCCCGTGATGAAAGCGGCGAAGGGCAAGGCGAACCCGAAGCTCGTCGACGAAACGCTGCGCCGCTTGCTGGCCGCGATGTAGCTGTGACTTTCAAGACTGTCATTCTGAGCGCAGCGAAGAAACCCGTGGGATTCGCGCTCCCGGTAACGGCATCGAATCTCCTGATGGATTCTTCGCTCCGCTCAGAATGACAAGCATTGCCTCCGGCCGCGCGGAGCTGGGTTATCTGCTGAAGGTCTCGCGGCCCGGATTCTGGCTTACCCAGCTTTGGTTTTATTTGCTGCCGCTGGCGCGGGTCCCGGTGCTGGACTCGGGACGGTTTTGGCTCGGCGCAATTTACTTCAGCATCGGCCTCGGGTTCGCGCTCTACGGCTGGAATGACCTCGTCGACACCGAGACCGATCGGTTCAACCCGCGCAAAGATTCGCTGCTGTTCGGGGCGCGGGGCACGCCGGATCAGCTCGGCCGCCTGCCGTGGGTCATCGCCTTCGTACAGCTTCCTTTCGTGGTGATTTTCACCCTGATCGAGGGACCAAGGATGGCGGTGTGGTTTGCCGCGTTGTTCGCGGCCACGGTCCTCTACAATCATTTCCCTCCGTCGGGCCTGAAAGGCCGGCCGCCCTTCGAGCTTTTCAACCAGCTTGGCTACCTGCTCGTTTTTGTGGGCAGCAGCTGGCTCAACCAGGTGCCGCAGCTGCCGTGGCCGACCTTTGTGTTCGGCGGGCTGTTTGCGATGCACTCCCACCTTTTCGGCGAGATCATGGACATCGGGCCGGATCGCGCGGCGGGGCGGCGCACCACGGCGAGCGTGCTCGGTGTCACCCGCACGAAGGTTTTGCTTGTCGCGTTTCTGGCGGCGGAAAGCGGGGTCGTCTTCGCGTTCTTCAAAAATCCACTCGTCGGCGGTGCGCTTGGACTGGCGGCCGTCTGGTTCCTGCTCGACGCCCTCGTGCTTTGGCGCGATCGCCCCTACACCGCCGCGCAGATGCGCTTTTTCTTCCTGGGTTGGAATGCCGTCGCGCTCGCGAGCATGGCGTGGATCTGGCAAACGGGTGCGCTCAGCTTCGTGCGCTGAGGGCGAAGTGAGCTCGGCGTCACATCTCTGAAATGCGCTTCGCGCGTTTGCCTTTGAAAACGGCACCGGCGACGCCGAGGTAGGGCAGCTCGACCCCGTTTCTCGCGGCTCGCAGCAGCAGACCGCCGCGGCTCATGTCGCCGCGTCCGACGAAATCGCCCGGGAAAACCAGCCGTTCGCCGAAACACTCGAGCAGCACGTCGCGGTACTTGGCGGTCGCAATGCTGCCGAGCAGCACGGCGCGGCCATCTTTCGCCAGTTTGCGGGCGAGCGCCTTCGCGTCGCGACGAAGGGGTTCGTGATACCGCGGATCCTCTGCGTCGATGTCCACGGCGCCGAACGCCCGAAGGTCGTCAGGCGTGATTCGCAACGTGGGATCGACGAGGCCGGAATTCGTGGTGATCACCCGAACCAGCTCCCCCTCGCTTTCGTTCGCGAAGTGGCGGGCATAGGTGATTTTCCCCCGGAAATAGAGCCCGCTCGCGAAGGCGAAGACGACGGCGAGCGGCAATCCCTCGCTCCGAAACTGCCGGGCGAGCGCGAACGGCGCCTTCGGGTTGAGCAGAAGCCCGGCGCGCGCGCCGCTGACCTTGGCGGGAGAAAGGAGGAAAAGTTTCCGCACTCCGGGATCGACCGGCGCGCGTGCCCGCGGTTCGAACGGAACGCATGACAATTCCCTGACAACTTGCTGACCCTCCCGTGACAAGCGCGGAGGCGGGTTGTGGTTAACTCTCACCGTCAAACCACTGATTCCCATGAAACATTATCTCCTCTCCTCGGTCGCGGCTGCGTGTTTTTGCGCGGTGTCGCTAGTCCTCTCCGCAAAATCCCCCTCGACCGACCAGCCCGTGCGCCTGCGCATCGAACTCGATCGCCCCATGCTCCCCGTCGGCGGCAGGGAGAAGGCGATTGTCAAAGTCGCGTTCGACTGCGTGCGGCCCCCGCGCGCAGAAACGCGCACGCCCGTGAATCTCACGCTCGTGCTCGATCGCTCGGGTTCGATGAGCGGCGAGAAACTGGCGCATGCCAAGGAAGCCGCGCTTGAGGCCGTGCGCCGTCTGTCGGCCGACGATGTGTTCTCGCTCGTGGTCTTCGACAACCGCGTGGACACACTCATCCCGGCCTGCCGGGTCGGCAACGGACGCGAACTGGAGTCCCGGATTTACTCCATCCAAGCCCGGGGCGGCACCGCGATCTATGCGGGCGTGACGCAGGGAGCCGCGGAACTGCGCCGGAATCTGGAGGACCGGCGCTACGTGCATCGCATCGTGCTGCTGTCCGACGGCCTCGCCAACGAGGGCCCGAGTCACCCCGAGGATTTTGCGCGGCTCGGTGCGGCCTTGTTGAAGGAAGGAATTTCCGTGAGCACGATCGGAGTCGGCCTCGGGTTCAACGAGGACCTCATGACGCGCCTGGCGCAGAAGAGCGATGGCAACACCTACTTCGTCGAGTCGAGCCGCGACCTCTCGCGGATCTTCAACGCGGAGCTGGGCGATGTGCTCAGCGTGGTGGCGCGCCGTCTCGTGCTGACGGTCGAGTTTCCCGAGGGCGTGCGTCCGATCGCGTTTGTCGGTCGCGAAGGATCCATCCGCGGCCAGCGCGCCGAGGTGGAACTCAACCAGCTTTACGGCGGGCAGGAAAAATTCGCGCTCGTCGAAGTCGAGGTGACGTCGCACGCCGCGGGGGCTGAAATCGACATCGCGAGCGCGAGCCTCACGTACGAGGACGCGCGGACCCAGCGGTCGAACACCGCCCGCGCCAAGGGGGCGGTGCGGTTTACGGCCAGCCGGGAAGAAGTCATCGCGTCGGCGAATCACCAGGTGCAGGCCGACTATGCGGTGAATGTGACGGCGATGGCGAAGGACGCCTCCATCGCCCTCGTCGATGCGAACCGGCGGGAGGAAGCCGGACGCCAGCTGCGCGAGCGGAACGCGGAGCTCGAAGCGATGGGAAAGACCTACAACAACGTTTCGGTGCTGAACCTGGTGAACACGAACCTCGTGGAAGCGGTGAAGCTGGAGACGCAGGGCTTGAACAACGCCGATCGCAAAAGTTACCGGAACGACAGCGCGCAGACGAAAAACCAGCAGTCGAGTTCCGGCCGCTGAAAACGACACCGAAACCTTCCGATGAAAATTTCATTCACCCTCGGCCTGTTGTGCGCGGCGGCGGCCGGCGCCGCGGCTCAGGAGTTCTCAGGCGCGAAGCCGTTGGTGGTGCATGAGTGGGGCACGTTCACGACCCTGAGCGGGTCCGATGGCGTTTTGCTCCCGGGGTTGGAGCAGGAAGAGCACGCGCTCCCGCCCTTCGTGCACAGCCACTCCGGTTTTTCACCGGCCAACAAGGGCTGGAGCCGCCCTCTCGCGAACGTGACCGTGAAGATGGAAACGCCGGTGATTTATTTCTATTCCCCCCTGCCGCAGACGGTGGACATCGAGGTTCGCTTTGAAGGCGGGTCGATCAGCCAGTGGTATCCGGAGCGCACCGCGGGCGAAGTGGTCTCGGCGCCCGTGATGGCCGTGAGAAATCCGGCGGCGGTGAACGAGCCGCATGTCGTGCCGATGCCGCCGATCGATTTTGCGAAGGGCTACAACGGCTCCGCTTCGTGGCGGGTCGATGTGCTTGCGCCGGGTGCGATGGACGAGGACCCGGTGCAACAGAAGTGGGAAACGCCGGAGCTGCGGACGGCTTTCCCCTCGATTGAGCATTGGAAAAGGGCGCGGGTGGCGGCCGCCAATAAAATCCGGGGAGCCAAGGGCGGGACGGAGGGTTTTATTTTCTACCGAGGGGTGGGGAATTTCGCGCTGCCGTTGAGGGTCACGGCTTCGGACGGCGCCGTGACGATTGAGAATTTAGGCGCGGAGCTGATCCCGTTCGTCTGCGTCTACGAAAAGCGCCCCGGCAGGCCAGAGGGAAAATTCCACTGTCTTGCCTGGAACGGCGAGTTGGCGGCGGGAGGAGATTGGACGGTGGCGCTGCCGAAGGATTTCGACGCGTTCGAGCCCACGCCTGCCCGGCTCATCCATTTGCCGGAGGCTCTGGTGCGGGCGGGCCTCACACCGGAGGAGGCGAAGGCGATGATGGAGACCTGGCGTGAAAGCTATTTCGAGCGGGAAGGGCTGCGCGTTTTCTGGATCGTGCCGCGGGCGTTCACCGATCGCGTGCTGCCGATTTCGATTTCACCGCAGCCCGAAAAACTCGAACGCGTGCTCGTGGGACGCACCGAAGTGCTGATGCCGGACTTCGAGGAAACGTTGGTGCGCGAGTTCGCGGCCGACGGTGGCAAGCGCTGGCGGGACGACCGTTACGCTCTGGCTTACCTCGCGCGGGCGCGACAACTCGGCGTTGTGTTGCCGCCGGTCCGTCCGTAAAACCCCGATTCAATGAGCGTCGGTTTCCATCGCGGAGTGCTTTACTGGCTGCTGCTTTTGCTGCCGACGCTTGCCGTGGGCACGGGGGCGCTGTGGCTGTTGCGACGGGAGCAGGCGCGTCTCGACGAACAGGCGCGGGTGGCGTCTCAATCGCGCCGCGAAGCGATTGAGGCGCGGGCTCGACTCATCGCCGAGAACGTGGAGCTGCTGGTCGGCGACGTGCAAACCGGGCTGATGGCGACGCTGCGCGAGGCGCCGGCGACGAACCCCGACGCATTTCTCGAAAACTGGGAGCGCGAAAATCCGCTCGTGGGGGCGACCTTCCGGCTTTCGCGCGACGATCGTGTCCTGCGGCCGGTGGCGGCCGGCGGTGAAGTTCGTCAGTGGGTGGGAGCGTGGCTCGCCGCAGGTGCGCCCTGGCGGGGACTGTTGCAGGCCGCGAAACTCGAATCGGAAGAAGACCGGCAGGTGCGCAAGGACGTTGGCGCGAATGTGCAGCAAGTGCTGAACACCCGGAACTCGATCAACGAACTCGCCTCGCAGGGGCAGGCGATGAAGAAAAGCGTGAATGCGGGCGCCGTGCCGGAGCGCGACGGGTGGGTTCCGTGGCACGATGGAAACCGCCTGCACGTGATCGGCTGGCGGCAGATCGGCGGGTCGGGGCAGGTGATCGGTGTGGAGGTGAAACTCGCCGCCTTCGCGGCCCGCCTCGGCGATGTGCTGCCGAAGGAGGGCGATTTCGCGAATGCGTTTGCGCTGCGGGAGACGGGCGGCGCGGTGCTGCAGAGCAAAACCTACAATTCGAGTGTCGAGGTGCGCCTGACCAAACGGGAGCAGCCGGCGGTCACGGTGCCGCTCGCTCCGGGCGCCCTGCCGGGCTGGGAGGTCGTGGGCTTTGTGAGCGATATCGAAGCGGGCCGTGGAGCGGGTGGCGGGTTCTTTCTCGTGGGAGCGCTGCTGATCGGGACCTTCATCGTGGCCATCCTCTCGGGCGGTTCGCTGCTGCTGTTGCAGGCACGGCGGAGCGAAGCCGAGGCGGCGCAGAAGACCTCGTTCGTGGCGAATGTGTCGCATGAGTTTAAAACGCCGCTCACAACCATCCGGCTCTATGCCGAGCTGCTCGAGCAGGGCCGCGTGCGCGATGCGGCGCAGGGTGGGGATTATTTGCGGACCATCGCGCGCGAAACGCAGCGGCTCGCCCGCCTGGTGAACAACGCGCTCGATTTCAGCCGGCTCGAGCAGGGAAAAAAGAAATATGCGCGCGAGCAGGTGGATCTTGCGGTCGAACTCACGCGCTTGCTCGACACCCATGCCCCGCGGCTCGCGGAAGCCGGGCTGGCGCTGCACCGGGCACTGCCGGCGACCCCGGTGCCGCTGACCACGGATCGCGACGCGGTTGAACAGATCGTGCTCAATCTTTTGGACAACGCGTGCAAGTATGCCGCCGAGGGAGGGGAAGTGACGGTCACGCTTGTGCCGCGGGGGAAGGGCGGAGCGGAAGTGCGGGTGGCCGATCGCGGGCCCGGGGTGCCGGTGGAACACCGGGAGCGGATCTTCGAGAAGTTTCATCGCGTGGACGATGCGCTCACCGCGGAGAAGAGCGGGGCCGGCCTCGGCTTGAGCATCGCGCGGCAGCTCGCCCGCGGACTCGGAGGCGAAGTCCGCTACGCGTCCCGTGCGGGCGCGGGCGCGGAATTTATTTTGGAGCTGCCATGAAACCTTCCTGCTTCCACCCGCCCCTTTCCGGAACATGTCACTTATTAAGTGACATGTTCCGGAGAAGCACCGGCGGTTTATTGGAGTGAGGAGACGGGGACTCTTTCGATGAAAGCAAAAATCCTGATTGCTGAAGACGACGCCAATATCCGCCTTGGGCTGGTGGCGACCCTGGAGAGCGAAGGCTACGCCGTCACCGCGGCCGTGGACGGAGCCCAGGCGCTGAAGCTTTTTCCGCAGGAGAAATTCGACCTCGTCCTGCTCGATGTGATGATGCCGAAAAAGAGCGGTTACGATGTCTGCCGGGAGTTACGGGCCCGCGAAGTGCGGGTGCCCGTGCTGTTTCTCACGGCGAAAGGGGAGGAAGTGGACAAGGTGGTCGGCTTGAAACTGGGCGCGGACGACTACGTGACGAAGCCTTTTGGCGTGCATGAACTGCTGGCGCGGGTCGAAGCACTGTTGCGCCGGGGCCGGAGCACCGCCGCCGAGCCGGCCGCGGCGCTGCCGCCGGTTTTTAAGCTTGGCGCCGCGCAAATCGACCGGCGGAAATTTACGGCGACGGTGGGCGGACAAACCAGCCCGCTCACCGCGCGGGAATTGAAACTTGCGGAGACCTTCGCCGCACACGCGGGCGAGGTCTTGACGCGAGACGCGCTGTTAAACGCGGTTTGGGGCGTCGATTATTTCGGCACGACGCGGACGCTCGATCAGCACGTGGCGCAGCTGCGAAAAAAAGTGGAGGCTGAACCGGAGTCGCCGGTCACGCTCGTGACCGTGCACGGCGTCGGTTACCGCTGCGAAGCTTGAACGGCGCGCGCCGTGCGGCCGGCGCAGGCCGGATGGATTGCTGCGTTGCCCCGCTGAGCGGAACTCCCGCAAGGACAAAGAGGAGATCATCGCGGGACACCGACAGCTGAGGCGGGGTTATTTGGGCCGTCTCGCACCGAGCCAGATCAGCACAAGTCCTCCGACAAGCGGGAAGAGATACATGCCAATGATTTCGTTGCGGGTGATCCCGAGGGACTCCGCATCGGAGGGCTCGATCAGCTTGAGCGCGCCGACGATGTTCAACACCGCCGAGATCACCAGGGAGATTCCGAACCCGAGCAGGAGCCAGCGGCCGATTTTTTTCACGATGCCGCGCGGGTGGGAATGCAGTGGAAGGCGGCCGGATGACTACACGGCGCACAACTTCACGGCTTCGCGGAGCGAGGCGAGAGGGTCCCGCTTCGGGATGAACTCCTGGCCGACGAAGCCCTTGAAACCGGTCGCCTTGATCGCGCGCATGATCGGCACGTAGTTGAGCTCCTGGTTGTCCTGCGGTTCGAATTCGTTGCGGCCCGGATTTCCGGCGGTGTGGTAGTGCGCGAAGTATTTCGCGTTCTCGCGGATCGTGCGGATCACATCACCTTCCATGATCTGCATGTGGTAGATGTCGTAGAGCAGCTTGAAACGCTCGGAGCCGAGGCGATTCACGAGCTCGACGCCCCACGGCGTGCGGTCGCACATGTAGTCCTTGTGGTTCACCTTGGAATTGAGCAGCTCCATCACGATCGTGACGCCGCGCTTTTCGGCGGAGGCGAGGATGCGCTTCAGACCGGTCACGCAGTTTTCAAGGCCCTGCTGGTCGTCCATTTTTTCGCGGTTGCCCGAAAAGCAGATGAGGTTTTCGAAACCGGCGTCCGCGGTTTCCGCGATGCGTTTCTCGTAGAGCTCGACGAGCGTGTCGTGATGCTCGAGGCGGTTGAAAGCCTTCGTGATGCCGCCCACCGAAACGCCCTGGGGCGTTTTGCCGGAGGGGTAGTTCACCATCGCGCAGGAAAGGCCGTTCTTCTTGAGCGTCGGAAAGTCCTCGGGGTTCAACAACTCGACGGACTCGAGCCCCATCTGTTTCGCAGCCGGTGCGAAGGTTTCGAGCGGGATGTCCTTGAAGCACCATTTGCAGACGGACTGGCGGAATCCTTCGGCTGACGCGGCGGCGGCGGGGGAGGAAGACATGGCAGGGGATTTTTCTTCGGCGGCGGTGGCACGGCTGAGCGTGGTGAGCGCGGCGGCGCCGGCGAGGGTTTTGAGCGCGTTTCGACGGGTGATGGGGGAGGACATGGGGAAGGCGCATACGCTCGTGGGCGTCCGGCGGGTTGGCAAGCGCGAGCCCGGGCTGGCGGGAGTCGGAAGAGCGTTGCGTTCAGGGCAGCCCGAGTTTTTTCTGCGGCCCTCCCCGCCCGTGAAGAAGCGTTTCCTGGTCATTTTTTTCGGGTTCCTCTGTGCCGCGGTGGGTTTTACGGGAATCCTGTATCTGGCGGGAGCGGCGCTGCGTCCCGATTTGAAAACAACCCCGACTCCGCCGCCGGCCGCGGAGCTGGCGGTGGTGGAAGCGGCGCGGGTGAGCGCGCTGCGGGTGAACACCGCGCATCCGGTGATCATTGCGCAGACGGTGGATTATTCGCAGCGGACGCGCGCCGCGTGGTGGCCGAAGCGCGAGGCGCCGTTGCTCGCCGAACTGGTTCGCGAAGGAAAACTTCCGCCGGTGGGCAGTCGCGTCGGCTCCGAGCCGGTGGTGATGGAAGGAGTCGAGGGCGCCGGCCGTTACGGGGGCACGTGGTACCGCCTCGTGAATTCAGCCCAGGATTTCAGCACGATTTACTGGCGTCTTTCCGCGTCGAATCTCGTGCGCTGGTCGCCGCAGGGCTATCCGCTCGTGCCTCATGTGGCGAAGGAGTGGGAGATCTCGCCCGATTTCCGTTCGTATACCTTCACGTTGCGGCGCGGGATGCGCTGGTCCGACGGGCATCCGGTGACGAGCGAGGACATCTGCTACTGGTATGAGCACGAAATAAAATATTTCGAAGTGCAGCCGCGCTTCATGCGGGCGGGGCAGGGGCTGGGTCGCGTCGAGAAAGTCGACGAGTTGCGCGTGCGCTTTGTTTTCAACGAGCCGAACACCCTCTTTCTCGAGCAGCTCGCCGCGGTCGGCATGAACTACGAGGACTACACCGAGCACATCGTGCCGGCGCATTATCTGCGGCAGTATCATCCGGAGCTGGGCGACCAGGCGCTCATCCGGAAAACGATGGAAGCCCTCCAGCTTTCCAGCCCGGTCGCCGTGTATCGGAAGATGAAATTTTATCTGAATCCGGAGCATCCGCGACTCTGGCCCTGGGTGATTCACACCTACGAACCGACGAGTCCGCAGACGTTCGTTCGCAACCCCTACTACTACGCAGTGGACAAACAGGGAAACCAGCTGCCGTACCTCGACCGGCTGGTGATGGAGATCAAGACGAACAACCTGATCGCGGTCGCGGCCGCGAACGGGGAGCCCTCGATGCAGGACCGCCATATCCGCTATGAGGAACACAGCCTCCTCCTCGGCTCCGCCGCGAAACACGGGTACGAAGTTTACCACTGGAAACCCAGCACGCAGTCGTTGTTCACCCTTTTCCCAAATCTGAACCGGCGGGTCGATCCGGCGCGTCCCGAAACGAAATGGAAACACGAGCTCCTCAACGAGGCGCGCTTCCGGCAGGCGTTGTCGGTCGCAATCAACCGGCGCGCGATCATCGCGGCCGAGTTCAATGGCCAGACCGAGCCGGCCCAGATCGCGCCGCCGCCCGACTCGCCCTACCACAACGCGAAACTCTACAAGGCGTTCACCGAGTACGATCCGGGGCGCGCGAACCGCCTGCTCGACGAGCTGGGCTTGAAGCAGCGCGATCGCGAGGGCTACCGGCTTTTCCCCGACGGCACGCGGATGACTTTCGTGATCAATCTCACGGACTACACGACTGAAGGACCGGCGCAGTTTGTGATCGACGACTGGGCGGCGGTCGGAGTCAGGGCGATTCAACGCTCGCGGGCGCGGAAACTTTTCGAGCAGGAGAAACTCACCTACGGCCACGATTTCACCGTGTGGACGGGAGAGAGTGAATTCTACCCGCTGGTGGAGCCGCGAAATTTCGTGCCGACTTATTACGAGTCGTTTTATGCACCGGGTTTCGGAGTGTGGTTTCAAAACAGCGGCCTCTATGGCGACGCGGCCGCCCGGCGACCGAATGCCATCGAGCCGCCTGCCAGTCATCCGCTGCGCCGCGCCATGGAAATTCTCGAGGAGGTGCATCACGAGCCGTCGGAGTCCGCCCGCATTGCGCGTTTCAATGAAATTCAGGAAATCGCCGCGGAGAACCTCTGGACGATCAGCATTTCCTCGCCACCGCCCCAGCTGGTCGTGGTGAAAAACGGTTTTCGCAATGTGCCGCGCACGGCCGTGTTTGGCTCGAAATTCCAGACGCCGGGCAATGCGGGCCTCGAAACCTATTATTGGGAACGTCCGACGGAAGAGCCGGCGGTCGTGGCGCAAATCAAGCGGGCGATCGTCGAGATCACGCCGTCGCCGACCGCGGTCGCCGCACCCGGTGGAACGGAAAACGCCACGTCGAACGTGCTCGGCGCAATCATCCGGTGGACGCTCCTGGCGGTGGGGGGAGTTGGTCTCGTGCTGGTGGCGGTCCGCCATCCGTTCATCGGGCGCCGGCTGCTGCTCATGATTCCCACCATGTTCGTGGTGTCGGTGATTGTTTTCACCCTCGTGCAACTGCCTCCCGGGGACTTTGTGGAATCGCGCATCGCCCGGCTGGCGATGGAAGGAACGCCGAGTAACGACGAGCTGGCGGCGGACCTGCGGCGCAGCTTTCACCTGGATCAACCCATGGCGCTGCGCTACGCGCGGTGGGTTGGATTGACGTGGTTCACGAGTTTCAAGGCGGCGGACACCGGACTGCTCCAGGGCAATTTGGGTCTTTCGATGGAACAGGAGAAATCGGTCAACGAAGTGGTGGGCGATCGCATCGTGCTCACGTTGATCGTTTCGCTGGCGACCGTGCTTTTCACCTGGGCGATCGCGCTGCCGATGGGAATTTTTTCGGCGACACGGCAATATTCCGCGGGGGACTATCTGCTGACGTTTTTGGGATTTCTCGGCATGTCCGTGCCATCGTTTCTCCTCGCGCTCGTGGTCATGTATCTCGCGAAGGGATGGCTGGGGTTGAATATTGCGGGACTGTTCTCCCCGGAATTCGCGACCATGCCCGGGTGGAGCTGGGCCAAGGCGGTTGATCTTTGGAAACACCTCTGGCTTCCGGTGGTCGTGTTGGGCTGCGGTTCCGCCGCGGGAATGATCCGCGTGATGCGCGCGAACCTGCTGGATGAATTGAAAAAACCCTACGTCACCACCGCCCGCGCCAAG